>CAZTCR010000013.1:0-67153 GCA_964612185.1 uncultured Eubacteriales bacterium
TGCCAAGCGTGTAGCGGACTTTCACCGCCAAGTTGTCGCCCATGCCGAGCGCACTAGAATTAACAACCGCTAAGCAGACTGCTTGGCGGTTGTTTTTTTGCCTTATTTTATTCCCCCAGTTGCATAATCATATCGATTGAATTATAATGATTATCAACCATACAAGTATACGAATGTCGGCAAGGAGGGGTGAGCGATGGATTATTACATTATGAGCAGGGATACCGTGGTTGCAAAATGGGCAGACAATACTCTCATGGTTATCAACGATGCTTTGCTGCCGCTGTATTTTAATCGCTCCGCCAACGCAGATACCTGGCTTGAAACCAGGGCAATTGACGCGCACCGCGCCAACTCCCGTCTGCTAAAAAAAGCGCTTCGACTAACTGAAAAGGATGATGTCAACGCCGTTATTCAGGTAAACGGCGCAACCGTGACCGATACCTATTGGATTAAACCGCTTGACAGCGAACTCACCTATGCAGATATAAAATTTGATAACGATTATTTTTCAAATCTTGCGCTGCGCGGTACATACGACAGCTTTAACCGCGCCGCGAACAGTAGGCGTTCACGAACACCGGAGCTGACAAACATCGGCAGCTTTGAAAAATGCTGGAAGCTGAAAAGCGGCGAATGGTGGATGTATAAAAAGGCAAACCATAACGAGCAGTTTTCGGAACTGTTTGTGTGCGAACTCGGCAAAGCGCTCGGGATGAATATGGCGGAATATCGGCGCGGCGAAGGATTCGTGAAAACAAAGGACTTCACAAACGGCGCAAGTGTCAGTTTTGAGCCGGCTTCGGCATTTATGGGTGACAATGAAGACTACAGCGATGTGGTTGCAGCGCTGAAATTGCTCTGCCCCGCCGCTATCCCCGATTACATCAAAATGATATTTCTCGACACTATCGTGGCAAACCCGGACCGCCACACCAACAACTTTGGCTTACTGCGCGAGGTAACCACTGGCAGGCTGACCGGGCTTGCACCGAATTTTGATAATAATATGGCGCTCATCGCAAGAGGATACCCGAGGCATGCCAATACTCAAAACGATTTGCTCATCCGGTTGATGAATGAGTTTTTGGCGGAAAACAGTGATTATAAATGTTATATCCCGGTGTTGACCGTCGAGATAATTGCTCAAGTTTTATCAAAACTTAATATGAAGGTTAAGAATCAGTTTGTTTTGGAGTATGTAATGGGACGGTATAAGCAAATAGCTTGAATACGGTTTAGAAAACGAAAAGATGACAACCGCTGAGCGTTAATGCTTGGCGGTTGTTTTCTTATTGGGTTTGTCCAAACAATTCACCCATTCTTTATACACATTATCCGCAATCTACTCTGAAAACTTCCTCAACTCATCCGCATCAAATTCCCGCAGCATCCCCGGCATCAAAATCGCAAAAATATTGTTGTGGTTGTAGTACTTTTGCTCCGCGAACTTTCTGATGCTGTTCAAGGGTGTCCGCTCGTCAACATGATGTATGCGGGCATCAATCAGTTTTGCCATCAGGCCGTACAGATTAAAAGCGCCGTGGGTTAAGACGCTAATCTCCGTTCCTTTGCCTGCAATCTCTTCCGCCACATCAACGGCTCTAAGGAGTCCGCGCACACGCATAGCCGGCATACTGTCGCCGTTGACCAGCAGATTGTTGCAGAAGGTGATCATCCGCGTGTAGTAAAAGTCGGGCTGAGCGGGATTATACAATCCGTCGCTGACAGTACCCGTGCCGGTTAAGTCTACCACAAACACCCCATAACCCTGCTCGCACAACTCCATCACTTCATCGAGATGCTTGTGCAGCAGCGTGGTGCCGCCATCCCAGATGGCGACGACGGTTTTGCGCGGGGATTCCGAGTATTTTCTGAAATAAATGCCGAAGTTATAAATACCCTCCTGCTGGAACCAGGTAAAGGGCTGCAAATCCAGATTATAAGCGTCGAGCTCCCCGTCTTTAGTCGAGTATTTCCGTTTGATATACAAGGGATAAGGCTCAAAGTTTTCAGCCTGGGTTTTAATAAATGTCTGCGCCTTTTGCCGGCGGGTTTCAACATCCAGTTTTGAATTTTGATCGTCTATTGCCCGCAGTTCATCCAGCACAAAGTCGTGGATGATGCGGGAGCCGAGCGAAGTGACAACTTGCCCTGTTTTGGTGGCAAACAGTTTTTCCATGTCCAGCGTTTCCATGGTTTCAAGGGGTTTACATGGCACACCTTTGAGCGCGCGGGAGAAAAAGTCCGCCGCGGCATTCGCCAGTGTGAAGGTATAGGCGTGCCCGGAAGTGTCCGTGCAGATTTCTAGCTTGTCCTCATTGCCGGTGAGCGCCCAGAGTTTTTTCGCTTTCTCCATCGTGCGGTGGCTGCCTTCCAACGGGAAATAGTCCGAATCGACAGTCAGAAGCATGACCGGCTTCGGCGCCATGCAGGCCAGGGCGTCCGCATGGTCAAAACCGTCTTTCACCATGCCATGCCAGATTTGCTCCGCGTCCTGCGCCTGCCTGCTGTACAAAATCGCTTTGCGGTCAGTGATAAAGGTACCGGGTGCCGCCGCCGCGATTTTTTCGGGTGCGGCCATCATCAGCATGGCTGTCTGTGTGCCGCCGCCGCTGGAACCGGTCACGCCGATTTTGGCGGCATCCACATCGTCGCGGGCGGCAAGGTAATCCAGCGCGCAGATGCCGTCATGCACAAAATAGCGTGTGATGGTGATGCCCGCCAGCAGGCACTGAATACCGGCGTAATCATGTTCCTTCGTACAAGGCGGAATACATGGTGACTCCCGCCCGTCTTCCAGGTAACTGTACCGTTCGCCCTGCCCGACAGGGTCCAGCCCCATCACGACAAAGCCCGCGGACGCAATGGTTCGCTGCACACGCTGATAAACCGTTTCCATTCTGCCTTCGGCGGAATGGCCGCACACCATCAGCACAGCCGGCAGTATCCCTTTTGCGTCAACCGGTTTGTATATATTCGCGGTTGCGAAATAGCCCGGCAGCGTTTCCATCACCAGCGATTCGCATACCAAATTTCCGGTGATGAAGGTGTTGGTTACACTGACCTTCATTTGGCCCGGTTCGGGCAAGCCGCAAACCGCCCGGTTAAAAGACGCTTTCACAGCCGCCTGGTGCCGCTTGAGCGCGTCTTCATCGCGGATGTCCTCACGCACTAAATCGCCTGTTGCCAGGTTTTTCAAGGTGATGCTGTCCGCATAGGTTTCAAGCTGGTTCGGATTCACACTTACAACATTGCTGCTGCTCATTTTACTGATACCGGATATATCCATGGCGGGTGCCTCCATTTATATAATTAATTGTCAAATCGATGCAAATCAATGCAGGAAAACATTTTTAAAAGAACAAGGTTGAATAAATCACCCTATGCTTGCCCTGGCGTTTGCCGGATCCTTACACCGGTAAAACATCACGGTAAAAACACCATTCTATCGATATCAGGCAGCTGAACCAGCTCAAACTGGCACAAGTATTCGTCAACCACATCAATCGTTGAGGTGGAAAGTACTTTAGGCTTTCGATTCGCTGCAATTTCTTCCGGAGCAATGCCAAAAAATTGTGGAATATTATTAAAGTGAAACTGCTGCAAACCGACCGTATAGACACGGTTGTCATCGATGTCTTCGCCGTTGAGGGTGAAACTTTCTATTACCCGCCTGCTCTTGGAATATGCCAAATGAAGCCCTTTGGACAACTGATAAAACTCTGTATGGCCTTCGAAGGATTCATCTCTGAGCATAAATGCCATCATTTGCCGCAGCTGTTTGCCTGTGACGCAAATGCGGAAGACCGCGTCGTCATAGGGGAAAGCCACGAGCAAATCCTGCAATTCCAAAATCGGTCCGAGCGCGTCCGTTCGGATGCTGCCGGACCCCAGCAGCATAATGTCCAGCCCAAGTGACTGCTGAAATATGTCGCTGAACAGGCTGCCAAGTTGCGTCTGTTGGTTACGTACAGGGTGTGTAAACTCACTTTTAAAACGCGTGACAACCCGCGTGTATTTTTCATCGGTTTTTTCTTTATATTTTCTGATCAGATTTTCGAGTGCCGTATCCTGCGGGCAATGCTCGCTGTCGATGGGAATCATCTGCCATTCAAACGAATCAATAGCGTTCAAATCCTTGTCCACCATAATGTCAAAACGACCGATTTGAGAGCTGCCCGTTGCCGCCTGTACAATCGGAATGCCGTTGACAACGCAAGGCTCCGCAAGCAGGGTATGGGAATGCCCGCCGATGATGATATCAACACCCCAATCTTTGTCCAGGCATTCAGCGAGTTTTTTATCCTCGTCAAAACCGATGTGCGTCAAGAGCACAGTAAAATCAATGTCTTCCGTACGGTAGGTGTTGCTGATTTTTCCGACCTCTTTCGCCGCTTCATTCACATCCACAAAGGTTCCGATCAATTTATCCTGCCTGGTTTGGGCGAGCACTTCCTCTGTCAGCACACCGATAAACAGGATTTTCATCCCGCCAACCTCAAGAATGATATGCGAGCGGAACATTCTTGTATGGTTGGAAGTGATATAAATATTAGCGTTAATGATCGGGAAGCGCGCGCACTTTTCCAAAAATAAAAGATGCGCGATGCCGTAGTCCACCTCATGGTTCCCCAGCGTGACAACATCCGGTGCGAGCAGGTTCATAATTTCAATGGTTGATACGCCCTGGTATTCCTGATCAATCAGTGAGCCGCGGAACATATCGCCGGATATGACATAGAGGGTGTTTTCCTCTTCATCCCGCACTTTATTGATGTAGCCCGAAAGCATGGAGACGCCGCCGAGGAGTTTTTCATCCATCTCCTTTGCCAAAAAGTCGCCGTGTAAATCGTTGGAATGCAGAATCGTCAGTTTTTTAAGCTCTTTCATTTTCTTCCTCCCACTAAAAATAAAATACACTCTTGCCAACAAGCCTTTGACTAATCCGGAGTTCAACTCCGTTTTAGTCAGAAATTAAGTATTTGCAAGGTTTTCATGCCGTAATTCTGTAAGACCCCGGGTGCTGTCAGATGCGTTTTATCGTCGCACACCGGATATTGTTCATACCCTTTTCATCGTCATGGCTGTACGAAACATAGATAGTCCCGTCCGCTCCCTCGGTGATGGCCGAATAGCCGTTGTCTATGAATCCATTGGTATCCAGTTCCAGCGGTGTGAGCTGCCAGTTCTTTCCCTCGTCAGCCGAAACAGCGATTTGCAGGCGTGAGCGATTGTGCGCCCGAACGCCCTTGCCTTTGTAGGCATCCGTCACAGACATCACCCACAAACCGCTTTTCAGCTTGACAATGTCAAACCCGCCCTCATGTTTGAGCGCTTGTTCGATACGCAGGTTCTCGTAATGTTCGCCGCCGTCCGGTGATTCACAGCTGATAACATGGTTGGAAGGCTCGCCGTTTCGGAAATAGGATCGGAGAATGCCGTTTTCGAGTACAACGCTCGCCGCTTGCTCCGGCGCAGTAAAGCCGAAGGGCAAGCCATATCCCCAGGTGTCACCGCCGTCATCTGTAAAAGCCGTCAGGGAGCAGTGAATACCGTCGGAATACAACGGCAGCATCAGCCTGGTTTTGCCGCCGTATTCAAACTCCGTCGGCTTGTTTTTGGTCTGCCAGCCGAGTGAGCGGGTAATCGGCCGCCATTTTTTATACGGGATATCCGCGCCCGCGGCAACCCTGCAGATTCTCTCCGCTTCCCACCAAAGGTAGATTTCAAAGAACGGTGTCACACCGGCAAATTTGCGTCCCTCGCGGACAAAATCGACTGCGGCTTTCATTGAGTTTCTTAACGAAACAACAAAGCTGTCTGTGATATAACGGTCCTCCATCTTCACATACGCATCCGCAGCTAACGGGTGTTGCGCAAACTGCCGTTCGGTGATGTAACGACACTCGCCGTTCACTTCACCGTATGTATACCGCCCGTTTTCAAAACCCGTGGCTTTCCCCTGCAGCTCGTCATATCTGGAAGGGTTCAGTATCCCGCGGCCATGCCACTGCGGTGCTTGTGTATAACCGTTGGCATACTCGTAAAAGCCTTTTTCCGCATACCGGTACTTGGGTTGCGATGTTTCCCAGCAGTTGGCAAGCACAGGGTACCAAAAGAACCAAAGCCGGTTGTTTTTGTCAACAAAAACTGTCGGGTTGCAGTCCGCCATGCCGGCCACATCCGCAATCACAAACGGCTCCTGCCATGCGCCGCCCGCCGGCTTTCTTGCCGCCAAAATCCTGCCGTCGTTCCCCTTGCGTTCCCCGTCGGATTGAAACCAGACGCTGATGAGCTCACCGTTATGCAGGCAGGCGATGCCGGAGCCGTGTGCATGCTCTTTGATAAGGGGAAAGATATCTTCAATGAACGGCGTTTCATACCCGTCCAACCCGGCGATTTTTACCGGTTCATATTTTTTGAACGGTGAATCCGCGGTCTTTTTCTTGGAAAAATCAAGAATCCGCTCATTGAGCACCATTGTTTTCGCGAAGCGGAAAAACTTAACCGGTGCGGGTGCCGCCAATACTTTTATCTTGTTTTGCCGATACCACTTTTTTTCCGGCTGCAATGCTTCCCCTGTGCAGAAGTTTAATGCGAATTGCGTGGGGTCATAAAGATTCTCCCAGGTTTTACCCAAATCTCCGGTGTTACCGACCAAAACAGAGCCGTCATCTTTCTTTATCACGAGGCTGATGACACCGTTATTTTCATTGAGAACGAATTCATCCCTATCACCGAGTGAACAGATGAGATAATCATGGCTGTCAAAGTTTTCACCTTGATCAAATGAATACAAGAGCAGCGCGCAAGAGAAAATGTTGGAATACACCGGCAAAACCAGCGCATTCTTGCCCTCATATTCGACTTCGAGCGGCGCGCCTCTCAACGAAAAGCCCGTCCGTCGCGCAAACGGGTAATGGTTTTCGGCAATCTTGACACCATAGAGCTTGCCCAGCGCGAGAGCGCGTTTTTCTTCGACAAATTTGTTGAAAGTTTCTCCAGAAAATCCGGGTTTCTCCGCAAGAACCTTGCCGATTGCCTCACATCTTCTACACAGCTCCGGTGAAAAGGTGTCGGCCGCCTCATTTACCCCCGCGCTTTCCCTGGCATCGGTAAAGCTGCCGCCCAAGCGGGGATATATTGCGTCCATGCATGCCCAACGGATGCCATTTTCGCCGTAACTGCCTTTTAGCGCATAGGCGAACATCGGCTGCGCGGTGTCGATATCCACGCAGTGTATGGCCGTATAAAAAAGCCAAAGGGCTTCGCTTTTATCTATGTATAAAAAAGGGTTGGTGCATATCGGATTCGAAATTTCACACAGCAGAACTGACACGCCCTCTCCGACCGGCACACAGGATATCTCAATTTTTCCGTCGTAACCGGTTGCTTTCAGCATACCGCCGCTGTTTAATTCAACTTCGTTCATGGTAAACCTCCGAATTTAGACTGTAGATATCGGACATTAGATTTTAGATATCCGGTGCGGTGAGGACATTGCCCGGTTCTCCGATTCTTTTCAAATGCTTACCGCAGCAAAGCCGCTCTTCTCAAACGCAACCCAAACTGCTAACCACTAACTTCTGTCCTCTCGCACGGGCGTTCTCATCACAAAAAACAAAGCAATGCCCGCCGCTAACGCCAATGACCCGCCGAAGAAGAACGGCGCGGAAGGGCTGACATTGTCCCACAAGAAACCGGCGATGGTTGAGGCGGGTAATAGCGCGATACCAACAAGTGAGGAGTGAAGCCCCAGCATGGTCCCCTTTAACTCCTTTGGTGATATCTCAGCAATAAACGCCCGTTCCACCCCAGCTGTCATTGCAGTGTAAACGCCATAAATAACAAACATTAACACAACAGCCGCTTTGCTGCCCGCAACGGCAAACCCGAAATACACCACGGCGAAAACCGCGTAACCCGTCACCAGCAGCCGCTTGCGACCGACCCTGTCAGACAGTTTCCCAAGCGGCATAGCCAGCAGGGAGGCAGAAACATTATAAATAAAATAGAGCAGTACAACATTCGCCGGGCTGAAGCCTTTATTCTGCGCACGCAGCAGCAAAAAAGCGTTGGAGGAATTGCCAAGCGTAAACACAAAAGCAATCCCTAAGAACAGTTTCAGGCGCATATCCAGCTTGCCGAAGTTTTTAAAAAAATTTACGCTGCCGGTTTCGCACCGCGGCAATCTTTTTTCCCGCACAAAACCCAACATCATCAGACCGAGCGCGGCGGGAATTGCCGAAGCAATGAAAAGCCGCTTGTAATCAAAATCGCCTGCGCTGAAGCGTATAAGAAAGAAAGCGAATAAAATACCGATGGCTGACCCCGCCATATCCATTGCCTTATGCAGCCCGAACGCCTTACCGAGGTTATCCTTTGGCGCGCTTTCACATATCAGCACATCCCGCGGCGCGGTCCGGACGCCCTTGCCCACCCGGTCAATCACCCTTGCGCCAAGCACACCCGGCCAGGTGGTTGAAAGCAACAGCGCAAGTTTGTACACCAACCCGCCTGAATAACCCGCAAACGCCAATCGCTTTTTGCGGTTGTATTTGTCGGCAATATGGCCGCTGAAGACTTTCAGAATACTCGCGAGGCTTTCGGCAATGCCTTCGATAACCCCGACAATCGCGGGCGTGGCACCAAAAACATTCACCAAATAAAGCGGAATGATGGGATACACCATCTCGCTGCTGATATCCGAAAAGAAACTGACCAAGCCGAGTAAAACAATGTTGAGCATACTCACGCCTCTGTTCTTACTTTTCAATACTGAACAGCATCGGTTCATAGGGTTCCAGGGTGAAGTTATTCGCCACCTGATTTTCACCGATCAATTCGTCCATTTTACCGATGGTCTTGCCTTTATAAACGAGCGAAGCATTCCGGATGACCTTTTTGTTGTAATTGCAGACATTGACCAGCAGTTTGCCGTTATATTCCGTTACACGCCATTCGGTCCCGGTTACCGGCGTGTTCAGCAATCCCCGGACGAGCATCACATCATTGGGACTCAATTCCAGTATTTTATTTCTCAATGAGACGGGTGTCATCACAAGCAGCGGAGGCGCCAGCAGAATGGAAATAACATTTCTTTTAAAAGTGATGTATTCAAAAACTCCTTTTGTTGTATCGATATGAAACGGAATAAAAAAGTTGATTATTTTTGTAAGTGCCCCCGCCAACGCATCAACCAAACCCCAAATCAAATTCGTGCCATAGACGGTACAGTTGTCATAAGTCTCTTTCAGCAGTTCTTTATCCTGCGGATTGCCGAATTCATCCCGGTCCATGCATTTACTCATCAGCAGAACCTCGTTGCCGGCCTTTGCGTAGTCGTTCACTGCTGTCAAGGTTTTTGACTTTACAGCAATAGCGTTGGGGATTATCAGCAAACAGCCGTCTTCTAAATCGTCGATTGTATTTTCCGTGACATATTTAACGCTTTTACCTGCGCAGGCCGCTGCCTCCACCGCAAGCAAAACAGAATTGGTATACCAGGCATCATACACCCTGGATGTATCCGCAAATAAAATGGCCACATCATCTTTCGTGTTGTCAAACGCCTGCACCTCATAAGACAAACGGTTCAAATCAAGCGCTGCCTCGCCGACGGAAGCGATACATTCCGGGCGCATGAGAATACTGCCGTTAAAATCGCTCGCGTCGTCAAAAGAGCGTTCCCATACCCAAATGGTATTCGCGTCCCGGCCATGAATCCCGCCCTGCCACATATCCGCGCCCACAAATGAGGCGAGCAGGCGGTTTTCCTCATCGCTGTAGAGCTGTGAACGGTCGCCGATGATATGGTCTTCCGAATTGATGATCGGCGCGTTTTTCACATCACCGATAAAATCATACCAGGCTGTTTTATAGAACATTTTGAAGTTGTCAAAGTCAATATTAGACCAGGTGTCGTGCCCGTTAAAATCGCAGAACTCCGCGAACTGCTCATAGCTTGTGCCTCTCCAGGCGGAAGTTTCTGCAAAAGACATATAACTCATAATCTTTGCGTCCACCGGGATATCCGGCGCATATTCCTTGATGATGCCCGTCATCCATTGGTGCCAGCCGGAAAACAGACCGTTGTTGAACTGCACCCATTCACTCGCCAGGGCGGAGCGCTCGGTGTCGGGCGGCATCTGTATTTCCTCAAAACTGCTGAATGTAGTACCGAGCGTTTCATTCAGCTGAGCGACGGATGCAAATTTACTTGTTAAATATTCCTGCCACAGCCGGTAATCATAAGTTGAACCGGAACTGACATAGACGGGCTCGTTTGTGAGGCAAATATCAAACAGCGCGTCATAATCTTTTATAACCGGTATGATTGTACGCAGATAGACTTCAATTACTCTTCGCGCAACCGGATGGTTGATGTGGTAACCCAGAAACCCGCCGGCCGTGCCGAACTTTAAATCCGAATAAATGTCATAGAGAAATGATGGAAAATAATGCATAGAAAGCAGCAGGCTCACACACACATTGTTATCCTGCGCTCTTTGAAGCATCGGGACAATTCTGCTATATATCTCCGCGGTGCTGATATCAAATTGATCGTCATCCGTCAGCCCCGCATGGCTCCCCTGCCCGCGCGGTACAATAACGGAACTGGGGCCGATTTCGTTTTGAATAATACTCGCGCCGAGGTTGTTCATCACCGGGATATCATTGGACGCGCTGCCGAAATGACCGTAGCCGACAAAATAGACCGGGCGTTCGCCCTGCGTGGTGTTGGCAGTGATGGAACCGCCGTCTATCCTGCGCTCGCTCGAGAGATATTTGGGCACATGCAGCGACTGTTTGCTGCCGTTTAAATACCCTTCCAGGTTCGCCTTTGCCTCATCATAAAGCCGGTTGAGCGAGTTGACGGTGAAGGTCAGCTGCTCGGTGTAATTGTTTGCCTTATCCTCCGCCAAAAGCTGCGCGTACTTTTTAAGCACAGCAATTTTTACCGTTTCATAGTCGCTGGGGATGCTTTTGTTTTGACACTGCAATACCAAGCCGTCCAGCTCGGCAATCATCGCATCAAGCTCCGACAAATCAAGCTCCGCAATGTTTTCGGTTTCGGTTATCCCGGCGGCAGAACCTTGCAGCCCCGTTGCTGAAAGAAAAATGGACAGTGCCAGCAGAATGGCGAGGAACTTTTTAATTTGATTCATACCAACATCCCTTTTCATATTTTACTTGCCGGACAGCACACTTCTCAGCCAAGCACTGAACCTAATATATAGCATAGCATTTCCCGCTGAAAATGCAATAAAAATCATCCCGCCTGCGGTAAAAAACACAGGGACACCCAAAAGGCGCCCCTGTGGTTAATCCATATTGATTTTCTACTGATTTTAGTAGGTCAAAAAATCCGAGATAAAATCAAGCCCGTTAAGCACATACCATTTTGAACCGCTCTTGACAGCAATGATGTCCATCGTTTCCCTGTCCTCATCATCGTCACCCTTGACTTCCAGCAATACGGTGACCCTGGTAACGGATTTGATTTTGCCCTTAAAGTAATCTTCGTCCGCCTCGTAAGTGCTGATGGCTTCATCCTTATCGGTGCCCTCAAGTTCTTCGGAGTCTGTTACAGAAACCGATATTTTTGCGTTGTCGCCGAATTCGTCCTCCAGTTCTACATAAGCATCCTCTTTGGCGTCTTTAAATTCCTGCTTAAGATTGCCGGCGTCCAATCCTTCTTCGATTTCAAAGTATTTTTCGATGTCAATAAAGGAATACTTTTCCGCCTTGGCATAGTCAAAATCAAATACCGCTTCCAAATAACCTTTTGCCGCATCTTCCGCGTTGCCGCCGGTGAAGATGAGCACAAGTGCTACCGCCACTACGGCTGTCAATAAAATCCCGATAACAGCAATTAATCCCGTTTTCTTCTTTTTAGGGCCAGCGGGCGGAGCATAGACCGGCGGTTGTGCGTACTGCGATGCGGGTTGAGCGGGTGCATACTGCGGCTGATTATATTGGGGTTGTGTGTACTGCGGTTGGGCGACCGGAGGAGGTGCATACTGTGGGGGTGTCACCGGCGGAGGGGGCGGGGGTGCGATTGGTTGCTGGGTGACCGGTTGCGGAGGAACTGCCGCGGTCGAAGCACCGCAGTTTGCGCAGAAGTTCACGCCTTCATCGTTTTGGGTGCCGCATTTTTGACAAAACATCTTGCTCTCTCCCTCTCATATAGTTGTTTGTTTTCTGCTGGTTAGAGTTTATCATAGCACATCTTATAATGCAACCGAAAATAGCAGCGCGTTCTTTCAGAATCTTGCGGGCGTATAAAACCTTTATTCACATTAAATGTTGTCTTTCAAAAACAGCACCGCTTGCCTATATCCTTCAAGCCCGAGCCCCTTAAAAGTCCTCACACAAGCCATGCCGGCGTATGATATATGCCGGAACGCTTCGCGTTTGGCGATATCGGTCAAATGCACTTCGACAGCGGGAATCGAAACGGCTTTCAACGCGTCCAAAATCGCGATACTGGTATGCGTATACGCCGCGGGGTTGATGACGATACCGTCAAACTTACCCAGCGCGCCCTGAATGGCATCGACAATGTCCCCCTCGTGGTTGGATTGATAGCATTCAACCTCAATACCATGTTCAGCGCAGACTTTGCCGATAAAGGCAAGCAGATCTTCATAGGTGACGATGCCGTAGATGTTTTTTTCACGGATGCCGAGCATATTGATATTCGGACCGTTTATAACCAGTATTTTCATCCCGTATCCCAATCCTTTCAAAGTCAGATAGCTTTAATCTGCGCATAATGCCGTAAAACTTCCTGCACTGCAGAGTCGGCTGCGGTGTCATTATGAACCATTATATCACCATAGGCGGTATACAGCGGCAGCCGCTTTTCATAAAGTTTTTCTATCGCCGGTAAATCCGCCGAAAGCGGCCGTCCTTTTGAGGCGAGGTTTTTCAAGTCCCTTTGAATAAAAACCACAAACCCGTTCTGCTTGAGGTTCAAAAAGTTTTCTTGCCGTAAAATCGCGCCCCCGCCGGTAGAGATTACTTGACCTTTTTCCTTGCCTGCTTTTTCAATGGCATCTGCTTCCAAATTTCTGAAATGATCCTCCCCGTACTGTTCAAATATTTCCGGTATACGCTTGCCCGTTTCCCGTTCAATCATTTCATCCGTGTCCGTAAACGCTTTACCGGTTTGTTTGGCCAAAATTTTACCGACTGTCGTTTTACCGCTGCCGGGCATCCCGATTAAAACAATATTGGTAAAGTGGAGGGTGAGCGATTGCACAATATCGTCAATACTGTTTTTCGGGTTGATTTCCTGCCCGAAAAACAAGTCTGCCGAACGCTTTGCCTGCGCGGCGAGCATAGAGAGTCCATTTGAAAACGGGATGCCGAACTGCATTGCCCGGAGCAACAGCCTTGTGAAAAGCGGGTTGTAAGTTACATCCAAAACACCTTCACATGCCGGGAATCGTTCAAGCTCAACGGGGCAGTCCGCGGTATTGGGGTACATCCCCACAGGGGTCGCGTTAATGATCACCTGTGCTGACCCGCAAAGCTCATAAACATTCTCATAATTCACCTTGCCCCCGCGTGAAACAATCGTCACTTCCGCCGCGCCGGCATCCCGCACCACCGCTTCCACCGTGATGCCCGTACCGCCGCTGCCGAGCACCAGCACATTTTTATCCGCAAAGGTTATCCCTGCTTTTTGTGCCATATATGAAAAGCCGAAATAATCGGTATTGTCTGCGCAAAGCCTGCCGGCGTTGTCCACGGTTATAGTGTTGACACTGCCGAGCCTTTGCGCCGCCGGGGAAAGAGTATTACAAAACGGAATAACCGCCTTTTTATATGGAATGGTCACATTGATGCCTTTGAAGTCCTTCTTCTCAAAGAAGGCCGGCAAATCACCGGGCGCGATGTTCTTAATCTCATAGCTGTAATCCCCAAGCAGTTCGTGAATCTGCTTGGAATAGCTGTGAGAAAGTTTTTCGCCAATCAAACCGTATTCCATCATATCCGCCTTACTTCATATCTCCGAGTAATTGCCCAAAAAGTCGAACATCTCGGTACCGGCCGCAATGTCGCAAAGCAGGTTGATCACCGGCTCCGAATTGACATTAGCGTCGATATCAAAATAAAACATAAACTCAAAATCTTTTTCCGGCACCGGTCTGCTTTCGAGCTTGGTCAGGTTGAGCCCCAGAACGGAGAACTTCGAAATCATCTCGTACAGCGAGCCGGGTCTGTGGGGAATAGACAGCATCAGGCTGATTTTGTTCGCGCCCGGGTAAATTTCCAGCTTTTTGGAGATACAGATGAAGCGGGTGTAATTATTCCTGTTATCCTGCACATCCACACCCAAAGCAGAGAGTCCATATAACTCGGCACAGTTATGCGAGGATATCGCCGCGACATCCGCGCGCTCGGACTCTGCCACAATTTGCGCGGCGACCGCAGTATTTTCTACAACGGTGACCTTGACACCTTTAAGGCTGTCCAAAAACTCACTGCACTGGGCGATTGCCTGCTCGTGTGAGAAAATCTCTTTGACATCCTTCATTTTGCAGCCCTGTTTGGCAAGCAGCGAATGGTCAATTTTCAACTTGAGGCCCCGAACAATATGAAAATTATGTTTCTTCATCAAATCATAAACTTGTGTGACCGAACCGTGGGAGCTGTTTTCAATGGGTAAAATGCCGTAACGGCAAAGCCCTTTTTCCACCGCTTGAAAAACACCCTCAAAGGAGTTGAAGTACATAATGTTGGGCAGGGAAAACAGTTTATCCGCCGCGATTTGGGAATAAGCACCCTCTACCCCCTGGCAGGCGACCACAGCCTTTGTGGGGAAAAGAACCGGCGTTTCGGCAACCGCTTGCCTGATGTCGTCCGCAAGCGGGCTGCCTTGGGCCAAAAGAGCGTTCTGGTAGGAACGGCTCAGGCTGAACAGTGTTAAAAACAGTGTTTTGATGTAAACCTCCAGCTCCGGCGAGGCGTTTTCTGTCACCCGTGTGAGGATTTCCCGCTCCCGGTTTCTGTCAAACACCATCATTTTGTTTTCTTTTTTAAACCGGGATATCAGCTGTGATATTTCCATGCGCTCGGTAAAAATCTTTGTGAGCTCATCATCAATTTTGTCAATCTGCGCTCTCAGGGTTTCGATGTCCATTATAATTTCCTCCACAACATAATATGTCCAGTAATACGATTGCGGTAACGGCTTCCACCGCAACAACTGCTCTTGGCACAATGCACGGGTCATGGCGGCCTTCGATTTTAACGGTACTGTTGACTTTTTCCGACAGTTTGACGGAATTCTGCTCGATCCCGATGGACGGCGTCGGTTTGAATGCCGCTCTAAGAATAACCGGCATACCCGTCGTGATCCCGCCCAAGATGCCGCCATGGTTGTTGGTAAGTGTTCTGACTTTGCCGTCTTCGTAATAATACGGGTCGTTGTTCTCCGAACCCCGCATTTTTGCCGCCGCAAACCCCGCGCCGAATTCAATTCCCTTCACCGCCGGAATACCGAATATAGCCGCTGCAAGGCGGTTTTCGATCCCGTCAAACATCGGTTCCCCCAACCCTGCCGGCAGCCCCACAGCCGCGCATTCCACCACACCGCCAATCGAATCCAGCTTCCCCGCGGCTGCTTCAATTTCCTTGATCATGATCCCCGCCGCTTTGTCATTGATGACCGGGAATGCCTTCGCATCCAGTGCGGCAAGCTCTGCCGCGCTGACATGCACGGGACCGAAGAGATCATCCTCCGCCGCGCCGATTGCCGCGATGTGCGCGCCGACCGTAATACCCCGTCTTTCAAGAATCTGCTTGCACACCGCGCCCGCAAAACATAACGGGGCTGTCATTCTGCCGGAAAAATGACCGCCGCCCCGGATATCGTTGTGCCCTTCAAATTTGATGTGCGCAGGGTAATCTGCATGGGACGGGCGGGGTATATCCCGGATTCTATCATAATCCTTGGAACGGACATCCTTGTTTTCAATCACCGCGCAAAGCGGTGCCCCGCAGGTTACACCGTCCATCAGCCCGGATAAAACAATGGGCGTATCCGTTTCCTGCCGCTTGGTAACATAATCGCTGCCGCCCGGTGCGCGGCGGCTCATAAAGCGCTGCAGCTTTTCCATATCAATACTTTCGCCCGCGGGCAGGCCGTCGATAACCACGCCGATCGCATCGGAATGCGATTGCCCGAAAACGGTCACTTTGATATTCTTGCCAAAGTCAGATGACATTTGCTCGTCCTCCCAGTTTATTAAAATCCCCGAAAAAACCGGGGTATGATTTTTCCACCGCGTCGGCTCCCCGAATAACAACAGTGCCTTTACAAGCAACAGAAGCAACCGCCAATGCCATGACAATTCTGTGGTCGCCGCAGCCGTGTGCTACACCGCCTGCCAGTTGGGGCTTGCCGTGAATAATCAGCGAATCTGCCGTTTCGCGGACATCCGCGCCGAGCTTATTCAGGTTTTCCGCAATGGCGGTGAGCCGGTCGCTCTCTTTGAGCCTTACCCTGCCTGCGTTTTCAATCACCGATGTTCCTTTTGCCACCGCCATCACGGCCGCTGTGACGGGTACCAGGTCTGGGATTTCGGCAGCGTCCAGCGTGATCGCGCTGAGGACCCTGCTTGTGGCTGTGGCAACGCCATTTTCAAAGGTGATATCCGCACCCATTTGTTTTAATATGTCCAACATCCTGCGGTCGCACTGGAGCGAGTTTTCGTTGAGCCCGCTGCAGATAATACCGCCGTTTATTGCCCCAGCGGCCAACCAAAAAGCGGCATTGGACCAATCGCCCTCCACGGTTACGCTGCCGGGCGAAACATATCGCTGGCTGCCGGGAACAAAAATCCGGGCCTTTTCGCAGATGACCGAAATGCCGAAGCGGGCGAGCGTATGCAGCGTCATATCCACATAACCGGACGATTCAAGCGGCGAAGTCAGGGTGATTTCGCTGTCTCCGTCGAGCTGCGGCAATGCGAAAAGAAGACCGGATATAAATTGGGAACTGACATCTCCGGGCAGCTCAAACCGCCCGCTTCGGAGCTTTCCGCTGACTTGAACCGGTAATTTTTCGCTGGCAAAGGTGCAGCCGTTTGATTTCATGGCGGCGATAACCGGCGCGAGGGGCCGCTGCGGCAGCCTGCCGGAGCCGTTCATTGTAAATCCGTCCAATACCGCGGCTGCTGCCGGGAGCAGAAAGCGCAGCGTGGAACCGCTTTCGCCGCAATCCAAAACAGGATTTTGTGTAATGCTCCCCCAAAGCGGACCGACGGTTAAACAGCCATCCTGCCGGGTTTGAATGTCGCTGCCCATAGCGGACAAACAGCCGATTGTCGCGGCAATATCCTTTGAACTGTTTTGGATTATTATTTCCGTGGAGGCTTCGCTGAGCGCGGCAGAGATCAGCAGTCTGTGCGCGTCCGATTTGGACTCCACGGCTTTGATCTTTCCTGTCAATTTTGTTGGGGTGATGGAACAGTCCAATGTTAATCCTCCCGGTGCAAACCGCATTCGATAAAGCTTTCCAGCTCTGTCACGGGTAGTTTTAGGATACCGGCTTCGCCGATTTTTAACGGAATAATCAGGTTGATAACACTGCCCGCCCGCTTTTTATCCCCCAGCGCGGCATTTGTTAAGTCCGATAATTCATAGGGGCATTTTACGTGCAGTGCGTATTTATTCAGTGTCTGTATCAGCCTGCCAAGGCAAATCTCTTTGGTCAGGTTCATGCTTTCGGCTGCACGGGTGACCATCACCATGCCCACCGCCACCGCGTGACCGTGCGACAGCTCGTAACCGCTGAGCTTTTCAATCGCGTGCGCCAATGTATGCCCGAAATTCAGCAGCTGGCGCTCGCCGTTGTCAAACTCATCCTTTTCAACCACATCCCCTTTAATCTCCACACAACGGGTGATGCACGCTTCCATTTCATTCAAACATTTACCGGTTTCAAGCCTCTCAAAAAGCGCCCGGTCTTTTATCATCCCGTATTTTATCACTTCAGCAATACCGTCCGCCAGCACCTCATCCCGCAGGGTGTTGAGTGTTTCGCAGTCGCAAACAACGAGGCTCGGCTGCCAAAACGCGCCGGCCAAATTCTTACCGGCTTCCAAATTGACACCGGTTTTACCGCCGACCGAGGAATCAACCGCGGCAAGCAGTGTGGTCGGCATCTGCACAAAACGGATGCCCCTCATATAGGAGGAAGCGGCGAAGCCCGCCAAATCCCCTGTCACCCCGCCGCCCAAAGCGATCACCATATCGCTGCGCGTCAAGGCGTTGTGCGCCATAAATTCCAACAGCTTGGTAAAGACCGATAAGTTTTTGGCATGTTCGCCGTTTTTGAAAACAAATTTGCAGACATTGAAGCCGGAACAGGTGAGTGAAAACTCAACTGTTTCACCGTACAGCGCGTTCACATTGTCGTCTGTCACCAATATAGCGGAGCAAGGCGGAAAATAATCCCGTAGTATTTCACCCGCGTTTTTAAGCAGCCCACTGCCTATTAAGACATCATAACTTTTTTGCGCACAGGCGATTTTTACTGTCTGCATACTGATATCAATCCTTCCTACTCATCGTTAAGCTGCTTTTTCCGCTCGCTGCCTTCACGCAGCATGGCGCTCATGCCTGCGGCATTGCCGGTTTTAAGCGCTTTGCTGTACTCCTGCAGGCGTTCAACGAGCGAATCGATTTCCGAAGCGAGGTTGTCACGGTTGGAAAGGAAGAGTTCCGTCCACATGTTTTCATTCAGCTTCGCGACCCTGGTCATATCCTTATAGCTGCCTGCCGAAAACCCTTTATGGTTGAGTGCCGCGGGACTTTTTACATACGCGCTGGACACCACATGCGCGAGTTGGGAGGTAAAGGCAATCATTTTATCATGCTCATCGGGCGTGGTGATTTGAAAATTGTTGAAGCCGATACCGAGAAACAGTTTTTTTAGCTTTTCAATCACTTCGATATGGGTACCGGGGTAGGGGGTGATAATCATCGATGCTTTTTCAAACAAGTTTTTCTTGGAGTATTCAAAGCCGGAGAACTCAATCCCCGCCATCGGGTGCCCGCCTACAAAGGTAAAACCGTTTTCCGCCGCAATCTGCTCAACCGCGCCGCAAACATCCCGCTTCACTCCGCAGCAGTCGATAACCATACAGCCTTTTTTAAACAATCCGGCGTTATCTATAATATAGCTTACTGTTGCCTCCAGGTAGAGTGCGATAACAACAAGATCACACTCCTTGAGTTTTTCGCCTGTCAGCTCGCCGTCAATGGCGCCGATCAGCTTTGCTTTACACACGACGGTAGGGGCAATATCAAACCCCAGCACGGTATGCTCCGTGTTTTCTTTAATCGCCTTGGCAATCGAGCCGCCAATGAGCCCGAGCCCGACAATTCCGATTGTCATCATAGCAAAGTCCCCTTCCTATATCTTCGAACAATGATCATGCCGGCATCAGTGGTACTTGAACGCAAAGGGCAGGATGGAATTGATTTGTGTCACCATTTCCGCGAAAGCCGCAGGAGTCAGCGACTGCACGCCGTCGCATAGCGCGTGGGGCGGGTCGTTATGCACTTCAATCATCAGCCCGTCGGCACCCGCAGCAATCGCCGCGACCGCCATGGGCCGCACCAACCGGGCGATACCGGTCGCGTGGCTCGGGTCAATAATAATCGGCAAATGCGTCAGTTCTTTGAGCAACGGGATGGCGGACAAATCCAGCGTATTCCGCGTCGCGGTTTCAAAAGTCCGTATTCCCCTTTCGCAGAGCACCACTTTTTCGTTGCCTTCGGACATAATGTACTCCGCGCTCATGAGCAGCTCCTGCAGGGTACTGGACAACCCTCTTTTCAGTAAAATCGGCTTATTCATCCTGCCAAGTTCCTTGAGCAGTTCAAAGTTCTGCATATTGCGCGCCCCGACCTGAATCATGTCAACATCATCAAACAAATTGAGCTGCGACAAATCCATGACCTCCGTCACAATCGGCAGACCTGTCAGATTTTTCGCCTTCAGCAGCAAATCCAGCCCATGCGCCCTTAACCCTTGGAACGCGTAGGGGGATGTGCGCGGTTTAAACGCCCCGCCCCGCAGGATGGTCGCCCCGGCAGCCTTTACGCTTTCGGCAATGCCGCAAACCTGCTCTTCGGACTCAATGGAGCAGGGTCCTGCAATAATCTGCACATGGCCGCCGCCGATTTTAACCCCGCCCACATCAATAACCGAATCATTTGGATGGAACTTGCGGTTCGCTTTTTTATACGGTTCCTGCACCAATTTGACATCCTCAACAATGCTCAGCGCACGAATTAAATCCGCGTCGACCACCGTGGTATCGCCAATCAGCCCCAAAACGGTTTGGTGCTGCCCTGTGCTGACATGGACATCGATGTTCATGCTTTTGAGCCAGTCCTTCAAATTCTCCAGCTGAACCGCGTCGTGGTTTTCCCTCAATATCACGATCATCATCGTTACCCCTCTCGTTCATCAAAAATCGATATAAAAAAGCCCCCAGCGAATTTCGCTGCGGAGCTTAACGGCTTTGTAACGGTCTCTATCTTACAAGCGGTCTCCTGTTTGCAGCAAAACTCAAGTCAGCCTTACTAAAGTAAAAAGTAAAGCTAAAGGTAAAATAGTTTGCTGAAAAGGTGTTTGCGACCATATCTTTCTCCCGACCCAAGAAATAATGCATGATTATTATTGCATACTAAAATCATCATGTCAAGCGTTTTTGAAAAAATATTTTTAGTCCTTTAAAGCGGTAAACAGAATCTCATTGTATGAATCCCCGTCATCAAGCACCCGCTCATTGTGTCCAACCGTTATGATTTTACCGTCAAGGGTTAAGTCTACCGGTTTCATTTTACCGGCGGAAAAAGTCGGCACCGCGTTCTCCGGTTCTTTGTCCCTTTCGCGGATAAAGTTTTCAATCCTGAAGTTGTTCAGGTTGCTTTCGGCTTAAATCAGCGGATTTTTGCTGTCGATGGTTTTGTGCACGCACAGGTTGCGAAGAGTTACATCGTGTACATTGCCAACGCCATCCGGCCTGTCTTCTTCCTTAAACAGCGGTGTTCTGCAGTACCTGGCGGCATCGAGGTTGACGGCGAACACCCGGCAGCCGCCGGAGACATTTTCAATCGTAATATTTGATATTTCGGCATCCACGCTCAGCAGCCGGATAAAGGTATGGCAGTCCGCGGCGTAAACATTCCGGATGATGACATTGGTAATCGGCCCGCGCTTAAGCCCTAAATTGACGAGCCGGTTCACTTCGTCATCCGCGTTGAGGGCGATGATATCGTCATTGGTGGAGCCGTACATGGAGGCGCTGATGTTTTCCACCGTACCGTTTGAACAATAGCCCGCCAAGTGGATGCCGTCCTGATTCGGTCTTAAATGAACCGCTTCAAACTCGATGCCGCTGATGCAAAAATCATCCGTTTCACCGACGCGCACAAAATAACTTTCCGCGTCGCAAAGCTTCATATTCTGCAGCGTCAGCCCTTTGATGTTGATAAAGTTAAACATCACGCCGGTGCAGCCTTTGTGGTCAAAAATATCCGGGTTCCGCAGATTCCCTTTGTTGTTGCCGTTCCACACGCCGCCTTCCACCGCGATGTTTACATTGCCGTTTTGTACATCCTTGTTGGTTAAAAGGAAGTCGTTGATGGTGGTACAGGCGCCGTCGGCTAAAAATATAACAGCCTCTTTCGAAGCCGCGATTTTAGTATGAGACCCGATTTTCAGCGTTTCGCCGATTTTATATAGCCCGGGCGGAACAATAACAACCGGCGAGCCGCTGTCCAGCGCCTTTTGAAAAGCCGCGCTGTCATCCTCCAAGCCGTTTCCCGCCGCACCAAAACCCCTTACATTGACTGAATTGTCCATTTGAATTGTTCTCTCCTAATCTGTAACGCTTGCTGTTATGTTTTTATCTTTGAAAAAGCGGTTGAACACCGGCGAAGCGCCCGACAGAAAGCCCAAGAAAAAGATAAAGTAAGAGACGGCCGACAGAATAATCGGGAAATAAAGGCTGTTAATACTTGCATTGCTGAAAATCATATACCAGGCAGGCGTTAAAAAAATCCAGTTGTACGGGATATTGACAAGCAAGAGCAGCTGATTGAATCTTGTTTGATCATAGAAAATGCCGCAGGCAAGCGTATAAAGCAACGGAAACACAACCGGCAAATACCGCATTATTAAATTTGCCGGCTTCACAATCAGCGTCTTTGGTTTGCTGTTTTTACCGGTTCCAAAAATAATACTGCCGGGGCTGAGGGATGACAGATAGTAGTAACGCGCGTTTCGATAATAAACCCCGCAGCAGAAGAAAACGATAACCGGCACCCCACAGGCGATATAGGCAAAGGTGTCCAGTCCTCTTTGCACATCAAGCATATCGAAAACAACAAAGCTGAACACGACAAAGGGGATGTACGCAAGCAGCAGAAAAAAGTTAAACACCAGCATAACGGTTAGCTGTGTTTTGAAAAAATATGTCAAACTGTTCTTCATTTATTGTCGCCTCCTCTATGCCGGGAAACGGCTGCGTCCGGTGTCAGTTGATTTGCCTTGGTAATACGGTTAAGAATTCTTTCTCATATTCTCATATATAATTAGAAATGTCAACAAGCGTAAGGATATTTTCCTTTACACTTGGCGCTAAACAGCCTGAAATATTGCTTTTTAACCATTGAATGCTAAAATACTATCCTGTACTAAAAAATATAGACATATTTTTTAAACGGCAAGCTCACTTGCCGCTGCGGCTGAAGCCGCAGACAGATAGCATTGAACGGCATATCCGGCAGCAAATGCTGCCCCCGCTGTCTTATGACAGCGGATTTAAAAGATAGACTTTATCTGTCTTTTAAATTATAATTAGTTTAATTTTACGGGAAAAGGCAAATGATAAAGGAGCAAAAAGATGTTGGATATCAAGGCAATCGAAGCAGATTTGCAAAACTGCTCCTGCGGGCGGGCACATCACACAAATATCCGTGCGGTCGAAATCTGCAGCGGGATCACCGCGAAAACGGGAGAAATCCTAATTGAAAACGGGTTCCCTAAGAATATTCTGCTCGTCGCGGATTTGAATACCCTGCGCGCGGGGGAAGGTGTTATCGACAGCCTGTTGCGTAACGGTTTTATCATCAAACAGCACAGCTATGACAACCTGCGCACGGCAGACATGGAACAAGTGGAAGCGATTGAAGCGCTTTGCGCGGATGTTGACGGTATCCTTTCGGTAGGTTCCGGCTCGTTAAACGACATCTGCCGCCTGGCAGCCTTCCGGCAGAATAAAGCGTTTGCCATATATGCTACCGCCCCTTCGATGGACGGCTTCGCCTCCAACTCCGCGCCGATTACCAAAAATAACTTCAAATATTCCTATCCGGCTGTTCAGCCGAGCGTCATCATCGCCGATACCAAGGTTTTGGCGGCATCCCCCACGGAGCTGAAATCAGCGGGTTTCGGTGATATGATCGGCAAATACATCGGCCTTGCCGACTGGCGCATCGCCCACCTGATAAACGGTGAATACTACTGCCCAAAAGTTGCCGCGCTGTCGGAACAGGCGGTTCAAAAAATCGCCGCTCTGGCGGACAAGGTCACCCTTGATGATGAAGAGTCCGCCGCGGCGATTATGGAATCCCTGGTACTCACCGGGCTTTGCATGGGCTTTGCGGACAGTGTGCGCCCGGCCTCCGGCGCGGAGCATGTGCTGTCGCACTTTTGGGAGATTAAAAAACTGCAGCAGGGACTGCTGTCGGACTACCACGGCAAAAAGGTCGGTGTTGCGACGGTACTAATCAATAAGATATACCGGGAAATGATACAGACGGAGGAAATCAACCCCGTTTACGAGGACATTGACTGGCACGAACTCAAGCAAGCATACGGTGAAGGCCTGACGGACGATATGATCAAGGCAAACACCCCGACTGTCACCCAAGGAATTACGCCGGAACACCTGAAAGCCTACTGGCATAACATCCGGCGGATTGTTGATGAAACCCTGCCGAACAATGATGAACTTTTGACACTGATGAAAGCCGCCGGCGCACCGGTGACTGCCGCGGAAATTGATGTAACTCCCGAGCTTTGCGAACTCGGTCTTCAGTACAGCGCCTTTATGCGTTACAGGCTCACGCTCCTGCGGCTGCGGCCGATGCTGGGGATATAGTTTTATTTGTATTGACAATGTGTATTCCATGTGTTATATTGTATATGCAATATGATGCAGAAGGGTGATATTATGCCTGACAAAACAACCAATATTTCTATCCGTTTGGATTCGGATCTTAAAAAAAGAGCAGACGAACTCCTCGCGGACCTTGGTCTGAACATGACAACAGCGGTTACCATTTTCTTGCGGCAGGTTATTCGCAGGCAGGGCATACCGTTTGAAGTCACGCGATTTACCCCAAATAGCGAAACGATTGCCGCAATGAAAGAGGCAAAGCGCATTGCCAACGACCCGAGTGTTGCCGGTTTTACCGATCTTGACGAACTCTTTAGGGAGCTTAACGCATGATATACACCATCAAGCTTACGGCTCAGTTTAAGAAGGATTACAAACGCGCCAAAAAGCGGGGGCTTCCAATGAACCTGCTGGACGACATTATCATTCGGCTTGCAAAAGGGGAAAGCCTTGGCGAAAAAAATCGCGACCATTCGTTGACGGGTAATTATACCGGATACAGGGAGTGCCATATCGCACCGGATTGGCTTTTGATTTACCTTTTGGAAAACAATGTGCTTGTGCTGACCTTAACGCGCACAGGCTCGCATGGTGACTTGTTCTGACCTTTTTAACAGGGCTTTGATGCAAATAGCAACAAAACCGGAGTCTATTAACCAATGATGAAAATTTGTTAGTTAAGCTAAAAAATGAATTATAGTATTAATGTATACGATACGATGAATTCAATTTGATGTCAATGTGAATTCTTAAATAATTATTCAAAATGATATGATTTTGATATCACATATTTGGGGGTCAAACTCATGTCCGGTAATTATTATCCGCCCTTTTCATTGAGGATTTCGGAAGAGATGCTTCGAAAAATCAAATATATTGCTGATATAAACAAGCGTTCAACAAATAAAGAGATTGAATTTGTTTTGGAACAGTATATAAACAGGTTTGAAAAAGAAAACGGAACTATTGAAAGCAGCGGGAGTAATTAACCGGAATGTGAAAAGACAGTGTGATGAAGAAAAATCATCACACTGTCTTTTTTACGCTATATTGCTTGTGTTTTGTAGTATAAAAGTAACGGCTCACCGCCATATTCGTAAAAATGAGGAATGGTTTCCTTATAATTGTTGACAATTCGTTAAAATGGGAATACAATACCAATAATGGCATGAGAGAGGCGGTATAAAACATGAAGAGAATTGACAGAAACGATTATTTGGATTGGCTCATCAGATGGAAAGAAAAACAGATTATTAAAGTAGTCTCCGGCGTCCGCCGATGCGGCAAATCAACTCTATTTGAGATTTACCGGGATTATTTACTGCAAAACGGAACAGACAACAAACAGATTATCATGATCAACTTCGAAGATATTGATTTTGAGCATCTGACAGATTACCGAATACTCTATGACTATATCAAAACCCAATTAGCGCCCGAAAAAATGAACTACATATTTTTAGATGAGGTCCAGCATGTAGCGCAGTTTGAAAAAGCGGTAGACAGCCTGTTTCTAATGAAAAACTGTGATGTGTATATAACCGGTTCCAATGCTTATTTTATGTCCGGCGAACTTGCCACACTTCTTTCCGGCCGGTATGTGGAACTGAGAATGCTGCCCTTGTCGTTCAAAGAGTTTTGTTCATCGTTTGAAAATATGTCGGCTTATTCTGTCAGAGACAAATTCAGTCTCTATATTGAAAATGGGTCTTTCCCATATACTGCGAAGTTCGAACAAACCGGCCGCGAAGTTAAGGAATATTTGAATGACATATACAATTCCGTGCTGTTGAAGGATATCGTCGCGCGGCTGAACATTTCCGATGTGGCAAATTTGGAAAACATCACGAAATTCCTGTTTTACAACATCGGCAGTAAAGTCTCACCGATAAAAATTGCAAACACCCTGAAATCCGCAGGGAAAAGCATCGATCAAAAAACAGTAGACAAATATATACACGGACTCACAGACAGCTTGCTGTTCTATGAGGCAAAGCGATACAATATCAAGGGCAAGCAGTTTTTAACAACACAGAATAAGTATTACGGTGTAGATGTGGCAATCAGAAACACACTCGTTAAGAGCAGTGAAAGCGACACCGGTCATATACTTGAGAATATTGTATATCTTGAACTCCTGCGCCGAGGCAATAAAGTGTATACCGGCCAACTTGGTGACGGTGAAGTGGACTTTGTCGCAATCAACGCAAGCGCTGTAGGGTACTATCAAATAGCGGCATCCACACTGGATGAAGCAACACTTGTTAGGGAACTTGCACCTTTCAAGAAAATATCCGACAACTATCCGAAATACCTGCTGACGCTTGATGATGTGTTCGGTACAGCCAATTACGAAGGTATTCAAAAAATAAATGTACTGGATTGGCTGCTTGGCGAAACCTGATGCTTTAAGTTAAATCTGTTATAATATTACCGCTGATTCCCAGCCCATTATTCCCGCGAAATGTTTCAGCACACCCAACGCATCGCCGTAAACAATAGCCGCATGATGCGTACCCCCGTGTTTGCTGTATTCCGCCAAGAATTCCGCTACCGGCGCCTTCGGTTTGAACCAGCCGTGGATGCTGTCTTCCATCCTGTCCTCTCCCTGCACCTCAAGCATCTCAACGAGAGCAAGGATAAGGGTAAAGGAATTTCCCTTTACGGGTGCCAGGTTGACAAAAACCGCCTCTCCGCCTTTAAACCGGCCGTAAGCCACCACAGGATTGTCCGCATCGGTGAACGGATAGTCCTTTTCTTTTAAAACCGGCTTTTCGGCCGATAGATTCAGGTTCATTTCGCCCATGTGGCTGATTAAGATGCTGTTATTTGCCCAGTCCGGGCAGAACATTTCCACAAAGGATGTTTCGGAAAAGGCCGACAGCAGCGCGCCCGTGAGCGCGGCGGTCAGCACATCGCCTTCCCCGGCATAACCGATACCGCGCGCCATGGCTTTGCTCGCTTCCAAAAACGGCATGCAGGGAATGCCGCACTGTTTGGTGATGCCCATAAAGTTCGCCGTAAAAGCCGTGAGGCTGTTTTTTTCTATCCATTTTCTGACTGCCAGGTTGGCTTTGGTTGATTGCCTGTAAACATCTTCATTCAGATTGCCGGCAACGAATCTTGCCCTGTCCTGTTCGATTTCGTTTTCAACCTCTTCGTCCGTGATTTCATGTAAAAACTTTGAACCCTCAAAGAAGTTGAATTCAACTGTTTCAATACCGATGGTTAATTGAAGCACATCAGCCGGCAGGGCAAAATCGCCCATGCCTTTGAAAGACCCGCCCAGTTTGCCGACGCGGGCTTTTTTGATATTTTCGGCAATTTTGACTGCTTTCACGCAGTCTTTTATTCTGTCCAGCACATCCGATTTTTCCCAGTGCCCCGCTTCAATCATAAAACTTTTGCCGTTGCGCAGCAGGAGGCTGCACATATCCTGCACACCGTGGATACCGTGATTATAAAGAATCTCATCGGGGTTCTGGGATGGGCTGAAATCATACATAGGCGTTGTGTCCAGCACAATCAGCGGCAGTTTTGTGCGGGCCAAAACATCTGCCGATTCGAGCGATGGCGAGTACGCCAAATGCAGGGTGACAATGGCATCAACCTTTTCGGTTTCAAAAAAGCCGACAGCGCTTTCAAACTCTGCTTTTACTCTGCAAACCGGAGAGGTCACCACTTCAAGTTCCCTTTTTTGGAGTTCGCTCGCAATGGTTTGATAAAATGCGTCAACGCCGGCCCTCAGTTCGGGCCATGAATCGTCATAGAGCTTTATATACAGCGGCAGAAGTCCGATTTTAAGGTTTTTCAAAATAATCCCCTCCATAAGCGTTGTTGATGATTCTGAGTGCATTGTTGTAAAACACATCTTCGATATCGGCTCGCTGCAACCCTTCGGCTTTAGCCGCCAACCGCATCGCTTCAATCTCTTCATACATAAAGAAAGTAAGCTTTTCCGCTTCCTGTCCCTCAACCTCCCGCATGTGTTTGTCACCCGAAACATCTCCGTACAGTCCTTGTGGTATAAGGTTCACATAATTCCCGTTTTCGCAGATACGCCGTGTCCTCATTTTTAAAATCGGCAGGTCGCTGCCGAATAAAATCCTTTTCGGTCCAACGGCTTTGATCAGCTGCCGGAACACATCGGTGTTGGTGTTGGCGGCAAAATCAAAGACCATGTTTTTTGTTTCGGCAAGCAGCTCAAACGCGTTCCCGACATCCTCCGGGCAATAGGCTCTGCCGACATGCGCGACAATCAGCTTTAAATTCGGATAATCCCTTTCGATTTCGAGCAGCTGGCGAAGATTGACAGGATCTTTCAGCCGCCCGTCCCGCGGGATATGCAGCATCACTATCAAACCCAGTTTATCCAACATCTTGAGCTGGTGCGGCGGCAGGAAATCGAAAATGCAGATTTCTTTTTCAGGAATGGCAGGCGGCGCGAAATTCAAATACACCTTGCAGCCCAAAAAACCGCCTTTTTTGATAAGTTCTTCCATTTCGGCGGCGCTTTGATGAGGCTTCGTCACCACCAGCGACGGGATTCTGTATTTTGCCGAACACGCTTGAATATAGCCGTTGCAGGCATCCAGATCAACATCAAGGCTTACCTGCGAAAATATCATCGGTGTTACGCTTTTCCCGGGGAACATCAGCTCATAAGTCCCGAGCAGGTCTTCTATCGAATTTTCCTTCGCCACCAGCGACGGCCATGTGACTGTTCTTATGGGCGTGTTTTCCGCCTCCATGCCGAATTTTTCCAGCCAGACATGCGTGTGAATATCAATCATTTGTTCCGGCAGAAAATCACGAAGTTTCTCTTCGTAAAAATGCTTGTCGATATCTTTAATCTTTAATGTCTCACTCAAATTTTGACCTCCCGCACTGCATTCTGTGCAGTCTAAATGAATTTGGTGTCGGGGAATCTTACAGCAAATTGATTGTAACTGTAGCTGTATTCCGCATGTGCCTTGCTGTCCGGCAGTAAAACGCGCTTTTCAAAATTCATCCCCGCATATGCAGCCCGCTCGTTCGCGTAAAGCCCCACACCAATCCCCGCGAGAACCGCCGCGCCCACTGCTCCCGCGCAGGAGCCGTTGACAATGGTTACGCGCCTGCCGAGTACATCGGCGATAATCTGCGGCCATGGATGTGTTTCGGAAGGGCCCCCGACCATGTTAACGGTGTCAACGCGCATGCCCGCCTGCTGCAGCTGCTCGATACGCATCCTCAGCAGATACGCCGTGCCTTCCATAACGGCTCTTGCGATATCGGCTTTGAGGCATTGGTCCAGTTCATCCCGTTCATCAAACTGCATTGTATTGATCAGCAACCCGTTTGCGCCGATCGGTGCACAAGCGGCAAGGCGGTCAAACTCCTTGTATTTATCGGGAGAATCGGATATATACCTGCGCAGGTATTGTTCCACATAATTTGAAATAGCTTTGAGCGACAGCATCACGCCCCATAAACCCTCTTTTCGCAAAAACGGGTCTACCAAAAGATTCTGGCTCACCGCCAAATCCCGGTCTTTCAAAGGGTAAAAGCCCACCCAGGATGTTCCGCAGGATAAAAGCAACTGCCCTTCGTCAAACACGCCCGAACCCCTCGCGGCACCGGGATGGTCAAAAGAGCCTAATACAACCGGTGTGCCCGCCGGGAGCCCTGTTTTCTCGGCGGCTTCCGGGGTAATCCGCCCCAAAACCGTTCCGGAGTCTATTATCGGCGGCAGTTTATCCGCCGGAATACCCAGTTTTTCGAGATACGGCAGATACCATTCGGCTTTCCTTTGGGCCTGCAAGTATGAAGTCGTGGCGGTGGAGGAATCTATGCCCCATTCCCCGGTTAGCCTGAAGTTGACATAATCGGTGCTCATGCAGATTTTAGCTGCCTGTTGCAACATTTCCGGTTGATGGCACTTCAGCCAGGACAGATGCACGATGGGGAACATATTGATAAAAGGCCAGCCGGTTATTTGATGGATCTCCGCCGGGTTCAGCAGCTCTCCGAATACTGTTTGAGACTCATCCCGGGCGCGGGTATCCATCCAGCTGACAGCGTTCATCAGCGGCTTGTCTGCGCCGTCCAATAACACAGTGTTGCCGCTGGCCGTCACCATGCTGAGCCCCGCAACAGCTGCTCCGTCGGGCAGGGCTTTGACAAGGTTTTGAATCACACCGGCAACAAGCGAATAAAATTCTTCGGCATCAAACTCAATCGAACCGTCTTTGGCCGTTATATAGCTTGTCCGGGCTTTTTCTTTTGCAATAACAACGCCTTTTGCGGACATCAGCACGCCTTTGACGGCGGATGTCCCCAAATCAAGGCCGATTAAATACTTTTCATCCGTCATCTTGCGGTAGCCCTTTCCCTGCGATTAATCCAAATCCACCCAGCACTTTTTTCGGTCGGACTCATAGGCTTTTTCCATCACATACTGCACATAGGCGCCATCCTTAAATGAAGGCGTTGCTGCCCTGCCTTCATCCACGCAGCTCAGGAAATTATATAAACTGTGCACATGCGCCCGTATCCAGCCGACGGAAAACTTGGGACCGGGAAAATCTCCGCCCGGTTTATTGTACCGCTGAACACATTCGATTTTATTAAACCCTTTTTCTCCGCCATAATTGTCATCCGGCAGGGTATTATCGTAGAACTCCAACCAGTTCGGTTCCATTAAGTTAAAACGGATGGCTCCTTTGACACCATGGATTTCGAACCGAAGTTCGTCATTGGTGCCGGTCGCGGTTTTTGTAGCTTCGATGGTACCGGTCACGCCGCTTTTCATTTTGGCAATCATAAGTGCGCTGTCTTCCGCTTCGATGTCAACCATGTTACCGTCTTTGTCCGGCCGCTGCTTATATAAAATATCCGTATGCGCGAACACGGACGCGTACTCGCCGAGCAGGTTATACATTAAGTCAATGACATGAGAGCCCAAATCCACCAAAACCCCGCCACCGAACTTTTTATCCTGCTTCCAGCCGATTTTCTTGTTCGGGTCCACCGAGCCGGCGTGCAGATAGCAGGCCCGGAAAGAAGTCACTTTGCCGATTTTATCCTGCTCGATGAGTTCCTTTGCATGTAAAGTAGCCGGAAAGAACCTGTTCTGCAGCGCCATTTGTGTGATGACATTCGAACTTTTCAAAAGCTCGGTGATTTCTTTTGTTTCTTCAAAGTTTGCGGCAAGCGGTTTGTCGCAGTAAACATGTTTTCCAGCTTTAATGGCTTTTATCACCGCTTCTTTATGGTAAATATTAGGTGTGCAGATATCGATAATATCAATATCCGGGCAGTTGAAAATATCATCGGGATTATCGGTGGCAAATTCAAAGCCCAGCGTCTCCTTCGCATCTTGGGCTTTTTCCAGCGTTCTGTTGCACACGCCGACGAGCCTTATTTTAAACGGCAGATTGCTGTAATAAAGCGGAATCGTCTTATACCCATAGGTATGCGTTTTGCCCATGAACCCAAACCCGATAATGCCTATGCTGAGTTCTTTCATATCAGTCTGTACCCCCTGCTATTTTCTCGAGCGCCTCGTCCATTTTATCAATCAAGTAATCAAGCATCGCCTTTGTCGCGATGATGGGCGGTTTTGTCAGCGCCGCGGGCGGGCACATGGCTTTGTAGGTTTGTGAGCTGATATCAATACAACCGGCATTCAGAAACCCGGTAAATTTTAGCACCTTGTCCGGGTCAAAGAAGAAGATGCTGGACAAATGCCCTTGTCCTTCTATGCGCTCAATCAGTGACGGATATTTTTTCGCCAAGCCCTTCAGCCGGCTTTCGTAGTAATCGCCCGTTTCGCGGATAGTCGCCTCATTGTCCTGCGCAAATTCCATGGTGATTAAATAGGCAAGCGCGGCCAATTCTTCCTGCCCGTTGGTGACCAAGGCGCCAAAGAGATTCAGGTTATCCATTGCATCAGTCGTGATAATGCGTGACGCCGCGTATTGCCCGCCCGGGAAGCCTTTGCCGATAACGACGAAATCGGGGTTCAGCCCATACTCCCTGAACAGGTACATGCCCGGGTACCACATGCAGGACTGAATCTCGTCGCACATGGTCGGTGTATCATTTGCGTGACAAAGCGCATATATGTTTTGAAGAAACTCTTTTTGCAGCTTGATGCCTCCGTAATTCATCATAATAATTTCATGAATAAAACCGGCGGCTTTAAACGGCGGTTTGTTATACTCTTCAAACTTTGCTTTGAAATCCTCAAAATTATTGATGCTCACCGGGCAAACCTTCATGATCCCGGCTCTATTCATTTTTTCTGAAAATCCCGGCCATAAATCCCGCATGGTCTGCGCGAGAACGGTCGTTCCATGGTAATTAGCCTTCCCGCCGCCCTCATGGTCCGCCATAACAAAGAACACCGGTGTTCTGCCCGCGTATTCGGGCTCGGGGGCATGGTCGTCCAACTTATAAAACCGCGCCAGCATCATCTTGATGCCTGCCTCGCAGGCCAGCGAACCGGTTTCAAGGTTGATGACGCGGTTTAAAACATGCAGCTGTTTTGAATTAATCACCTCATCAAGTGATTTTATATCATCTTTTTTGATGCCGTTTACCGTTCGGACAAGCTCTCTTTCAAGCAGCCGCGTGATGTAACCGCGCGCATTGTTATGGGTCGCGTTTGTAATCCCGAGCGCTTTGGCATGTTCAATCAGCTTATAACCGGGGAAGTTGTGCCCGACCGGCGCGTGGTAATGCTCGCTTTTGGCCGTTAAATAGAGCCTCCCGTCCTCTCCGAGGCGAAGGTACCCCATGCCGCCGACAGGGCTGGCGTTAAAGTTGGAAGCTTTTTTGAACGCTTCGGTGGCGGCGCCGGCATTGGAAAACCGGACTTTAGGAATCACTTGCGTGCCCACCTTTTCCAGCAAACCGTCCATTTTAGCGATGAATTCTGCCGGCATGAAATCCACTTCATCGCAAGCCAGCCTTCGCGTTTGCTCTTTATCCAATTCGCCAAATAACTCCGTTCCGGCAAGAACAGCGTCAATATATTCAGTTCCCAATAATTGCTGTAATGATTTTTTCATCAATTTCAACTGTATCTCTCCCAATGCTTTATTCCTGCTCATTCGTTCGATTTTAACTATGTTTGCATTCCTGTATTATTGTATCACTTTTATTTTATCTGTAAACAGGTAAGAAAAAAGTAAAGTTCTTGCATAGGTACTGCAAAAACTTTGCGTTTTATTATAGTTTTGGCAGATGTACTGCAAAAACTTGTCGTTTACATCCACTTCTTGCAGAGGTAGTGCAATAACTCTGCTTCGAATATCAGCGGGACGGGGTTTTGTCACAAAACCCTTTCATTTTTATGTGAAATCAAAGCACCATCCCCCAGTTTTTCAACAGTTTCTATTTTAAGTGTACTGAGTAATTAGTAAAGCGTATTGAGTAAATTGAGTAATTTGTATGGAGATGACTTTTTGCTTGGGAAAAAGCCGTTGTTCTTATAAATGTAGTAGGGATAATAGTTTGTAACAAAGCTCAACAATTTACATGAAAAATCTCCCGTAAATTCGATGTCGGATTCTTATAAAATAGAAACCAGACCCCTGATTCGATACATTTTATATGTTGTTACAGTATTCATCCGCAAGGATTGCATAAACTGCCTGGTCAATCCATTCTTTATCCACTCGCGCCCAAAATGCTTTGACATGCAAGGCTTCACGCCGCATACCGTTTCGCTCCATCACACGATATGAACCATAATTCACAGCGGCACATGGGGCAAAAATGCGACGCAGTTTTATGTCCTCAAACCCGTATCGAATCAATTCTCCGCCAAGTTCGGTGCCATAGCCGTTTTTCCAATAGTCTATGTGGAGAATCCAACCCAGTTCTGCCGTATCGTTTTTATTGTCGGGATAAATACCGCAGCTACCAATAACATCTCCTGTTTCTTTCAAAACAACAGCAAAATCCTTGCCTGGTTTTACCGCCGCTAAGAAGACACGAGTTTGTTCCTCTGTATTTGGTCCCCATCCCATATACCGGGTGTTGGCAGGGTTGCTCCCCCACGAATGAACAGCCTCATAATCTTCTAACGTAAGTGGCCGAAGAATGAGCCGTTTTGTTTTAAGCTCAAATTTCATGGCAAATTCACCTCGAATCTATTGCATAATTGATTTGAAATTTCTACTTTCCGCTGCTCGATTTCGCGGCAGATATCTGTCCGCCAAAAAGCGAAGTTCAGTAGATCATTTTTGTTTTCTGTTTTTGTTATCAGATACTCTTTGTAACCGTATTTGCTGCGGGCAAGCTGATAGAGATATACATAGGGCATATACGTAAGATCGTCTTTTTTTAGGCTGAAAAAACGCAAATAATGGCCGACATAGTCTTCAAACTCGGAAGTATCAAGCTCTTTTCCGCTTCTGCAGGCCGCACAGGATTGTGTATAAGAACGCATTAGTTCCCAAACAACCGGCAAACGGCGTGCAGACGAAAAATCAATTATCGCCTTGATTTTCTCATCATCGCATATGTACTGGAAACAGGTAAAATCCCCATGTGTGGCGCAATAGGTAAGTTTGTCGAAATATTGGCCGTAACCGGATATTTTGTAAACAAGCTGTTTCTTATACAAAAGGTCGCTTTTAATGCGTTTGTAATGTTTCTCTGCCGGGTTGCTTTCCAAAACCGCAAGCAGTTCGTCATATTGCTTTGCGCTGTTTTCCGGTGAAAACGAATTCACCCAATCGGCACCCATATCTGTCGGAAGATCATAATCCGCAAGCAGTGAGTGGAGTTTTCCAAGAAGCTCTGCTGCCTGCATCAATAGGTGAGATGGCAGATTGTTGTCACAGTAAATCTTCCCGTCAAAAAACTCCTGCATCAAAATAAATCTTTCTCTGTAGGAAAAGTATCGGTCGCCATTTACAAGCGCAATATTTTTTGCCGTCGGATATCCATGGTCTATCAAATAATCTGTTAGCTTAACTTCGCGTTGCAGATCGCTTTCATTGAACCGGCTCTGAAATTCCTTAAGAAAATAAGAATTGCTGCCATCGGACAGTTTATAACAGTTAGCTGTACCCATCGGCATAGGCAAAACTGTCAATTTCGCCTTTCCGTATTTCTCTGAAATGAGACATTGAATTGTTTCCTCGGTGAGAACTGATTTTTCATGAGACATGGTTACACCTCACAGCCAAAATCAAGGTTCTGCCGGAGCTTATCAGTGCGCTCATATGCCAGCCGCAGAAAATCGGATGGCAGCATTTTTTCATATCCACCATTTCATACCTCAAGACCAATTGCTCCGCAATATTCGGTGCTTTTTATCTTTCGCATAGCCTTCCCCCGGTCAATCGTACCGTCAAACGGAAGCAAATGCTGATCATCCGTGCCGTCGTTATCATGCAGGTGCGGCTTGCACATTCCGCCGCCTTCTTTCTAAAAAAACATTCCAGAGGATGGGCATGTGGTATTTGCATCACCTGTAAACCCCAAATTCATGCGCCGCGTTATACATCGCGATAACATTCTCCGTCGGTGTGTTATCCTGAATAGCATGGGTCGGGGCAAAATGATACCCGTAACCGTTCATCATAACTGCCAGTGTATCCTTCACATCTTTTACCGTATCCTCCGCGCTGCCGTATGCCAGCGGTCCCGCGGTTGAAACACAGCCCCGGAAGCAAAGCCTGCCGCCGAAATGCTCTTTTAAATACTGCGGGCTCATGTTTGCCGCTTCCGGCTGCAGGGTATCCACGCCGTTCATGCCCATTTCGATAAAATCCTCATACGCCCAAGAGGAGCTGCCGCAGGTGTGGATGATGACCGGGATTTTATAAGCCTTTGCCAAATCGATAAACTTTTGATGCCGCGGGCGGAAAACCCTGCGGAACAAATCGAGGCTGATCATTGGGGAATGCTGCGTGCCCAAATCCTCACCGAGCCACATAAAATCAATTTTGCCCTTGGCTGCCGCCAGGGTTCTTTCCATTACGCTCAGCTGCATGTTTACCCGGCGGTCAAGAAAGTGAAGTGTCGCCTCGTCCTCTACCATAAGGTTGATAAGGACATCCTCCATCCCCATAATCCGGCCTGTTGAGTTGATGATATCCGGTGTGCCCGCTCCGCCGGTGTAGATGGCTTTATCCTTATGCCGTTCGAGCTGTTCGGCAATTTTTTTATAATCAAAGTGATCCGGGTCCGGCACGGGATAATTCGCGATGGTTTCGGGGTCGGCATCTTTCAGCGGGAAATCGCAGAAGTCCCAATAGCCGCCGGTTTGGTGCTCTATCCAGCGCATATAGCAGCCTTCAATCTCGTTCACGCGCCTGTCCGGCTTCTCTTCAAAAAGCAACGGGCCGGTATACGGCGCGCCGACTCCGCGGTAGTCAACACCCAGCGCCTGATTCATCTTCTCGCGGTTACCGTCTGGAATGCCCAACGCCTTTGCCACCCGCCGGTGAATCCCGTCGTTGGTTTCATAGCCGATAGTCACCCGGTCTGTTTTTTCAAGGGCAAAGGTTTTGAGCACCCGCTCCTTCGCCGTCATGGTTTCCTTCGCTTTGATGATTTTTTCCATAATGATAGGTTTCCTTTCAAAGCATTGTCAAAACTCCGATTGATTATATCATAAAGCATGATTTGCCGCATTACTTTGTACCAGAATTTCTGAAAATAAACTTGTAATTGCCAGCTGCTATGTTATAATGATACTAATTGATATCAATTAGTATCAGTTGTGAGAATTTGAAGAATGTATTTTATCCCGGGAAAGGCGAGGTTATCGTTATGGATGCCGCTCTATATGCAAAGATGCTAAGCGACAACAGTTTTACTGACTTGAAGAAGATGCAGCATAAATATACCGTTGCTGCCGTTGCGGAGATGATCGGGCTGCTCAGGCAGACCGCTTACAAAGCGATTCCTCTAAAAGATTTTAACGGCAATGAATTGGTATATCTGGAGCACCTCGCACCAATAAACCTGTCGGCTTCCAAAACGCTGCTCACGGTAAAACCTTCCGGCACGGATTACGGGCTCAATGCAATGGAGGAGGAAATTCACTCCACACTGACCATTGAGAATATCCGCTCAAGCAGAGAGAGCATTCACCGTATCTTATGCGGTTCTGCGCCGAAGGACGAAGCCGAGAACCGGATATTCGGCATGAAAAAAGGGCTGGATTTTATCAGCGACCCTTCGAAGGATATAACAGAAGAAAACATTTTCACACTATATATGCTCACTGTCGGCGACTATTTGGGCGGTGAGGAGAAGTTGATGCCGGGGCAGTATTACCGTCACGATAGCGTTTTTATCGTTGGTGACAAGGTGGAGCATCAAGGTTTGAATAGCAAAATGCTGCCGGATTATATAGCTGAACTTGTCAGTTTTATTCAAAACGAGCATAGCATGAATGATTTATTAAAGGCTGCTGTAATCCATTTTTATATTGCCTACCTGCACCCCTATTTTGACGGCAACGGCAGAATGGCGCGCTTACTTCATCTTTGGTATCTTGTGCGGCAAGGTTTTTCCGCAACGCTTTTCATTGCTTTTTCTTCTTATATAAACAAGAGCAAAACAAAATATTACAAGGCCTTTACGCAGGTTGAAGAAAACAGCTCCATCAGCGGCTTGCTTGATGTCACGCCATTCCTTACCTATTTTATCGGTAATGTATATAACCTGCTGAAAGACACAACTCCGCAGACAGAAACCATGGAAAAATATAAGGAAGCACTCACACAGGGCAGCGTTACCGAAAAAGAAAACAATTTGTTCCTTTTTATTTGTTCCGCCTATGGGGAAACCAAGTTTTCAACCAAACAACTTGAAAAGGACTTTGGGAACGCCGCTTATGCAACCATACGCAGTTTCGTGTTAAAATTTGAGTCACTCGGCATATTGAAAAGCGAAAAACTCGGCAACCGTATAAAATATTTTTTAGTCTGACACCTATGGAAACCATAGCATACTATTGATATTTCCTCCGACCGATGATAATCTTTAATCAAAAAGGAATATAACAAATGAAAAGGAGCATAAGTAAATGAAAACCAACATCAAAAAACTAATCCCCTTCGTTTTAGCAACATTGACCGTCCTCCTCTTTGGCGCCTGCGCGCAAAACAGCGATACAAATGGCAAAACGACAACAGCCGATGCCGGGCAAACAGCCGCCGCAGAGTACAAAAAAATAACCGCCGCCCAAGCGAAAGCCTTGATAGACGGCGGAAGTGTCATTATTCTGGATGTCCGGACACAGGAAGAATTTAATCAGGGGCATATTGAGGGCGCGGTGCTGCTGCCCAACACCGAAATCGCCTTGAAAGCCGCAACCATCCTCACAGATAAGAACGCAAAAATCCTTGTCTATTGCAGAAGCGGCAACCGAAGCGCTTCCGCCTCAAAAGATTTAATCGCAATGGGTTACACGGATGTGCTGGACTTTGGCGGTATTATCGATTGGCCGTATGAAACGGTCAAATAGAAAAGGGAACGGAAGAATGAGTAAAATCACCTTTTACGCCAGCGAATACGCGACGCTCGACAGCGATGTGAAAGCCGGCGGGGGCACAGATGATACCAAGGCAATTCAGCAGCTGCTGGACAAAGCGCTGGAGCATCCCCTGCATTTGGTGATGGACGGCGCGGCGCTGGTCGGTGGGCTTGTTTTCCATTCCAACACCACCATAGAATGCCTGAATCAAAGCTGCGGCTTCTATCTGAAGGATCATGTCAGCGTACCCCTTTTGCAAAACAGCAACAGGGACTTTTATGAAATCAAGACGGAAAATGTCTGCCTTTATGGCGGCACATACAACTTCAACTGCCTGCATCAGGAACACCACCGCCAGCCGGAAGGACACGCATTTGACGATAACAGCATTGATGACTTTGTGAACTGCTGGACTTTTGGCTTTCGGATTTACGGCATCAAAAATCTGGTCATCCGCGATGTGACGACGATTGACCAGCGGACCTTTACCATGATGATCGCCAACTTTGAGAATGTCACGATGGATAACATCGACATCCAGCTGCCGAATATACTGTTCGGGCAAAATCAGGACGGGCTTCATTTTTGGGGTCCGGGGCGGTTCCTCAACCTGACGAATATTAAAGGCACCTCCGGCGACGACATTATTGCCCTTGCCCCCGACGAGGGCGACAGTAAATCCTCCATCACCGATGTGTTGATTGACGGCCTGATGCTCAAAGAAGCGGACCAGGCCATCCGCCTGCTCAGCCGCGGCAAAGGCCGGCTGGACAGAGTGGTAATACGAAATGTTTCCGGCGAATTCAAGAGCTTCGGTTTTTTTATCAATCCGTGGTTCCGCGGGGACGGAATTGAAGGTAACATCGGGCATATCACTTTTGAAAACATCGACTTAACGCAGAAAAATCACAAATACACCTATTCATCACCGCTGCTGTTCCGCCTCGGCGGCACCATCGAACGGCTTACCTTCAAAAACATCCGGTTTTCCAATCCCGATGACAAAGCGGTCTTTATGCAAATCGGCGGCTCCTATTCCGACGAGCACAAATCCGATGATGGCTGCCCGTCCCGCATTGGAACGGTCTTGATTGACGGGCTTGAAATCGTAAAAAACGAAGACGGCAATCCAACCAGGGGTATCGAAGTAAAATGTCCGGTGGAAACCCTGATCATCCGCGATGCTTTCTTAAACAATTTCGACGAGCAATCTTTTATAACGATGTTTGAAAAAGGTGAGATAGCGCATTTGTCAATAGACGGAGTTTGCATCAATGACAAGAACAAACTGATTGACGATGCGGCAGAAAAAGTCAAATCCCTTCACACAAGGGTTATCTGACAGAATAGTTTTTGAAAGAGGGAAGCACCATGTTCGGGAAAAAATACAAAAAAATCAGCCCGGAGGAAGCGATATCAATCATGGATGCCGGTGCGGTCATCCTGTTGGATGTCCGTACCAAAGAGGAATATGCTGTGGGGCATATCAAAAACTCCGTGCTTTTAACCAACACGGAAATTGCCGATAAGGCAGCCACTGTTTTGCCGGACAAGGATGCGAAAATAATTGTCTACTGTGCCAGCGGAATGCGCAGCGCAGGGGCGGCAAAGCTTTTGGTAAAAATGGGTTATAAAAATGTGTTCGATATGGGCGGACTGGTAACCTGGCCGTATGGCACTGTCATGTAGGATATCGTTTTGTACTGCCTAATATACGCCGCACGAAAGCCCCTGCGTTTATAAACCGCAGGGGCTTTGCTATGAGTTGTTAAGCATGCCTTGCAGCACTGAAGTGCTTGTTTGCCGTGTATCTCTACTTTATGTATTCTATCAACTGTACCTTGAGCCCGTTAGGGTCCAATATGAAGAAAAACTTTATGTGTTCGTTTGGCTGAAAAGGTCCGCTGTAAATTCCGATGCCCTTGTCTTTTAAGGTTCCCATCATCTTATCTGCCGATTCGACTTCAAAGCCTACAGATATATCTTTCCCGATCGTTACCTCGCTGATTTTTTCGTTGCAGATGAGTTCAAGCTTTGTCTCGCCGTCGCCTAAAAACGCGAGTTCCATGTCCGGGCCGGCCTTATATCTTCTGTCCACCTGCAACCCCAGAACCCCCGTGTAAAATGCCAAAGATTCCTCCATGTTTTTGACCGTTAGTGTTGTCCAGCAGAACTTCATAACTCATTTCCTCCTTCAAGTTGATGACTTTATTTTTAGATTTGATACTATTCTAACGCTACTGACTGTTAAAAGCAATAATTGTAAACGCCAAAAAATAAATCAACAAAAGTATTGACATTAACGCTGCGTCATAGTTTATACTGGTTAAAGGAGGTGGAAGAAATGGCATACACAGTGAACAATTTGGCGCAAATCTCAGGCATCAGCACACGCACCTTGAGGTATTATGACAGCATCGGGCTGCTCCGGCCGGCACGGGTCAGTTCAAACGGGTACCGCATTTACGGCCAAAACGAAGTGGACAAGCTGCAGCAAATCCTCTTTTACCGTGAAATGGGTGTAGCGCTTGACGAAATCAAGGCAATCCTCGACGCACCCGGGTTTGACAAGGCAAAGGCGCTGCAAAGCCATTTGACTGCACTCCTGCAAAAAAGAGACCGGCTTGAGGCGTTGATTCTCACTGTCGGTAAAACCATTGACACCATGAAAGGCGGAGTTACAATGAGCGATAAAGAAAAATTTGAAGGTTTCAAGCAAAATTTGATTGACGAAAACGAGCAAAGCTACGGCAAAGAAGTCAGGGAAAAGTTCGGTGACGAAGCAATTGACGCGTCCAACGCCAAGCTCAAAGGCATGACGCAGGCACAGTACGACACTGCGCAGGCGCTCTCCGCGCAAATCAATGAAAATTTGATTACAGCGATGCAAAACGGCGACCCGGCGTGCAACGCCGCGCACAAAGCCTGTGAACTGCACAAAGAATGGCTCTGCCTGTTCTGGCCGGACGGTATGTACAGCAAACAGGCGCACAAATCACTTGGTAAAATGTATGTAGCGGATGAACGCTTCAAAGCCTATTATGATAAAATCGCCCCCGGCGCGGCAAAGTTTCTGTGGGACGCGCTGAATATCTACTGTGCGGAGTAACGGCAGCATCATAGAGCAAAGCTGCGGCAAACGATATATCGCGAGCCACAGCTTTTTTGTTTTAATACTTTTATTTTTGCTTAAATTTTACCGCCGTACCGTAAGCCATGACCTCAGCTGCGCCCTGCATAATGGAAGAAGATGCATAACGGATGTTGATAACAGCGTCCGCGCCCAGACCTTCCGCCTCTTCCGCCATTCTTTTTGTGGCAAGCGCTCGGGCATCGTTCATCATCTCGTTGTATGCTTTCAGCTCCCCGCCAACCAGGGTTTTAAAGCTTTGTGTAATGTCGCGCCCAATGTTTTTTGACTGAACGGTGCTGCCTTTCACAATGCCCAACATCTCCATTTCCTTGCCCGTGATATAATCAGTATTTACTAAGATCATCTTCTTCACCTTTCTTTATTTCCTTTATTCTTTCAGCCAAAACAAAAACACTCACGCCGGCAAGCCCTATAAAAATTACAGCCGAAAGTGCTTTTGCCCAACCGGGAATCGGCGCAAAAAAATACATCGCGAGGTACCCGGCCAACGCGCCGATTAGTATGATAGTAATCACAATTGGGGCTATCAGCTTTTTTCGTTTCACCGGCACACCTTCTTTCTGAATAACTGTTACGATAATAGCATAATTTCGCTCAATATTCAACATATCTAACCACTCGCAAACAACCTTGTCTAATCCCTATATCAGGATATGAGAAGCAAGCCATCACATGTTTCGCATAAAATATATCTTGACTAATTAAAATTTCTGCTCTATAATAAAATTGTATTCATTTTTTATATATACAATTATTTTAAAGAAATTTAACACCTGTCACACATCCTCATTTGCAGGAAGGAGGTGCCGCATTGGGCAGAGCGCCGGATATCAGAACCGAAAGGACCCGTCAGGCCCTAATAGGTGCCATGTATGCTCTTTTGGAAGAATATACCTGGGAAGAAATCACCGTGCTCAAAATGTGTGAAAAAGCCGGGATAAAAAGAGCCACTTTCTATTTGCATTTTAAGGACATCGATCAATTCCTTGATTTTTGCCACACCAAGGTGTTTCATGACCTGTTTCCGCCTATCAGCCAAGACGCGCCCCCGACAACGAGAGAAGACTATGTGGAGGGCTTGTTCAACAGTATTTTTACCTTCCTCCTCGAACACAAAACCATGCTCAAGACCAATATTAAAAAAACAAAAACGAGCACCCTTCTCGATTTAATGCACACCGCTATCGCCGGGGAACTCAACAGCCGCGGCAAGGACATCGTTACAAGAGGTTACACGCTGCACATGCCCGCACCAATCATCTGCGAATACTATGCGGGCGCCTATATGGCGCTCATCAAATACTGGCTGTTCAGCGAAACCGAGGTCACGAAGGACGAGCTCATCGGGTATGTCAAGCTGCTCATCAATCAAAAGGAAATGTCTTATACGCCGCCGGCTTGAATGGTAAAAGATTTTGCGGGACCGTCTCAACCGGAGGCGGTCCCGCTTTTTATTAGAAGCTGTGCTTTATCTGCGCCTTTTACGCCGTTTAAAAACTCTTTTTGTGCCGCCGATGTCCAGCAGCATATACATCGCTGTCATGACGATTAACGCCAGCGTACCCAGAATAAACACCTGCGGAATACCGTCGATAACAAACGGTAAGCCGGAACGCAAAAAGATATAATCATACGCGCCGGTTTTCCCCAGCAGCTTTGGCATATACTCGCTGTTGAACAGATGGATAAACAACCCAATGATAGAAAGCCAGACAAATTTGAGTTTCGGCTTAAAATGACCGGTGGCATATTCAAAAACGGGTATAAAGATAATCGCCGTATGCTGCAGAATGCTTTTGAGGATGCCAAAACTGAGGTATTCATTGGTAAATATGCCCTGCGGATAAACAAAGGTAATCACGCCACCCACAAAGGCAAACACATAAAACAGTTCTTTGAGAATCTTGTTTTTTGACAGCGCGATAAGCGGTACCAGAATCCCCGCCAGATTGCACGGATAAAACGGGTAAAGGTCCACCAATTTTTCACCGTTCATCCAAAAGATAATCCGCCAGAAAATCTCAAAAGCAATTGAAATCACCGCCGCGGTGACGATGACTTTGCGCTGGGACGCTTTGGACATTTTCGCGCCGGCCAGACACATGACAAAAGTTATCAAAATCAGGATGATAACCGCGGACAAATGAATGGTGCCGTAAGAAAAATCGCCCGGCACGCCGCCCGTCCCTTTCCAAAAATCAATCGGCATTAAGATGCCCCCTCTCTTATCTATCATCATAACAATTCCGGATGGAGGTGTCAATCGGAATTGGCAGGATTCCGTTGCTGTCCGCCGTTTTATTCTTGATTGTTAACATAATTTATTGTATAATAACAATATTGACAAACTGTATTTTAGCGAGACGGCAAAATCTTCTGAATACAGATCGGAGTTTTTTTATGAAAGAAGAAGTCAAATGGAATGAACAAGTCGATGTGCTGGTTGTCGGCACCGGCTTTGCCGGTTTATCCGCGGCTATTGAAGCCCGCGAAGCAGGTAAAAGCGTAATCGTCATCGAAAAAATGAAAACCGCGGGCGGCAACTCCGTTATCAGCGACGGGGGGATTGCTGCGCCCGGTACCGAACTGCAAAAAAAGCGGGGCATTGAAGACAGCGAGCAGATGATGTATGACGATATGTTAAAAGCAGGTCTCGGCCTGAATCAGCCAAAACTGCTGCATACGGTTGTCTCCAATGCGAAAGCCGCCTTTGAATGGACTGTTGAAACCCTACATGTGCCTTATTTGGACCGGGTTGATATCTTTGGCGGTCATCGTGTCGCCAGATGTTATACGCCGGAAGGGATAAGCGGCGCAACGACACTGAAAAAGATGCTGCAAAAAGTCGAAGCGCTGGGGATTCCGGTTCTTTACAGCACTTCTTTTCGATCCATCCTAACGGATGAACACGGTCATGTGACAGGCGTTGCTGTTTTGAAGGAATATGATTACAAAACCGACAAAGGGCTCCCCGCCAATATTCGTACCCAAAATGGCATCATACTCGCATCGGGGGGGTATGGAGCAGATGTGACTTTCCGGTCCATTCAAGACCCGAGACTGGATAAGAACATTCTGACAACCAACAAACCCTTTGCGACTGCGGAGGCTTTAAAGTCGGCTCTGCAAATAGGTGCCGCGCCGGTTCAGCTCTCGCACATCCAACTTGGTGCCTGGGCATCACCGGACGAACCCGGTTTTGGGCACGGCCCGCTGTTTGCCGATTATATTTTATTTCAATATGGTGTGATTATTGATCCCCTTACGGGCGAAAGGTTTGTAAACGAATTGGGTGATCGCAAACAATTGTCTGACGCCATTCTAAACATTGGACACCCTTGTGTTGGAATCGCTGATGATAAAGCGGTCAAATATGCAGGTTGGGATATCTCAAAAGCCATTCAAAACGGGGTGGTCAAACTTTACAACACCATGGAGGACTTGGCAGCTTTCTACGGCATCAATGCCGATGCGCTTCAAACATCCATTCACCGTTATAACGGGTTTGTACAAAAAGGATTCGATGAGGATTTCCGGAAACCTATTGTGGCCGAAGCCGCTCCGATTGAAAACGCGCCGTTCTACGCGATGCGTTTGTGGCCGAAAGTTCACTTCACTATGGGTGGTCTGTTCATCAATGAAAAAGCGCAGGTTTTGGATTTTAACGGCAAACCTATTGCCGGGTTGTATGCCGCGGGCGAGGTTGTCGGCGGTGTCCACGGAGCCAGCCGTTTAGGCAGCTGCGCCATTACGGAGTGTATTGTTTTCGGTCGAATTGCCGGGCAAAACATATAACACAAATCACCAAAAAAGCGGGGGTATGTACAAAAGACTGTACATACCCCCGCTTCTATTCTGTTCGATTTTGTTTTAATCAATCAAACCTTTGTCTTTAAGCATTGCCCTGGCAACAGTCTTCACATCGGTGCCCTCATCAGCCCTGAGGTTATAATCCTGCAGTTCGGCTTCTGTCCAGTTTCCGCCAAGTTTATTCAGCAACTCAACCAGTTCCGGATTAGCATCCGCAAAAGTCTGTTTCATGATAGGCGTTACATAATACGGCGGGAAAAAGTTCAGGTTGTCTTCAAGGTTCACAAGATTGTATTTTTTTATGCGGCCGTCCGTGCTGTAAGATGAATTGACATCAAGCTGTCCGTCTTTGAGTGCCGCGTAAGTAAGCCCCTGATCCATCGGCTTTTCTTCTTTGAACTCCAAGCTGGCATACGCTTCTTTCAAGCCCTTTATTCCGTCAGTACGAATAATAAACTCATTATCGGAGCCGAGAACCATGTTTTTTGAATGGGGAATTAAATCCGCGATAGTTTTAAGTCCCAATTCGTCTGCCGTTTCCTGTCTGACAGACAGTACATAAGTATTATTCCAACCCAACGGTTCCAGCCAGGTAATCCCGTCTCTTTTCTCGCACTCGGCTTTTACATAGTCATAAGTTTCCTGAACACCGAGTATTTCTGTTTGTTCCAATATGGCGCCGTACGCGCTGCCGGTGAACTCCGCGTACATGTCAATTTCATCGTTTTGCAAGGCACCGTAACAAAGCATTGTACCGCCAAGCTCTGTTACTTCTGTTTTATACTCGCTGTTTTCTTCAATATAAATAGCCAGCAATTGCCCCGTTATTCTTTGTTCCGTATAGTTCTTATGGGCGATTTTTATCGTTTTTTCCTCTGTTTCTTTTTTTGAACAACCTGTCAATGCAAGTGTTGACATCATTATCAATGCCATTATTACAGCTGTAATCCTTTTCATTTTTTCTCCTTCTAACTTATTATAAATTTATTTTTTGGGACTCTAAGCTTGCTGCTATCCCCCTTTCAATGTATTTAAGTTGTTTGAATCCCATTTGATGTGAGTTTCTTTTCTATCTTTCCCAGTACAGAATCGGCAAACAGGGCTAAAACTGCCGCCGAAGTCGCGCCTGCGAGAATCATACTCAAGTTGGCCATGCCGATGCCCTGGTAGATAACATCGCCAAGACCGCCCGCTCCGATTAATGTCGCTATTGTCGCGACACCTATGCATGTAACGGTGGCTATTCGAACCCCGCCCATAATGACGGCAACCGAAAGCGGCATTTCAACTTTATAAAGAATCTGGAACTTTGTCATGCCCATCCCCGTAGCCGCTTCCCTGATAGCGGGGTCAACATTTTTTATGCCAATATAGGTGTTCTTGATGATTGGCAGCAGCGCATACAGAAAAAGAGCAAAAATAGCATTCGTGCGCCCAATGCCGAATATTGAAATCATAAAAGCAAAAAGCGCCAGGCTCGGAACGGTTTGAATAATATTCGCAATGCCTAAAATAAAATCGGCGACTCTTTTGTTTTTTGTAATCAGCACACCCAACGGGATTCCGATCAAACAGGAAAAAGCAACTGCTGTGAGCGACATGCTCATATGGTCAGCCGACTTCTCCAAAATATGCTGCCAGTTGTTGGTCAAATAATCTATAAATTTCGCAAAATTAAAATCCATTAATAGTCCTCGCTTTCGGGCATAACATCGGTTATAACATTGAGAATACTCGTATCCGTTATGATGCCAATCAACAAACCTTCGTCATCAAGAACAGGTGTATACCTCAAGTTCCCTTCTTTTCTCATTGTCAGCACGCTGGCCAGGCACGCGTCCTTGTGCGTGCTCTTAAAATCGGTTTTCATGATGTCTTTCATTTTCAAATCCGAGCTTTCTGTACTTCTTAACCTGTTAATACCAACAATCCCCAGTATTTTGGTTTTGTTATCCAGCGATTTTTCCACAACAACCAACACCTGGGTGCCGCTCTCTTTCATGATTTCTATGGCATTGGCAATTGAACGGTTGCTTCCGATTCTGACGACTTTTTTGTCCATAACATCGGAAGCTTTCAGCATATCGGGTGTTTTCCACAACCTGTCTTTTCCGATAAAATTCTCCACAAAATCATTCACCGGGTTTTTAAGGAGTCCTTCGGGCGTATCATACTGCATGATTACCCCGTCTTTCATTAACGCCACCTTATTACCCAGCTTAAAAGCTTCGTCGATGTCATGCGTAACAAAGACAATGGTTTTATGCAATTCATCCTGCAGTTTCAGCAATTCGTCTTGCAGCTGTTCACGCGTTATCGGGTCCAGGGCGCTGAACGGCTCATCCATCAGGATAATATCCGGGTCATTCGCCAACGCCCGCGCGACACCGATTCGCTGCTGCTGTCCGCCGCTTAGTTCACTCGGAAAACGGTCAGCGTAATCATTGTAGGAAAGACCGACCATTTCCATGAGTTCTTTTACTTTTACCAGTATCTCTTGCGGTTTCTTTTTCACTAGTTTTGGGATAAGCGCTATGTTTTGACCGATTGTTAAATGCGGAAACAGACCAATCTGCTGTATTACATAGCCGATATTTCTGCGAAGCTCAATTTTTTCAAACAGCTTTATGTCTTTCCCGTTTATTAAAATGGCGCCGGATGTCGGCTCGATCAAGCGGTTGATCATTTTCATGGTTGTTGTCTTCCCGCAGCCGCTTTCACCAATCAATACGGTAATTTCGCCGTCATTCATCACCAGGTTTAAATCATCAACAACATTTGTTGTGCCGTCAAAACTTTTAACAATCCCTTTAAGCTCAATCATACTTGACCCCCGGCAGCAAGAACACAGCTTTTTGATTCACTGTTCTATAACGATTATTTGTCAACTTATTCATCCTTTCAAATTGTCCTTTTAATACCCGATAACCTTTTCATATTTGTCATTTATACAAGCCCTTATTCGAACAATCCGACAACTTTATTTTGTTTTGGAGTTGTCGCTTTTAATATTATAGTGGATATTCGCAATTTTGTCAAAAAAAAAACAGCCGTTCATGGCTGTCGGTTTGATTATTTGTACTATTTCGCACTAAGTTTGCACCAAAAAGGAGACAATCCTTCGCTGTTGCTGCGCATGATTACCCGCCGATGAACGCTTCAATTCTCTGCGCGATTCCGGTGTCTCCCGTTACAATAATAATATCATCCGGTGCAAAAACCAAATAAGGCCCCGGAGACAACACCATTTTCTCACCTCGTTTTACCGCGACGATGGTAGCGCCGGTATTTTGCCAAAACTTCATATCATGCACCGATTTGCCGATAAGGGATGAATTGGCCGGTAACTCAAACTCCAATGTATATAAAGGGTTGCTTTTTCGATAGCGTTCGTTCATATCAAAGATACGGTCAATCAATTCAATTATTCTTTCATTGATATCGTCGCGTTCTTTCATCAGAAGTCTAATCTCCCTTTTCAAACTTCTGAAATCCTTGCCTATATTATACTTTTCAATATATTCAGCCGCATTTTCTCTTGAAGTGACAAAAGCTCCGCTGCCCGGCAGCACCTTGATGATTTTCATATCTTCAAGAAGCTGGAAGGATCTTCTGATCGTTTCGGGCGAAACATGATATTCGCTCGACATAAGAGAGCGGCCTGAAATCTTCATGTTCTCCTTAAGCTCTCCATGCGCAATACGCGCCGCAATGTCCAAAGCGACCTGCGAGTAGACCGGCGGTTCTGATTTTTGTTTCAATTTGGCCACCCCTCTTTTTTATACAAAAATTCTAAGTCTTCCCTTGATACTGTTTGCAGGTTGCCGGATCCTTTGGTTACGGTTCTGTTTGTTAAAATTTGCCCAAAGTTGCCCCAAAAGCATTCATTTTGTTAAATCCACGCCTGTCAAGCTTTTTAGCTTTACACTAAAAACGTGCCCTCACAGCGCGGGTGAAACTAACCTATATTCTATAAACAGCAAACTGCCTGATGTCCGGCACATCCGTGCTGTCCGTTATTTTGAGCTTGACACCGGTCACTTCAACATCATCAAACCGCTCGATTCTTTTATGACCGACGGAAAACCCCGAGCAGACTGTCCGGAATTCACCGTTCACAGCCGCTTCCACGGTATAGGCTCTTATCCGCTCGCCACGGGCGATGTTTTCCATGATAACAACATGGTTGATAACGGACGGCCGCGCAAAATAGAAAGCAATTTCAGTGCCCTCGCCGCCCGCTTTTGCAATCGGCTTGCCAAAGCGGTCTTTTATCAGTTGGCCAAATGCCTTAAACTGTTCAACATCCGCGTCCGGCACCAGGCCGCGGTCGTCAATCACCATACCGATGAGCAAATTGGAGTTGCTGCCAACGGAAGTATAATAGCGCTCCAGCAGCTCCTCCGGCTCAAAAATCAGGTCATCTTCACCTGCGCGCCAGAACCAGCCGCCGCCGTTTGAAAGCAGGTAGCGGTTGGGCATATCCGTTTCGGCCGGTGCCCATACCCTGCCGTCCGGGTCGCCGATGCCGATTTCGGGCACTTGCTCCGTACCGGTAAAATCGCCGTCCGCCACATTGGTGGTGCTCCAGCAGGGGTTTGGCGCAAGACCGGACTCATTACCCACCCATCGTAGTATGGACGGGAACTTTTCCGGCCCCTGAAAGCACACAGCGTTCGGCTGATATTTCAGTAACAGGGACAGCACATCGGGCCCGCCTTTTTCCGGCGGCAGCGCGCCGCCGTCAAACCAAATCTCAAACAGGTCTCCGTAGTGTGTCCACAGCTCGGTCAATTGTTTGATGACCATTTCATTGTATGCTTTTTGCTCGTCCTCGTCGCCGGAGAGCACCGTGCCGGGATTGTCCACACAAAAATAGCCGTTACACGCCACGCTATAATACAAGCCTGGCTTAATCCCGAACTTTTTGCAGGACTTGATAAAGTCGCCGACAATGTCACCTTCCCCGTCTCGCCATGGCGCGCTTTTCACACTGTAATCGTGGGCCTCGGTCGGCCAGAGGGAAAAACCGGAGCAATGCTTCGCCACCAGCACGACATATTTCGCGCCCGCGGCGGCGGCGGTGCTCAGCCACTGGTCGGTGTCAAGCTGAGTGGGGTTGAAAATAGAAACATCCAGCGGATCGCCCCACCTTTTGCGGAAATCGAAGTCCGGATGGAACACCGGGATATCATAATGAATAAGCACGCCCAGCTCCATGTCCGCCCATTCCTGCTGCGCTTTGGTTGGTAAGGGTCTGCCGTTGTTAACCGGTTTCATCTGTTCATCCCCTTTCAACGGCCCCGCAAACAGCGGTTGCCTCCAGTTCCATATTCAGCCCGAACGGCAGCTGATTGACCGGCACGATGCTGCGCGCGCATTTGTGTTCTCCCAGCGTTGCGGCATACATTTTGTTCACTTCGCCCCAGCTCGCCATATCGTGCACATAAATCGTAACGCGCAGCAGCATGTCGATGCCGCTGCTGCCCGCTTTTAATATCTCATTCAGGTTTTCAAAAATCTGCTTTGCCTCTGCTGCCATACCGCCGCTGACCGGTTCGCCCGCCGGGGTAATACCCAGCATGCCGGAAAGGTATAGAATCCCGTTGTGCCGCACTGCCTGATGGTAATGACCTTTGGGCGGGCAGGCTTTGTCCGTATAAATAACATCCATTTTCAGTCCCCCTGTTCTATTCCGGGATAATTATCCCAAATCGCTTTTATCTGTCAATTCAACGCACAGTTCCACGGCGCTGTCCGTTTCAAAAATCACCAGTTCGTTCTCACCCTGCTTTAAAAGCGCGGCAGGGATATAAAGGGTTTTCTGCGGTCCGGCAGCCGTCCAGTAACGGCCGAGGTTAAAGCCGTTAACCCACACCTGCCCTTTCGCCAGTTTATCACAGCGCAGGAAGGTGTCGGCCGGCTCGTCAACCTCGAACCTGCCGCGCAAGAACACCAGGCCGTCCGTTTTCTCTTCTTCGCAGGGGGAAAACGCAACCTTGCCGATGTCGTCCAGCTCCAGATTGTATATCTCCCAGCCAAACTGCTTTTGCCCGCCGACGGCGACATAATCCGTTATGCCTTTAAAATCCTTGAGCAGCGGACCGAAATTGACCCTGCCCATGTTTTCGACTAAAATATCCAGCGCGGTTTCATCTTGCTCGAATTTGAAACTGACATCCTCATCCTCGTCATTGCGGTAGATGATGCCCTCGCGCTTGCCGTCTATAAACACATGAGCCCTGTCATGAATGTCGCAGATTTTAATCTGCGCCTGCCCGACCGGTCTAACCCGTGTGCGGTACAGGATGAAGCCGTAATTTTGCCCGAAGTATTCCATCGGTTTCACGCCGGCGGTCTTGTTCACATTGCCCGAAAGATTGCCGAGCTGTGAAAACAAGTTAGCGCATTGGGTCAGTGCGACCATGCCGAACGCCTTTGCTTTCGGCGGTTCAGGCAAGTTGAGCGGCTCAAGCGGGCCGATGTATTGCTCAATGAGTGCCCGCAGGGCGTAATATTTTTCCGTGGGATTGCCCTGCTCGTCAAGCCCGCAATCGTAGTCATAGCTGGTGATATCCGGCTGATAAAAAGTACCCGCGGTATTCGCGCCGTTCATATAGCCGAAGGTGGTGCCGCCGTGGAACATATACAGGTTGAAGTGCGCGCCCATTTTAAGCAGACCTTCCGCCCCGCTCCTGAATTTTTTCACAGCATCCCCGCCGGCGTGGTGGTTTTCACCCCAGTGGTCAAACCAGCCCATCCAGAACTCCCCGCACATAATCGGCATGTCCGGCTGAAAAGCTTTGAGGTGACGGAAAGTATCTGACGGGTCGCTGGTAGAAAAATTGATAACCTTGAACACCTCCGGCAGCGTTCCGCCGGTTAAGTGGAACATCTGCTCGCCGTCCGAGGTAAACAGCGGCACATCAATACCGTTTTCACGCATCTGCTGTTCCAAAAAACGCAGATATGCCGAATCATTGCCGTAACTCCCGTACTCGTTTTCAATCTGCATCATTAAAACCGGCCCGCCTTGCGTGCACTGATGCTTGACGAGGCGCGGGAGCAAAACCTTATAATAGGCTTTAATCTTTTCCATAAAAACCGCATCCGCGCACCGCAGTTCGATGTCCCGGTTTTTTAGCAGCCACGCCGGCAGTCCGCCGAATTCCCACTCCGCGCAGATGTACGGCGACGGACGGACAATCACATGGAGCCCCAGCTTGCCCGCAAGCTCAATATAGCGCTCCACATCGTGCATGCCGGTGAAGTTGAATTCGCCCTCCCGCGTTTCATGGAAGTTCCACGGCACATAGGTTTCTACTGTGTTCAGTCCCGCGGCTTTGAGTTTTAGCAGCCGGTCTTCCCAGTAATCCGGCAAAATGCGGAAATAATGCATCGCGCCGGAAAGGATGCGCAGCGGCTTGCCGTTGAGGTAGAAAGAGTCGGATTTGATTTCGAAGGTGGACATAGGTTTGGTCCTTTCAGAATGTTAATCCTCAGTCGCCATTCGGCGACAGCTCCTTTGGAAAAGGAGCCTTTTTACGGTTCATTTATAAGGGATTCGGGTTTCCCCGCAAAAGCCCTCTTTTTCAAAGATGGGTGAAAGGCGATTTGATTTTAACCGAGTAAATCGCCATGCGATAGCCCTGACGGGTGATTAAATCGTCACATTACTCGCATCGCCTTTGGCGCCCTCACCCAGCGCCCCTTTCATATAGCTAAAATCGCTCCCGATCCCTTGAACAAAGCGCCCCAAATCCGAATGCCAGACGACAATCCCCATGCCCTTTTTCGCCCATTGAATCTGCTTGTCGATATTGCCGGAAAAGTGGTTGCCCACGCCGATTTTCCGTTTGTTGCAGGCGGTGATGATCTTTTCGACAGCCGCCTCAAATTCGGGGTTATCGTATTCCTCCGGGATGCCCATATTGATTGATAAATCATGCGGGCCGATAAACACGGCGTCCACGCCGGGTTTGTCCAGCAGCTCGTCAATATGGTCAACCGCAAAGCGGCTTTCAATGTTCAGAATCAGCAGACAGCCGTCGTTGTATGTTGCGAGGTAGTCCTCTTCCTTACGGGTGAGTTCAGCTTCCCCGGCTATAACCTGCTGTAACCGCTTGCCTTTGAGCGGGCGGTATTTAACCGCGCCGGTTAAAATATCAATTTCATCTGTTGTTTCCAGGTAAGGTGAGATAACGCCCGCCGCGCCGTCTTCCATCGCGGCGAAGGCTTCATACGCGCTGCAAAACGGAATACGCACAATCGGCGCAATGTTCATGGCTTTATAGCATTGGCACATCCACCCGCGTGTCGAGCGGTCCAGCGGCATATGCTCGGAGTCGATAAAGACAAAGTCGACCCCGGTTTTTTGTATCTGCGCGGCCCACTTGGACGACGGCGACGCAATCAGCGTACCATAGACCCGCCTGTTTTCGACAAAGGCTTTTTTCAATTCATGTTGGTTCATGGTTTATCCCCCTTGATTCAACAGCTTTATATGAACATGGCAATAAACAACGGATAATGTTCGATCCCCTTATCGTCCATGTAAATGTTGCAGTCGCTTTCGAGTTTGATATATCTGCTCACACACTTGTAGTTCTCAATAATTGAATCAAGGGATTTTGACAGCAGGCTGCTGCCGGACTTTATTTCAATAGCGGTCGCCTGCCCGTACAAATTGAAAACAAAATCAATCTCGAGCTTGCTCTTTCGTTCAAAATAGGTCAGCTTTTTACCGTTCTTGGCAAAAATATCCGCACAGATGTTTTCAACAATACTGCCCTCGTTGATATATAGGTTATCATTGAGTATCGCAGCCTGCGTTCCGTCTTCCATCATCGAAATCAGGAGTCCCGTATCCCTGACATACAACTTGAAGCTGTCCAGCTTTATGTTCGCCATGAGCGGCAGCGCCGGTTCGGACAGATTGTAGCAATAGTTTACAATGCCCGCATCATAAAGCCAGGTCAAGCTCCCCTCATACTGCCGTGCGCCGGCGGTTTTTGGCATAGTTTCATCTTTTTCAATTTCGGCGTATTTAAACTTTTTATTCTTCTTTGCCAGCTGATTCGGTATACTCGCAAAGCACTTCCTCGCCCTTGCTTTTTCCGTGTTCGGCGCGTATTTGGTTATATCGTCCAGATAACTGCTGACAATATCCCGCTGAAGACCCAACACCTTGCTGAAATTGTTTGTCTCCACAAAAGTTGCCACTACTTTCGGCATTCCGCCGACAAGGATGAACCATCTGAAATATTCATTAAACTTGGCCAATATGCTATGATCAATTTCTTGCTTTTCCCTGAAGCAGTTCCGCAAGTATTCAATCAGATCTTCCTTAACCCCTATCCCCCATAAAAACTCTTCAAAATCAAGGGAGTGCAGATCAATCACCTTTTCATAGCCTGTCGGGTAGGAAGACACCTCTTTATAGTTCACGCCAAGCAGAGAGCCGGAACCAATCACATCAAACCGCTTATCCATTGTAAAACTTTTGAACGCAACCCTCGCATTGGGGCAGCTTTGGATTTCATCCAGAAAAATGATGGTCTGATACGGTTCAATGTTAACATCTGTAAAATAAACGCTCAGTCTTCTGACAATGGAATCAACATCAAGGTCGCCTTCAAAAATGCTCTTTTTTTCCGGCGTTAACTCAAAATTGATGTAGATATAGTTTTTATAGTGTTTCCTGGCAAAATCATCAATAATAAAAGTCTTGCCGACCTGCCTCGCGCCTTTCACGAGCAGGCAGGTTTTCCCGGTATCATTTTTCCAGTCCAAAAGTTGGCTTGTGATCTTTCTATGCAGCATTTTTAAGACCTCACAATCGTCATTATCTACTCTAAGATATCACAATATTTATTAAAATGCAACTTTTACCCACGAGTTTGACCGTCAATTTGCAACTTTTACCCACGAGTTTGGCATGCGCTTTGCAACTTTCTCCCCGAAACACCCGTTTCCCGCACGATTTCCGGGGCAAATCTGTCACATAGAAAATATATTTTATACCCGTAAAAGTCAATGGATTTCGTTAGTGCTAAGTGGACAGTGGTTAGTGGTCAGCGAAAAGATACCGAAACGGTTGTTCAGTAGGTAAAAATATTGAAAACTCTTAAAATAAAGGATACAATAGACGCAGAATACTAATCCCTACCGGGTCAGCATCAATAGCTGCTGACCACTAATCGCTGACCACTAAGTAAAGGAATGAACACCATGAAACCAACTTACGCTGATTTTTCCCATGCTGTCATCTTTACCGATAAAAACGCTTCCGCCGTCGAGCAAAAAGCCGCCGCGGTACTGGCGGAAGAAATCTTCAAGCGAACAGGCATCAACCTGAAAACAGTCTATAAATTCCCCAACAACGCCGGGGCGGTAATCGCCGTGGGCGGCAATTGGCTGCCCTACCCGCCCGCAATCGCTTTGGCAGCGGGCTTGCCGATGCCCGGCAGAGAAGGCTTCCGTCTGGTGATTGAAAACACCGGCAAACCGCTTTGCGCTGTTATGGGCGCGGACGACCGCGGCGTACTGTATGGTGTGGGTAAACTCCTGCGGCTCATGGAATGGGGCGAAGGCAAGCTGAGACTCCCGCTCGGTACGGCAATTACCGACACGCCGAAGTTCCCCATCCGCGGCCACCAGCTGGCTTACCGCCCGAAAACGAACGCCTATGACGCCTGGACACCGGCCATATTCGAGCAGTATATCCGCGACCTTGCCCTGTTCGGCGCGAACACCATTGACATTTTACCCCCCGGCACGGATGATGCTGACAAAAATATTCTGATGAAATATGACGCGCTGGAGATGATGGCGGCGCTTTCCGAAATCATTCACGCCTACGGGTTGGAATGCGGTGTATGGTACCCGAACATGTTCGGGGAAGACATTGACGATAAAGGCTTGGCGAAGGAAGACGCGCAGCGAAGCAAGGTTTTTGCCCGTGTGCCCTATATCGACCATATCTTTGTCCCCGGGGGCGACCCCGGTAAACTGTTTCCCAAAATGCTGTTCACGGTGTCTAAGCGTTTTTTCGCCATCGCGAAAAAGTACCACCCGGATGCCAAACTTTGGATTTCGCCCCAAACCTTCTGCCCGAGCGAGGCGTGGGCGGAGGAATTTTACGCCGAATTTAAAAAAGAGCCCGATTGGCTGTACGGTGTCACCTTTGCGCCGTGGGAACGCGATAATATCGATACCCTGCGCAAACGCACCCCCAAGCGCTACCCCATCCGCAACTACGCGGACATCTGCCACACTCTGCGCTGCCAGTACCCCGTACCCAAGTGGGACTTAACCCTGGCCCTGACCCTCGGGCGTGAGTTCGTCAATCCCCGCCCCCATGACGAAAAACATATTCATAACCTCTATTGCAAACACATGGCCGGCTCCGTCTGCTACTCCGAGGGCATCAACGATGATTTGAACAAATTCGTATGGCTGGACCAGGAGTGGAACCCTAAAACCCCGGTGATACAAACGCTCAAGGAATACGGCCGGCTCTTTATTGCCTGCGATTTGGCGGAGGATGTTGCCAATGGAATGCTTTTGTTGGAAGAAAACCTGCGCGGCGACTTTGCGCTCAACCCCGCGGTCGAAAAGGCATATCGCCTTTGGACCGACATGGAAGAACGGCTGAGTGCATTCGCCAAAGGCAACTACCGCTTCGAGCTCCATCTTCTTCGGGCGTGCTTTGATTATTACCAGCAGCAGCGTTATCTGTACGAACATGCGCTTGAACAGGAAGCGATGGCGGTTCTGGACGAATGCTGTGAAAATAACACCGGTGACTGTATTGAAAAAGCCCGGCGGATTTTGAGCAGAGCGATAAATGAGAAAATCCTGCCGGATCTCGCCGCCAAGATCAACGCCCTCGCCGACTTGTTGTTTGAACATATCGGGGCGCAACTCACTGTTTCCCGCCATCACGCCTGTGACTGGGACAGAGGCGCGTTTGTGGAGTGCCTGAATATTCCGCTCAATGACCGGCGGTATATCCTTTCAAAACTCGACGAAGCGCAAAAACTCTCCGGCGCTCAAAGGCTTGCCGCGGTTAAAAGCATTGTCTGCCGCACAGACCCGGGGCCGGGCGGGTTTTACGACAACTTCGGTTCGAAAGAAAGCTGGCGGCGGCTCGAAAATCATGACAATTATAAAAATGACCCCGGTTTTTTCAAAACCCCGCTCTTATCGTTCTTGATGCCGCCGCCCCATGATGAGGACGACAAGCTCAATGTCCCCCTCGCCTGGCGGCAAAATGTATACACCCTGTACCAAACACCGCTTTATATCAATTACGAAGGCCTGGATCCGGGCGCGAATTATATCATCCGCGCCGTGTACGGCAAATACCACCCCGTACACATCACACTGTGCGCGGGTGAAGACGGCAGCATCCTTGTCCACGATGAAGTTTTCGTCAATGAGCCCTTTGTCACAGCCGAAAACCCCCTGCCAAAAGCCGCTTACAAGGATGGCAAGCTACGGCTCAAGCTCACCGTGCGTGACGGGGAAAGAGGGCCGAATGTGTCGGAGATCATGATCAGGCGGGAGTCCGCTCCCGCCGGGAAGCAATAGTGAAGAGCGGCTGCGCCGCGAAAAGCAATTGGAGTAGGGCGTAATACCCGCACCCGCGTCCGTAGGGTTCGGCATCCCTGACGAACCGTGAAAAATTCAAAAATTCAAATTGCAATTCATGCGTACATTTTATACGCACATTTCTGTTGACATGCGTATAATTCAGGCGTATAATTCAACATGTAGGAGCATATATCGATGACTGCAAGAGATCTTCTTAAACAACTGTATAAAGACGGATGGCAGGAAATTGACGCGAGAACCAAAGGCTCACACATTCAGTTAAAACATCCTGTCAAACCCGGCAAGGTCACCGTTCCGATCCATTCAGGCGATATCCCGCCGGGTACGCTCAACAGCATCTTAAAACAAGCCGGACTGAAATAACTTTTAGAGAGGAAAAATTATGCGCAAGTTAACATATTTAGCGGTTTTTGAACCGTCAAAAGACGGTTTCGGTGTTTACTTTCCCGATTTGCCGGGCTGCATCAGCTTTGGCAAAACATTTGAAGACGCGCAGGAGCACGCGGCCGACGCGCTGGCACTCCACATATACGGAATGGAAAAGGACGGCGAAAAACTGCCGAAAGCGTCAAAAACGCCGGTTGTCGAGCCGGAAACCGCGGACGGCTATTTTATTGCGCCGGTAACCGTCTTCCCGGATATGGTCAAAATCGAACTGGACAATAAAAAGGTTAAAACAAATGTGACGCTGCCAACCTGGCTGAAGGATGCGGCGGAGCAGCGGGGGGTCAACTATTCACGGCTTTTGGAATCGGCCTTGATTGATTACCTGGATATCAAGCCAACCCAAACCGTGCACAAATAAAATTGATAAAATTCAAAGGGGTTGTCTTTATGAAAAAGCTCATATCCATCTTGCTTGTCCTCTGCCTGCTCGCCGGTACCATCGTATCTTCCGCCTCAGCGCAAACCGCGCCCTCCGCTTCACTCCTGCAGATTTACGGCAGCAATATGCTCTTCGCTTGCGACAAGCCCATCCGGCTTGCGGGCACCGCCGCCCCGGGCGCGGAAATCCTGATGCAAGTGATTCTTGGCGGGGATGTAATTGTCCGCAACGCCACCTCAACGGCGCTGGCTGACGGTTCCTTTGAAGTGGAAACCGCCGGAATTGAGGGCGGATATGCCGAGTATACCATCAAAGCATCTGCCAACGGCATACAGTTTGCCAATTTAACGGGCGTTGTATTCGGCGCGCTCTGGCTCGCGAGCGGTCAATCCAACATGCAGTACGGACTATATCAGACTTACGAAGGTTTCGCGCTGTCCAAAACCGGCGGCACGGACGGATATTTGCGGGTGCTTGATGTGCCGGTTTACCCCGAATATAACGGTTCCGGCGACAATCTGCCGTATGAAACCCTCAACGATATCAAAAACGCCTCCTGGTATAAAGGCACCGAAACCGGCCGGCTGATGTCCGTGAGCGCCGTTGCATATTTCTTCGCGGACAAACTGAGAAAAGAGCTGGATATGCCCGTGGGCATCCTTAACGCGTCTTTGGGCGGTTCTTCGATTTACACCTGGCTTTCCAGGGATGCGATTGACAGCGCGCCCGCCGTGAAGGATTACCTTGCCGCAACCGGTCGTTATATTACACAGGACCAATGGAACAGCGTCAAACACAGCCCCTATGCGGATATGACCGCCAACTACAACAAAAAAATCGAACCCCTGGGCCGGTTTGAGCCGGATGGCATGATCTGGTATCAGGGCGAAAGCAATATCGGCGAACCGGCGGCCTATGCGGACGCGATGAACCTGATGCAAAAGAGTTACAGCGCGCATTTCGGGTATGAAGGCAGCCAAATGCCCTTCGTTTTCACACAGCTCGCGTCTTATCGATACGGGACTTCGACTGACGCGCTCGATCTCGTGAGCAACTTCAACATTCAGCTCGGTGAAATTCAGGCGCAGAATCCCTCTGCCCGCGCGATGACCACCATTTATGATGTCAGCTTGGACTGGGACACGAAAAAAATCGACAAAGATATGGGTTATGTGGGCGCCATTCACCCGATGGTTAAAAAGCCCGTGGGTGAAAAAATGGCTTTCGCCGCCCTGGGGCTCGTCTACGACCATCGGGCGAGCTACTCCGCCCCGATTGTGACCCAAACAATCGTGGACGGCGGCAGTATAACCGTCCAAATGAACAACACCGGCAGCGGTCTCGCTGTAAAGCCTCTCGGCTTTACAGACAATAAAAAACCCGTCCAAGCCGCGCCGTTGTATGGTTTTTCCATCGCCGGCGCCAACGGCATTTATGTGGAGGCAAAGGCTGAAATTACAGGGACGGACACGGTGAGAATATGGAGCGACGCCGTTCAAGCTCCTGTCAGCGCCGCCTACGCCTTCTCCCAGGTCAACAACTACGCCAACCTGTTCGCCACGGAGAACGGTGAGTTCACCCTGGGCGCCTGCGCGTTTGTCACCCGGCGGATGGATGGCGCGAGGTACACGCAGGACAAATACTGGACGACCTGCGAACTGCCGGAAATCTGGCGCGCGCTGGATGAGCCGCTGTTCTTCCCCGCCTTCGGGGCGGACAGCCGCAATACCGAACTTTCCTACAGCACAGCGGAAAAATTCAGCGGCGCCGCGGCGCTGCAGGTGGACTATAAGATTACAAACGATAATAAAAAGAGCTTCTCATTCGGGCCGGAACTGACTTACCGCAAAAATTTGGTCCCGACCCCTTTCCCGTCCATCAACCGCGACTACTCCTTAAACGCCGCGGTCAGCTTCCAAATCAAAAACACCTCCGGCAGACCGGTCACGCTTGATGAAATGCGCTTTTACACCAACGCCGTCACCTGGTTTTCCCCCCTTGTCGCCGGCAATAGCATCCCCTCGGCTGAAATCCCCGCGGACGGGCAATGGCACACCGTCACGCTCGATCTCACAAAGCTTTGCCTGTTCGGCGATGCCAAAGGATTCAAGGCAAGCGGCAATCTGCTGAAAAATGTATTCGACATCGAACTGCGGTTTTTGGACAGCACCGCCGTCAAGGGCGGCAGCGGCACCATTTATGTCGATGACTTCCGCTTCGCCCCCAAAGGCGGCGGAGACAGCAGCTTTATCCTGTATAACATTACTACCGCGTTGACGATGATTTTCAGGGTGTTTGCGGGGATGCTCAAATGAATCTCACCTTCTTCGACCCCATGAAATCCGCGGCAAAAGTATACGGCCTGACCCCCGGCGAATACTGCCGTGTACCCAAAGCCGTGTTTGCTCAGATGAGCGACGGCCTGCGCGGTCTGTCCCGCCAGACCAGCGGCGGCAGAATCCGCTTTAATACCACGAGCGAAAAGCTGGTTGTCAAACTGGAAGTCCTAGATGAACCGGCGATGGCGCACATGCCGTCGAGCGGTTCATCGGGCTTGGATTTTTATGAAGGCACCGGCAAAGACCTTCGCTATATCGCCACCCGGCAGCCTGCCTGCGGGCAGAAAAAGCTGGAGACGGAAGTGCCGCTCTCCAAAGGTGAAAAGACCGTTACGGTTTATCTGCCGCTTTATAACGGCGTGAAGTCGCTCACAATCGGAACGGAAGCCGGCGCGTCTGTTACCGCTCCCCCGCCCTACGCAATCGAAAAACCGATTGTCTATTACGGTTCCTCCATCACCCAGGGCGGCTGTGCCGCCCGCACATCCACCTGCTACTGCGCCATGGCCGCCCGTTTTTTTGACAGCGACTTTTTCAACCTCGGCTTTTCCGGCAGCGCGCGGGGCGAGCAGTACATGGCGGAATATATCGGCTCCCTCAAGATGAGCTGCTTTGTGTTGGATTACGACCACAATGCCCCCACCGCTGAGCACCTGCTTCAAACACATCTGCCATTTTTGCGCGCTATCTTGGCAAAGCAGCCGAAACTGCCGATTATCATGCTGTCGAAACCGGATACGAACTTTTCGGAAAACGATTTGGAACGGCGCGACATTGTCAAAGCAAGCTATGAGACGCTGCTCGCGGAGCATTACAATGTGCAGTTTGTGGACGGCGGTGATTTGTTCAGCACAGACTTCCGGGACTGTTGCACCGTGGACGGCTGCCACCCGAACGATTTGGGTTTTTACCGCATGGCACAGGCGGTGATTCCTGCGCTGGGGAAGGTGCTTGATTAGTGACTGGTGGTCAAGGGTTAGCAGTTTTCGGGGCACCGTAGGGTGCGGCATCCTTGACGCACCGCGCGATCTGCCTCTCCGTCAACACTTCGCGTCGCCACCTCGCCTAACATAGGCGAGGCAAGTGCAGACGCCTTTGTTTCACGCCCGTTTCAAAAGTTTTGTCACTACAGAGAAATAACTTTGTTATTTGTTATACTTTTTTCTCTGCACAGAAAAATCTTTTCATGGTAATTGAGAGGGTCTGCAACCAAGAATTAGAATAGTTTAAGGACTGCAAAAACGACAACCTCGTTTCCTGCAGTCCTTTTTATAATTCGCCATATTTTACTTCATTAAAAAATCCAGAATATTTTCAATGCGAACGCCCTCGTAATCCATCACAAAAGACCTATCCATCGTCAGTATGACTTTTTCGTAGTTGTCCTGAATGCCTAGAAGTGGACGGATTTCTCGCTCTCTCACCGCTCTGTCATGAATATTCGCGGATACTTGATAGTATATCTTCTTGTCGGTTTTGGTCGCGATAAAATCAACCTCAAGCGATCCGATTTTCCCAACGGCAACCTCAAAACCCTGCCGGAGCAATTCAAAATACACCACATTTTCCAGTATATACCCGTAATCTGTATCACGAAAGCCCAACAGTTGGTTTCGTATCCCGGTATCCACAACATAATATTTTTCCTGTGTCTTCAGGTACATTTTACCCTTCAAATCATAACGGCTCGCGCGGTAGATGATAAAAGCACTCTCAAGCATTTTTAAATAATTATCGATCGTTTCGCTGGTGGTTTTTCGCCCGGCGCTGGTTAAATAGTCACTGATCTTCTTGGTTGAAATCAGGTTGCCGACATTGCTCACAACAAACTTCACGACACTTTCGAGCAGCGCTGCATCGCGGACTTGATTTCTCTCCACAACATCCTTCATGATAACGGTATTGTAGACGCCGGAAAGGAAGGGCGAAATGGTCTGAGGACTATCCTTAATCACAGTTATCGCCGGCAGTCCGCCGTATTGCAGATACCTGTCGAAAAATAACTTGGGATCATCGTTTTTACCGAAATCGTTAAAGTCAAGGTATTCTTTGAAGGAAAGCGGGAGCATTTTAATCTCAACATACCGCCCGGATAGCAGTGTGGAAAGTTCCGAAGACAGCAAATAAGCGTTGGAACCGGTTATGTAGATATCCACATCAAAGTCCACTGTAAAAGAGTTCACCGCTTTTTCCCAGGATGCAACCTGTTGAACTTCGTCAAGAAGAATATAGGTTTTGCCCGAAGCGGATATCTTGCTTGTTATAAAGGTATACAGTTCTTTATAATTCTTGATATCATCAACAGTCATAGACTCAAAGTTGATGGCTACGATTTGATCTTTACTGACACCGCTTTGCAGCAAATACCGTTTAAATAAATCGAGCAGCGTGGATTTGCCGCACCTGCGCATACCGGTTATCACTTTAATAAGCGGCTTATCTTTAAATGCTATCAATTTATTCAAATATAAATCACGGTTTTTCATCGTTTGCTCAACCCAATCCTTGTTCGATGTTTTGTGCGTTTTTTGTAAAATTTCGGTCATAAATCAGTACCGAAAAGCTCAATACTCGCAACAATAAAGACTCATCTTTATTGCTTATCCCCTGTGTCTAATTATACACAGAAAGCGTAAATTGTCAATATTTTTACGGTTATAACCGAAAAATTTATTTAATTCTAATGTTTTGCGGTTATAACCTATATTTTTACTTGCTTGCCTTCATCGCATGGAAATCGTACCCCGGCACATATTGCGATACGGCTTTCAGCTGTGTATCAGCCGGCACACTCTGCGGGATTTCCATCAGCTCATAAAAAGCGTCAAGTGCCATTCCCGTGTAAAACGCGCCCTGTTCAATCGTCATGGACCCGCGCAAATCGGCTATCTTCAAAAATTCTCCGCTCTCCTGCACGCTCGCCACCGTCGGCACAGTCACCTGCATGAGCCCGAAGGCGTCCAGTACAAGGATGCTCCCGAAGAACACGGCCACTGTGAGCAGCACAAACAGCAGGGGGGAAATCCGCTTGCCGAAGAGGAAGAACCCGACTTTCTTCTCCTTCACCGGGCAAACCTCCGCGCACTTGCCGCATAGGATACACTCCGCGCTTTTTACGGTGCTCTCTTTTTCAATCTCCACATTCATCGGGCAGACATTGGCGCATTTTTCGCAGTTGATGCAAGGTTCCCGCTTGATTTTTGTCGGGCTGATTTTTGCGATGATACCGTACAATCCGCCTGCCGGGCAGAGATATTTGCAGAAAAACCGGTCGATAAAAACCGACGCGCCCACCACAACAATCAAAATGATGAACCCGGCACCGTTTTCTTGAAACAGTTCCCCGCCGGACCAGATGTGCGAAAAGGCCGTCCACGGGTCATACGGTGAAATCCAAAGGGTCGCGGTTGTCCACGCCATCAGCGAAATAACGGCGAGCAGGAGATATTTGCCGAGCCTTAACACCTTATCGAGCTTTTTTGGCACGGTAACTTTTCTTTTGGTTATCTTGCCCAGCAGCTCCTGCAAAAAGCCGAACGGGCAAATGTTGCCGCAAAAGGCTCTGCCGAAAACAAGGGCGAATATCAGCATGAAAAAGAAAAGCGTCATCGTGCCGGAGAACAGCTTTTGGATGTTCCCCTGCCCGGCGAACCAAGCCCAAAGGTTTTCGAGCCCGCCTAAGGGGCAGACCGCGTGAACCGACGGGTAAATACTGCCGCCGTTGATGTGCAGGTAACTGATAAGCATTGTGCCGCCCAGCACAGCACCCAAAATGCTGTAACGCAGAATTTTTGCTTTTTTCAAGTTAATCACTCCGTTTCCGAGCATAATTTAACATTCAATTGTGTTTTTTTTGTGGCAAATTAAATTATACTCGAAAAATATTTGTATTTCAAATTTATTCGGGCATAAACTGTTTTTTGAAGTCTAAAATAATCTTTTACAACCGTAAATATCATGCTACAATAACTATATCTATCATCCGGATTTCCGTGACGCTCCTAAAAGTTTTTTCACTGGGTAGAAATAACTTTGAAAATTACAGACTTTTTTCTCTGTACAGACAAAACTTTGCTTTTGAGTTGAGATTAAGAATGCCCGAGAATTAAATCACCCGTCACAGCTTCGCATGGCGATTTAGAAAATCGCCTTTCACCCATCCTTGAAAAGGAGGGCTTTTAAGAAGGCTCCTTTTCCAAAGGAGCTGTCACACGCTTGTGACTGAGGATTAAAGGAGTCTTCCAAATGAAAAAACGCTTTCTTTCAATAATTTCCATCATTCTCGCCGCATCCTTCCTCTTCGCCCTCCCAGCGCAGGCATCCCCGCCGCCGCAAATCCCCGCCTTCCCTCAGGCGGACGGCGCCGGCAAATACACCGTAGGCGGGCGCGGCGGGCGCGTGATGGAGGTCACCACCCTGGACGACGGCGACAACATCCCCGGCTCCTTACGCGCGGCGGTGGAAGCCGCCGGTCCGCGGATTATCGTTTTTAAAGTGGCAGGCAATATCGCGCTCAAAAAAGCGCTCAAGGTAACCAACCCTTACATCACCATCGCCGGACAAACCGCCCCGGGGGGCGGCATCACGCTCAAAGATTACAGCTTCAATGTGCAGGCAGACCAGGCCATCATCCGCAACATCCGCGTGCGCCTTGGGGATATGAACGAAAAGGACGCCATGAGCGTTTCCGGCGCGGAAAATGTGATAATCGACCACTGCTCCGTGAGCTGGGGTGTAGACGAAACGCTCTCCGTCACCGGGTGCAATTATGTCACCGTCCAGTGGACTTTTATCACGGAAGGCCTGCACGATTCCATCCACCACGCCGGCGAGCACTCCAAAGGCTCCCTGGTCAACGGCAGCTGCGGCCAACTCACCACCTATCATCACAACCTCTTCGCGCACAACGACGCGCGCAATCCCCGCCCGCAGGGCACCGAACCCCCGGACGAGGACACCGTCGGCTTTTTCTTTGACTTCACCAACAATGTGGTGTATGACTGGGGCAGAAAATACGCGGCGAAGAATTTGGACAGGGACGAGCGCTGCACGATGAACTTTGTCAACAACTACTTTATCGCCGGTCCAAGCTCCGAAGCGTCCAACTTCATGCTGGATAAAAACATCAACACCCGCATGTATTTTGCCGGCAACTTCATGAACGGCAAGATGCCCGCCGACCAATATGCCAAAATTATCTATGAAGATTTTAAAAAGCCGGACAACGGCTGGAAGCTCGCCCAACCATTCGACAGCATGACGGACAACATTCAGCCTGCCGAAAAAGCGTACGCCATGGTGATGAAAAACGGCGGCGCGGCGCTCAACAGGGACGCGGTTGACGACAGAATCGTCAGCGAGGTTTTAAACGGCACGGGCAGGGTGATTGACAAGCCGTCCGATGCGGGCGGCTGGCCTGTGTTGGAAACGGGCACGGCGTATATCGACACGGACAAAGACGGTATGCCAAACGATTGGGAAACCGCGCGCGGGCTGAACCCCGATGACCCGGCGGACGGTTCCCTGGACCGGGACAGCGACGGTTACACCAATGTGGAGGAGTTTTTGAACGGGCTGATGGCGGATTTATACACTCAAGATGTGCCGTTCCCGGCGTTTAACCAACATTTCCGGTTTTTCCGGCTGATCGGGTATTTGGTGCTTCGGGCGTATCTCAGCGCAAGGAAATGGGTG
>CAZTCR010000014.1:0-62146 GCA_964612185.1 uncultured Eubacteriales bacterium
GGTTTCACCGCGGACTTTGTCGTCGATTATGTCAAAATATATCAAAAAGCGTAATTGAACACTTTAAGGGAAAGGGTTGGTCATCATCATGACGGATTTACTATCAAAGATTTTCGCAACCAGGCAAATCAGAGGCCTCAAAATTCTGCTGGCATCCATCCTTGCCATCGCGGAAATGCTTGGATTGGTGCTGTTTGACACGGCCGTGACCCCGCGGGGGCAGCAGCTCAATCTGGCAGGGTACCAACTGGTGCTGGAAGACAACTTTAACGGCAGCGCGCTTGATTTAACCAAGTGGGAATACCGCGCGAACGGACCGCGCCGTGCCGGATTCAATTCCCCCAATCAGGTTTTTCTTGAAGACGGCAATTTGATCATCCGCGCGGAATACCGGGCAGACGGTGAGTACGGCGCGGGCTGGTACGCCGGCATGATCCGCTCGGTGCAGGAGTATACCCGGGGGTATTATGAAATCCGCTGCATTGTCTCAAAAGGCGGCGGCTTCTGGAGCGCGTATTGGCTCAATGCCCGCGGCATGGCGAGCGCGCAGGCGTCCAACGGCGGCATCGGCGGCGCGGAGATTGACATTTTTGAATCCAACAACTACGCCGGTAATATTTTTAACCGCAACTCCGTCACCCACGCGGTGCATGTGGGCGGGTACGGTGACGGCCTGAGGAGCGAAATGCAAGGCAGCTTCAAGGTGCCCAAACCGTATACCCAATACAACACCTACGGCATGGAGTGGAACGAGAAGGAATATATTTTCTACATCAACGGCGTGGAAAGTGCCCGCACCAGCTGGCAAACGGGCGTTTCCCAGGCGCCGGAGTATGTGATTATCTCCGAGGAGCTGCCCAACGAGTTCAGTGAACAACCCGGCTTCACCACCGACTTTATCGTCGATTATGTAAAGATTTATCAAAAGCCGTAATCATCTGCCTCAACCGAAAGGACTTTGCTGTTGAAAAATCCGGTTAAGTTTTTCCTGTCCAAAGAAGCCGAGGAAGGCTATATCCCGAACCGTGAACTGACCAGCCACGCCGCCGGCCTGGCGGGGCAGAATTTTGCCTACGCGTTCATTTCCGGCTGGCTTTTTTATTTTTGCACCAATGTGCTTAAAATCAGCCCCCAAAAAGTGGGGCTGATTACCGGCATCTCCCGCGCCTGGGACGCGTTCAACGACCCGCTTGTCGGCGGCTATATCGACAAAAGAAGCAGCCGTCCCGGGCATAAGCTGCGGCCGTACCTGATGTATTTACCCCTGCCCATCGGTATTTTTTCCGCGCTGATGTTCGCGGACCTCGGACTGAGCGAAACGGCAGCCATCGTCTACCTGCTCGGCGTTTACCTGATATGGGACACGCTGTACTCTTTTCAGGATGTGGGGCTGTGGGGCATGGTGGCCATGGCCTCCCCGCATTCAAGCGAACACCTGCGCATGGCGCAGTGGGCGCAAATCGGCGCAGGCGCGGGGAGTGTGCTGCTGGGAGTGTTCCCGCTGATTTTAGGCGCGCGGGAAAAGCTCGGTGTCAGCGAACCGCGGCTGTTCATGATCGGCGGGCTGGTCTGCGGTTTGGGCGGGCAGCTGGTGTCCTGGCTGGCGGTGGGCGTTAAAGAGCGGGTGGAAAACAAGCCGCAGGAAGAATCCCTGCTGGAAGGCATTTTAATGGTGCGCCACAATAAAATCCTGCTGACCATCGCCCTCGCGCAGATTCTCGGCGCGCTGAGTCCCGTCATCCCCGGCATCTATTTTTTCAAATACGGTGTTGGCACCGTTCAGCTGGGCAATACCGCCATGAACGGTGAAACACTGATGTTCTGGTTCGGTATCCTGTCCGGCTTTCCGTACTCCTTCGCCATGTTTTTTGCCAAAATCTTGTCAAAAAAACTCGGCGGGCCGAAGAATGTCTTTATCGTCTCCAAATCCGCTACCATCCTCGCGCGCACAGCGGCGTACTTTATCGGCTTCGGCAGCGCGAAGCAAATCGGGTTGGTGGCGGCGCTGCTGGCTGTCGCGAGTTTTCCGGAAGGCGCGTCGGAAATCGCGAAAAAGTCGCTCTGGTGCGACTCCATCGACTATGTGGAATGGAAAACGGGCAAACGCACGGAGGGTATCTCCTTTTCCGTCCAGAACTTTTTAAGCAAACTCACCGGCGGCATCACACTCGTTATCAACGGTTTTGTGCTTGACCGCCTGGGCTTTAAAGAATCCCTGGGCATCGCGGGGCAGACGGCGCGGTTTTATAAATGGCAGTGGCCGATTTTTATGCTCGGGCCGGTGGTGGGTATGGCGTTGTTTTTGCTGACCATCTTGGCCATCAATTACCCCAAAGCCATGAAGGAACGCGTGGAAAACGAGCTCATCGAACGCCGCGCGGCGCAGGCCGCCATCAACGAAAACCCCGCCCCTGGTGAAAGCGGCGGCGGGGAACTGATGAACGGGGCGGAATAACAACAGGGAAAACAAACGAAAAAATATTACAGCCGCCGGATTGATTCGGCGGCTGTGTTGTTCGCGTAGGGACATGGCGTGCCGTGTCCTGATACAATGGCGTCGCATTGCGCGTCTGATCGGTATCAGATGCAAAAAACAGCATATAATGGAACTGATTTGATGTTGTTTGCAAACCCGAAGTTTTTTGCCGAGATAAGAATCGAATAAGCGGGTTTATATTTTTGGATGAAAATACTCAGGCTTTTCGACTTTGTTCTTGTGCCTGCCTTCACTTCGACACATACAATATCGTTGCCTTTTTGCAAAACAAAATCAATCTCGGCAGTTTGCTCACTTGCCCAATAAAAAAGCCCGTATTCTTTGGCCGCAAACTGCTGCGCTACATAATTTTCCGTAAGCGCGCCGATAAATATGTTGTCTACTTCCGTGATCGAAAGAACGGTTTGATGCGATATGCCGGATTTATAGGTTAACAGCCCGACATCGCCCATATAAAGTTTGAAACTGGAAAGATCGCTGTAAACGGCAATGGGCATCTTCCCGTGTTCGATTTTTTGACACTTCAGAACAACACCGGAAAATTCAAGCCAATCGATCGCGCTGCCGAATATTGTTGCCGTTCCGCCTTTTCTTGCCAATTTATACTGGAACTTTTTATTATCCTTTGCGAGTTGAATGGGGATTGAATTATACGCTGCTCTGATTTTCACACTGTCCGCATTTGAGGCGTACTTTGCCATATCCGACGAATAGTTACTTATGATTTTGCTTTGGACTTCGGCAACAGTCAGCAGGCTTTTTGTCTCGAGATACTCCAAAATACTTTTCGGCATGCCGCCGATGACTAAATACAGCTTATAGAAATCCATTGCCTCAAGGTGAAGGGCTTCGGGCAATGGGGTGTTCGTGTCAAAACATTTCCGGATTTCACCATACAAAAAGTCTTTGTTGACAGCCCATAAAAATTCCCCGAAATCAAACGGATAGAGCGTCATGGAATCAACATTGCCCACGGGGAAAGAATATTGCTCGCGATTGAGCGCAACACCCAAGAGACTGCCCGCGCAGGCAATGTGATACTCCGGGGTTTCTTCGTTGAAATATTTGAGCGATGTCAACGCTCGTTCGCTTGACTGGATTTCATCCAGGATGATGAGCGTTTCGCCGGGGATGACAGGAACACCGGTGCTTGCTTCCAAGTAGCGGAGTATTCTTTGCGGATTGATATTTTCCGCAAAATAAGAGCAGACAGCCTGATTGTTTTCCAGATTGACATAGGCCACATACTTATAATTTTGTTCACCGAACTCACGCAGCGCATGTGTTTTTCCAACCTGCCTGGCACCATACAGCAGCAAGGGCATCCGGCTTCTGGTATTGTTTTTCCAATCAAGCAGCTTTTCGCTAATTTTCCGCCGCATCACAATCACCTCGTTTGCATTATATCCCATTATGACTTTTATGTCAAGAATAATCACAAAAATATGATTTATCCTGACATAAAAGTCAATATTGTCCCATATGGACTTTAATCCTCAGTCATTTTTAGGTGACTGTGTCATTGTGCGGGTGACAGTTTTCTCCGAAAGTTAAGACCGCAAGCGGTCAGTGGGCTACGCATGGCGATTATTGGTGCAATGAAAAATCGCCTTTCCCTTATTGTCACTGCGTGACATAACCCCCCCAGCTGGGATTTTCCCTACGGCAGGGGCAATTTTTCTGTCCTGCGAAATATATTCCGCTTGTATTAATCTCCGCTGCTTAACCAATCAACCAAATTGATTTGCGCTATACCGTTATGATCGCCGGTAAAATCATCCAGTGTAATCAAAAATTTCGGGTAGTTGTCCTTAATTTGTTGAAATGCTGTTAGTTCACGCGCCAAAGTCTTCTCATCCAATACGGATGCCGAAACTTGGTAATACTCGGTTTTGCTGTCGCGTACGGCAACAAAATCGACCTCTGTACCTCGCCCGGATTTCCCGATATTGATGGTATATCCGCGCCGCAAAAGCTCCAGGTAAACGATATTCTCAATCTGATGCCCAATATCCTTATTTGTAGTGCTAAGTATATAATTCCGCAGACCGGTATCACAGATATAATATTTGCTTTCAGATTTTAGATGCATTTTTCCTTTAATATCGTACCGGTTCACTTTATAAAAAAGGTACGCGTCGGTAATTGCCGCCAAGTAGGTATCAACTGTGGCGGACCCTGTTGGGCGACCGCTTGATGTGAGCGTATCGGCAATTTTCTTGGCGGAAACCGGGCTCCCCACATTGCTTGCTAAAAAACTCGCAATAGATTTTACCAAGGCAATGTCGCTTAGCCCTTCTCGCGTCATAACATCTTTGACAAGAACAGTATTATAAATACCTTCTAAATACTGACTGTGAGCAAGTGAATTGTTCACAAAGCGTGTAGCATATGGAAATGCGCCCATATTCATATATTGACTAAACCGGTCGCGTTTGTCAGGGGTATTCACCGCCTGACTAAATTCGACAAAGGAAAGTGGAAGCATATCAATCTCTATATACCGCGCGGTGAGTTTGGTTGCGAGCTCGCCTGAGAGCATATACGCGTTTGATCCCGTAATATACATATCGAGGTTCTTTTTGAGATAGAGGCTTGAAACTGCTCTTTCGTAGTCCTTACAGTTTTGAATTTCGTCAATGAATACATAGGTCCATTTATCTTTTAGAATGCGGTCTTTCACATACTCGTGCAGCTTTTTATAATCCAAGAGTTCCGAATAATCCGTATCTTCTAAATTGATAAAAATGATTTGCTCGTCTGTAACCCCATCGGCTTTCAACTGTTCTATATATAGCTCGAACAATGTTGACTTACCGCACCGGCGAACGCCGGTGACGATTTTGATCATTTCTTCTTCCCGCCACATGGAAAGCTGACTCAAATACGCTTTGCGTTCAATTAGTTTTCCCACAGTAAACATTACCCCTTCATGAAACATACTTCTTAACATTGCCAATTATAGCAAACACTTGCATTTTTTGCAAGTGTTTGCTGAAATGAAAAAGTTGTTGCAAAATAAGTTTGGTGTTTCTGCTTTAAAGAAGAGCCTTTTTTACTGCATTACCCTATAGGTATACGCCGCATCCGGATTTTCAACAGCAAAAACAAACGAAAAATCATAATACCCGGTCAGGTTGTTATAAAACACCGTGTAGCCGTCATAACCGTGAACAGAGGCAAGCGTCACCGTTTCCCACTGCCCGCCGCTGTAGCGCTCTACAACCGGGCAGGCAAGCCCGGTAAAGCCGTTGACGCGCACGGCGTTGTTGTTCCGGCCGCCGGTGAGAGTGAACACCGCCGTATTGTCTTTTGCGGTGACAGTCGGGACAATGCGGTCCCCTTCGGCCGTGCCGGTTTCTGCCGTGACGGTCAGGGGCTTTAGGGCGCTGTCCTCCCGGACGGTACACGCATTGGTATCCGTTTCCTCGAGCCCGGTGCCCCACGGCAGCAAAACGAGGTCAAGGGTAATCGTATCACCCGCTTTAAAGGTGACGCATTTTTCATCCAGCGTCAGCGCGCCGTAGTTGAGGTTTTCCTTGGCCGTGTCGCGAAAAACAAAGTTCGTTTGGTATGCCCGGCCGTCCTTTATGATTTTACTGTTTTTGACGAGCAGCGCGAAATTCGAACCGAAGCCTTTGTTGATTTGCCCCCTGTCTGCATCGCGTATATCAAAATAGCCGAAGTACGGGCAGTCGCTGCCGAGGGTGTAATAGGCCGCCTTCTCCCGCGTCAGGTCGGTGTCCGCATACGCGGGGGCGTTGTCTTTGTTGAGGTAGCCGACCTTGTCAAAAGCGACGAAGCGCCCGTCAAAGGCGAAAAAGTCAAAGTCCCGCCTGAAGTTCTTGAAGGTGATGGTGCGCTCAAAGGTGATATCCACCGTAAAGTAGGTGCGGTTTTCGTCCGTTTGGGGGAACTCGGTGTGGCGCAGCGTGTAGCGGTACGAGCCGCAGTCGGACACATAAGAGGTCTCAATATCCGAATAGGTTAGCCCCGCGCTTTTGATGTTGGACCCGGTGTACTCGCTGAGCGTTTCGTTGCCGCGATAATCGTTGCGGTACTTCATAAAGTGCAGCCTGCCCACGGAGTTGAACTGCGGCTGGCCGCTCCACATCGTCCCGCTGCGCCCGCGGTGGTCGGGCAGTGTCCAACCGTCTTTTTTATAAACAAAATACGGCGCGATGCAGTTGGACTCCGTCGTGCCGGTGGACAGATGGTAGTAGGAAACGAAGAACTCGATGGACGAAAGCTGCTTGATGGGGAATCTGCCCCAGTTTTGGTAAATGTTCAGCAGTGTGAAACGGCGCTTTTCACCGGCTTTCAGGCTCAAGGGAAAGATGCTGTCGCCGTACTGGTAATCCTTCACGGAGTAAAAATCCTCGCCGCCGTCACCCTGAAAGTTTTTGCAGACCTGGACATCCATCGCCGCGAGCGTGCCCGTGTCGTCCAGCAGCGCCGCCGCTTCCAGGCAGCCGTTATTGCCGTTTGACCGGAAATAAATGTCCCGGTCGTTGTTGTCGCAAGTGACGGAAACCGGTACACTGAAGCGGAAGTCCGGGTTGTCGTACGCGTATTGGAAGCCGGCGCCGTCCATCACCAATTGATACGAACCGCGCAGCGCCTCATAACCGATATACGCGGCATTGGCGTTGCCGCTTTCCACCGTAATGCCCGTGAGCGGGTTGCGCTCCAAACCGGCGGCGCGGTCGATGCCGGCGAACGCATGCGTTTCGTCCGTATAAATCCGAAAGCCGAAGCGGACATCATTCAAGGCATAACCGCCGGTTTCGTCATATTTGTTGATGCCGGTGCCGGGGGTGTAGTTCACCGTCTGGCGGATGACATAGCAGCCGTCCTCGAGCGTAACGGTCAGGCTCTTGGTCGAATGGTCCGCCGGCACAATAAAGCCGGCCACGCCGGCATCCTTGATGTCGAACGCCGCGTAGTGCACCGTTGCCTCGTCATAACCCGTCAACCCGCTGTGCGTCCCGTTCGCGTCCCGGATTTGCAGCGCCGTGACAGTGTCCGCGGGGATTTTGACCTCACTGCCGAACGCCGCAAGGCTTTCGGTCGCTTCGGATGCTAAAATCTTCAGCTCCGCATATATCCTGTCCGCATAAACATGATAAGCTTTGTCCGCCTTAAAAAGCGGTTCGGCCGCCGCGTCCAACGCAAGGTCGCGCACATGGCACTCATAATAGTACTGCCCCAGGCGAAGGGTATTCACCCGGCCGTTCGCGGCGGAATCGGACGCATAGGTAGTGGTGCCGTTTTGCAGCGTGCAGAAGGTATCCAGCGTGTCGGCAAAATAGGTTTTGCCCCCCGCGGTCCGGAGCGTCGCGGTTTTGTTGTTTGCCTCGGCGAGCTCATGGGTCAGCACCGCCTGCTTGTTTGTCATCGCGTAAGCGGTACGCTCCGGATTCGTGTACACGCCCTGCACGGCATTCCTTGCCGCGGCGGCGTAGAGAACTGTTTGCGACATGGTGCTGTCACCTCCGATATCATTGACGATGTTGGGAATAACGGGCGGTATAATCGGGGGGTTATATTGCCCGAAAATTACGGTGCCAAAAAGCAGCTGATAAATTGCGAGGAAGAAAGCGATGAACTTTTGCAATATGGCCATCGTTTGTACCTCTTGGTTGGAAGTGGTTAAGCGGCAGGGCAAATTATAATCAACCCTGTTTTGTTTTTATAAAAATCAAACAATACACGCTGCAAACAAGTCGATTAAATAGGTTGAAACACCATTTGCGGCATGTATTGTTGCAATCATGAGCAGATCCATATCAACATCTTTAAAGTTAATATCATAACCTGCATGTCTGATCAGCTGTGTGAAAAATGCCCTTTGCGTCCGTCCGTTTCCTTCTCTGAACGGATGGAGCATATTAACCTCATGATAAAATTCAGCGATAGATTTTGAAAAATCAAGGTGGCGCGCAGTCTTAAAAAAATTCTGTGACTTCAAATATTCAAATAAACTTGTTCCGACACGCTCAATTTCATCGGCCGGACAAAACACTGTATTCTTTTTAGAAAAGTTGATTGTTCTTACCGTGCCTGCCCAATCATACAAATCTTCAAACAGGTATTTATGAATAGCTTTATAGTGTTCAAAATCAAAGCTCATATTCAGTGGATGAGTTTCAAGCTCCGCAGATTTAACGAGCGTTATAAAAGCTTCGTTCTCTTCAAGTTGTTTCTCATCTTTTATACCGAGTTTATTTATTAAAACAGTTGTACCTTCATAACAATCGGCGGATGAAGCGTCAATACTGTACGGCATCTTTTTGCTCCTTGATATATTTCGAGTTGATTATCATCAAGCATTCGGAGAGGGAGACTTGCCCGGCTAAATACTTCTGACAAAGTTCTTTGTGCTCATCGGTAACAAAAAAGCCTTCCATTAAAACGGATGCTTCAGCATTTAAAGCCGCAGTTACATTTGTTATCGGTGTCATAAAAATCCATCCTTTCTTTTCGACATGTCAATCACCGACTATTATTCTATCTGCTTTTATCTTTGTTTACAACCCTCTGTAATTGTGTTATGTTAGTTCCATTTCAGCATTTAAAGATGAGTTCGGCTTTTAACCAACTTATTGTCATCTTTTACAAATCAGTTTTTCAAACGCTCATAATTTGTGAGTGTTTCATTGACTCCCTATTTCAACTCCTAGTTAAGTGTTTTCCAATACTGTTTCGGTGTGTACGCCGTTCTTAATCTACCATCTAATGTCTAACATCTATCGTCTAGCGTAGGTAGGGGGCGGGTTTTCCGCCCTGGGTAGGGGCGCGCATCGCGCGTCCGCGGAACCCCGTGTAGGGAACGACCCCTGTGTCGTTCCGGGTAGGGTCATGGCGTGCCGTGACCAGGGGAATTGGCCGGGAATCATTGAAGCGTCTCCTGTGCTTCCTAACATTTCTCCAGACTACTTATAAATTTTTATTTGCCAAACTCAACCCTACATTGTCAAGCGTTTTATTCCAGCTAACGATATCAGGTTTATCATGTATTAAACCTTCTATTGTTGATTGATTGAATACAACGTTTTTTAAACAACTTTCTTTTAACATATAGTTTATGTATTTTATATTTGATGAACTTATATCAATTATGTAATATTTATTAAGTACAATTTTAGATGAATTTCTATATATATATGCGCAAATTTGAGGCGTTACTGGCATAAACCATCCTCCAAAATGCTGCTTGAACCTGGAATTGAATTTAATTCCCATACAAGGGCTGTCTGTAGTTATGAAGTAGGTTGTGCTTGGTGCTATTAAAAAAGCTATTTGCATTTTAGCATTAATCATTTCAATAACTTTAGAAACTGCGTTATTGCTAAATTCAAAATTATTGCTTTTGATATATTTAACATATTTATAGACTTGCATTAAGCATAACTCTGTTTTATAGTCATCTAAAGCTTTTTCATCTTGAATATAGTTATCATCAAAATAACTTAAAACCATTTCTAAGGCAACATCAATTCCCATCTCTTTAAGATTTTCAAATACTCTGCATAATTGAATAGCAAAAAACTCTAGAAATTTATCTTTATGCTTTGGTGCAACAATATATGTTTTTTTGGTGTCAAATTTTAATGCATATTCTAAAAATGTATTCCAGTAGTTTTCTACATTTCTACTAAAATAATCTTCTATAACTGTAGCTGCATTTCTACTGAATATAAAATCGCATTGGGACTTGAGTCTTTTGTTGCTTTCCTTTTTTCCGTCAAAACGCCTTATATCCCAATTGTTGAAGTTGTCATAATTACTAATATGATCATCTATTGATATTAATTCACCGTTTTCAAAAGTAATTTTATAATTTCTTAGAAAATCATATATGCATTGAAATTCATCTTTGATCACATGTAGATAATTTGAATTATCATGTTTAAGTTTATATAAATTCTTTATAACAAACTTTGTGTTAGCAAGCTCGCTAATATTTTTATTACCAAGACAATCTGCAATATTAATTTTGTTAAAAAGGTATATTGAATTATTACTGCCTTTTATTTTCCATTGCCTTAAGTATACTTCCGGTACTATATGACAGTTTCTCATCGGAAATCCTCCAAACAAAATTAAGCTTTGCATCATTTGTTAAAGGGTAGGGGACCGCCCGCTAGCGGTAGTGGGATTGCGTACCGTCATTATTTTAGGGGTTCATCCCTGAAAACCGGCATTTTATTCCTTGCGTCCCTTGTTAAAGGGAAGGGGACCGCCGTGGCGGTGAAGGGATTGTGTAAAAATTACCAGATGTTTTTTCAACCGATAAATTCGCCATTCTCCCATTCGCCATTCTCGCAACTACCATCAACATAAGTCATTTTACCTTGACCGTGCGGCAAACCATTTGACCATTCACCGACATATTCCTTTCCGTCCATAGAAAACATCTTTCCGTACCCATGAAAGAGTCCATTCGACCACTCACCCGTATGCTTTGAACCGTCTGGAAAGATTACAGTACCGTTACCATGAAACTCATTATTCATAAATTCACCGATGGATTTTGTTCCATCCTTGGCAGTAAATGTTCCTTCTCCATGCTTAACATCATTACTCCAATAACCGATGTATTCCCCAACAACCTCACCATTGTCCATATAGGTCATTCTCCCAAACCCATGTCTTTCATCATTCTGTGATGCACCTTTATAAATTGATCCGCTTTCGTATGTTATGGCGATTTCTTCAGATCCATCCGCCGTGTCAATCTTAATCCATATAGCGGGGCGAACACCGATACCGGTGGTACAGACACTGCTGCTGGTGATGTAACCATCATAGCGAACGAGACAAGCATCGGACTCAAGGACGCCGGTTGAACGTGACCACCAGTGGCCATTCCCAAAATAAGATACATTATCACTGACCCAAAGCCCGTTGCTTTTGGCAAATTCCGTGCACTGAGCACAGCGCGCAGCATCTACGGTTGTTTCCTCCGGACTAAAACCGTAGGCGGGATTTGTGACCTCACTGTATGAAAGCAAAAACACCTTGTCGTCCGTATCGTTGCCGCCCTCCGCAACGTAATTAGGGTTACCTTCGTTTATTGTCCGTGTCGTAATTATCTCAGCCTTTTCAGTTGCGCTGAAGGCGGCATTGTAAAACTCATTATTCAGCCAAGCGCGAAGAGTGCAGGTTTCCCAGGTGACATCCTCAAACTCAATGTTGTGGTATGATTTGCTATCCAATATCTTGTCCGCAAACAACAAAGCCTTACCGTTTTCCACCGCCAGCACATGCCAAGCAATAGGCTCCTTGCTGTTTGACAAATTATTATCCTGCTCGTATTTGCCTAAGAAAATAATATTTTCTGCCGTTGTTTTCATCTAAAAGTTCTCCTTTATTGTTGTGGGTTGATTCTCTTGTTTGACCAATCATAACCCAACCCATGATTACTGGTTGCTGGACAAAAGATAGTCACTAGGAAGGAAAAACCACACAAATCTTACTATCTAATAGGAACTATCTTCCCGTCAAGCTCTTGCGCCTTTCCTTGTTGAATAAGCAAATCGCAAGCGGCATACATTGACGCAGCGATACCCTGAGTCATTCTTTGCCAACCATACACACGCGTAGTTTCAAGACAAAGACCCTCGCGAGTGCTCCCTACCGCCGTGTTCAAGATAGTGTTCATAGCTTCTGAAAGCTCTTCTATAGAAATATGGTTTATTTTTCTACTGTTTGGAACGTAAACAGTTATTCTTTGCCAACCGGTTGGAAACAAAAAATCACTTTTTTTGATTATTTTACCGTGCAAACGGGTTAAGCCATAATCAACCTCTCTCCTTACCTTTACGGTTGCTTTTTCATTGCCATATAAATAAGCAAGCCGCTGACATAATAATTCATAATGCATCGGGAATTCATTGTTTACACAAGCCATTATGCAGTCAGCAATGTCAACATAACCGTATGCGTTGCGTGGTAAAGCAGCTAAATCAGTTGCCACTGCAACCGCGAACCCATATGGATTAGTCTGTTCTGAGATGCTTACTTCTTTCCTATTAACAGAAACAAAATCATCAGCATCAGGCTCATCAACACTGGACGCATGGATTGGTTCAATGCTTGTCAAATCACCATAATTGGCAATAGCCTCACTTATTGCCGCAACAAGATTTTCGCCTTCTGTAACCGGGTCTTTTATCCAGTCAGTTGACCATATGCGAAAAATTTTCCATCCCATATTTTCAAGCACTTCTTGACGCAAACGGTCTCTTTCGCGAGCCGTTCTCGCCGAATGGTATGCAGCACCGTCACACTCAACGCCAAGTACGTATACACCGCTAAGTGTCGGATGTTTAACAGCCATATCTATTTTATAACCAGAGCAGCCAACCTGTGTTGCTACTTTATAACCTTTTCTGTCGAGATAATTGTAGACCGCTTCTTCAAATGGTGAATCGTGTTCAGCTACATCAAACTCAGTTATTTCACGCACAAGTGACTCTACTCCGTTAATTGCAAAGTCGATATATGCCCTAAGAAGCTTGGGACCATCAGATGATATTTTGTCTATATCAATGTCGGTTGGCATTATCGAACCTACGAGTTTGACATTATATTTTGCGCGGGTAATCGCCACATTAAGTCTACGCTCTCCTCCAGACTTGCTTAAGGGACCAAAGTTCATTCGGAACACTCCAGCGGCATCTTTGGCGTACCCAATGCTGAAAATTATAGTGTCACGTTCATCACCTTGGACATTTTCAAGATTTTTGATGAAAAATGGCTCATCTAAATCATCTTTGAAGAAAGATTCAAAATTCTGATTTCTGAAACGTATCCCTCGAATAGCAGTATCAATGGCAAGTTGTTGAACTTCTCCAAAAGCAATAACACCAAGAGAGCGGTTGGGGTGTTTTTTAAAGTGTTCAAAGACCGTTTCAGCTACTTTTTGTGCTTCGTTTACATTTCCTTTTTTACCGCCACGGTCATAAAAACCGTCACGGACAAATATATACTCGACGCCATTATCCGGCATTTTTTCAATGTTTGAAGGAAAAGTGATAAGATTATTCTTGTAAATTTTTGTGTTTGAAAAAGCTATTAAATGCTCATGCCTGCTTCTATAATGCCATAATAATGTCCGCTCAGGTAAAAGCCCAGATTCATCAAGAATTGACTCGTATGCATCAGTGTCATCGTATTCATCGTCATCAGTATCAAAATCGTCACCCGATGATGTTGAAGCAGTAAAAAAGTTTGTCGGTGGTAACTGTTTGCTGTCACCGGCAATAATGACTTGCTTCGCTCTTGAAATAGCTCCTATTGCGTTTTCGGTGCAAACCTGAGAAGCCTCATCAAATATTACAGTATCAAATTGATAGGTCTCCGCTTCAAGAAATAAACTAACAGAAAGTGGGGACATCATCAGACACGGCTTGAGCGTCAGGAGTAGATTCGGTATCTCTCGGAATAGTTTTCGAATGGGCATAATACGCCGTTGTTTTCCAAGTTCTCTTTTCAGAAGGCTAATCTCATCGACACCACTGGTAAATCTTTGTAGTGAAGGCAAATCATTAATCAGTTTACTCCTTATACGCGCCTTTGCAATTTCAAATTGAACTTTATCAAGCCGAGCAAACTCGTCAATCGCGTATTCGTGCATTCTGCGTCGAAAAGTTAAGACGGCAGGATAATTAGGAAGAATCGCATCAAGCCAGAGCCTAAAGAAACGCTTCTTAAAAACAGGTATGATTTTTGAGGTTTCAATGTGTTGTTCTTCAATTTTAACTATATAGTCTGCGAGCCCTTCCGCTATGCAATTTTCTCTTGCCGTGCGGAAATCAATCCACTCTTCTAGTAGTGACAGTCCGTTCTTGCAACTTATCAATCGATCTTGAAGAGCGGGCAATGTGAGCGATTTTAAAGAGTTCTGAAAATCAAACAAACCAAGAAACCAAACGAACTCAGAATCAAGATTATTTGTAATTCCTACTAATCGTGAGACAGTATCCCTATAAATATCCGGCGAAATTTTACCGGAGCACACTATTTCCACAAACTCTGTATTGAGTTTGAGTTGCTCCACTTGCTTCCTAAATGAAGCAGACCAAGTTAATGCAGCACGGATAGTGTCCCATTCAGTATCAAGACCTTTATAAAGGAACTGGTAGTGCGCAATTAGTGTTCTCTCAGATTCTTCTAATTGTGAAGTTGTGTCTCTCAGTATCTCCAATAACTGCATGCTGTTAAGCAATGACAAACATACTATTCTGTACTTCTCAAGTTTCATAAAATCTGAATTTTCGTCAACAAGTAGATTTCCGAAGAATCTTTCAAAGTTAGAACGGTTATATGTGAACCACTGTCTTAACTCATCAATTGTTCGAAGATTAGAAACAAGTTCAAGAACTTGTTCGTCTGAAATCTTCTTTACTATTTCCCTATATTGTGACTTTATCATTTTCATGTCAGTCTTATAACTTTTTTTGAACGTCTTCAAAAACGAGGTATACTCAGTTTTGTAACGCAAAAGGATTCCATTGTAGTCGATGGCAAAAACTGTTTCTTCAAAAACCGAAGTCAGCTGACTGGTGAGTTCTCTCAATTGTCTTGCCTTATCCTGTGCTTCAGTCAACAGCGCTTGGGCAGTAGGATAATCAATACTAATACCAAAATATGGGAAGCTATTTGTGAGAATAACTTTTATTGTGTCTATTTCGTTTTTAATTGATTCTACAGTGAAGAACTCATTAAGAGCAGATAACTTTATGGTCGCATCGTTAGCGGCGATGGTTGCATATTGTTCTGATAATTCAACATGTTTATGCCAAAAAAGAGACTTTAACGCTTCGCACTCTGCTACTTCATCAAAAAGAGGTTCAATAGTATTCCCAACAATCCAAGAAACGGGAACCACTGGAGCATCCACAGCGGTTTTGAAAACAGGAATAATGTCAATTATTCCCTGATAGGTTGTTTGCCAGTCCAGGGATAGGTTTTTGTACAAATCGGTCAATTGCTGTTGAGAGTTTTCTACCTTTGGGATTAGTGTCCCAAGTTTTTGTCCTACGTCATAGCGCAATTCATGTGACACAGAAGGGACAATCGCTCCATACCAAGGATTTGCCTTATAATCATCGGTCATCTTACCTATTGTTGTTGTAAGCTGCTGTAGTAAATAGATGAATCGATTAAACTGCTTTGCATCTGTATTTCCAACATTGTCAATCTGAAATATTACATATTCATACGATTCAAGATGTGAGAGAACTCCATTAACTTGGTAGATTGATTTACCAAGGGGCATCACTGTAATGAAAACCTGAGCGGCATATTCGTTTAGTCGCTCCTTATCGGATAGTAATAGTTCCAGTTTTTGGAACGCATCATCATTTAAAGTAGCCTTTTTTTGAGCCAAGGCAAGAGTTGCTCCCAATTGGTCGAGGACGGCTCGTTTATTCGCCTTATAGCTATGCAGTATTAAGCAGAAATCATTTAATCCAGCACTTGTAAGCCTCCTATGCACGACTTCAAGTGCTGCCATTTTTTCAGAAACAAAAAGAACTTTTTTCCCATCAGCAAGGCACTCGGCAATTATGTTTGTAATCGTTTGGCTTTTCCCGGTTCCGGGAGGGCCCTGTAGCACAAAACTTATGCCTTTTTTAGCGCATTGGATTGCGTCCTGTTGACTTGAGTCAGCATCTACAACCTGAAACATTTCCATCGGAGTGATATTTTTATCATAATCAAAATCAGATATTTCTTCCGGAATTTTGTTAGAGGTGGATGCATCACCGCTTATTGTTCTAACAATTGGATTCAGAGCAATTGAATCCTTATGTTTGCTCAAGTCATTGTACATATTAATTTTCAGGAACGAGAGCAGACTCAGACTTGCGTCTGGCACCACCTCCCACCTGTTTGTTCTAATTATTCCCTCTATTTCGTCAAGAATAGTGCGAAGGTCATCTCCCTCGTTATAATTTGGAAGTGTAATCCCAAAATCATTCTCAAGTTTATATGACAACGTTGGATTAATAACAATCTCGTCTTCATGTACTTTGAGAACATAAGGTGATGCAATCGACTCTATGGTTAATGAAGCCGGGACAAGTAGAATTGGTGAGTTAAACCAGTAATCCGAATCCTGGGATTCAGTCCATTTGAGGAACCCGAACGACAGGTATAAAATATTAACACCTTGCTCCTCAAGGGCGGTTTTTGCTTTATCCCTGAGCGATTTTAGTGTCCGTTGAGTCTCTTTAGGGCTTTGGTTGGTCTTTATAGGGTAGTATATTTCTTCCTCGTCATCATCTTCTCCGGTTTCACTCGAATCAGAAAGATTAGGAAATATAAGCGGTTGCTCTTCCTGTACAAAAGATTGGTACAAATCAAAGCAGGCCGGAGTGAGTATCTGGAGACTCGAGCGTTTTGTCTCTCTATAATTCATCAGCCGATTGCGTTTACCTAAGTCAAGTAATTTATTCTTCCAGACCTCAATTTTGACATTCACATCAGTTGTAGCCAAAAATATTCCTCCAGTGCTTAAATTCATTCGCTCGAAACGTTAAGCTGAAATCAACCAAGTTTCCTCCCGTAATACTCCCCAAGTTTCTCCTCGCAAATCTCCAATATCCTCGCCCTATCCTCATCCGTCAATTTCTTAAACACCAACGGATTAATCTCGATATACTCAATATCTCTGCACCGCTGCATAAACCGCATATCTGCAAAGCGTTTGAAAGGATTGACGAAGATATTCCTTTCCACTTCCTTTTCCGTGTACCCGCCTTTTTGAAAAATGCTCGCTTCCTTTTCGGCTGTCAGCCCTCTCGCTTTCCGGTCTTCATAAAAATCGATGAAATAGCTGACAATATCACAAACCCGCACTCTGCCGTTGCTGTCTATATGGTCGAAAACAGCTTTGAGCAAAACGGGTTTGTATGAAAAACTCATATCCATTTTTAAGATAAAATCCATGAACTTTTCTTTGATATTGGAGCCGGTGATCAAGTCCCAATTGAACTTTTTCGCGTATGTCTTTACGGTGTCTTCACGGAAATAATTGAAGTGCCTGTTTTCGCCGATTGGCACTGCCATATCGGGGATTATCTTTTGTGTTCTGACATACTTCTCGACAGTTTCCGTTTGAACATCCACCATACGGACAAACTCCAACTGTGAAATCATATCCTTGGCTTGATCCTGCCAGTTGAAAATGTCAATGATCTCAAAGTCATCAATATCCACCGGCATATCAAGGTATGCTGCCGGCTTTTCGCCCACCCTCAACAAATCATATTCCAATTTTCGTTTGTCAAACGGAGCAAGAACATATTCCTTCGGCCTATATTGCGAAATGTTCAGCAGCCGGTGCAGCGAATACGGCGCGTTGAACATATTAGCATTGTCCACAAAGTCGAATACCAGTAAATCCTCTTTGCCGTAGCATTTTCTCGTACCCCTGCCAAGCTGCTGCAAATAGATGGTTTTCGACATTGTCGGCCGTGCCATAAACAGCACTTCGGTATGCGGACTGTCCCAGCCTTCATTCAACAGGTCGCAGGCGCAAAGAACATTGATATCTTCGTTTTCGTACGCTTCCAAAATCCGGTTTCTGGTTTCAACTTTGTCCTGCCCGGAAACGGATTCGGATTTTACGCCGCGCTCCCGGAGCAGTTTTGCAATCTCGGTCGCATGGTTAACACTGGCGCAAAAGATAACCGTTTTCTTGCCGGTAACATAGTTCAGATAGGTATCGACAATTAACTGATTTCGCTCGGGGACAAACAGCTTGCTCTCCAAATCCTGTGAATTGTATTTGATGCCGTTGATTCTGACATCCGACAAATCGACATCCGTTTTCACCCTGATACAGCGAATCGGAGCCAGAATACCTTTTTCAACCGCTGTTTTCAAATCCATTTTATGCGCGACATTTTGAAACAGTTCGAGCATATCTTCGCCGTCCGAGCGTTCGGGTGTGGCGGTCAGCCCTAAGATAAATTTAGGTTTGAAGAAACTGAACAATTTTTTATAAGTTTTGGACGCCGCGTGGTGGCACTCGTCAACAACAATGTAGTCAAATGAATCCGGCAAAAACTCCCTGAGATTTTTTGACACGCTTTGAACGGTCGCGAAAACGATGAATGCATCCTTGTCTTTCGCGTTCCCGGTATACTGCCCGCGCGTTGCCGCCGGCCATATTTTTTCAAAGGTCTTTTCTGCCTGGTCAGCGAGTTTTAGGGCGTTGACCAAAAACAGCGTTCTGCCCCCGACCGCCTTCGCGTCTTCCGCAGCGGTGACAGTCTTGCCGACACCGGTGGCATGGTACAGCAAGGCAATTGTCTCTCCGTTTTCGCGCATCTGTTTCAGGTTGTCAATTGCCTCTTGCTGATATTCGCGCAGTTCAAAGGTTTTGCCTTTCTGCGCCGGTAAAAAATCTTCAAACTCGCTGAAAAACGGTGTTTCACCCAAAAAAGTGATAAGCTCATCCTTCACTTTCTCAGGCTGTTTTGCCAACTGATTATATGCCCAGCGGAACACTTTCCAGTCTTCATGCACAAGGCTGTTTTGTTTTAACAGGTCATCAAAATATTTGTTATCCGATATATTTTTGGGGTTGTGGTAGGTTTCGCCGTCAATCTCAATCGCAATGCGCATGTCCTCGTTTTCGAGCGCAAAATCAATATATCTTCTGCCGCCGTAGATATCCACGACAGGATATTGGATATAGAGATTATCGGCCTTGTCGGGACCGAAGGTTTCGCAGAACAGCTGAACAAACAAGTCTTCAGCCTTACTGTTTACCGCATTGACTTTGACGGTGTCCAAAAATCCACCACCTTAATCCTCAACAACCTCAACCAACAACACTTTATCCTTAAACCCGCCGCGCTTTTCCAGTTTTTCCAGCCGGACACGCTGGAACTCCTCAATCGTAATCCCTTTATGTGCCATGATGGCGTGCATGACTTCGCCTATGTCTGCGAGTTCTTCCACGGCGCCGCTTGCGATGAACTCATGGACTTCCTCGAGCAGTTTTTGGTTGAGCATTTCCATATACTTGTCGTCCGGCAGTGTTTCGGTGACGGCTGTTTTGCCGGAGAGCGCAATGATGGCCGGAATTTTGTCGCGCACCAATTTATTGTATTTTGTTGTTTTCATCAACACAATTCCCTTTCAAAAAAAGGATAGCCGAAGCTTGCCGGTTGAAACATTGTACCATATGTTTATTCTATTTTATACCATATTTTGCAAAATAATTTCGATATTTGCACAAATTTGCCCAAAGTCCTTTTGATGGGACTGTGGGTGGGGACATAGCGCAGTGGACTGCGCATTTTAATACTATTCTACATTAAAATTGTAGACACAATTTTAATCGGCAAGCAAAGCTTGCCGCTGCGGCTGAAGCCGCAGACAGATAGCATTGAACGGTATTTCCGGCAGCAAATGCTGCCCCCGCTGTCTTTGGACAGCGGATTAAAAGATAGACTTGTCTATCTTTTAAATGGAGATTAGTATAAAATTCAACTGCCGGCGTACAGGATGCCGGCACCGCGGGGCGGGAGTTGAATTTTGTAAGTGAGGGAAGTGCGGCGGCGCTGCGGGAAGAAGTAGAGAAGATGTTGGGGAACGAACTCCTTCCGCCACGCATGGCGATTTTACATATCGCCTTTCCACCATTCCTCAAGAGGAAGGCAAGAACGCAAGCAACGGCGGTTTGTCAAGGATGCCAAACCCTACACATCTAACCGCGGCTGAGAGGTATAAAAAAACCGCCACCGGGCGGCGTTTAGGTTTTTATACGCGTTTTAGTATTAGCATCATCAAACAGCTCCAGGCTTCATCGGCTACAGATTAGTTAAATTATTAGTTAAATATTAGTTAAATTTAATTTAGTTAATCCTTTTTAACCAATACCCAGTTGGATAACCTTCTGTTTGGCGAATCGGTGGAAATGATATTTTCTGCCTTCATTGCGGAAAGCAAATTTCTTATCTTTGCAACTTTTTGTTTTTCGTTCAAAACATCAGGCAATTTATTGAAAAGCAGTTTAATAAAATCCTCTTTATTCCCTTTTTTGAACTTTAACAAGTAGTCTACAATTAGTTTGCGATAATAGTCATTATCAAGCCCTTTGTTTTTAATATACTGTGCCTTTTCGTCAATTGCTTTTGCAACAGAAGCCGAAATGTAAAGGTTTGGCAATTTGCCTTCAATGACGCCGAGCTTCCTTAGGTATTGAACAGCCTCTTTTGAAACCTGTTTATGCTTTTGCACAAGGTCAATCAAATAGACCGTTGTCAGGTCGAAATCGGGATTGTCAAACAAAACTCGGGTATAGTTTTCATCAAGGATTTTACCATAGACTACAACGCCGACCTGCCCCGGTACGGACAGGTCATAATCGGGCAGCGGAAAATATCTTTCCTGCTGAATTTTGAAGACGCGGCGAATGCCCATCGTCTGCGTGTCGATCATATTAAACTTCCCCATCGCCTCAGCCAACAGTTGGTTGCGGTAGAATGGGGGATTATAGCTTGGCTTCAGGACTGGCTCGATGCCCCCAGGCAAAAAAGTTCCGGGGTTCGTCAGAATCAGGTTGTCCTCAAACTCATTAAGATAAATTCTGCCGCCGATGGAGTAGTCGGCATGTGCGATAGAGTTGTTCATCAGCTCGCGCAGCAGCCACATATCATACTGCCGTGTTTCCGTCGGAAAAAGTGTTAGTTGATTCGGCATATATCGATAGGTCAAGTTCCGTATTTTGGTGAAGATTCTATCGCTGACCGTGATATACGGTATCTTGAAAATCTCGTAATCCTTTACATTGTTGGCGGAATCGTAAAGGCGCCAGGATGCCTCCGGAGGGGTAGAGAACAGATAATCGTAATCTTCATTTCCTAAAAGCACCATCGCGGCGTTTGTGATTTTGCCATTGATGATGAGCTTCAGTTTTGTTAGGAAGTCTAAATCGCTCATACGGTCAACTTCGTCTGAAATATGCTGGCGGTCCATTTTTTCCTTATACTTTTGGCGTGCTGTGGCGATTGCGGTCTTATCCAGATGGTCAATCGTTGCGCCTTCAATGGTTTGTTTCGACCAGTCCTTCTTTTCCTGCCCGCGGATTCTGTCCAGTTCCGCAACAGACAGCGCGCCGATGGACTCACCGTTTCGTCCATAGAAATGGTCATTCCACCCGGTTGGGATTGCCGTGGCAGCAGCGGGGATTTGGAACATGACAACTCTGCGCTTTTCACCATCCACGGTAGGATAGACCTCAAAAATGTCTATGAAAGATATACCGCCGGTGGTGCCGGTGGAGATCTCATGCTTAAGGGTTTGAAGACCTTTTGTATTTCTGTAATCGCTTCCGATGATTTTTTTGTCATTATTTCTGACACCAAAAATAAGCCAGCCATGCTGATAACCCTTCAGATTAGCTTCATTACTGATGGCCGAGAAATATTGACCGATTTTTTTCTTGTCATAGTCATTGTTAGCTGCTTTGAACTCGACAACTTCGTTTTCCCAATTGGCAATCAGGTTATTCAAAGTTATCAATAAATCGGCGTCTTTGTCTTTTGGGTCAAAATTAAAAAAGAAAAACATACCTTTGCCCCCAAAACAATATATTCATTGTGGATATGCAAGTGATGAATTGCGAGAAAGAGGGTTGATTTCATTTCGCCTGCTTGGAATACTTTTTCAAATACACAAACCGCATCAAACGCGAATGGGACTTGGATATCGGGCGGTATACATTGAACAGGATGGTGCCCAGGAACGCGAGGCTGTTTTTTTCCATAATCATTTCGACCGCGGCGGCGTCACTCTCGTTGGGGCCGCAGCAAAGCGCGCCGTCATTTTTGAGCAGCAGGCCGTGCCGGCCTTTGAGGGCTTTGACACACCGGGCGGCGGATTTTTCGGCGTCCTTTTCGTTAAACCCGGCGCAGCGCGCGTCAACGCCCACAATCTGGGCAAAGTCGTCCACCAGGGGTTTGAGCGGGTTGCCAAAGCAGGAGGCGGCCGTGAGTTCCGCGCCGCGCGCGTGGATGATGCAGCTGATATCTTTGCGTTTTTGGTAGACTGCCCGGTGCAGCGTGGCTTCCGCGGGCAGCGCGCCGCCGGATTTACCCGCGGCGATGGGTACGGTGAGCGGCGCTTGGCCGGCATCCGCGTAAGTTAAAACAAACTGATTGCCGTCGCGCCGGCTTGTGCAGGCGGGCTGTGTTTGAACGGGGCTGCAGCCGGTTTCTTTTGCCGCGATTTTTTCGACAAACTGCCCGATGGTGTCGATATCGCTGCCGACAATCTTTTTGAACTGGGTGTAAATCTGCAGCGCGCAGACATCTTCCAGCACCGTCGCGGCCTCAAAGGCCTCCGCGCTGTTTTTGCCAAAGCACAGCGCGCCGTGGTGCGCCATGAGGACGGCCTGTATCTTTTGCCGTTTGAGCGCGGCGGCCACGCCGGCCATGAGCGTTTTGGTGCCGGGGAGCCCGTAACCGGCGTAGGGGACATTGGTGCCGATTATTTTGGCCGCCTCGGCCGGGATATAACGGATATCGCTGTGCAGCGCGCTCATAACAGAGGCGTTGGTTTGATGGGTGTGGATGACGAAGTTCACTTCCGGGCGGGCTTTGTAAACTTCGGCGTGCACCCCTTTTTCTCCGGAGGGTTTCACATCGCCGGTATAGGCAAGGGTATCCACGGCAACCTGTACAATCTGCTCCGGGGTGAGCGTGTCGTACGGTTTGCCGCTGGGGGTGATGACAAAACTATTTTCGTCCAGGCGGCAGCTGACATTGCCCCAGGTGCGGGAGATGAGCCCCTGCGCCACGAGACGGTTGCCGGCGTCGATCACCTGCTGTTTAGCGGTGTTGATGTCCATCTAAAAACTCCATTCCGCCGCCAAAGGAGGCGGCACAAACAGTAATGAAAAAGCGCGGGTTCACGCAGTGAATGCCCTCTGCTTTGCAGAGGCTGATGATACAATGCCAATCCGCAAGCGGTTTTTTTCCGCGTGATGTCACGATTTGACCGTCACATTGGCAAACACCCGGTCAAAACAGGCAAGGGCTTCGTCAATCATTTCTTCCGTATACGCGGCGCTGGTGTACAGCCGGCTGCCCGCCAGGGTGACAAGTCCTTCCGCCATATACGCGGCGCCCATGTGCTCCATTTCCTTTTTGCGCTCGGAGGTCGCCTTGAGTACTTTGACGATGGTCCACGGCTTTTTCCAGTTAATGGCGAAGTGCATGGTGCCCACGGTTTCAAGGTGGCAGATGGAACCCTGGTTAAAGGCGACGAAGGGGAGGTTGTGCTTTTTGATGAGTTCTTGGAGCCCGGCTGTGAGGCGGTCGCCCATGAGTCCCGCCTTTTGGCAGGCGTTTTGGCTTTCCATCTCGCAGAGCATGTGGTAGCCGGCCACGCAGCTGACGGGCGTGGCGGCCATGGTGCCCCCGACCAGGGCCTTTTTGTGTTTGCCGCCCCCGGCGATGCCGGCCGCGAGGTACTTCATATATTCCTTTTTGCCGCCGATGCCGCCCGCACCCGGGTAACCCCCCGCGACGACTTTGCCGAATATGGTTAAATCCGGCGTGACCCCGAAGTAGCCCTGCGCGCCGCCCATGCCGATGCGGAAGGCCGTGACCACCTCGTCAAAAATCAGCAGCGCGCCGTATTTACGGCAGAGCGCTTCGACACCCTTGTTGAAGTTGAAGTCCAGCGGCCGCGTGCCGCTTTCCGGCCCGACGGGTTCAATGAACACCGCGGCGGTGCCCCCGCGCAACTTGTTCGCGCGCAGTTTGCGCTCGAGGTCTTTTAAATCGTTGGGGAAAAACTCCTGCGTATGCTTGAAAATGTAAAGGGGGACGCCGCTGGCTTGGGTCCATTTGGAGCCGGGGATGCGGATGCCGTAAGCGAGTTGGTCGCTCCAGCCGTGGTAAGCGCCGCCCATTTTGATGATGTTTTTCTTTTTGGTGGCAAGCCGGGCGATGCGGATGGCCGCCATGCAGCCCTCCGTCCCCGAGCCGAGCATACGGAACATTTCAACACTCTTGATGCACTCGTGAATTTTTTGCGCGAGTTTGTACTCGTATTCATGGAACAGCCCCGTGGAAGGGCCGCAGGTGTTGAGCAGTTCGATGACTTTTTCCCGCACTTCCGGCGGATTGCTGCCCAGCACGGTCGGCCCGCCGGCCTGGATAAAATCAAAATACCGGTTGCCGTCGATGTCGTACAGATATCCGCCCTCGGCTTTGGTGAACACGAGCGGGAAGGGATAGTTAAACGCCAAATTGTGCTGTACGCCCCCGGGGATGAGTTCGGCCGCTTTGCCGATCATCTCCTTGGATTTAACGCATTTTTTGGCATAGTAGTCTTCCTCATACTGTTTGAGCGCCTCGGGGCTGACGGAATAAATCGGTTTTTTGATGAGTTCATCGAGTTCCGCGGTGATTTTTGCCGCGTCGTGGTATTCCTTGATGGCGTATTTGCTTTCCATAGGTCACTCCGTTCCGCCGCCAAAGAGGGCGGCGCCAGTTTATTATAACCGCGCCAAGTGTCAGGCGATGCCGAGCTTTTTCGCCATCTCCGCGGTTTTCAGTTCAAGCAGTTTGGAAACGCCGTCTTCCTGCATGGTCACCCCGTACAGCACATCCGCTTCTTCCATGGTGCCGCGCCGGTGGGTGATGAGGATGAACTGCGTGTTTTTGGTCATGCGGCGGACATATTTCGCGAACAGGTCCACATTGTTTTCGTCCAGCGCCGCTTCCACTTCGTCAAAGATGCAGAAGGGGGAGGGGGTGACTTTGAGGATGGAAAACAGCAGGGCGATGGCGGAGAGCCCCTTTTCCCCGCCGGAGAGCAGGTCGATGTTCTGGATGTTTTTGCCGGGAGGCTGCACCTTGATGTCGATGTTGCACTCCAGTACATCCAGCTGATTTTCCAGCACCAGTTCCGCTTTGCCGCCTTTGAACAGCTCCTGGAAGGTTTCGCCGAAATGGCGGTTGATTTTGTTGAATTCCTCCCGGAACCGCTCCGCCATTTTGACGGTCAGTTCCGCGATGAGTTTGTTGAGCTCGTCCCGGGACTGTTCGATGTCTTTTATTTGTATGCCGAGGAACTCATAGCGTTCGGATACTTCCTTGTATTCTTCCACCGCGCCCACATTCACGCTGCCGAGCGCCCGGATTTTGTTGCGGATTTCATTGAGGGTCCGCTGCGCTTTGGCGGGTTCCTCAATGAGGATGTTCAGTTCTTCCGCTTCCCGGCGGGTGAGCTGGTATTCGTCATACAGTTTATTCTGCGACTCGTCAAGTTCCCGCTCCAGGGCTGCTTTGCGTTCCTCCAGCCGGGCGAGTTCGCCGCCGAGTTTTTCTTTTTCCTCATTCTTGGCGCGTTCCTGCGCGCGCAGGGCGGAATTTTTGGCCTCCAGCTCGCTCCTGCCCGCCACGAGCGTGTTCACCTGTTCTTTGGACCGGCTGCTCTGTTCCCGCAGGGCGGCTGCTTGTGTTTGCATGGCGGCTATTTTCGCTTTGAGGTCGATGCTGCTTTTGGCAATCAAACTGATTTCCGCGTTGAGTTCCCCGAGCCGGTCTCCGTGTGAGGCTTTGCGGCGCTGCAGGAGGGCGACGGCCTCTTCTTTGGCCTGCATATCTTTTTGGGCGGCGAGGATTTCCATGTTTATTTTTGCTTCCGCTTCGGCCAATTCTTCGCGGCGGGAATCGAGCGCTTCGCGCTCCCGCACAAGGGCGTCCGTTTCCTGCTGCAGGGCATCAATTTGTTTGTCCAGCGCCGCGATTTCGTTTTGCGCCGCTTCAAGGGCAGCCGCGAGCAGATCCAGGCGTTTGAACGCCGCCTTTTTTTCGTTTTCCAGTTCCGTGACGGCAGTGGCGGCCGTTTCCATGCGGCCTTCCAGGAGCTTAAACTCACTTTCCTTCCGGATGGTATCCTCCTGCGCTCTGGTTAAATCCGCCTGCGCGCCGTCAAGTTCCGCTTCCGCGGCAGACAGTTCGGTGACAATGCCCTTGTAGTCCGCCTGCATCGCGTCATACTTTTTCTGCAGGGTGTCCACGGTGCTCCGGAGCTGTTCAATTTCGTTCGAGCGGCTTAAAATGCCCGCGTTTTGCCCGCGGGAGCCGCCGGTCATGGAACCGCCGGCGTTGATCACCTGGCCGTCAAGGGTGACGATACGGATGCGGTAATCATACTTTTTCGCCATGGCAATCGCGTTGTCCATGTTGTCCACAACGGCGGTGCGGGCTAACAGAGATTTCATAATCTCCGTATACTTGCTGTCAAAGGTCAACAGCCGGTGCGCCAGGTCTACAAAACCCGCGCAATTCTCCAGCCCTTTTTCGCTGAGTTCTTTTGAACGGATGGCGCTGATAGGCAGAAAAGTGGCGCGGCCTTCCCGGCTTTCTTTGAGGTAATTGATGGCGCGCTTGGCGTCATTTTCGTTGTCGGTCACGATGTTTTGCACTGCGGCGCCCAGCGCCGTTTCAACCGCGACGGCGTACGCGTCGCTCACGGATACGAGTTGGGACACCGTGCCGTGGATGCCGCGCAGGGTTCCCCGTTTCGCTTCGCGCATGACGGCCTTCACGCTGCCGGCGTACCCTTCCATATTCTTTTCCAAATCGTCGAGCATTTTAACACGCGCGCTTTTCTGGTGGATGTCGAGATTCAGGCTGTCGAGTTCCTTTTTGAACTTTTCGGCCTTTTCATGGCGCGCCTGCACGCGCATATTGTACCCGGTGACGGCGTTTAAGAGGCCTTTCACCGTTTCCCGGCACTCAGCGAGTTCCCCGGCGCAGACGCTTTTGGCGGCTTCGAGTTCTTTGAGCGAGTCCGCGCGGGACAAGAGCACTTCGTCAATCGCCGCGATGCGCGCGCCGACTTCCTCTTTGGAGGAACGGTCGGTGGATGCTTCGATTCTTTTGCCGGACGCTTTGGCGGACAGTTCGGCTGTTTGATGCGAAAGCGCCGCCGTTTTTTCGGCAAACGCCCTGTTTTCCTGCTTGACGCCGCTGATATGCTGCGCGGCGTTATCGAGTTCCAGGCGCTTGAGACGGATGACTTCAATCAAGCTGTCAATTTCATTGACGGCGTCTTGAATCTGGCTGTCCAAATGCAGCTCCGTGTCCGCGGCCTGCTCCATGTCCCGCGTGATGCGTTCAATGGACTGGTTGTTGTGCTCGATGGTGTTTTTTTCAACGGCAATCTGCCCGTCGATTTGCACGGCTTCCTCCTCGAGGTTGGCCGCGCCCTGGCGGATTTGTTCGATTTGCAGCGTGATTTCCTGCCCGCCGGCGATGACCGCTTCCATCTCCGCCTCGATGGATTCAAGGTCTTTTTGAACGGTCTCGTATTGCCCGGCGGCGACGGCAAGCCGGTCCTCCTGCTCCTTGAGACCGATTTTTGATTTTTCAATACTTTTCAGCCAAAGCCCGATTTCCAGTTCCTTTTTTTCCGCGGAGAGGGTGAGGAACTTTTGCGCTTTTTCGCTCTGGATTTTTAGCGGGCCTACTCTGCTTTCGAGTTCGCTGTAAATATCGCGCAGGCGCACCAGGTTTTCTTCCGCCTGTGTCAGGCGCCGGGTGGCGTCGGTGCGCCGGTAACGGTAGTGGGAGATGCCCGCGGCTTCCTCCAGCATTTCGCGGCGCTGCCCGGAGCGGGGCGAAATCAGGTCGGCAATGCGCCCCTGGCTCACAAGCGAGTAGCCGTCCCGCCCGAGGCCCGTGTCCATAAACAGTTCGTAAATATCTTTGAGCCGGACACTGTCCCCGTTGAGCAGGTACTCGCTCTCGCCCGAGCGGTAGTACCGGCGGGTGACGGCAACTTCGTCCTTGTCGCAATTGAGGGTTTTGTCCGTATTGTCCAGGCGCAGGGTGACCTCGGCAAAACCGACCGCTTTGCGCACGGTCGTACCGCCGAAAATGACATCCTCCATTTTCGCGCCGCGCAGGTTCCGTGTGGACTGTTCGCCCAGCACCCAGCGCACGGCGTCGGAAATATTGCTTTTGCCGCTGCCGTTTGGCCCGACAACGGCGGTAATCCCTTTCCCGAACGCCAGCACGGTTTTGTCGGGGAAGGATTTGAAGCCTTGCATCTCAAGCGCTTTTAATATCATGCTTTCAGTTCCTATTCTTTTATGCGTATTGTTGAGGAGGGTTCCGCATGGCGGCAGGGTTAGAGCCCCATTAACGCCAGGGCTTCCTGGGCGGCTTCCTGCTCAGCGAGTTTTTTGCTTTTGCCCCTGCCGGTGCCGATGACATTGCTGTTGAGGTGCACCTCGACGGTGAAACTCTTGTTGTGGTCCGGCCCGTCTTCCGCCTTGAGCACATACTCAACGCTTTCTTCCGGGTTTTTCTGGATGACTTCCTGCAGGGTGGTTTTGTAATCCTTGAACGAACCGGCTTTTTTGGCCGCGGTCTTAATGAACCGCAACGCAAAACGCTTGGCTTCCCCGATGCCGCCGTCGAGATAAATCCCCGCGAGCAGAGCTTCGAAGGCGTCCGCGAGAATGGACGGCCGCTCATGCCCGCCGGTTACGGTTTCGCCCCGGCCCAGGAAAAGGGCGTCGCCCAGGCCGATTTCTTTCGCAAAAGCGCAAAGGGATTTTTCGCACACGGTGGCCGCCCTGAGTTTGGTCAGCTCCCCCTCGGGCAAATGGGCAAAATTCAAATAAAAGTGCTCCGCCGCGATAAAGCCAAGCACGGAATCCCCCAAAAACTCCAGCCGTTCATTGCTCGCGCCGCCGTTTTGCCGCTCATTGACATAAGAGGAGTGGGAAAGGGCTTTGACAAGCAGGGCTTCGTTTTTGAAGCTGTAATCGATTTTATGCTGAAAATCTTTTAAATCCGTCAGTTGGAACACCTCCGGGGGTTGATGCGGCGCGGCCGGCAAAATCAGTCGATATCCGACAGGCTCACGGCCGTTTCGACAATACCGACCAGGTCGGCAATATCGTTGAGCCGGAGCACTTCATCCTCGTGCAGTTTGATTTCAAATTCGCCTTCGACCGCGAGGACCAGTTCCCGGATATCTTCTTCGTCCGCGCCGAGGGATTCGAAAGTGGTGTCTTCGTTTATATCATCCTCTTCCAGCAGAAACTGGGTGGAAACGAAACTGATTACTTTTTCAAGAACCATAAATTAACCTCCGATTTTAGTAGATGATAGGGATAGAAATTAATTAAATATACGAATCCGGATTTATTCGTTTTGTTGTGATGAGGGGTCCGGGGTGATGTTGTCTGTTATGGCCATGACCACTTCCTGTTCGGTGATAATTTTTGCCTGCCTGACGGCGTTTTTTATCGCTTTCGCGTCCGAGGAGCCGTGCGCTTTGATGACGACGCCGTTGATGCCCAAAAGCGGCGCGCCCCCGAACTCGGTATAGTCCATTTTTTTCTTAAACTCTGTCAGCCCGCCTTTGACCATCAGGGCGGACAGCATGGTCAGCGGATTCTTTTTATAAATGGCTTTGAGGTTGGTCATGATGGCGCCGGCGACCCCTTCGTACATTTTGAGGATGATATTGCCGGTAAAACCGTCCGCCACAACCACTTCGCAGCAGCCGTGCGGGATATCCCTGGCTTCGATATTGCCGATGAAATTGTAGGGGCCCTGTTTCATCAAGTCAAATGCTTCAATTTGTAATTTGCCGCCTTTCCCTTCCTCCGTGCCGATGTTGGCAAGCCCGATGCGGGGGGCGTCAAAACCCATGACCTTTTGCATATAGATATCGCCCATCACCGCGAATTGGTGCAGGTACTCCGCTGTGCAGTCCGCGTTCGCGCCCATGTCGATGAGCATGACGGGACCGGTGTTGGCGGGCATAACGGCGGCGATGGCCGCCCTTTTGATACCGCGGATGCGTTTGACGATAAAGGTCGCGCCCATCACCAGCGCTGCCGTGGAACCGGCGCTGACAAACGCGTCGCCTTGCCCCGCGGCAAGGGCTTTGAGCCCGACAGCCATGGATGTATTGCTTCTTGATTTTAAAATATCCGCCGCGTGGTCGGTCATGAGCATGATATCCGGCGCGTGAAGGATTTGCATACCGGTCAGGTCGATTTGATTGTCCGCGGCGCATTTTTGAATCTCGTCTTCGCGCCCGGTCAGCAGGATTTCCACACCGGTTTCCCGCACCGCGAGCGCGCAGCCGCGCAAGATTTCCAGCGGCGCGTGGTCCCCGCCGAAGGCGTCCACGATGATACGCATGTAGAAAATCATCCCTTTCCGAACAGCTTGAAGCGTTGCGATTACAGGGGTCTAAAGTCTAAAGTCTGAAGTCTGAAGCTTGACTGCTTCAATCCCCCGCTGTGCCAGGGCTTCATACCGCTGCTTTTTATCTCTTATCTGCGTATCAAGCGGCGGCAGGATACCGAAGTTCGCGCCCATGGGCTGAAAATCTTTGACGCACGGCGCGCTGATGTAATTTGCCAAAGCGCCGAGCATGCTTTCCGCAGGTAAAATGAGGGGCTCAAGCCCGTTAACAAACCGGGCGGCGTTGATCCCCGCTAAAATACCGGAAGCGGCGGATTCCATGTATCCCTCCACACCGGTGAGCTGCCCGGCAAAGAAGAGCCCGGGTCTGGCCTTAAACGCAAAGCCGGCGTCCAGCAGCCGGGGCGAATTGATGAAGGTGTTGCGGTGCATGACCCCGTAACGCGCGTATTCCGCGTTTTTCAGGGCGGGAATCATGCCGAAAACTCTTTTTTGCTCGCCGAATTTCAGATTGGTTTGAAAACCAACCAGGTTGAAAAGCCGCCCCGCGGCATCTTCGCGCCGCAGCTGCAAAACAGCCCAGGGACGGTGCCCCGTTTTCGGGTCCCGCAGCCCCACGGGGCGCAGCGGACCGAAACGGATGGTGTCGAGCCCCCTCGCAGCCATGACCTCAACGGGCATACAGCCCTCGTAAAAATCCTTTTTTCTGTCGAATGCGTGAAGTTCCGCGCTTTCGGCATGGATTAGTTCACGGTAAAACGCCTCGTATTCTTCCTTGTTCATGGGGCAGTTGATGTAGTCATCCTCACCGCCCCGGTCATAGCGGGACTGGCTGAAGGCAAAATCGCGGTCAATACTTTCGGCTGTGACGATGGGCGCCGCCGCGTCAAAAAAACTCAGCTGCCCGCCGCATAGCGCGGAGATGCTCTCTGCAAGCGCGTCGGAGGCCAGCGGCCCCGCGGCAACGATGACCGTGCCGTGCGCCGGGATTTCTGTTACTTCACGCCGTTCAAGCGTGATGAGCGGTTCGTTTTCGACTTTTTCCGTTATCAGGCGGGCAAACGCTTCCCGGTCCACCGCCAACGCGCCGCCGGCAGGGACGCTGCACGCTTTTGCCGTTTCCACACAGACAGAACCCAGCAGCGCCATTTCCGCCTTGAGCATACCGGACGCCGAGGTGATCCGTGTCGCTTTAAACGAGTTGGAACAGACCGGTTCCGCCAGCAGCGGCGAGGTATGGGCGGGGGAAAACTTTTGCGGCTTCATTTCCGCCAGGCGGACAGGGACGCCGGCTTTTGCCAGCCGGAAAGCCGCTTCAACGCCCGCAAAACCGCCGCCGATGACCAAAACTCCGCTCATTCGTCGTCCTGCTCCGCGGCTGCTTTTTTACCTTTTCGCTCCGCTTTGATTTCGTACCCGCAGCCTTCGCCCAAGCAGTGGGTGAGGCCGGCGTTTTTGGCAAACAGCGACTTGCCGCATTTCGGGCAGGGGTCCGCGGTCGGCTTGTCCCAAGTGATAAAATCGCATGCCGGCCAGGTTTCACACCCGAAAAAAGTATAACCCTTCTTTGATTTCTTTTCAATTACTTTTGCGCTGCACTTCGGGCATGCCGCCTGCGTTTCAACCACCAGCGGCTTGGAGTTTTTACACTCCGGATAACCTTCGCACGCAAGAAAACGGCCGAACCGCCCGCTCATCTTGACCATGCGTTTGCCGCATTTTTCGCAGACGGCATCCGTGATATCGGCCGACAGCCGGATTTTGAAATCTTTCATATCCGCTTTGGCTTTTTTCAGCGTGGTTTCAAATTCATCGTAGAATTCACCGAGCATGCTGTTGTATTCGACATTGCCGTTTTCCACCTCGTCAAGGGCGGTTTCCATCGAGGCGGTAAACTTCGCGTTGACTATTTTCGCAAAATGGTCGCGGAAAATCTGCAGCGTTACCACGGTGCCGAGTTCCGTCGGGCTGAGCTGCTTCGCGTCCCGCTGAACATAACCGCGTTTGATGATGGTGGTGATGATGGTCGCGTAGGTGCTCGGCCGGCCGATGCCGTTTTCCTCGAGGGCTTTGATGAGTGTTGCCTCGGTAAAACGCGCCGGGGGCTGAGTAAAATGCTGGTTGGCGGCAAGTTCTTTGAGCGTCAGGGGGTCGCTTTCTTTGAGTACGGGCAGTTTGCCGCTGTCCTCACCCTCGTCGTCGGTTTGTTCCTCATACAACTTGGTGAAGCCGTCGAACACCACAGAATAGCCGGACGCCGAAAACACGCAGTAACGCCCGTTGGCGGTATCCTCTTTTTTTGCCGCGGCGATTTCCGCTTTCACGGTGGCCTGCACACAGTCCGCCATGAGGCTCGCGATAAAACGCTTCCATATAAGCGAATACAATTTGTATTGGTCGGCGGTCAGGCTGGCTTTTGCCTGCTCGGGCGTGATGGACGGAATGGCCGGGCGGATGGCTTCGTGCCCGTCCTGCGCGTTGGAACGGGAGCGGAAATAACGGGGTTTTTCCGGCAGATAGGCGCCGCCGAAATTGTCCGTAATATATTCGTTGCCCTGGGTTCTCGATTCCTCGGAAACACGCAGGGAGTCGGTTCTCATATAGGTAATCAAACCCGTGGTGCCGATGCCTTTGATGTCGACGCCCTCATAGAGTTCCTGCGCCGCTTTCATCGTCCGCTGCGCCTGGAAGCCGAGTCTTCTCGACGCTTCCTGCTGCAGGGTGGAGGTGATAAAGGGCGGGGACGGGCTTTTTTTGCGGGTGCCTTTTTTTACCGATTTGACGCTGTAGGCCGCGCCGTCGAGGCGGGCGAGGTAACCGTCGGCCTGCTCTTTGTTGACCACCTTGACTTTGCCGGTTTCATCCCCGGTAAACGCCGCGGAAAACACGCCGCCGCTTTTCGCGGCGAGTTTGGCGTCGAGGCTCCAGTATTCCTTCGGGACAAAGGCGGTGATTTCGGCCTCTCTGTCTACAATCAGCCGCACCGCCACACTTTGCACGCGCCCGGCGGACAGATTTCTGCCGCCCTGAATTTTTTGCGATATGAACGGGCTGAGCAGGTAACCGACCAGGCGGTCGAGTGTCCGGCGCGCCTGCTGCGCGTTGACGAGGTCCATGTCCACCGCGCGCGGAGCGTTGATGCCGCCGGTGACACCGGTCTTTGTTATTTCATTAAAGGTGACCCGGTTGCTGGTGTTTAAATCAAGGCCCAGCACCTCCGCGAGATGCCAGGAGATGGCCTCGCCTTCCCGGTCCGGGTCGGTCGCGAGGATGACCGCTTCACTGTTCTTGACCTTGCTTTTGAGTTCTTTGACCAGTTTTTCTTTCCCCTTGACCAGGGCGTAATTGGGCAAGAATGAATACTTGTAGCATGCGTGTGTATGGGTATGACCGGGTCCTTCCTCTTGCTTGCATACCAAATCCTTCACGACTTTGATGCCCAGTTTGTCCGGCGTTAAATCCCGGACATGCCCCATGGACGCCGTCACATCGTAGCCGGAACCCAGATACTTTTTGATGGTCTTTGCTTTGGCGGGGGACTCCACAATAACTAATTTTGACATTTTGTGCTCCTAACTTTAAGTAGTGGCCATAGCGCAGCAGGCTGCGCATTTTAAAATTCAACTGCCGGCGTACAGGATGCCGGCACCGCCGGGCGGGGGTTGAATTTTGCAAGCGGTTGTCGGGTGTTCATGCGATGTTCGCCCGAAAAGCGATTTATCTAACATCTAATATCTAACATCTAATATCTAAATTAAAGCATATCTTTTGCCGGAGGTCAACTCGATAAATCCGTAGACTTCCAGTTCCGTCAACGCCGTGATGACCTGCGCGGGTTCGCGTTGAACGGCGCGGACAATGTCGTCAACATGGGTCGGTTCGGCAGAAATACCGGCATATACCTGGCGCGTGATTTCACTCAAACTGTCCGGCAGTACGCGCCGCGCTTTTGCAACGGCGGATTTATTGCGCGCCGGCAAAGATGTTTTAGCCGGCTGCGGTTTGTCCGCGGGTGCCGGTGCCGTTTTGCGCGCGGGCAGATTTTTCGCGTCACCGAAACCGCCCGGCATCACGGGTACATCCGACAGCGATTGCCCGAGGCTGTCCAAATCAAGCAGGCCGGGGAAGCGCGCGTCGTATTCTCCCAGCACATCCATGGCGGAAAAAACGGGTTTCGCGCCGTCCCGGATGAGTTTGTTTGTGCCGGTATAGGAGGAGTTGATGACATCGCCGGGGACGGCAAAAACATCCCGGCCTTGTTCGAGCGCGTAGCTTGCCGTAATCAGTGAACCGCTGCGCTCGCCCGCTTCAATCACAACGGTGCCGTAGCTGATGCCGGAAATCAAACGATTGCGGATGGGGAAGTTCGGCCCGACCGCCTGCGTTTGCGGCGGATATTCCGTCACAACGGCACCGCTTTGCGCGATTTGCGCGCGCAGGGCACGGTTGCCGGGCAGATAGTTTGCCGCGAGGCCGCAGCCGAGCACCGCCACGGTGACCCCGCCGCCGAACAGCGCGCCAGTATGCGCCGCGCTGTCAATCCCCAGCGCGCCGCCGCTGATGACCGCCGCGCCCGCGCCGGCCAGGGATGCGCTGAGTCTGCCGGCGACATCAATGCTGTAACGCGAGGCGGAGCGTGTGCCGACAACCGCGACCGGTATCCGGTTTTCCAGGCAGCCAAGGTCCCCCCAGGTATACAGAACGACGGGAAAGTTGTTGAGCTTTAAAAGCAGCGGCGGGTAATCAGAGCAGTCCGGCGTGACCAGTTTCCAGCCGTTGGTGTCGCATTCCCGCACAACGGACTCCGCCTGTTCCAAAGAGTACTCTTCGAGCCGCTTGATTTGCCGGCCGGTCAGGGCGCCGGTCAGGCGCCATTGTGTTTGGCCTGCTTCAAACATTTCTTTGGGTGAGGTAAAAGCCGCGGTGACGGCGTCCGCCCGGCCTTGTATGCCGAGCCCTGCCTGCAGCCATACCCAATAAGCGCGTATATCCAAATTCATTTAACAAGCTCCCACATGATAATCGCCGCGCAGGCGGCGGCATTGAGCGATTCCGCCTTGCCTTTCATCGGAATCGCGATTTTTTCCGCGCACGCGGCGAGCGTTTCACCGGCAAGGCCGGCGCCTTCGTTGCCGATGACGCAGATGTTGCCGCGGCCGCTTTTTAGAATGCTCAAGGGCGTGCTGCCGCCCGCGGGCGTTAAAGCCGATGTCAGCATGCCTTGCGATGACGCAAAAATCAACAGCTCCGGTAAATTTTCCGTCTCGACAATATTCAGCCTGAGCGAGGAACCCATGGCCGCGCGCAGCGCTTTGGGGTTGTAAATGTCGCAGCCGCCGCTGATAATCAGCCCGTCGATGCCGAGCGCTTCCGCGGTTCTGCACACGCCGCCAAGGTTGGACGGGTCCTGTATGTTCTCAAGCGCGATATAATGGCCTTTGGTATCTATTTTATATTTGTCCGGCTTATTGTCAAGTGTCTTGCATACACAGAACACGCCCTGCGGGGAGCGGGTGTCCGTCAGCCTGGCGCCGACTTCGGGTGTGATTTCATAACACGCCTGCGCTTTTTTTGTGATACGCACTGCATAGCCGGCGTATTTCTCCGCGGCGTCCGGGGTGAAAAAGGCCTGAACAATAACGATGCCCCCGTCAGCCGCGTCCGCGCACAGCCGCGCGCCTTCGAGCAGAAAAAGTCCGGCTTCACGCCGCGCCCCGGCGCTTTCAAGGAGCAGCGCCGCGTTTTTGATTTTTTCATTGGAACGGCTGATAATCTTTTCCATAAAACTCCATTCCCTGCGCGCTTTTTAGGAGCGGCAAACCGGTGATAACAGGGTGATAATATATTGTATGGCAAAACCGGTTCATAAATATATTACCACCCTTGTCAACCCCTTTGCACCGGGTGACCGGTAGCGGGATTGTCAGGGCACACAAAAAGGGCAGACTCGAAAGTCCGCCCTTGTGTGTTCCGGCTGAAAGCCGGTAGGTGCCGGGGTTGCGTTATGCTGTTTGTGTTTTGACTTTTTCAACCAGTGCCGCAAAGGCCGCCGGGTCCGCAATCGCGATTTCGGAAAGCATTTTGCGGTTGAGACCGATGTCGGCTTTTTTGAGACCGTTGATGAAGGTGGAATAGTTCATCCCGTTCATTTTCGCCGCGGCGGAAATGCGGGTGATCCACAGGCGGCGGAAGTCACGCTTTTTTTGTTTGCGCCCGACATAGGCGTACTGCCCCGATTTCATCACGGCCTGTTTGGCTGTTTTGAAAAGCCTGCTCTTCGAGCCGTAATAGCCCTTTGCGAGCTTTAATACTTTATTTCTTCTTTTGCGCGTCATCATCGCGCCTTTTACACGAGCCATGGTAATTTACCTCCGTTTTTTACATTATTGCCGTGAGCCTTAAGGGAGCCTTATTTGTAGGGAATCAGGCGTTTGATCTGCTTTTGGTTGGTGGTGTCAGCAACGGCAGTCTTGCGCAGGTTCCGCTTGCGTTTTGTGCTCTTTTTTGTCAGGATGTGCGACATATAAGCATGAGAACGGATCGGCTTGCCGGTTTTTGACATTTTGAAGCGCTTTTTCGCCCCGCTGTGGGTTTTGATTTTGGGCATAGTTTTCCCCTCCTTGTGGTTTTATAATTTATTCTTATTTGACAGCCTTCGGCGCGAGGAACATCAGCATCTGGCGGCCTTCAAGCTTCGCGGCTTTTTCAACCGTCGACAGCTCGGCGCAGGCTTCCGCGAAACGCGCCATGTTCGCAAGGCCGATATTGGGGTGCGCCATCTCACGGCCCCTGAAGCGTATCGAAACCTTGACCTTATCCCCCGAAGCGAGGAACTTTTTGGCATGATCAACCTTGGTTTCAAAGTCGTGGATATCAATTTTAAGGGACAGCCGGATCTCCTTGATTTCCACAATGCGCTGGTTTTTTTTGGCCTCTTTTTCCCGTTTGGACTGTTCAAAGCGGAATTTGCCGTAATCCATGATTTTGCAGACCGGCGGGTTTGCCTGGGGCGCGATTTTGACCAAATCGAGTGACTTTTCTTCCGCAAGCTTGAGCGCCTGTGCGGAGGACATAATGCCCAGCTGTTCGCCGTCGTCTGTGACGACCCTGATTTCTTTGTCACGGATTGCTTCGTTTAACTGCACTTCCTGTTTGCTGATGTGAAAGCACCTCCCAATGCGTTTACCGGTAAAATCAAAGCGAGGGCGGTTCTTTAACCGTCCTCGCAAAATCAACACACGCGGGGCAAACACCCCGTTTTGGTATTGACCTTGCGGCGGACGAAACCCCGAAGGTGAGAACAAAAGGCGGGTTGCCTTGACTGCTCTGCTTTGTTGTAGATGTATTTTAACAGTAAGAACTTATATTGTCAAGCGTTTTTTGTGCGCGGCTGCGATAATGCCGGGAAACCGGCGGAAGAATCAGCCGGAACCCGTGCGGACTGCGCTGTTTTGGATGAGGGTTTTAATGTCCCCGTAGTTGTCCGCGGTGCAAAAAACGGCAATACTTTCCGAAAACCCGGCTCTGAGCAGGATGGTGTGCCGTTTTTCGTTGTATTTTACCTTTCTGATGCTGCCCCATTTCAAAAAAGTTTTTACCCGGGCGCCGGCAAGCATCCCTGCGCCTGCTGCGGTCGGGTTGCGGGATATCAGCCCGAGAACAACCGTTATCAAGCTCAGCGATTTCACTCTTTTGGCCTGTTTCTCCGTGTTTTCGCAAAGGATGCCTTTGCTGTCCAAGACAAAATGCACATCGTAAGTGCCGCGGAAAATAAACAACACAAAAAGAAAGCCGATAAAAAGAAAACCAAGCACCATGCCGGTTGCCCACAGCCAATCTATACGCTGTGTTACAATACCCGCGGCGGCGAAAAAAAGGATCAGCAGCCCGAACGGGATGCCGACGGCAAGACCCAACTGCTTGAGAATCAGGCTGTTGCGGAATATCGGAACGCGCACGCTCCATTCAAAGATCTCTTTCATATCTGCCAAAGCGGACTCCTCGCCGTTTATTTGAGCAGCGGACACTTGCACCGGAAACAGACATCGTCGCGGATATCGTTCAAACTCGCGCAGGCGTTGCAAAAGGAGACGGTGTCGCGGGTTTTGTCATATTTTTCGTAGGAATTGAGTTTGCCGTGATGCCGGAGCCGGTCACCGATTTGAAAATAGTTATAGCGCGTGTCGTCGTCATCCGCCGTCAGCTCGTGTTTTTTACCGCTGTCTGCTTTGATGATTACCTTGTATTCCAAATAATCAACCCAATAAAAGTCGTTCGTATCCGGGCCGGTGCTTTGCCTGCGGCGCTTGTTTTTAACGGTTTTGTCAACCACAACACCATCCCAGGTTTTCGAGCGCTTTCTGCCGAGTACGGAAAAAAGTGCAATCGCCAGGAACATCCCGCCGATGCCCATGCCGATATACATCGCCTGCGGGTTGTCCATCTCGCTGCCGGTTTCGCCGTAAACGGTGAACCCGACAAAAGCGGCAACGGCAAGAATACCCGAGAAGATGCCGGCGTATCGGTTGGTGTTTTTGACATATTTCGCGAAAGCGGGGTCGGCGATGCGCGGCGAATAGCCGACAGTACCGCCCAAAACCGCTGAAGTGTTGTTTTCCGGAGGAGACGGTGTTTGCGTAAAAGGCGTGCCGCAGGCTGCGCAGAAGGTGCAGGGGGATGCCGGTTCGGCACCGCAGACGGAGCATAACATAACCGTTAACCCACGATATGCGCCGGGATCTCCGCGCATATTTCCTTTCCCTGTTTTATGAAGACGGCGTTGTGCTGTTGGTCTTGTGTTTTTTTGGTGTTGCCGGGTAGATCTTTTTTACGGCAAGCGCAAGCCCCAGCAGCATCATGAAAAATTGCAGGATTTTGGGGCCGTACAGTACATAATCCGTGATGCCGCAGGTTAACAGGCCGGCCAAACTTGCAATAATCGCCACCGCGAGGGGGCGGCCTTCTTTGGAACGCAAGCTCAAAACAATCATATCAAAAAGAATCCAAAGGACGATCAAGGCGAAAACCGAAACCCCGAAGATGCCGCCTTCTAAAAAAAGCTGTATGAAAAGATTGTGCGCGTGCGGCTGGTGGATACCATATTGACTGATCAATATATCCCGCACATTCCCGACACCGGGGCCCATACCCCAGACCCATTTCTCGCGGAGCATTTCGGTGCAGGCTTCCCAGATGTTCGCGCGGGTAACGATTGATCCGTCTCTTAGGTCCAGCAGAGACAGCAGCCTTTTATAGACGCCTGAAGGAAAAATCCAAAGAAATACGGGACTGGCCGCAACTATTGTCAAGGCATATTTCCAGCCCATAAACAGCATCACGAAAACGGTGACGATGACCGCCAGGTAAGGCATTCTGGAATAGGAACCCGCGATTCCGCCGACAATTGTTATAATACAGAGCAGGCTGACTATTTTTTTCTTTCCGTGTGTTATGCGCGAAAAACAATAGACCGCTATGGGAAGAACCATAACAAGATAACAGGCAAAGAAAATCGGATTGGTAAAAGTCGAACTCGCTCTTTCAACAACTTGAAACGGCACCTGGCGCGGAAGCTTTTCAACAAGATTTGCCGGGAGCACATAATTGACCGCTATATTTGCGAGAAAAACATCCAGTCGCCCCCAAAGCGGGTTGAACATTGTTTTAAGCGGTTCGGCTATCCATGGACCGTAATGGAAGAGAATAATCTGGCCAATACCGACAGAGCCCGCGATGCCGCCGCCGAGCGTAATTGCAAAAAGCGTACGGTCGAGAGCCTCTTTGTTTTCCAGCAGGTTGGAAACAAAAACAAACCCAAGAAACATAAACAGCCACAAAAAAGAAAAAAGAACGCTGCTGCCGACATTGTTTGACCGGAAGATTCCGATAAATTGCCAGCTGATGAATAAAAGCATTAGGAGCTGTTCTTTTTTTAAGACGATTTTTTTGCCTGCGCTGCGAAAATATCTTAAAAACGAGTAGAAGGGCACAAGCGTTGCAAAGGGGGCAATGTATTCAGGAAGCAATGGTGCTGCCAAAAACGCTGCCAGCATCCAACGCATAGATTTTTCATCCGGCAGCAATGTTTTTTTGGTTTTTATGATAAGGATACCTCCCTGTCTTGTAGAATAAACCAGTCAATATTATACAGCAACTCTCCGTTTCATGCAAATGCTTTTAATACCAGTTACGGATAAAGGGGTGTTCAAGGAGACTGACAAGATACCAATAATACGAAAAAGGAACAAAAATCGTTCGGTATTGACCGAAAATAGTTTTTGTGATACATTTATCCAAAAGTTAATTAAATAAAATCTAAGGTCTGATAAATACATAACGGTCTAAAAACTGCAGCCTTCTGTGGCCATCCCAAGACTGTTTTATTTGATGGAGTGAAAAATGGGATACGATTATTTAATTGTTGGCAGCGGTTTGTTCGGTTCTGTTTTCGCCTATGAAGCCCAGAAACGCAACAAAACCTGTCTGGTTATCGAAAAACGGCCGCACATCGGCGGTAATCTTTATTGCGACCCCAAGGAAGGGGTCAACATACACCTTTACGGCGCCCACATCTTTCATACCGGCAACAGCATGGTGTGGGATTATGTCAGGCGCTTCGCGGACTTTAATAATTATATCAATTCCCCCATTGCCAACTACAACGGGGAGCTTTACAATTTACCCTTCAACATGAACACCTTCAATAAAATGTGGGGTGTCATCACACCCGCGCAGGCAAAAGAAAAGATAGAATCCCAAAAAGGTGAAGTCAAGGGTGAACCGGCAAATCTGGAAGAGCAGGCGATATCGCTGATTGGCAAAGACATTTACTTCAAACTCATAAAAGGGTATACAGAAAAACAATGGGGAAGAGACTGCAAGGACCTTCCTTCATTTATCATTAGGAGGCTTCCTGTCCGCTATACATATGACAACAACTATTTTAACGATCCCTATCAAGGGATCCCGGTCGGGGGATACAACGGAATAATTGACAAAATGCTGGCCGGCTGTAAAGTTATGCTTCGTACAGACTTCAATCAGGACAGACGGAAGTATCTGAGTATGGCAGAAAAGATTGTGTACACCGGTCCGCTGGACGCCTATTTTGACTGCTGTCTGGGCAAACTGGAATACCGAAGTTTGCGTTTCGAAACGCAGCGATATGAGATGGATAACTATCAAGGTGTGGCGGTGATGAACTATACCGACCGGGAAACGCCGTACACTCGTACAATCGAGCACAAACATTTTGAGTTCGGCACACAACCCGTGACCTATGTGACAAAGGAGTATCCGCTGGAGTGGGAAGAAGGTTGTGAGCCTTATTATCCGGTAAACGATGAAAAAAATCAGAAGGTCTTTAACGGTTATCAGCAATTAGCTGAGAAGGAAAAACAGGTGATTTTTGGCGGCCGGCTTGCCGAATACAAATACTATGACATGGATAAAACAATAGAATCTGCTATTGCTCTCGTCAAAAAAGAATTTGGAGTGTAAAAAATGGACGATATAAAAATCAGTGTGATAATGCCGGTTTACAATGTTGAAAAGTTTGTCGGCAAAGCAATCGACAGTATATTAGCGCAAACACTCAAAGAGTTTGAGCTGTTCGCCGTTGATGACGGAACTCCGGACAGCAGCGGGAAAATTTGTGATGAATATGCGTTGAAAGACAGCCGGATAAAGGTACTTCACAAAGAAAACGGCGGCGCGCCGAGCGCCCGGAATATGGCAATCGATATCGCACGCGGCAAGTATTTTTATTTTATGGATTCCGATGACTGGGCAGAGCCAACCATGCTGCAGGACATGTATGAACTAGCGGAAAAAACCGGCGCGCAGTATGTTGTTACCGGCTACTTTATTGACACATATTATAATGATACGGATTGCCTGACCCTGAACATTTCGTACCCGGACACGGTCTATGCAAACCGGGAAGCTTTTCGCCGAGATGCATATAAACTGTTCGATAAAAATTTACTGTATACGCCGTGGAATAAGCTTTATTTGGCTTCATATATAATGGAGAAAAACCTTCGTTTCCCCTATACTTTCTGGGATGACTTCCCATTTAATCTGAGCGTTGTCAGGGATATTGAACGAGTGGCTGTTTCGTCAAAACAATACTATCATTTTATGCGCGCACGCGCGGAATCCGAAACAGCAAAATATATGCCGAAAATGTATGAAAAAAGAGAAGAAGAGCATGGCTGGATGCTTGAGCTTTATTCGTATTGGGGTGTTAACGATGCCGGCAGCCGCGAGTTTTTAGCCAGGAGATATATTGAACGGCTTGTCGGCTGTATTGAAAATATAACCAATAAAAAATGTACGCTGACAACCAAAGAAAAGAAACAGGAAATCAAAAAGATTATCAAAGACCAAAAGGTAGCCGAAAACTTGAAAGCTGCCAAGCCAAAATCAATGATGATGCGCATAGTGCTTGTACCGGTCCGGTTGAATAGCGCTTGGCTGACCTATGCGGAAAGCTCGTTGATATCCAAGGTTAAATCGAGCAACACAAAACTTTTTGCCACATTAAAATCAAGGAGATAATTCTTTCATGAACAATGAATTACTGTTCAGCATTGTTATGCCGGTCTATAATGTTGAAAAGTATTTGCGTGATGCTGTTGCAAGCGTTTTACAGCAAACCTATCCACAATTTGAACTGTTGCTGGTGGATGACTGCTCACCCGATAACAGCCCTGCTATTTGCGACGAGCTGGCAGCAACGGATGTGCGGATACGGGTCATTCACAAGCCTGTGAATGAAGGGCCAAGTATGGCTCGCAATACCGGAATCAACGAAGCTGTGGGTGAATATATCAGTTTTATGGATTCTGATGACACGATTGATAAATATCTTCTGTCGGATGTTGCAAAATCATTAGCAGCGGATCCGGCTCAATGCGTGATGTTTGGTGTCAAAGAGGAGTACTATAATAAAGCTGGCGAGCTAAAAGAGACCAATGTGGTCACTTATCCGGGCAAAGCTTTTCGTAACCAACATGAATTGCGGCAAGAAATAATACTTATTGAAAAATCCACTTTGTATGGGTATTCTGCCAATAAATTCTATGAGGTGGGATATTTAAAAAAGATCGGGATTCTGTTTGACAAAAATCTTACGCTTCTTGAAGACATAAGTTTTAATATTGAGTTTTTTATGAATGCCGAGTCGCTTAATACGCTTGGGTCGGCCCCTTATCATTATAAAAAGAGAGGGACCGGGAGCATAACGGACCGGTTTGATCCGGATTATTTCAAACTTCACACAGATCGAATAGCGAAAATAAAAGCCCAGTATATCTATTGGAAGCTTTATACATCAGAAGTGAAAGTCGTTTTAGCGAGTATTTATTGCCGATACATATTTTCGGCTCTGCAAAGAAACTATGATAAACGGGCGGGTATGAGCCAAAGAGCGCGGAGAAAATGGATTAAGGCACTGTTCTTGGATGATTTGTTTAATGAGCTGATACCGCTGTCGCAACCGGACAGTCTGATATTTAAAGCAATGACACTCCTATTGAAAAAACGCTGTATATTTTTGTTGTTGCTTTGCAGTAAAATGATATTTTTTATCAAAAATAAACTGCCTATTTTGTTTGCTAAAGCAAAACAAAATAGATAGTGGGGGAAATAATTTGGCTAAAATAAGTGTTCTGATTGTTGGGTTGTCACCGGAAACCGGGGGTATAGAGAACTTTGTTTTACAGGTTGTCAGCGGAATGGACGCACAACGATTTCATTTTGATGTGCTGACTTTTTGTTCCCGCTGCGCGTATGAAGAGGAACTGACTGTGCTCGGCTGCAAGGTTTTCCATGCGGCACGCAGGGGCAAAAATCCCATGAAAAACTATCTGGATCAGCGCCGGTTCTTTGCCAAAAATCCAAATACATATGATTTTATCTGGCTGCATCTTTCCTCGGCCAGTGATTTAAAAACAATTCTTTTAGCAAAGAGGTTTACTGAAGCGAAAATTGCCTGCCATTGCCACGGTACGGACTTTGAGAGCCGTGAAGGATTGATCCGCAAGCTTCACTTGCACCTGCACTATAAGAACAGACCGAAACTCGTAAAAAATACCGATATTTATTTGGCCTGTTCTAAACTAGCAGGCGAATGGCTATATGGAGATATCGGTGAAAAAATGACCGTTATACCAAACGGAATAGATGTGCCCGCATATCGGTTTAACCCGATGAAAAGAGCGGAAATGCGCCAAAGTCTTGGCATTGAGAACAAAACTGTTATGGGTCATGCCGGGCGGTTGACAAAGGTTAAGAATCAAGCGTATCTCATTGATGTTTTTGCGTCGTTTTATAAAAAACATCCTGACGCCGTTTTAATGATAGCCGGCGCGGGAGAGCTTGAAAAGGATTTGAGAGAAAGGGTGCAACGGCTCGCTCTTGATGATCAAGTTACTTTTATGGGCTTCAGACGGGACATGCCGGATCTCTTTCAAGCATTTGATGTTTTTTTATTGCCGTCTTATACCGAAGGGCTGCCGATCACTATCGTTGAGGCGCAAGCGTGCGGACTGCCCTGTGTTATATCGGACACAATAACGCGTGAAGTCGCGTTAACAGATTTGGTTCATTTTACATCCATTACGCTGCCGCCGGAGGACTGGTCGAAAGAAATCGAAGAAGCATTAAATCATCTGCGCGTTTCATCGGATTGTGAGCAAAAAATAATTGAGTCCGGGTATTCTGCGCAAGGTACCGTTAACCGGATCAACAAAGTTTTCGGGGGTCAGTAATGTTTAAAACGCATACTTTTGTCGACAAATTATTTTCGGGTATTGTATTTAAGCTGATGTATCTTTCATTGGCTTTATTGTCTTTCAATGCATTTACATATTACCAACCATGGATGAAATATCTGGTTTTGTTAGTTACGCTTTTTGGTTCTGCAAACTGTTTTTACAGATTGGTAAACTGTAAAAAGTTTGTGAAAACCCCCTATTTAGCTTTAGGTTTGCTCTTTCTCATGAGCTACTCGCTTACACTTTTATTGAATAGAAGATTTGGTGTTTCCGAAAGCTTACAAGGGTTGGTCTGGATGTCCCTCCAGATTTTAATCCTTTACTGTTTTGACACGGGGAAACCATTGGAAGAATTAAAAAACGAATTTCAGCAAATTTCAACATTTTTTGTCATTTATACTTCAATCGCCTGTATCGCAGGTCTGATAATGCTCTATTTTAACTACGGTGAACTATACATTGTCAGCAAAGAGATGGTTGTTCCGAGGGGTTTCATTTGGGGCAGGTTATGGGGTGTGTTTACGGACCCGAATTATGGCTCTGTCTCTGTTTGTCTGAGTGTGATGCTTTGTATCTACTTTTTTAAGGAGACTAAAAACAAAGTCAGGGAAACGCTGACAGCGATTTCAATGGTTGTATTATTTCTGTATCTTGTTTTTTCCGATTCCAGAACCGGATATGTTGCGTTATTCTGTGCACTCTTTGCGATCATGTATTTTGAGTTTTCACAAAATAAAAAACAAAAAGCCGGAAATAAGAAATCGGGCGTACTGATACATCGGGTTCTGCCGGCATCAGTATCTTTGGTTATCGCTATCGGAACGATAGGGATGATCATGGCAACCAAAGAAGCATACAATTATGCGGTTTCGGTCCATCAGGTAAAGAACCCGCAGGCTGATAAACAGATAAAACGCTCATCTGAAGTTGAGGAAACGGACATGTCAAACCGGCGCCTGAGCATTTGGGAAAGTGGTTTGGAAATATTTGAAACATCACCCGTTGCAGGTGTCGGGTTTAGAAATATTGTTGCCGCTGCAGAGGAAAAGGCACCTGACACCTACATCATCAATAATTCATTTATCAAATTTAATGCCTTCCATAATATGTGGCTGGACATTCTGGTTTCGCAGGGTATTATTGGCGCAGTGATTTTTTTGGTTTTTGCGCTTTGCTGTATGTCAGCGCTTATCCGTTCGCTTTTTTTTATACGGAAGCACAAACCGGAGAATCTTCGGCTTTTTGCCGTTCTGTTGTCATCGGTTTCGGTTTGCCTGGTGTCATCGCTGTTTTTGTCCGATACGATCTATGTCAACACACCCAATGCTGTTATTTTTTGGATATTCTTGGGTTACTTGATCAGCCTCTTTAATCAAACAAAAAAATATAGTTCTGAACCAACGGCATAAACAGACGCTACGATTTCTGTTAATGTCAGAAACACCGGTTTTAATTCGCGGTGATATCATGTCCGTCGATATATTTTATTTTGCTTATGTTTAAATGCACACTCCGCTCATAGATGAGCGGTTGGAAGGATGGTTTGAGTTGTGAATCAAAATAAATCCATCACAGCAAATGCCTTCGCCCGGATCATCATGTATATTCTAAACCTGCTTGTGCCCGTTCTTGTCGGTCCGTACCTGGCGAGAATATTGGATGTGGGCTTGTATGCCCAGTACAATGCGGCACTTTCAATAACACAGTGGTTTCTCCCGTTCGCGGTATTTGGCATTTACACCTTTGGCATTCGTCAGGCCAGCCGTGACCGGGACGACGCCGAAAAGACCGGACATATATTTACGAAGCTTTTTCTATTCAGCATTATCAGTACGAGTATTGTGCTGCTGTGTTATATGGGGTTTGTTGTTGCCGCAAAAGCAAATTATTTCTGGCTCTATACGCTGCTGGGTATTAACATCGCCGCGAATTATTTCGCTATTGAATGGATAAACGAGGCTTTTGAAAATTATAAGTTTATTCTATACAAGACTATGATTGTTAGATTTGCCTATATTGTATCTATATTTGTTTTTGTCAGAAAACCGGAAGATATACTGCCCTATACGGCAATTGCGTCTTTAGTGGTCTTTTTTAACAACCTGTTGGGTTATCTTTATATCAAAAGCAAAGTGAAGTTTGTCCGCGTGCCGGTAAAAGAAGTGGCGGCTCTTGCAAGGCCGCTGATGATTATTATGCTGCTGACAAATACCAACATGCTTTTCCTGATGCTGGATCGCTTATTCCTTTCTCTGTTTTCAAAAACGGAAATATTTATCACTTACTACTCCATGCCGATGCTGATTATGATGGCTATCATGAATGTTGTCAGTTCCATCATTTTTGTGGCGGTGCCGCGGCTTTCCAATTACCTCTCGAGAAATGAGAACGCCGCTTACAGAAGACTGCTCGGGATATCGTCCCACTGCTATTTTCTTGTTGCGATGCCGCTTTTTGCCGGCATTGCCGCCTTGGGGCGTGAAGTTATGTATGTTTACGGCGGCGAAAAGTATGTCGGCGCCGGTAGCACACTGATTGTGTTCGGCCTCATGTTTATTGTTTACACGATCGACCTGTCCTTGTCAAACCAGGTGCTTTTTGTCAGCGGTATGGAAAAATTGCTGCTTCGTATCTATCTGATTGGCGGTGGTGCAAATCTGGTTTTAAATACCATTCTCCTCGCATCCGGCTACCTCACACCAACGCTATTGATTACAACAACACTCATCAGCGACATAATCGTTGTGTTTTTGCAGCATTCAACAATTCGGCGTGAGTTTGGCAAGGGTGTTTCACCTTTGGACAAGACGGCGTGGAAATACATCGTGCTTTCCTTGTGTTTTTTACCGATTTCAGAAGGAATTCGTGCAGTTCACAAAGTGGATTATGCCCCGACAATGGCGTTCGCACTTTATATTGGTATGATAATTGCGGCGTGCGCAGGCTTTTATCTATTGATGCTCATCTTCACAAAAGACCGTTATTTGAACCAATTTACCGGCAAGGTGATGATTCGTTTGAAAAAGGCAATTAAAAGGGGCAATTCGACTGGTTGACAGATGCTGCTATAAGGTTAAGAGGTTCACCGTATGGAAAACGGGAAAAAGGCACGAAATCAATATTTTGACTTATTGAATGTCTCGGCATGCTTTAGCGTAGTCGTTTTGCACAGTACCGGGCAGGTCTTTAATTATTCGCCTTCCGGCACATGGACAGTTGCTTTGTTGTTGCAGACACTCTGCCACTTTTCTGTGCCTGTATTTTTTATGCTCAGCGGGGCAACGCTTTTGGAGTATCGAAAACGATACACGACACGGGAGTATTTTCGAAAGCGTTGGCAAAGGATCGGCATCCCTTTTATTTTTTGGACGCTTTTTTATATCCTTTGGAATCAACTGGTTCTTCACGGTACCCCCCTGAAGGGTCCTCTTAACTTGCTGAATATTTTTATGAACAACGGCGCTTCCAATATTTTTTGGTTCTTTTATGCTTTACTCCCAATCTATTTGCTTTTTCCGCTGCTGTCGCTTGTTGACTGGCAGAACAGAAGACGGGTTTTATTTTATTTGTTGTGTGTTTGTTTTATTTATAATCAAATCATGCCTGTTCTTTCCAGATTTTTTGACCTGTCTGTTACTTCTTTTGCGGACTTCCCATTTAAAAATAATTATGTGGATTATGCTCTTCTTGGGTTATTTTTACGCGATATGGAACTGACAAAACGGCGCAAATTATTTATATTTCTCATCGGTGCGGTTGGTTTTGCCGGCATGGCCGGAGGTACTTGGTATCTCAGTAGTTCAGCCGGAAAAACGGATGCGTTTTTCATGGATTATCATTCTGTTTTTTGTTATTTCCTTGCTATTTTTGCATTTATTTTTGCCAGAATTTTATGTGACTGCCATGTTTTCAAAAAAACGATTGAAAACAAGAAAATCGGCAGTTTTCTGCCGACGCTGGCAGGCGCGAGTTTCGGGGTTTATTTGACGCACCTTTTGGTTATGACAGGCCTATCATATATCTTGAAGTTTCCGCATCCGGTATTATCAATGACAGTCGGCGCACTCATCATATATACAATAACGGTGTCGTTAACTGTTCTTGCCAAGAAAACACCCGTGTTAAAGGCTGTATTTCCATAAAGATTTATTAGAACCACAAACAATCCGACATTTTTTATTAATAGTTTTACATGCAAATCAACCCTGAAGGTTGGCAGTTTGGAGACCGATCGCTTATAAATAAGGTTGGTGTACAATGAGCAACAAAATCCTCCTGTTCGGCGGCGGCGGGCATTGCAGGTCTGTTTTGGATTCATTGCTGGAACAAAACACCTATGCCGATATTGCCATTGCGGACGACAACATTATGCCGGGGACTGCCATCATGGGCGTGCCGGTCATCGGCAATGGTGATGATTTGCCCAAGCTGCTTGCATTGGGTTACAAACAAGCTTTTGTTGCCATCGGCAGCATCGGCAACCCGCAGCTGAGGATGAGGATTTTTGACCTGCTTGAACTCGCCGGGTTTGAAATTCCGAATATTTTTGACAAGACAGCTGTTGTGAGCAGATATGCGTTGCTTGGCAAAGGCATTTTTGCCGGCAAAAATGCAGTGATCAACACCGGCACCGCGGTGGGCGACTGCGCGATTATCAACACCTCCGTTGTCGTGGAACATGATTGCCGCATCGGGCGTTTTGCGCACATCTCCTCCGCGTCTGTGCTGTGCGGCAATGTCGCAGTCGGCGAAAGAACGCATATCGGTGCCGGTACGGTCATCCGGCAGGGTTTGACGATTGGCCCGGATACCATGATTGGCATGGGCAGCGTTGTGTCCGACCATATGCCGCAGGGTGTGACAGCTTTCGGCAGCCCTTGCAGAGTTATCGGGTGAAAAACAAGCGTACAGAGAACAAATAAAATTCCGGCAGACACCCTTCGGACTCAACCGGGTGCTCGCGGGAATAATCACGGGCGGACGCATTGCGCCGTCCGCTGTTTTATACCCGGGAACGCCCGAAACGGCACCTGCGGGACAGCAATAAATATCGCTTTTTTAACAGCTAAGTTCCCGATCAGAAATAATATATATATATAGTATGATATAATATTTTAAATATACAAGTGATATGAGGAGTTTGATTATGGCTGATATTTATACCGCTCTGGCCGCTGTTTTAAAGGGGATGGAAGAAGCGCTCAAAACAAACGGTTTTGAGGCAGTTTACCCGCCGAATGTAAAAAGAGGCGAGCTGCCCGCGGCAACGGAAGGCGGACGGATTACCATCGATTTCCGCGGAGAAAAAGGCGCGCTGCGCATCGAGCATTTTGATGACAAGATAGCGCTTCTTTACACCGATAAGACCGGTGAAGATGCGGCGGAGTCCGATTTCGGTCAGCTTTCGCTGTCCCTGCTCGACGCGAAAACGGCGGATGCAAAAGATACCCGGTATATCGCGGACGATTTTTCGGAATCGCTGAACAAACGCTGCGGAACAAAAACCAAAGGCGGTGCGTCCTCGAAACTGCCTGCACCTGTTTCAAAGGCCGCGGCAAAAAGCGGCGCGCTGTCGTATGACGCGAATACGCTCGGCAGCCGGTTTACGGTCTTATATCCGGAACTCCGCGGCGCGTATAAGGAAAATGTGGACAAATACGGCGAGCTTCTCGCGGAGGACTTTTTTGCCAATGGCGGCACGGCTGCCGTTATCGATACAATCCGGCAAAACGATAAACTTAAAATGAAAAAACTCTTCGGCTTGCTCAACGAGATTTACGAAGACGGCACCAACGAAATCCAGGGACTTATCGCTGTTTCAATTTTAGGCGCGATGAACAACGACCAGGAGCTGCTTGCCAACTGTGTGGATTTCATGTGCAAGGATATGCTGGGTCCCGTTATCCAGGTGAACAAATACCTCGCGTCAAGCGGCGGCAAAGGTGCCCGGATGCGGCTTGAAAATCCACCGCCGTACAAACCCAAAAGAGCGAAAAAGAAAAACCCGATCACCTCCGCGCTCGGGATGTAGGCAGGGGCGGAGATTGTACGCCCGCACAATGAAACAACGCATCATTTTTGTTTACACGGGCGAACGGTGTTTGCCCTTTCAACGCAACGGAAAACAAACGCAGGAGGTTCGGACTTGGATAACGATAACAACAAAGTCAATTTGAATAATACCGACGATCTCGAAACGATGGACACGGCCGTAACGGATGTTTATGATGAAACCACCATTCAGGTGCTCGAAGGGCTTGAAGCGGTCCGGATGAGACCGGGCATGTATATCGGCTCAACGGGACCCAAAGGGCTCCACCATCTTGTTTACGAAATAGTCGACAACTCCATAGACGAAGCCCTGGCAGGTTTCTGCACCCATATTGAGGTCGAAATCCTGCCCGGCAATATCATATCGGTCAAGGACAACGGCAGAGGCATTCCCGTAGGCATCAACGAAAAATTGGGCATTCCTTCCGTGACCGTGGTTTTAACGGTGCTGCACGCCGGGGGCAAATTCGGCGGCAGCGGATACAAAGTGTCCGGCGGTTTGCACGGGGTCGGCTCGTCCGTTGTCAACGCCCTGTCCGAGTGGCTGGAGGTTGAAGTTTCCCAGGAAGGGCATACGCACCGGCAGCGCTTCGCAAAAGGTGCGGTTGAAACCGAGCTGACCATCATCGGCGATACAAACGAAAACGGTACTTTAATCAGATTTAAAGCGGATCCGGAGATTTTTACGGAGACGACCGAATATGATTTTGAAACACTTGAGCGGCATTTAAGGGAATCCGCGTTTCTCAATGCCGGGTTGAGTATTAAACTGTCTGATTTTAGAAACAGCGAAGAAATTATTGAACAAACTTACTGCTATGAAGGCGGGATTTCGAGCTTTGTCGAATACCTGAATCAAAGCAGAGGGCTTGTTCCCTTGCACGAGCCGCCCATCCATCTCTGCACCGTCAGCGGTGAGCGCTGCGCGGAGATTGCCATGGCTTATAACGACAGCTACAACGAAACGGTGCTTTCTTATGCCAACAATGTCCACACCGTGGACGGGGGCACGCACGAAACGGGCTTTAAAAACGCGCTGACAAGGGTGTTCAATGATTACGGGCGCAAATACGCCATACTGAAGGATGCGGACAAAAACCTTTCGGGCGATGATGTGCGGGAAGGTCTGACGGTTGTTGTGAGCGTCAAACTGACAGATGCTCAGTTTGAGGGGCAGACGAAAGGCAAACTCGGCAATACGGATATTACCCAGCTTGTTTCTTCAACCCTATACGACAAGCTGATGACCTATTTTGAAGAAAATCCGTCTATCGCCAGGGCGATTTTCAGCAAAGCGCTCGACGCCTCGAGGGCGAGAGAGGCCGCGCGAAAAGCGAGGGATTTGGCTAGGCGCAAATCGGCGCTGGAAAACAATTCCCTGCCCGGCAAATTGGCCGACTGCACGGAACGAGATCCATCCAAAACCGAACTGTATATCGTCGAGGGCGATTCGGCAGGCGGCTCGGCAAAGGCCGGCAGAGACAGGCGCTATCAGGCTATTCTGGCGCTTTGGGGGAAAATGCTGAATGTCGAGAAGGCAAGGCTTGACAAAGTCATCGGCAACGAAAAATTGATGCCTGTCGTCACGGCGCTCGGCGCGGGGATAGGCGAGGACTTTGATATTTCAAAATTACGCTATGATAAAATAGTGATCATGGCCGATGCCGATGTCGACGGCGCGCATATCCGCACGCTGCTTTTGACCTTTTTCTTCCGCTATATGAGACCGCTGATTGAAAGCAATCATATCTATATTGCCCAACCGCCGCTGTTCAAGGTGAGTAAGGGTAAAAAGCATTTTTACGCGTTTTCCGACGAGGAGCGGGACCGGTATATCGCGGAACTGGGCGGCAACTGCGATATTCAGCGCTATAAAGGCTTGGGCGAAATGGACGCCCAGCAGCTGTGGGAAACAACGATGGACCCGGAATTCCGCATTATGCTGTTGGTGACGCTGGAAGATGCCGTGCGGGCTGACGAAACCATTACGATATTGATGGGGGACAAGGTCGAACCGCGAAGGGAATTCATCGAGAAAAACGCCAAATATGTCCAAAACCTGGATGTGTAAGCAGGCAGCAGGATCTTGTTTATTTCCGAGATTAGAAGGGGTATAAATATATGGGCTTTGACGATCTTTCGGTTGCCAACCAAAAAATAATAGATGTGGATATCAACAAGGAGATGCGCAAGTCGTTTCTGGACTATTCCATGTCCGTTATCGTGGCGCGCGCGCTGCCTGATGTACGGGACGGCTTAAAGCCGGTTCACCGCCGCATTCTGTACACGATGTTTGAAAACAGCTTAACGCCGGACAAAGCTTACCGCAAATGCGCGGATACGGTCGGTTCGGTTTTGGGGCGCTACCATCCGCACGGTGACGCGTCCGTTTATGACGCGATGGTCCGCCTCGCGCAGGACTTTTCGATGCGCTATATGCTTGTGGACGGCCACGGCAACTTCGGTTCGGTGGACGGAGACCCGCCCGCCGCTTACCGTTATACCGAGTCAAGAATGAGCAAAATTTCCCAGGAAATGCTCACGGACATCGAAAAAGAAACCGTCAGCTTTTCCCCGAACTATGACGACCGGCTCAAAGAGCCGGATGTACTGCCGTCCCGTTTCCCGAATCTTCTTGTAAACGGCTCCACAGGCATCGCTGTCGGCATGGCGACAAATATACCGCCTCACAACATGCGTGAGGTGATAGACGGCATGAGCTGCCTGATAGACAACCCCGACGCGGGGCTTGAAGACTTGATGGAACATATCAAAGGCCCGGATTTTCCGACGGCCGGTATCATCATGGGCAGGGCGGGCATCCGCTCGGCTTACGGCACGGGCAGAGGCAAGATAACCGTGCGCGCCAGAGCCGAAATAACCGAGAACAAAAACGGCCGTTATTCGATTGTCGTTTCGGAGCTTCCGTACCAGGTGAATAAAGCCAGGCTTATTGAAAGCATCGCGGAACTTGTGAAGGACAAACGCATTGAAGGCATTTCGGATGTCAACGACTATTCATCGCGGGAAGGGATGCAGATGGTGGTTGACCTGAAGAGGGACGCGAATCCACAGGTGGTGTTAAACCAGCTTTATTCATTCACACAGCTGCAAACCACCTTCGGTGTGATTATGATTGCCTTGGTGAACGGTGAGCCGAAAGTGCTCACGCTCAAAGAAGTGCTGCAGCACTACATTAAATTCCAATGCGAAGTGATCACCCGCCGCACCCAATTTGATTTGCGCAAGGCGCAGGAACGGGCACATATTTTGGACGGCTTGATGATAGCCCTTGACTTTATTGATGAGGTTATCGCGCTGCTCAGAGCCTCAAAAAGCATTCCGGAAGGCAAGGCGGCGCTCATGGAGCGCTTCGGGCTTGACGACCCTCAGGCACAGGCGATTGTTCAGATGCGCCTCGGGCAGTTAACCGGCCTTGAACGAGTAAAAATAGAAGAAGAACTGGCTGCGCTGAAGCTTAAAATCGCCGAATATATCGAAATTCTCGGCGATGAGAACAGGGTGCTCGCCATTATAAAAGAAGAAGCAGCGGTTATCAGGGACAAGTTCGGCGATGACCGCCGTACGGAGATCATCAATGTCAGCGGCGAGGTGGACATTGAGGATTTGATTCCCGAGGAAACCTGTGTGATCACCATGACGGACCTTGGTTACATCAAGCGTCTGCCCATGGATACTTATAGCTTGCAGCGCAGGGGCGGACGCGGGGTGAAAGGCATGACACGCCGCGAAGAGGATGTTGTTCAAACCATGTTTACCTGCTCCACGCACGATTATGTGATGTTCTTTACCACAAAGGGCAGAACCTATCGCCTGAAGGGGTATGAAATTCCGGAAGGCTCGCGCACCGGCAAGGGGATGAACATTGTCAACCTGCTGCCTGTTGAGGGCGAGGAAAAAATTTCGGCTTTGATCAGAGCGCCCAGGGTGGAGGAAGGCCAATTCCTCTGCATGGTTACACGAAAAGGTATTATCAAGCGTACGGCGCTGGAAGCCTATAAAAATGTCCGAAAGAGCGGCGTTATCGCAATCAATCTGGATGATGACGATGAACTTGCCTGGGTCAAACTAACAAGCGGCAATGACGATTTGGTCGCCGCGACCCGCAAAGGCATGTGTATCCGTTTCAACGAAAACGATGCCCGGCCTTTGGGCAGAACCGCAAGGGGTGTTAAAGCCATCACGCTCAGAGCGGGCGACGAGGTCATCGGCATGGATGTGCTGCAAGCGGGCAAAACAGTCTTTACCGTGAGCGAAACAGGTTATGGCAGGCGCAGTGAAATCGACGATTTCCGCCTGCAGTCCAGGGGCGGCAAGGGCGTTACCAACTACAAAGTAAAAACATACGGCGATGTCGCTTCCACAATTGTTATCAACAATGACGACGATTTGATCCTTATTTCATCGGACGGAATTATTATCAGAATACCCGCGCAAGATATCAGCGTTTTCGCACGGCCTTCCAAGGGTGTGCGTGTGATGAAGGTGACGCCGGGCGAGCGGCTTGTTACCGTCACCGCCGCCGAAGCGGAACCGGAACCGGAACCCGAAGACCCGCAGCTCGGCGGAGACGCACAGGCACAGGATGAAACCGACGAAATGATGACCGTCGAACAAGCCCAAACAAATCCGGACGAACAGCCGGAGGAATAAACGAGCATTTGCAGCGACGGTACTTGCCAATCAAACAGATTTCTGATAAGATGATGCATACGGTAAAACTAACCTTTTGGGGGGTAAAAATCATGAATATTGCGTTGATTGCGCATGATTCAAAAAAAGAACTGATGACCCAGTTCTGCATCGCGTATTGCGGTATACTCAGCCGCCACGCGTTGTGCGCGACGGGCACCACGGGCAAAATTGTTGCGGAGGCAACGGGGCTGAAAATCCAGTGTTTTTTGAGCGGCGCCCAAGGCGGCGACCAGCAGATTGCCGCGCGAATCGGCTACAATGAAATTGATGTGCTCCTGATGTTCCGTGACCCGAACGGACCCAAACCCCACGAGCCGAACGAAGCCAACCTGCTCAGGCTCTGCGATGTGTACAATGTGCCTGTTGCAACCAATATCGCTACAGCCGAGGCGCTCATTCACAGCCTGGACCGCGGGGATCTGGACTGGCGCGACATTGTGAACCCCAAAAAATAACGAGGTAATAGTATGCTGACCAAAGCAATCAAGGGCACGCAGGATATTTTGCCCGCAAAGGTGCGCGCCAGCCAGTTTATCGAGACTGCCATGCTTGAGACAGCTGGCAGTTTCGGCTATAAAGAAATGCGCACACCCGTTTTTGAATATACAGAACTCTTCACGCGCAGTGTCGGGGATACGACGGATGTGGTGCAAAAAGAGATGTACACCTTTAACGACAAGGGCGGACGCTCCATCACCTTAAGGCCGGAAGGCACAGCAGGCGCGGTGCGCGCGTTTTTGGAACATTCACTGTTCAACGAACCGTCCCCGCAAAAGATTTGTTACATAACCTCCTGCTACCGTTACGAAAAACCGCAGGCCGGCCGTCTGCGCGAATTTCACCAATTCGGCGCAGAGTGTTTCGGCTCTGCCTTGCCCGCGGCGGACGCGGAGGTGATATCGCTCGCGAACGAAATCTTTGCCTTCCTGGGCGTTAAGAACCTGAAGCTGGAGCTGAATTCCATCGGCTGCCCGGCATGCCGGCCGAATTACCATGCCGCGCTCAGCGCTTATTTTGAAAAAAACAAAGGGGCGCTTTGTACCACCTGTCTCGACAGACTCGGGCGCAACCCCATGCGCATACTGGACTGTAAAAGCCCCGTCTGTTCCGGCATAGCCGCCGGCGCACCGGTGATGATTGACTACATCTGCGGGGACTGTTCGGCGCATTTTGACGCCCTTAAAAGGTATCTTGATACCTTAAAAATACAGTACACGGTCAATCCCCGCATTGTCCGGGGGCTTGACTACTACACCCGCACGGTTTTTGAGTTTATCTCAACCGAAATCGGCGCCCAGGGCACGGTTTGCGGCGGCGGGCGTTATGACAAATTGGTTGAGGAGATGGGCGGCCCCGCTGTGCCTGCGCTGGGTTTTGGCCTGGGGCTTGAGCGGCTGCTGCTGCTCATGGAAGCGCAGCAAATCGAGCTGCCGCCCGAAAAGGGCTGTGAAATATTTATTGTATCTCTGGGTGATTCAGCCGGGTTCAAGGCCGCGGCGCTCACCCTTGAACTCAGGAGCGCCGGCATCGGCGCGCAGTTCGATATCATGGGGCGTTCCGTTAAAGCACAGATGAAATATGCGGACAAAATCGGCGCTGCCTTTACGGTTGTTTTGGGTGACGACGAGCTGGGAAAAGGCGAGGCCATGCTGCGGGATATGAACGGCGGCGAAACACAGGCAATCAAACTCGCAAGTTTTACCGATGATTTTATGAATGTGACACTTCGGAAAGCGGCAAAGAATTTAGAGGACGCGCTGGGCTGAGCGCATCATATGTAGGAGACGGGGAAAATATGGATTTTATGGCGGGAACAAAAAGAACACATTACTGCGGGGCGCTTCGCGCCGCGGATATCGGCAAAACGGTCACGGTTGCCGGCTGGGTTCAGCGGCAGCGTGACTTGGGCGCTTTGATTTTTATTGATTTACGCGACCGTGAAGGCATTATCCAGCTTGCGTTTGATGAGAGCAGCCCAAAGGATGTTTTTGAAAAAGCGTTTGCCGCGCGCAGTGAGTTTGTGCTCATGGCAACCGGACTTGTTCGTGAGCGGTCCTCTAAAAATAAGGACATTCCGACGGGAGACATCGAGATTGAAGTCATGGAACTCAAGCTGCTTGCTAAAAGCGAGACGCCGCCTTTCGAGATTGTCGAAAACTGCCAGACCTCCGAGCTGACCCGTCTGAAATACCGTTACCTCGATTTGCGCCGCCCGGATTTGCAAAAGAATATCCTCATGCGCCATAAAATCAGCAAAATCACAAGGGATTATTTTGACGAAAACGGCTTTGTGGAAATTGAAACGCCCATTCTTATCCGGTCCACACCGGAAGGGGCAAGGGATTTCCTGGTACCCAGCCGTGTCCACAAGGGTAATTTTTACGCCCTGCCGCAGTCGCCGCAATTATATAAGCAGCTTTCCATGGTGGCGGGCTTCGACCGGTATATGCAAATTGCCCGCTGTTTCCGCGATGAAGACTTACGGGCGGACCGTCAGCCGGAATTCACGCAAATCGACCTGGAAATGTCCTTTGTGGACATCGACGATGTGCTCGGCATGGTGGAAGGCTATATTTCCCGTGTTTTTAAAGAAGCGCTCGGTGTGGAAATACCGATGCCCATCCCCCGCCTGACCTACAGCCAGGTGATGGAGCGCTTCGGCTCCGACAAACCCGACACCCGTTATGCGATGGAGCTTGTTGATTTGAGTGATCTCGTCAAAGACTGTGGTTTTGGCGTCTTTACCGGTGCTATTCAGGGGGGCGGGAGTGTCAGGGGCATCACGGCGAAAAACGCCGTTGCTGCATTAAGCCGCAAAGAAATTGACAAACTCACCGAATTCGTAAGAGGTATCGGTGCGAAAGGGCTGGCGTGGATACGAATCAACGAGGACGGTACGCATACATCCTCTTTCGCGAAGTTTATGACAGACGACGAAATGACAGCGATTTTAACTGCCGCGGATGCCAAAGCCGGCGATGTTGTTTTCATTATCGGCGACACCACCAACAACCATGTGCTCTTGACCTTGGGCGCGCTGCGCGCCGCGGTCGCGAAGCAGCTGAACATGATCCCGAAGGGTGACTATAACTTCCTTTGGGTAGTGGAATTTCCGTTCTTTGACTGGGACGAGGAAGCCGGTAAGTTCGTTGCCATGCACCATCCGTTTACCTCGCCGATGGATGAATGCCTGGAATACCTGGAAACAGACAAAGCGAAAGTCCGGGCAAAGGCATATGACCTGGTGCTCAACGGCATTGAACTGAGCAGCGGTTCCATCAGAATCACCAATCCTGACCTGCAAAAGCGCATGTTCTCGCTTTTGGGGTTAAGTGATGAGGAAGCCTATTCAAAATTCGGCTACCTAACCGATGCCTTTAAATACGGCGCGCCGCCCCACGGCGGCATGGGGCTGGGGTTGGACAGGCTGATTATGCAGATGCTCGGGTGCGAGAGTTTGCGCGATGTGGTCGCCTACCCGAAGGTGCAAAACGCCTCGGAACCGATGACGGAATGCCCCGCCGGGGTGGACGAGATTCAGCTGAAAGATTTAGGGCTCAAGCTCATTTAGATGCTTTCCGTTTTACAATTCTTTAAAAATTCCGTGCGAACAGCCGGCCATTTTCGGCAGGCTCAGCATTACAACACAAATTTCAAGTACGAGCGGTCTGCGCGCAAGCAAAGGCCGCTCGTTTCGTTTATTTGCGCGCAGGAGAACTTGGCGCTCAGCAGAATGTGCATTATAGAAACTATCCCGGTACATTTTCTGCGGCGGACAGAAGTTTGTGTTGTAAATGCCGATAATAATTGATATAATTTTATAGACAGATTATTTCTAATAAAAAATATTTTTATAAACGAGAGGGGTATCAGTATGGGAGAATTGTTGAGCAAATACGATTATGAGCAGCAAACAGCGCAGAGCAGAGACCGGCGTATGCAATGGTGGCGGGAAGCCCGTTTCGGTATGTTCGTGCATTTTGGGCTGTATTCCCATTATGGCCACCATGAGTGGGCGATGACACAAGAAAACATCCCCATCAAGGAATACGAAAAACTTGCCGACCAGTTCAACCCGAAGCCGGGGGCGCCGAGGGAATGGGCGGCGCTGGCGAAAAAAGCCGGTATGAAGTATATGGTCATGACCTCCCGCCACCATGAGGGTTTCAGCCTGTGGGATTCCAAGGCAAATCCGTATAATTCGGTCAATTACGGACCCAAGCGCGATATCGTGCGCGAATTTGTCGATGCCTGTCGCGAGTTCGGCTTGGGTATCGGCTTTTATTCATCCCTGATGGACTGGCACCATCCCGACGGCTGGCGCTGCGCGTTTGATACCGAGGCGAGAAGGCGCTTTACAAAATATATCCGTGATTTAAATACCGAGTTGTTAACCAACTATGGTAAAATCGATATCCTATGGTACGATGTTTCCGCACCAATGGAATCCTGGGAGGGCTGGGATTCGCTGGAACTCAATCAGCACATGCGCTCTTTCCAGCCGGATATCATCATTAATGACCGCAGCCGACTGCCGGAGGATTTTGGTACGCCGGAGGAGCACATCACCGCGGCAGACAGAGACTGGGAAGCCTGCATGACTTTTAACGGTTTAAGCTGGGGCTATGTCGACGCCGCGCAGGCGGTGAATTACAGCTACAACGCCCAACGGATTATCCGCATGCTGCAAACCTGCGCTTCGGGCGGCGGCAACCTGCTGCTGAACATCGGCCCGGCGCCGGACGGCTCCGTGCCGGCAGACGCCGTTGCACCGCTGACGACAGTCGGCCAATGGCTTGAAGAGAACGGCAAAGCTGTTTACGGCAATCTGATTAAAAACAGCGGTTCAAAGCGGACAGGCTGGTTCGGTGCAAACGGTTTAACAAGCGCCACTTCAGACGGCAAGTCGGTTTTTCTGTGGACATGGATATGGCCGACAACGGGCGAAATGGGCATCGGCGGCTACATGACTGCGCCCAAATCCGTCCGTTTTTTAAAGGACAATACGCCGATTGAGTTTGAACACAAGGGTCACCGCATTCTGCTGAAAAATATGCCGAAAAAATCACCGGACGAAACGGCGGGTGTCACCGTCATCGCCATGGACTTTGATGAAATGCCGGAATATATGTTCGCTACCTATTATCCGCAGCTCCACGGCGGCCGCGATGTGGCGGGGGACAATAAAATCTAAATATTTTTTTGTGGTTGGTGGATAGTGGTCAGCAGAAGAACATTTGCTCGAAAAGCAATGGAAAAGTGCGGCTGCGCCGCGGGAAACAGGTGGGGACGAGTCTTCCGTTCCGGTAGGGGATGGCGCCTCGACATCCCGTCAGCGGGCGAACAGACCTGTAGGGTGCGGCATCCTTGACGCACCGCAACATAAAGATAACAAAGAAATAACGGAGGATAATTATGATAATAATAGTCGCGAAAAATTATATTGCTGAAGGTAAAGCGGATGAATTCAAGGCATTGGCAAAACCGCTGATTGCCGCAAGCAGAAAAGAAGAGGGCTGCATTTCCTACAGCCTGTTTGAGGATATTCACGATAAAAATATCCTGACCTTTATTGAGGAATGGAAAAGCGAAGCGGCTATCCAAATCCACAACAACACGCCGCATTTCACCTCAACGGTTCCCAAGTTCGGACCTTTAACAGCAAAACCGTCGGATGTCAATCTTTACGAAGTGGTCGGGTAAGACGGAGAATCGTGACTGCATCACGAGAAGCAATGGATAAGCAGTAGAAAAGCATTGGAGAACGAATCCCCCTCCGGCTGTTGCCGGTTTCCCCCTTTAACAAGGGGGACAAGAACTCCTCTCCTTGCCTCCCTTGTTAAAGGGAGACCAGCTATGAAGAGTCAAGCAAAATTTTG
>CAZTCR010000015.1:0-61387 GCA_964612185.1 uncultured Eubacteriales bacterium
ACTACCCTCGTCTGAGGCGCTTAAGTAGCATACCAAAACACTTGCCCGTTGTCAAGATTTATTTTACGGATTTCAATACTTATTTTTACCTTTTTACAACCCTGCCGGGCGTTCAGCTCCACGGTGCAGCCAAATAATACATCTGAGGCGGATACCAACGCTGCTCGCTGAAAACTTTTTGCCATTTTGCCGATAGAATAGTGCTGCTGCCCCGGTAAAACACTATGTGTTGTGGTTATTAAAGCGCCTGTTAGAAAAGTGGTAAATCTGCGGATATTTGCAATAATCTGTTTCCATTTTCACCGGGCATTGTGTATAATACTCAATAGAATCAAATAAATAAATTGTATCGGCTGCCGGTATGGTTTTTTTCTTTGATAATGGGAAAGGAATGTGCGGTCAAATGGGTTATAAAGTCAATCCATCGGCATGGGGAGCGATTTTCCCGGTCCCTTCACAAATTGTCGACAAACATATCCGCCTCGCGGGCGCGACGCAACTCAAGGCGCTGCTTTGGCTGCTGCGGCACGCTTCCGAGGATGTCGGCACGGAAGAGATTTCCGCGGCAATCGGTCAAAAACCGGCGGATACCGTCGACGCGCTGCAATATTGGGTGGAAAACGGCATTATAGCGATGGATAATTCAGCTGTGGTTGCACCGGTAAAGGAACAGGAAAATACGGTGAACCGCGTTATTCAATTAAATGAAGATACCAACAACGAACCGGCCGTAAAGGTAACGAACGCGCACCAAACGCCGCTCGCTCCCCTGCCCGTGGCAACGCCGACATATGAGCAAATTCTGGCGCGCGCGAAAGAGTCGTCCGAGATCAAGTTTTTGTTTAACGAAGCACAGCAAAAACTCGGCCGCACCATCGGTTATGAAGGCCAGTGCGCGCTGTTGATGATACATGACCAGTATGGGCTGCCGGTTGAAGTAATCTTGATGATATTGGAGTACGCGGTTTCGATCAATAAAATCTCTTATTCCTATATATCGAGCATCGGCCGGGACTGGGGAGAAAAAGAAATTGATACCATCGATAAGGCGGATGTGCAGATAACAAACCTCCGAACCGTCAACACCCTGTGGAAACAGTTCGCCGCGATGGCGGGCTTGACCAATCCGCGGCCTACGGCAACGCAAATACCCTATATCAAAAGTTGGGGCACGGATATGGGCTTTAACGCCGAGATGATTTACCTTGCCTATGAGCAAATGGCCAACCACTGCCAAAAACTAAGCCTGGCCTATATCGATAAAGTCCTCAAAACATGGTACAACGCCGGGATAAAGACGCCGGAAGATGTTGAAAAGGCAGGTAAGGAAAGGCAGGAACAAAAGCGCAAGGGCAAGGCCGGAACAAACAGCGAGGCTTCCTACGGGTTGGATGATTTTAAGCACAGCGCCATGCATGATTCAATTGTATATGAAAAGAGGGCGAAGAAATGAGTTACAGCCAACGAATATATGACCGTGCTGCCGCCGAATATCAACGCCGAAGCGACAGGGCCCAGGCGGAGCAGAAAAAGAGGCATGACGAAGCGGCAGGCAAAATACCGCGGCTGCTCGAACTCGAAAAGGAAATGGCAGAAACGGGGCTCGCAGCAGTAAAAGCAATCGGTATGGGCGGCGACGCACGCAAATACATCCATACGCTCGCACAGCAAAACCTCGCGGCGCAGGCAGAACGCATAAAGCTGCTGGTGAAAGCCGGTTATCCGAAAGATTATTTAGAAATGCAGTATGTGTGCGGTAAATGTGAGGACAGCGGCTTAATCAACGGCATTTATTGTGACTGCAGGGCAACGCTGTTGCGTACACTGGCTTTTGCGGAATTGAGCGAGCTTTCGCCGGTTGTCAGTTCTACATTTGACAGCTTCAACCCGGACTTTTACCCAAAAGCTGCCGATCCCGAAACAGGCATCACGCCATATAGCAGGATGAAAGAAATCTTTGACTATTGCAGGGCTTACGCCGAAGATTTTGACCTGTCTTCTCCAAGTCTTTTTTTACACGGAAAAACCGGACTGGGGAAAACACATTTGTCCTTGGCTATTGCCTCTTGTGTTGTAAACAGCGGGTTCGGGGTGATTTACGGTTCTGCGCAAAATCTGTTAAGCAAGCTGGAACGCGAACGGTTCAACCGCAACAACGAGGAAACAGGCAATACAGAGCTGGCGCTGCTGGAATGTGATTTATTGATCCTTGATGATTTGGGCGCTGAATTCTCAACCGCATTCACCGTAGCCGCTATATACAATATTATTAACACACGGATTTCACGCGGTCTGCCCGTTATCATTAACACGAATTTGACACCCGAGGAATTGGAGCAGAAATATTCACAACGCATCACATCCAGAATCATCGGTAACTACAAGTCCCTGCAGTTTTGCGGCAGAGACATACGACAGCTCAAGAAAAGAATTTGATAGAAAACCAAGGAGCAAAAATGGATATTATTCAGGCATTAACCGCAAAGTTCCATCTACAGACTTGGCAGGTGGAAAACACCGTCAAACTCATTGACGAAGGCAACACCATCCCCTTTATAGCCCGCTACCGCAAGGAAGCACACGGCACGCTTGACGACCAGGTACTGCGCGAACTGTCCGAACGGCTGGAATACCTGCGCAATCTGGAAAAGCGGCGGGACGAAGTGTTCGCAAGTATCCAAGCGCAGGAGAAAATGACCGATGAGATTGCCGCGGCGCTGAAAAAGGCAGAAACGCTCGCGGAGATTGAGGATATTTACCGGCCGTTCAAACCGAAGAGAAGAACGAGAGCATCCATCGCGCGTGAAAAGGGCTTGGAACCGCTGGCCTTGGCCATCTATGCCCAAAGCCCCAAAAGCCCGCCGCCGCTCAAAATGGCAGAGGAATACATTGACGCGGAAAAAGGTGTAGAAACCGCACAGGACGCTTTACAGGGCGCGATGGATATCATCGCCGAAAACATATCCGACGATGCCAACATACGACGCAAATTACGCTATCTGTTTATCACAAGCGGGATTTTGGAATCCAAGGCAGCAAAGGAAAACACCGAAAGCGTCTATACCATGTATTACAACTTCACCGAACCCGTCAACAGGATTGCCGGACACCGGATTTTGGCTGTCGACAGAGGCGAACGGGAAGAGTTCCTTAAAGTTGGAATTGCTGTCGACACCGTAAAAGCAGCAGATATCATGAATGCAGCCATCCTTTCGCCGGGCGTTTGTTCCTGTACGCAAACCGTTCGCGATGCAGGCAAAGACTCCTATGACAGGCTCATTTTTCCTTCGCTCGAGCGTGAAATCAGGACGATGCTCACGGAAAAGGCCGCATTGGCCGCGATAAAAGTATTTTCGGACAATCTGCGTGAGCTGCTGCTGCAGCCGCCGGTTAAAGGGAAGGTCGCTTTGGGGTTAGACCCCGGTTACCGTACAGGTTGCAAAACGGCTGTTGTTGACGCAACCGGGATGGTGCTAGACACCGGTGTATTGTATATCACGCATTCCGACGCGCAACGGGAGCAGGCAAAAAACACCGTTAAGGCTTGGATCGAAAAATACAGCATTGCAATTATTGCAATCGGCAACGGCACCGCGTCCAAAGAGACGGAGATTTTTGCCGCCGAAGTTTTGAAGGAGTTAAAGAGTAAAACCGCCTATATGGTGGTGAATGAAGCAGGTGCGTCCGTTTATTCCGCGTCAAAACTCGCATCGGAGGAATTCCCGCAATTTGACGTATCCATACGAAGTGCCGTTTCTATCGCCCGCAGGTTGCAGGACCCGCTTGCGGAGCTTGTAAAAATTGACCCGAAGGCCATCGGCGTCGGGCAATACCAGCATGACATGCCGCAAAAAGAGCTTGGCAATGCGCTGGACGGTGTGGTGGAATACTGCGTTACCAGCGTTGGTGCTGATTTGAACACGGCTTCAGCTCCGCTTCTCTCCCGCGTTTCCGGCATCAATGCGCCGGTCGCTAAAAGCATCGTTGCTTTCCGGGAAGAAAACGGTGCTTTTTCCGCCCGAAATCAACTTTTAAAGGTGCCGAAACTCGGTGCCAAAGCTTTTGAGCAGTGCGCGGGATTTTTACGGATTTCGGAAAGTAAAAATGTTTTGGACAATACCGGCGTTCATCCGGAAAGCTACGCGGCCGCAAAAAAGCTGCTGGAACTGTGTAAATACAGCCTTAAGGATGTCGCGGCGGGCAACATTTCAGCGCTGCCTGAACGAGTCGCGGCTATTGGGGAAGAAGAAGCGGCAAAAAAATCAGGTGTCGGCGTGCCGACCCTAAAGGATATTGTCAAAGAGCTCATGCGCCCCGGACGCGACCCGCGTGACGAACTGCCGCCGCCGATGCTGCGCACGGATGTGATGGACATCAAAGACCTTGTGCCCGGCATGGAGTTAAAAGGGACTGTGCGTAATGTGATTGATTTTGGGGCGTTTGTGGATATCGGCGTGCACCAGGATGGGCTTGTCCATATCTCACAAATTACGGACAGATATATCAAACATCCGTCCGAGGTGCTCAAAGTTGGCGAAGTCATTACGGTTTGGGTGATTTCGGTGGACATACAAAAACAGCGAATCTCGTTAACGATGAAGAAGCCGGCGACGAGCAATTAGTGGTCGGTGGTCAGCATAATTAAGTGAGAAGGGGTTCCATGTATATGAACAAGAAGAAAGCATCGCATCGGCTGTCCATTGAGCGTAAGGTTTTCAGCGCTGTTTCACCATTGGTTGAAAAAATGTGTGAACCGCCGAAGATGAAGAATATCAAACGCGCCCTGTTTATCCAACCGCACCCGGACGATAACCAGATTGCCGCGGGGGGCACCATCGCGTGGCTGATTGACCAAGGGGTTGAAGTGTTTGAACTCACCGTGTTGGATGACCGTTTTATTGATTTAAGCTACACCGGCGAAGGCTTGACTGTTCGGCAAAGAGAAGCCTTGGCAGCACAAAAGTGCCTCGGTATGAAAAACGCGGGTTTTTTAGGCTTTGGTGACAGAACCGAAGCAAGCGCCAGAGAAATTTCAAAGGCAATTGTACAGGTTATCCGCGAAGTGAAACCAGATGCTGTTTTTACAGCAGACCCTAATTTGGAAAACGAATGCCACGAAGACCATATAAAAGTCGCCAACGCTGTAAAATATGCTGTTTTAGATGCCACCTTCCCCTTCTATCCCGAATACATTGATAATAAGCCGCGCGGGGATGTTTGGACAGTCGATACACTGGGCTTTTATTATACGGACAAACCCAACACCATTGTTGACATAACGGATTACGAACAGAAAAAGATAGAATCCATTCGCTGCCATGTATCCCAGCCGATTGCGGCATTGGAGCCGGTTATCATTCTGCTGGCGCAGCAGGTAGCGAAAGATACTCCATACAAGGCGGCCGAAGTATTTCGAATGATTTCAAAATTTCATATTCATTGTTTCAATCTGCCTGTCGGATAAATCCCCAAATAAGTTCTGCCCGCCTCAATCAACTCGAGGCGGGCTTTTTTGTTGGCTGCTTATCGCCTAAATCTGAGGAATAACGAGCTTAATTTCCTCGCCGATTTCGGCAGATCTTGCTACGCCGTCAATAATGGCTTGATTATAAAGAATCTGGCTCGACGGTACCGGCGAAGGCGTACCGTTTTTGATCGCGTCAAGAAAGTAGCGGACTTTTAATGTGAACGGGTCATTGCCATTATTGCTTTGCTTGGGTACGAGTGTTTCAACCATTTCGCCGGCGACATCGTGGTAAATAATGATTTGCCCGTCGCCTTTGACCTTCATTCCCGCTTTTGTGCCCAAAATCATGGTATCCCCCAAGGAATCCATGTGCATCGCCCACGCGATTTTAAAGTCCAGAATGATACCGCCATCCAGCCGGACGAAGCCGACAGCAAAATCGTCAACGGAAAAAGCGGCCGCATACTCCGGTTTTTCCATATATTGCGGATTTTTGCCGAAGAAGTCCGATTTGTATCCGGTGACCGTCAAGGGTTTCGGGTAACCGATTGCGTCAAGCACCATATCCAGCGAATAACAACCGATATCACCAAGTGCCCCGATACCTGCCGTTTCTTTGGCGATAAAAGAGGTGCCGAACGGCGTCGGGATACCCCGGCGCCGGCCGCCGCCTGTCTGAATATAATAAACTTGACCCAATTCGCCGGAATCAACAATTTTCTTGAGCATCTTTGTGTTTTCATCAAAACGGGGTTGGAAACCGATAGTGAGCACTTTGCCGCTCTTTTTTTCGGCCCTGCATATCTCAACCGCTTCTTCCAGTGTAACGCACATCGGTTTTTCGAGCATCACATTCACGCCCTTGTTCAACGCGTAAATCGCGCATTCGGCATGGGTCATGTTATAGGTGCAAATGCTTACCGCGTCAAGCTCCTCGTTGTCCAGCATTTCCTTGTGACTGAGATAGAAACGGACATTGTCGCTGGGGATACAGTGCTCGTCAAAAAAGGCTTCCGCCTTGCCGGGCACAAGGTCCGCCGCTGCCACCACTTCGGCATCGGGGCAGTTTGAATAGGCTACCATATGCGCCTCCGCAATCCAGCCCGTGCCGATGATGCCGATTTTTAACTTCCGGGATGTGTCCACTGCGGCTTTTTCGTCTTGCTTGTCCTTGTATTTGTCCAGAATGCTGTCTGCCATTTTAATAGCCTCACTTTCAACTGATTCAATTCAAGCCGGCAATAATTTCTCTCCGGCTTCTGCTGAAAATTATATCAAAAACAAGTTTATTATACAACACTGCAAGCCGACAATTTGAATAAAAAACTCACCTGCCGACATTGCTGTTTTGGCAGGTGAGCTGTGTTCATTGTTTTTTAAATCTCCGGAATAATGACTTCGACTTCCCTGCCCAGTTCCGCGGAGCGGGAGATGCCGTCAATAATCGCCTGGTTGTAAATAATCTGGCTTGACGGTATCGGCGACGGGCCGCCGGTCAGAATGGCATCCAGGAAGGAGCGAATTTTCATGTCAAAGCAATCTTTGCCGTTGTTGCTGAGCACCGGGATAACAGTTTCAACCTGTTTGCCGGCGATATCATGGTAAACCTTCATCGGACCGCCGACGCTGCCGTTCCAACAGTCTGTCGAAGGGATTCGCAGACCGCCTTCTTTACCGAAGATCAGCGAATCACCCGGTGTATCCATGTGCATCGCCCAGGCAATCCTGAAATCAAGGATGATGCCGCCTTCAAGCCTGACAAACGCCGCCGCAAAATCATCAACACCGAAGATATCCACATATTCGGGTTTGTTGGAATATTTTGTGCTTTTGCCAAAGAAATCGGATTTGTAACCGGTGACGGTAAGCGGTTTCGGGTAACCGACAGCATTGAGAACCACATCCAGCGAATAGCAGCCGATGTCCCCCAAAGCGCCGATGCCCGCGGTGTCTTTTTCAATAAAAGAAGTGCCGAACGGTGTCGGGATACCCCTGCGGCGGCCGCCGCCGGTTTGAATGTAATACACCTCGCCCAATTCGCCTGACTGGACAATCTTTTTGATCATTTTCATATTCTCGTCAAAACGGGGCTGGAAGCCGATAGAAAGAACTTTACCGCTTTTTTTCTCCGCCCTGCAAATTTCGACCGCTTCATCCAAAGTGACGCACATTGGTTTTTCCAACAAAACATTGACGCCTTTGTTTAAAGCGTAAACGCTGCATTCCGCATGAGTGGCATTATAGGTGCAAACGCTGACAGCATCGAGTTCTTCGGTATCAAGCAGTTCTTTATGGCTTGGATAAAACCTTAATTTCGCGGTATCAAAACCAAGCCCCTTAAAAAAAGCCTCCGCTTTTCCCGGCACCAAATCTGCCGCGCCGATAATCTCGACATCCGGGCATTTCATATAGCTCTTAACATGTGCTTCGGCAATCCAACCCGTACCGATAATCGCCACTTTGAGTTTTCGGTTTGCATGAATCTCGCTCTTTTCTTCCTGCTTTTCCATAAACTTGTCCAGTATGTTTGCTGTTGCCATTTATAAGCCCCGCTTTCATTTATTATTTTGCCGTAAGTCAGATAACACTCCGGCACTTATCGCAAAAATTATAGCAGATGTATTGCGGTATTACAAGGAGAATTCGCTTCGTTTGCTGATATTTTGTCCGCATTGGAAGATTTTTACCGCATACTTTAAAAAGCGATAAAGCTGTTTACATTCAATGCAAATATTGATATGATTGTACCGGCAGTTTGGATATGAATTCGCAACTGCAAACTCAATTAAACGGAGGTCAATCATGAAAAAAATCAAGGTCGCAATTATCGGCTGCGGCAGCATCGCGCACGGTTCACACACACCACATTATATTTCGAACGAAAACGCTGAAATTATCTATTTCTGCGACATTATCCCGGAACGGGCTGACAAATATGTTGAAGAGTTCGGCTGCGGCAAGGCTGTTTATGATTATCACGAAATTCTGAATGATCCGGAACTCGACGCCGTTTCCGTGTGTACACACAACGATTTTCACGCCCGCATCGCGATTGATTTCATGAGGGCGGGCAAAGATGTGCTTTGTGAAAAACCTCCGGCGCGCACCCTTCCAGAAGCGCTGGAAATGCAGAGAGTGGCACATGAAACCGGCAGAACCCTGAACATCGGTGTTTGCAACCGTTTCGGCAATGCCAACAATTTGATTAAAAAGCTCATTGATGACGGCGTGCTTGGCGAAATTTATCATGTTTATGCCAGTTTCCGCGCGCACCGCAGCATCCCGGGCCTGGGCGGTGATTTTACAACAAAGGCGATTTCCGGCGGCGGCTCACTCATTGACTGGGGCGTGCATTATATCGATCTGATCCAATATTGCTGCGGCGAACCGAAACCGCTGACTGCCTCGGGTGAAGCCTTCTGCAAACTCGGAAAGGATATTCCCAACTATGTTTACAAAGATATGTGGGCGAGGGACACCGCAGAAGCCGACGGTACTTATGATGTCGATGATTCCGTGACGGGCATCGTGCGTACAACCGGCCCGGTTATCAGTTTCACGGGAGCCTGGGCGCAAAACATCGGAGTCAGCGAAACTTATATCGATTTTATGGGCGACAAAGCCGGCATAAGGCTTAATTACTGCGGCGACTTCACCCTATATTATGTGGAAGACAAAAAACTGAAAACCGATCTGCCCGAATTTGATAGTAACAACTTCTACAAAGATGAAATCGACTCGTTCATCAACTGCGTTATTACCGGCAAAAAGAACCAGGCAAATATCGATTATGTGATCGAAACATCCAAAATTATGCAAGCTATCTATGATTCTTCCGAACAGCACAGGGAAATTCCCATTGAGGCTTAATTAAAAACTTTATTCTTTCTGCAGCTTCAGGCTGAACCGATAAACGGGTTCAGCCTGACTTTATGCCCCGGCATTTCTGCCGGGGCATCGTTTTGTTGATAATTCGTTGCCGGTTATGGTTAAATCAAACCTTTAATATGCATAAGCGATACCTGTTGTCTGATCAATCCACATCAGGTAGCTTTCATAATTGTAGATGATATCCGCATCAACAGTTCCCGAAAGGGTGTCTCCGTTTAAGTCACCGGCAAAGAATAGATAGGGTTCGGTGACGGGGTCCCATTCGATCAAATAGCTCTCAACATTATATATGATATCCGCGTCAATCGAACCAGCGATTCCGTCCCCGTTTACATCACCGAAGATAATGACATAGTACGCACGCACAACTTCATCCGTTGCGTTGCTGATTAATTCAACCTTCGTGCCTGTGCCGAATCCGTTTGGTGTGGGTGTAACAACAATTCTGCAGTCACCCTTTTTGTCAACATAGCCTGCTAAAAAGTCTTCTTGTGACAAACCCTCCGCCAAGCCATAGATAAAGTGACCGATGTCGTCAATAACCGTCGCAGACCCTTCGCGCGGAATCAAGGCCGGCGCCTCAACCATTGGATTGTTCAAGTTGACCGTAATCGTGTCGTTAAGCAGGAATGTGTAGATATTCGCGGCAGCATTCATCTTTGCCGCTGATTTCCCGGTGCTTGCTGCATTAATGCCGATATTGTCCGGGTCATTAACGGTTATCGACAAATTACCCGTTGCATCTGTCCAAACGGTTTTTGTTACCTCATTGCCGGCTTTGTCCTTTGCGTACAGCGTAAACCGGTTTTGTGTTCCGTTTGCCGCGGTCACCCCGGGAACCAATATATCGAGCGTATTGTCCGGCTCGTTGATGACCGTTTCTATCAATTTATCGCTGGCGCAAGGTACCACATACTGTGGCCCACCTTCAAAAGCATATTCGTAAATCCTTACCATCGTTACTCCGCTGCCGCCGGATTCATTAAGCGTCGCGACACCCGCAGAAGTATCCGTTACCGTCGGATTGACGGGGTCAATGTTATTGATCTTGATGATCTTGTTGAACACATTGCCCCAGCGGTCGACAAGGTGTGTATAAACGAGTTTGCATTCGGTTTGCGGGTTGAATCCACTGATGGAGGAGGCCGTCTTCGGCCAGTTGTTAACACTGTAACCGGCCGGGTTCGCGCTGATGTTGTTCATCAGCATCCTTGTCGCGGAGTATTGACCGTTTGCCGCGAAATCAGCGATGACCGCCGCGTCTGTTGAATCGTTGAGGAAATAGTAGAAGCTCGCGAGCCCTTCTTTGCCATAGTTCGGGTCGTTGGACGGGTAGACGGTATCGTTCAAACCGATCATTTCGTCATTGGTTGCTCCGCCGGATACGCGGTAAAGATAGTCTTTATTGACCCATTCGTTTTCGGTGAGAAGGTTGTTGTATGCCTTGATCGTCCCCGCGGCTCTGCCGTCATCATACCAAGCGCCGCCTTCCAAAGACATAGAGTTGCGGTATTCGACATAAATCGTGATGGTTCCTGTGGGGGTCCATGTTGTGTTTGCCGTAGTAATAGCCACGCCGTTTTGGTAGGTGGTTGTGCCGCCGGCAAGCGAGGTCGTATCTGCCGTGTTGCCTGAAGCGGAGGAATCATCCACACCGCTGATGGTATAGCGCGCGAACTGTTTGCCGCCCGCCTGAACAAATTCCGGTTTGAGCACCAGATACCCTGATTGCTTGTAGTAATCGGAACCCAACGCGTCGTAGTTCATCCCGATGCTGTAATCGGCGTACCGGGTATTATTCACCGTCGCGCTGCCTTCGGTTACCATGCCGGCTCTTGTGCCGCCGTCATAGGTATAGCTCATCCAACCGGCGTTCACCAAACCCGATACCTTGCTGACATCCATGTTGGTCGGGTAGGATATCTTTCCATTACTGTCCGCCAAATCGGCTATGTTAACCAGAATTGCCGGGTTTTCACTGTTGGTATAGCAGAAGTAGGTGTAATACGCTTTGCCGGGATAAACATAGGAGATATCGCCGTAGTCCGCCGGGTCAAAACCATTGACGGCTATGCCGCTCCCGATCATCGCATCGGTGGTTTCGAAAACATCCAGTTTCGGCGCCTTGGTATCCTGGTAAGTTGCCAGCGCGCTGCCGCCTGCTCTTTCATCATATATCCCTGTGGCATACGCGTTAACCGTTGACTGGTCAACCGCATTCTTACCGGCTACTACTGCGTCCACAGCACCTTGGAGTTCGTCCAGGGAGGCATCCGTATAACGGTTGAGGTTGATTAAGCCGGCCGCTTCGATTTCATCATCCACATAAGTATATTCAGCGGGGTTCGGATTCGCGAGCAGGATATCGATAGCATCGGATAGCGCCTGAGCGATTGCTGCTATTTCCGCCCTATTGGCCGCTGTGTCCGCTACGGGCGCGGTCTCCTGCAGGGCTGTTGCCGCAGCATAAGCATCCGCCACCGCCTGGCGCTGAGCGGCGTTGCCGTAGGCGTAAACACTGCCCATGTTGGTACCGTCACCGGAAAGAACCGGGAAAGAATTGACCAAGGCGGGTGTGTATTCGATATTTATTGCCGTATGAAGCGGAGTAAAATCAGCGGGGATCATCGTCCATTGCGCATAGAGCGTTTGTGCCGCAGTTATTGCGACGGTTGTGCCGCTGCTGATTTGAGTGCCACCGCTTGTGTTTGTAAACCAGCCGTTGAATGAATACCCTTCAAAGTCAGGTGTGGGCAGCGTGCCATAGGCGCTGTCATAGGTCACATCTTTACTTGCAGGCGAAACAGAGCCGCCGTTTGCGTTAAATGTTACCGTGTAACTGCCCGCTTCCCACTGCGCGGTATAAGTGGTGCTTGCCGCGGGAACCGTTGAGGGTGGTAACGGCGACCAACTGCTGAATGTATAGCCGGTTCTGGTCACTGTCGGCGGGGTCAGGGTTGAATTGTAAGTGAGAGACTGGCTCCAACCGCCCGTACCGCCATTCGCGTCGAAGGTGATGAGGTAACTGCCGATTGCCCAAACAGCGTAGAAGGTGACGACATCGCCATTGCCGGTTGTTAGGTTCAGCACGCTTTGCCCATCCATATAATCGGCTGCTGTCGCGCCGGAACTGGTTGACCAACCGAGGAAGTTATGACCGGTTTTAATGAAGCCGTTCGATGTCAGGTTGCCGGTGACGCCATAGGTGTGCGAGGAATCGGCCGTTGAGCCGGCGTCACTCCCGTTGCCGTTATAGGTCACCGTATAAGAGTTCGCCGTCCACTGTGCTATGCAGGTTGTGTTGTTTGCCGGCATCGTCACGGGTACCGCAGGCGACCAGCCGCCAAAAGTATAACCTGTCTTGGTCGGACTTACCGGCGCAGTGACCGTTGTACCGAAATTCTGTGTAATATCGGCAACCGCAGTACCACCCTGCTCGTCAAAGGATATTGTATAGCTGTTGATTGTCCACTGCGCGACGCAGGTCATGTTGTTTGCCGGCATAACCGGAGGAACCGCGGGTGACCAACCGGTGAAAGTATAGCCGGCTTTGGTCGGGTTCGCTGGCGCGGTAACCGTCGTGCCGAAATTCTGTGTAATATCAGAAACCGTTGTACCGCCCTGCTCGTCAAACGAGATCGTATAGCTGTTAATCGTCCACTGGGCTACGCAGGTCATGTTGTTTGCCGGCATAGCCGGAGGAACCGCGGGTGACCAACCGGTAAAAGTATAGCCGGTCTTGGTCGGGTTCGCTGGCGCGGTAACCGTTGTACCGAAATTCTGTGTAATATCGGCAACCGCAGTACCACCCTGTTCGTCGAAGGATATGGTGTAGTTGTTGATAATCCACTGTGCTATATAGGTAGAGTGGTCAGCCGGGACTGTGGGTGGCGGCGAGGGGGACCAACCTGTGAAAGTGTAACCAGTTCTTGTAACTGCCGGCGGCGTCAGCGACGAAGCGTAGACAAGTGACTGACTCCAACCACCCGTACCACCGTTTGCGTCAAAGATAATCGTGTAACTGTTGATACTCCACTGCGCATAAAGTGTTACATTGCCCGCGCCTATCGGTCCGAAACTCACCCCATTGGCGTATGCCGTGCCGCTGCCGTTTGATGCTGTGTTCCAGCCGGTAAAGGAATAGCCGGTTCTGTTGAAAGCATTGGCTGTCAGGTTGGCGGATTGTCCGTAAACAATCCCCTGATTGGACATGCTGCCGCTGCCGCCGTTTGTGTTGAAAATAATATAGTAGGTGTTGATGGCCCACTGGGCTGTATAGGTTGAATTAGCCGCGGGTACCGTAGCCGGGGGAGCCGGAGACCAGCTGCTGAAGGTGTACCCCGTCCTCGTTACGGCGGGTGGTGTCAGCGTCGATCCGAAGGCGAGCGACTGGCTCCACCCTCCCGAACCGCCGTTGGCGTCAAAGGTAATCGCGTAATTGTTGACGCTCCACTGCGCGTATAGTGTTACATTGCCGGCTCCGATCGGCCCATAGGTTGCGCCGTTGCCGTAGGCTGTACCGCTGCCGTTGGCAGCTGTGTTCCAACCGGCGAAACTGTAGCCGGTCCTGGTGAAGGCGTTAGCGGTCAGCGCGGCGGACGAGCCGTAAGCGATGCCCTGGTTGCTCATAGAGCCGCTGCCGTTGTTCGCGTTGAAAATAATATAGTAGGTGTTCACATTCCACTGGGCTGTGCAAGTTGTATTGTTCGCCGGCATGGTGGTCGGGCAGGCGGGCGACCAGCCCGCAAAGGTATAGCCCGTTCTGGTGGATGACGGCACAGACACCGCCGTATTATAGTTCTGCGTAATGGTGGCCGGCGTCGTGCCGCCGTTGCCGTTAAAGGTTATTGAGTATTGATTGATGCTCCATTGCGCCGTATAGGTCGTATCGCCAACGCCGACGGTTGACGGAACAGACGGTGACCAGCCGGTGAATGTATAGCCCGTTCTTGTCCCCGGTGACGGTGCCGAAAGGCTTCCGCCGTAGATCATGGATGTTGCTCCCGCGCCGCCGGACCCGCCGTTGGCGTTAAAGGTGATGTTGTAGTAATACCGCCAGTAACGCTGAATCAGCACCGTACTGCCATCACCATTAATGTTGCCTGTATCGTCCGGATAATCCCAAACATAGAAACCCGCGTATGATTTATGCGGTGCCGAAACCGTCGTATCGGTTGTCCCATACAATGTTTCCGATTCGACATAATCCCAACCGTTTTCCGCAACATTCACGACATAATGATGCACCGTATAAGGTGTGTTGGTGTTCGCGGACCACTGGGCTGTGTAGGTGGCATCCCCTGCGGGCATCGTTGCAGGAACGCTTGGCGACCATCCGGTTAAGGTATAGCCCGACCTTGAAACAGCCGGCGCGGATATAGAGGCGCCGTACGCCGTGGAGGTCGGCCCTGTACCGCCCGAGCCGCCGTTGGCGTTGAAAGTTAAGTTATAGTAGTTGACATTCCACTGCGCCACGCAGGTCGTGTTGCCTGCCGGCATCGTGGTCGGGCAGGCAGGGCTCCATCCGGCGAAAGTATAACCTGTTCTGGATGAGGATGGCACCGATACCGAAGTGCCATAGTTTTGGGTTATCGTGGACGGCGTGGAACCGCCGTTGCCGTTAAAGTAAATGTTGTATTGATTAATGCTCCACTGCGCGTACAAGGTATGATTGCCTACTGTCGAGACAGTCGTCGTGCTCAGTATCTTTGTCCCGCCGGAAGTGGCCGTATACCACCCGTTGAAGGTATAACCCGTTCGCGATGTGGTTGCCAGTGTGCCGTAGGTACTGGCATAAGTGACGGTTTTACTCGCCGGCGAAGGTGTGCTGCCGCCATTCGCGTTAAAGGTCACAGTATAGGTATTTGCAGTCCACTGCGCATTATAAGTTGTATTCGCGCTCGGGCCGACCGTAGGGATGGCCGGGGACCATCCGGTGAAGGTGTAGCCCGTTCTGGAAAGGCTGGTCGGCACATTGGTGCTGTTGTTGGGGTAGGTCGCACCCTGAATAGCGGTTACCGTATAGCTTGAACCGCCGTTGACTGTACCGCCGTTGCCGTTCCAGGTGAGGGTCCGGTTGTAATTGGTCATTTGGCCGTTGTAGCTGAGGTTGATGGAACCGCCGCTTGTGTTATAAGACCCGCTGCCTATTCCGGCAATCTGCACTTCACCCGCGCCGAAATTGACATAAACATTGATATAGTTCCACTTCCATACACCGCCGCTGGAGTTATCCTGATACAGATATACGGCGTCAAGGAGGTTCGCCGGCCCGGTGACATACATGTTGTTAACATCGCCGTCCTCCTGGTCGTCATCGTCCCCCGTGTCGTCAATGACGCCGGAGTACCAGTCCCCAATTCCGGTCTGTGTGAGCCGGAGTTTATAGTTGGAGTCCGTGCCGACGCCGTCGCAGTCCTGCGCTTGCGTCTTCATGGAAATGTGATAAGTAATGGTTTGATTGGTTGCTTGCACCGCCGATGTCTGAAGCCGACCGAACCCCAGCGCGAGGCTTGAGACGACGAGGGTTACGACCAAAAGCCAGCTGAGTTCTTTCTTTAATCTTTTCATAAAACTATCTCCTTGTCTCAAAAACAAGCATCTCAAATACAACCGCACAAACTTACCCTATTCTATGTATACATTCTAATACACAAATAAAATAAAGTCAACAGATATATTCCTAAATATAAACACAGTAAAACAAAAGCGATAAGCCATTGCTGTATTTCTCAAATTATTAAAACAAGCGGGTTCCGCATTATGCTTCCGCCGCTTGTTTATATCCCAATCTTTCGTGTTTGCGTAACTGCTCAACTCCTGCTGATTACGCGATGTGCCCGGCCTGATTAATATCAGTTATATAATTTTCATAATCGACCATGATACCGGCATCGATTGAGTCTGTTAAACCATCGCCGTTCAAGTCACCGGCAAAAATAAAAACTGCATCTTCGGGTGTATCCCAGCTAATTAAGTAGTTTTCGTAATCCACTGCAGTGCCTGCATCGCCGCTGTCCACATTGCCATCGCCATTAACATCGCCGAAAATGATAATTGTGTAAGTCTTAATTATCGCACCCGTGGTGTTGTCGATGATGTCAACTTTAGTTCCCGTTCCCAGCAGACCGGTCGTTGAATAAGCAATGTGACCATTGCCAAGGACAGTAACAAACCGGCTTTCAAACTCAATTGTTGTTATGCCGGGCTCCAGGCCAAATATGAAGTTCTCAGTTTCATCAATCACTGTTGTTGAGTCCGTTTTAACCGTAAGAGCAACTCCATCAAAATGCCAAACAGCATATAGTAAAACCGATCCGCTGTCCGCAATATTGATTACCGACTGGCTATCGGTGTATTCGACGCCGCCGTCTTCTTTGGTCGCCCAGCCCGCAAACACATACCCGGTTCGTGTAAACCCGTTCGGCGTAAGATTCCCGATAGTATCATAGGTATGTTCCGAATCTGCCGTTGACCCGCCATCGCTTCCGTTGCCGCTGTAACCCACAGTATATGTATTGGCTGTCCACTTTGCATAGATCGTAACATTAGCTGTGCCCATCTGATACTTAACCTTATCCGGATAAGAAACATCACCGTTTGGAGCTGTTGCCCAACCAGCAAAAGAGTAACCCGTCTTTATAAATCCGTTAGATCTCAAAAAATCAGCGGTGCCGTATACAATATCCTGTGCGGCCATCGAGCCGCCATCAGCCCCGTTGCCATTAAAAGTGACCGTACGATTGTTTTCCGAAAACCATGTTGTGTTTACCTGTTCGGAAGATGGATTGTTTGTAAACCAGTCATTTCCGCTGCCGTTATAACCACCCAGCAGTACTTCCGCACCACCAAGCGGCGTGTAATACAGATACCAATAATCGCAGTTCCAATCGTCAGTCCCCGATGCTTTTCGTATCTGGAAACTTTTCCACTCTTTGGTCGGACCCGGGACATTCAAGAGCGTAGTCCACGCATCACTATTGCCATTACCGGTAAGACTACCGCCTGATTCGGTTCCCGCCAAGTCCTGCGACTTATACAAATAATCGGCAGCATTACTTGCCGGATTTTCGTAATCAAAAAAGTAAATATAAACATCATCAGTTGTTCCGCAGTCATATGGACCGGTAATACCATTCTTTTTTGTAACAACATGAACCCTAAAGGTGCCGCCGGTTGGTAAAGATGGGTCAATTACCGGAACAGCAAGGTCACTTTCCGCTACAAATTCATTTGTATAGGTTCCGTCGATATTAAGTTCATAGATGCTGACACCGGGATTGTTGTCATTATAAGCATATACACCAAGGGTCTTATACAGCCCCGAACATTCGCCGTAACCAAGGTCAATTCCGTCCGCTGTTGTCACCGTAAATTCATTCAGGTGGTCATGACCAAAATAAGCGCCTTTTAAATTACCGTAAGCAGCCCACGACTCGTATAATGTTTTACTTCCGTAAGACGGTGAAGAACGGTGAGCTGCCGCTTCATACAAGGAGGTTGTGCAAGGAGCCGGTGCTTCGTTATAGAAATCCGAGACAGTGTCTGATGAACACGCCGGCCACTTAATCTTCGCGGCATCAAGATACCATTTGCTGCCGGAAAACGAACCGGTTCCCGTGAAAGAAACGCCGGTTCCGTTGTCGGTTGTTGTCATACAGCGCGAATAAATATCGGGCACCATAATATGCTGGAACCAGAGAGAAGGCACATTGGGGTACATTTCGCTTTTTTGAATATAATAATTTACCTGATCTGTGTAACAGGCATCATAAGAACCGGTAGACGGATCGCTGCCGGAATCCATGAGATAAACTTGGTATGCAGGTGTACCGTCTGTTTGGCCATTTGCATAGATGGGAATGACACCGCTGCCCACACCGGAAAGCGCAGAAACATCATGATCGACAAAATTGCTTCCGCCGGCAGTTTTGTAGTAATCGTATTGCTTCGACTTATCCGGAGCACCGGGGCCTTCATCGTCATGGTTGCCGAAGGTTACGGCAAATTTGGTGTTGGTGTTGTTGAGCGGAGCGACAATAGCGTTTACAACCGACCTAAAATTTGATTCAGTCACAATCGACTCAATAACATTATCGCCGGTAAACACCGCGAGATCCGGCTTATATCGTGCGATGGCGTTTGAAAGGGCTGTCGTGACTCTTGACGGAACATCTGTGCCGGATTGGATATCCGTTATCTGCATGACGGTAAATTTGCCGTCATTGTCAAAATTAAATGTTCCCGCAAAAGATGCCTGTGTTCTAACAGATGCCCATGGAGCCAATGCCGCCAGTATGGCAAATGCCGTTACGATGCTTAATAACCGTCTTTTTTTACTCATGATTTCCTCCGTTTTTTCGTATTACAGTTTCAATACGCCTCTTATTAAAAATGAAAAGACTCCATTTCCCCCAATAAAAATAATTTTTTACTTAAATATGTGCGATTGATTCCCCAAATGAAGACCGCGGGCCAGATCGCACATCCGGCATTCAATAAGCTAATAATATCTGCCGGTTATCTGATCGATACTCATCAGGTAATTCTGCACATCGGTTACAATGCCCGCATCGATTGAATCAATGATACCATCCCCATTAACATCGCCGGCTCGGAGCTTTTCGGGATTGCCGTTCCAGTTATAAAGATAGTTTTCATGGTCCACAATCTGGCCGCTGTCGCCATCGTCCACATTGCCGTCACCATTGACATCCCCAAAAATCAGCAGTGTGTAAGTATGGATAACTGCATTTGTCATATTGTCTACAAAATAGATTTTTGTGCCCGTACCAAAGCCCTGCGGCTGATAATCGTACGCAAGGTGTCCGTTGCCGTAAATGCTGACAAATCCGCCTTCGAATTCGCTCGGTGTGATGCCCGGAAAAAGACCGTATATATATGAACTACCGTCATTTACAACCGTTGTCGTACCGGGCGCGGCTGCTAAATTCCCGTGTTCATACGCCGGTTTCAGCCGCAACGCCTCGTATGCCACTGCGAGTGAACCGGCCATTGCGTTGACAGCGGCTTGTTCCGGTGTTTTGAGGTTAAACCGTATCGAATTTTTTGCCGTATACCATTCTTCAAGGGTGTTGTCGGTATAATATGAAGCCGGCAGCAGCTGCCCGGTATGCGTAAGGCTGTAATGTGGCGGAGCGAGAATCTTGTTCCCATTTTCACAGGCAAATAAATCGAAGACAGCGGAATAATCAGCGTCTTTGAGACGCAATGACTGCCAGGCGGCTGTAATAGATGCAGCAAACGCGTCGATCAAATGTTGTGAGCGTGTATCAAGATTATGCTCAACCGACCCGATTGCGAATGCAAGATCGTGCGCGTCGTTGATAAAAGAAGATGAAGGATACAGACCGTCACCGATTGTATTGCTTAAAGGATTATAATAGTCGGGGTCGCTAATCTCGTTGGCTCTGTAATATGCTTTGCCGTCAATCGTCAGCCGGGCTGCGGCAACGGCATTGTTCACCGCAGAATAATCCCCGACCGGATAATTGTCCAGGGTTGAACGCGTTGCGCTGATGGTGGTATAACTGCCGCTCTCGTTAATTTCAAATACCCTCACACCGGGGTCTCCGTCATTATAGGCTTCCAGTGTCGCGCCCTTCGCATAGCCAAGTATTATCCCGTCAGCGGTTTTGCCAACGAAAGAATTGTTATGGTTATGTCCGAAAAATGCGCCTTTCATATTCCCGTTAGCCAGCCAAGACTCATGCAAAGTTTTGCCGCCGTAAGCCGGCGATGAACGATACCCCTGTTCTTGATAAGTGGCGAGATCCGTCGGGCCGGGTGCTTCTTTGTAAATCTCGGCAATATTCGTCGAACCGCTCGCCTTCCAATCAATCAACGAGGTATTCATTGCCCAGGTATAATCTTTGAAAGGCTTGTGGCTTCCCTCAAAAGAATTTGGTGTTCCCTGCGGCACCTGAAAAAGCAAGTTGTAAAAATCCGGAACCGGAATGTGTTGAAACCAAAGGCAGGGAACCGACGGGTTCGTTGTTATATAATAGTCAATCTGGGAGGTTCTCACGGCGTCAAGGTCGAGCGTGACATTGATATATCCGCCGGAATCCATTAAAAACAACTGAAAAGCAGGTACCCCGTAGGTTTTTCCGAAGGGAAATAGCGGGATCGAACCGCTGCCCGTTCCGTCCAGGGCGGGGATATCGTGATCAACAAACAAACTGCCGCCTTTTTGCTTGTAATAGGCATACTGTTCTTCCCTGGTACCCGGGTTAACAGGCCAGGCACCGAGGTCGTCATGGTTCCCGAAAGTGACAGCGAATTTGGTGCAGGATGCCAGTATCGGCGCGAGAAACTGATCAACTGCAGCCCGGAAACTGTTGGCGGAAATCAGCCCTTTAATATTATCACCCGTTAAAATAATCAAATCGGGGCTGTAGCGGGCAATTGCTTTGGTAATGAGGTCGATTGTGCCCGGATCCACATCCTTGTTCTCTTGTATGTCTGCAAGTTGCATGACGGTGAACTTACCTTCCCCGTTAAACTGCAGTACCCCGTCAAATGACGCCGCGGCGTTTATCGCAGACCACGGGATTATGGACGCCAGCATGAGCAGTGAACATAAGAAAGCTACTATGCGTTTATTAATCGTCAAAATAATCCCTCCGGCGATGACCAACTCACCTGCAAAGAACTCTCATCTATATTCTATCATATAAGGGCAATAAAGAACAAGCGATTTCGGCATAAAGCTTTAACCGCTTGTTCATTGTTTATTGTTTATTCTTTACCGCTTGCTGCCGCTGGCTTTGTTATGGTGTAAAATAAATCCCGGTCACCTGATTGATTTTCATCATATAGTTGAGAACATCGGTAATGATGCCGGCATCCAACGAGTCAACTTCCCCGTCACCGTTCACATCCCCTGCGCGAAGTTTTTCGGGGTTATTGCTCCAATTATAGAGATAGCTTTCTTGGTCAACAATTTGGCCGCTGTCACCGTCATCTATATTACCGTCGCCGTTGACATCGCCGAATATAATAACTGTATAGGTGTGAATAACCAACCCGGTGTTATTGTCAATCAAGTCGACTTTTGTCCCTGTCCCCAATAGCCCGGAGGTGGAGTAGACAAAACTGCCGTTGCCGCTCAGGTATACAAAGTTGCTTTCAAACTGCTCCGCCGTCAAACCGGATCTTAACCCATAGATGAAGAATTCATCGCTGTCAATAATCGTTGTTGAGTCAGCCTTGGGGAGTATGGTCGGCGGTATGGATTGCCAGAGCGCCGTATAGGTCAAATCCGTTTCGCCCACAATCGCCGCAACTTCCGGTGTCCAACCGATAAAAATATGGTTTGCTCTTGTCACAGTCGGCGGGACGATTGAAGCGCCGTAGGCTATCAACTCACTTGTACCGCCCGTGCCGCCGTTGGCGTCAAAAGTTATCCTGTATGTGCTAACAGCCCATACAGCCGTATAGGTAATATTGCCGGCCGGAACGGTGTCCGGCAACGCCGGTGACCAACCGGTCAGGGTAAACCCTTGTCTGTATACCGCAGGCGCGGCAAGGGGTGTGCCATAAACCATCACGGCACTTGTGCTGCCGGTGCCGCCGTTCGCGTTAAAAGCGATCGTGTAACTGTTAATGCTCCACAACGCGGTAAAATATACATCATTGGCAGGAGTAATCGCGGGTATTTCCGGTGACCAGCCGGTAAAGGTGTATCCGGTTCTGGTCACAGCCGGCACAAATGAAGCAAGATCGTCCCACAAATAAAACATACCGCTTCTGCCGCCTGTGCCGCCGCCCGGATCAAAGGTGTAAGCGTATAATGCCGGTTCCCACAGCGCCGTATAGGTCACATCATTCGCCGGCATCGTTTCCGGTATTACGGGGTCCCAGCCGGTAAGCTTATAGCCAAATCTTGTTACCGCCGGGGCTTCAAGCGTTGTACCATAGAACACCGGCCCGGCCGTACCACCTTCACCCCCGTTGGCGTCAAACACAGCATTGTAACTGTTGACAATCCATTGCGCGGTATAGACCGTATTTTCTGCCGGAACCGTCTCCGGGACAGCAGGCAGCCAGCCGTTAAAAGTGTTGCCGATTTTATTTACCACGGGCGCCTGGAGCGTATCGCCATATGGCATGGATGCAACCGTGCCGCCTTCACCGCCGTTCGCGTCAAAGGTGATGGAGTAGTTGTTGATTTGCCATTGTGCGGTAAAGATGCTATTCTGAGCAGGCACCGTCGCGGGTACTGCCGGCTCCCAGCCGGTAAAAGTATAGCCGGTTCTGCCAACAGCAGGGGCCGAAAGCGCTGACGCGTATTCCATAGACGCACTGCTGCCGCCATCCCCGCCATTGGCGTCAAAGACTACCGTATAATTGTTAATACTCCACTGTGCGACATAAGTGGTGTCAAATACAGGAACCGTCGCGGGCACTTCGGGCAACCAGCCGGTTAAAGTGTATCCGGTTTTTGTTACAGCAGGCGCGGTAAGCGTTATACCGGCCTGCATAGAAACCGGACCGAAACCGCCCGTACCGCCGTTCGCGTTAAAGGTGATCATCGTGTTCTGTTCCCACACGGCATATAACTTGAAATCTGCTGAAGCAACTGAGATATTGGCGCCGTTGGCATACGGTGTTCCTGTCCCGTCAGCTTTGGTATTCCAACCGCCGAAAGTGTAGCCCGTTTTTGTTATGCCTGTATTGACTGCAAGGGGTGCCGTGGAATTTTTGGCAATCAGTTGGCTTTTCATTGAACCGGTGCCGCTGTTCGCGTCAAAAGAAACCATCACTTTATCAAGATCTGTTTCAGCTGAAAACTCCGTTGTATAGGAACCGTTAGCATCAAGCTCATATACACTGACGCCCGGGTCATCGTCTTTGTATCCGATTAGTAAGCCGGTCGAATCTCCATACCCCAAATCAATACCATCAGCGGTTGTAACGGTAAATTCATTGAGGTGGTCATGGCCGAAATAAGAACCTTTGAGATTGCCGTAGTCCCGCCATGCCTCGTACAGTGTTTTGCTACCGTAACCCGATGATGATCGGTGAGCGGCAGACTCGTAAACGCTTTGGTCAGCCGAACAGGGACCTTCCCTGTAAATGTCCGCGTATACAGATGAGGAAGACCTTTCCCAGTTGATGAAAGCAGGGCTTAATGCCCATTTATTGCTGCTGAAAGGCGACGCCCCGCCAACTTTGCCGGAATCGTCGATCGTCATCGCTTTTGTATAGATATCCGGCACAATGATGTGCATAAACCAGAGGGACGGCACATCGGGATAATTGATGCTCCGTTGAATGTAGTAATCGATTTGACTGGTATAGGGGCTGTCGTAGGAACCGGAGGAAGGGGCATCGTTCGAGTCCATCAGATAAACCTGATAAGCGGGAGTACCGCTTGTCTGCCCGTTTTGATAAATCGGAATAACGCCGCTGCCGACCCCATCGAGCGATACAACATCGTGGTCGACAAAATTACCGGCTCCGCGGGATTTGAAGTAATCGTATTGTGCCTGTAGCGTACCGGCATTTGTTCCGATTACAGGAAGTTTGTCATTGTCGTGATTGCCAAAGGTAACGGCGAATTTTGTGTTGGTTGCCAAAAGCGGAGCGAGAAACTGATTGACCGAACTCTGAAAAGCCGTTTCCGATATCATCCCGGCATGGTTATCCCCCGTAAAGACAACAAGATCCGGGCTGTAGCGGGCAATCGCCTTGGTGATGACATTAACAATGCGACTGTCGACACTTGCGTTATCCTGTATGTCGGTGATTTGCATGACGGTAAACTTGCCCTTTTCGTCAAACTGGAACGAACCGGTAAAAGCGGCCGATACTTTTAAGGCTGACCATGGTGCCGCTGCGGCAATCAGCGCTATTGCTAACGCCACACTTAAAATCCGTTTGTACTTTGACATAATAAGCCTCCATGTATTTGATTGTTTTATCGTAACGAACCGGTCCATAAGCACCGGTTACAAACCCGCGAACTATGTCATTACACAACTGTACCGGCGGCCTGATCGATGCTCAGCAAATAGTTTTCAAAATCGACCATCAAGCCGGCATCCATAGCGTCCACCTTACCGTCACCATTCAAATCCCCTGCTTGCCGAAAGACACCAAACGCCGGGTCGTCCCAATTAATAAGATAGTTTTCAACATCAACCATCAAACCGGCGTCCAGGCTGTCTACTGTTCCATCACCGTTGACATCCCCGAATATCAGAATCGTATAGGATGCGATAATATCCCCGGTTGTATTGTCGACAAGGTCAACTGTTGTACCGGTTCCGAACCCGCCGGAGTTCTGTGTGACAACAAGTCTTGCGTCTCCAACCACTTCAACAAAATTGTTTGCAAAATCATTCCCTGTGATGCCCGGTTCAAGCCCGTATATCAACCCCGCGGTATTATCAACAACCGTTGATACACCTTGACCGGCGGTTAGCGCCGCGTCCAATTTCCAAACCGCGTAAAGAGTTACTGCATCGTTCTGACCGGCTATTAAATTCATCACTGTATCCCCGTCTGCGAAGAGAGGAAGCCCGCCGGCAGACGACGCCCAGCCGGTAAAAGAATACCCCGGTTTTGAAAAACCGTTGTTTGTCAGCGTCTTGGGGGTGTCATAGGTATGGGATGAACTTGCGGTGCTGCCGCTGCCGCCGTTGGCATCGTAATGAACAGTATAGGTGTTAGCCGACCATTGGGCTGTAAAGGTTGTGTCCGAGGACGGGACAAAGGCAGGCACATGCGGCTGCCAATCATTGAAGGTATAGCCGGTTCTTGTGACGGCCGGCGCTGTCAGCGGCGTGCCAAAAATCATCGGTGTCGGGCCTGTCCCCCCGCTGCCGCCGTTTGCGTCGAATGCAATGTTGATGAATGTCATCTGTTCCCACTGCGCGTAAAGTTTGATATCCGCCGTACCCACGGTAATATTTGCTCCGTCAGCGTATGATACGCCGCCTGAAGGGGATGTTGACCAACCGGCAAAGGAATAGCCGTTGCGTGTATAGGTGTTGCTCTTGAGCGCTGCCGATGAGTTTTTGGCGATATACTGATTTGACATGTCGCCCGTGCCGCCGTTCGCGTCAAAGGAAACCATTGCTTTCGCCAAATCCGCCTCGGTGACCGATTCGGAGGTGTAAGTGCCGTTCACATCAAGTTGAAAAATACGCAATCCCGGATTTCCGTCATTGTAGGATGCCAGCGTCGGGGCTTTGCCGTAACCGATGTCAATACCGTCATCTGTTGTCGTCACAAAAGAGTTTTTGTGGTCATGCCCGTAATAAGTGCCGAGCATATTGCCGTAGGCAACCCAGGACTCGTAAAGCGTTTTGCTGCCATATGCAGGGGATGAGCGGTGTGCGCTGCTTGTGTAGGTTGATTCATTAGCGGGACAAGGTAATTCTTTATAGATATTTGGGATCGTTGTTTCCGGTGCTGATTTTGCCCAGTTAATCCGGTCAGTCTGTAAATACCAGGTTTGGCTGCCAAACGCAGAACCGTTCCCGCTCTGGCCTTGCGTACCGTTGTTGACAGTTGTCATGGTTTCATAAAAAACATCCGGCACAATGATGTGCATATACCAGAGAGAAGGCACATTCGGATAAGTTAAACTTCTTTGAACATAATAATCAACCTGATCCGTATAAGGGCAGTCATAACCGGATGATGCGTACATACCGGAGTCCATCAAGTAAACTTGAAATGCCGGTGTTCCGCTTGCCTGACCGTTTGGATATATCGGAATTGCGCCGCTGCCAACGCCGCTTAATGCATCAATATCATGGTCAACAGCATTATTACCGCCCCTCGACATATAGTAATCATATTGCGTCTGTTTGGATACCTTTGGTGTTCCGTCTTCCTCATGATTGCCGAATGTTACAGCAAATTTGGTATTTGTATCAATGAGCGGGGCAAGAAACTTGTTGATGACAGACTTGTAGTTTAAACTACCGCCGGTTTGATTGTCTCCGGTAAAAACGCAGAGATCAGGCTGATATCTGGCAATCGCGTTTTCAAGCAGCGTAATCACCCTTGAGCTTAAACCGATGGCGGTATTTGACTGAATATCCGCAATCTGCATCACCGTAAATTTTCCGGCTGTGTCGAACTGCAAGGCACCAGAAAAGGCTGCCGAAGATTTCAACATGGATGGGGGTAACAATGCCGCAAGCATTACCAATGCGAGCAGTAAACTGAGAATGCGCTTTTTAATAGTCATATTATGCCTCCGATTTTGATTGGTTAACAAGCCAAATGAACATACAAATACGATTATAGTATAGTACAAAGCCTTGAAATAATATAACCTATAGGGAAAAATAACAAATTTAGCAGATCATAAACATGAAAAGGCAACCGCGAAACAGATGATTTCGCGGTTGCCAGCAAAACAAATGAACATTGGTTGTTCTTCCTATTTTGAATTACGCTCCGGGTTTACTTTGGCTGATTGTCCCAACCTGGTGAATATAGGCATTCATCAAATTGACATCCAACGCGTCAATAATTCCGTCGCCGTTGATGTCCGCTGCCAAGCGGAAGATTGACTCTTCCTCAAAAGCACTCTGGTAAGAGGCGGCTGAACGGAGAAGTGCCGCGTCGACTTCGTTGGCATCGCCGTCACCGTCCACATCGCCGAAGATGACAATGTAATAAGTTTTTAATACAGCGCTTGTTGCCAGGTCAACGAGTTCAACTTTTGTGCCGGTGCCAAACGAGCCGCTATGGTATGTGAAGCGAAGTTCGCCGTCGCCGGTCATCTGCACATAATTGCCTGCAAAATCACCCGATGTTGTCCCCGGTTGAATGCCGTAGATAAATCCCTTGCTGTCATCCAGCACGGTTGCCGAACCGCCTTTCGCTGTGAGTGTAACGGGCACTCTGCCCCAAACAGCGTATAAGGTTGTGTTGGCGGACGGGATGATATAACTTGCAAGCGGTGTTGTTGCGGAAGATGATAACGCCCAGCCGAGAAAACTGTAATACTGCCGAACGATATTCCCCTGCGGCGGAAGGGCAACCGCTGTGCCGGGTGCGCCGGTTTGCCCACCCGGTACGGTACCGCTGCCGCCGTTGAGATTGAAGGATATGGTCACATTCTCAATAGGCACATAGATGGCAAACAGCAGCGTTGTTGATGTTGTGGGCGCTTGGTAAGACCAGAAGCCGGTGGTAGCGGTTTGGCTGGTGTTCCAGCCGATAAAACTGTACCCTGCTTTTGAATAGTTATTATACGCCGACAGATCTACTGTTGCATTCACCACGGTTGGAATCTGCACCGAGGTCGGGCCGGTACCGCCGTTTGAAAATAGTGTAATGGTGTGTGAGTTAGGCACCCAAATGGCGTATAGTGTTGAGTTTGCGGAAGGCATGGAGTAATTCGTCAGCCTATCCGTCAGTGTTCCGCTCGCTGTTGCTGCCCAACCGCCGAAGGTAAAGCCGGTTTTTGTATAACCGGTCATGCTGATATCGACCGCCGTTCCAAAATTCGCCGTAACCGGTGACGGTGTTGCTCCGTTACCGCCATTGAGGTTGAAACTCACGGTGTAACTTCTGACCTGCCAAACAGCGTACAGCGTCGCGCCGCCCTCGGGCATGGAGTAGGAGCTGAGTGCTGTCGTTGCCGCCGGGGAGGTATTCCAGCCAAGGAAACTGTAGCCGGGCCTTGCGTTCGCGAAGCCGCTTGTCGGCAGACCGATCGGGGTGCCGTAGACATTCGTAACGGCTGCCGGCGTGGTTGTGCTGCCGCCGTTGAGGTCAAAGTTTACCGTGTAAGCGTTAATTGACCAGGATGCAGTGAGCGTTTGCGCGGCAGTAATTTGATAGACAGTGTCCGCATACACGATAACACTCGCAGCTGTAAACCATCCATTGAAGGTGTAGCCGGTTTTAACAGGTGCCGGGAAACCGAGGGTGCCTGCACCGTAAGTTTTACCGTAACTGACTGTGGAGTTTTTAACACCGGTCGTATTATTGATTCTGCCGCCTGTCGGGTCAAAGGATACCGTGTAGTTATTTGGTGTCCATTTGGCATAAAATGTTGAATTAAAAGCCTCCATCTGATACGGCCAAGTGACGATTTGAGTGAGCTGTTCGTCCTTTGCCCAGCCGTTAAATGTATAGCCGGTTTTGGAGGGCGCCGCGGGTCCTGTAACACTTTCACCGACCTTGGCGGTTATGGGGTTTATGCCGTCTGCTCCGCTGAATGTTACGGTAAAGGTGTTTCTGTCGTAATAGAGTCGTAAGGTCAAATTGCCGTCGCCGGCGATGATTCCCGCGACAAGATTGCCAGTGTGACCGGGGTTGGTCGTGAAACCCGGGATAGACTGCCATTGCGCCCAACCGATATCACCCGTTGTCCCCGTTTGAATGGTTGTTTGCCCGAGGCTGTATGAAGCGCCGCTGATACTTTGCAGGTAATGCTCGACCTTGAATTCTGTACCGGCTGCGGGGACCCACACAGCATACAGCGTTATCCCGGTGGTTTGCATGGTGAAGCTGATCCCGTCGTTGTACTCTTTCCCGCCTGCGGATGTAGTTGACCAACCGTTAAAAGTATAACCGCTTCTGAAAAAGCTGTTGGGGCTGAGCACCGTGCCGGAACCGAAGGTAACACTTTGCGCGGGCATGGTGCCGCTGGTTGCTCCGTTGCCGTTGTAAACGATGTTATATTGGTTTGCTGTCCACTGCGCGTTCACCGCCAGATTTGCCGCGGGAATGGTTGAGGGAACAATCGGTGACCAGCCGTTAAAGGTATAGCCGACACGAACCGGGTTCGCCGGTGTTTCGAGCGGGGTGCCGTATTTGCCGCTGACAGACGCAACTGTGCTGCCGCCATTGGTGTTGAAGGATATTAAATAGCTGATTCTGTCATAATAAACCCGCAAAATTAAACTGCCGTTGCCGATAATGATGCCGGAACTCAGGGATGACGGATAAGTGGTGTTGGACACAAAACCTTGATAGGTTTTATAAATCGCAACCCCGATTGCCGCGGTTGTTCCGATTTGCGTTGTTGTTTGATACAGCGTATAGCCGCCGGACAAATTCTCCTGATAATGCTCCACTTTATATGTTGTGTTGGTGTTTGGCAGCCAAATCGCGTAAAGGTTAATGGTGGCGCCGTTATTGGTTGTGAGGTTCGTCACACTCTGCCCGGTAATAAAGTCTGTTGTGCCGGCGCTGGGTGATAGCGCCCAACCGAGGAAACTGTAGCCCGCTCTGACAGGTTCAGCGGAAGGAATAACAAATTCAACATCATAAGCGGCAGCATTGGGTGCCGGAGCGGATGAGCCGCCGTTGGCATTATAAACCACCGAATAAACAATCGGGTTCCATTTGGCATAAAGATTTGCGCCTTCGGTATTCATGGTGAAACTCGCGCCGTCATTAAAGGCTTTGGCACCGAACTGGGTGTTTGCCCAACCCAGGAAGATATAGCCCAACCTGGAGAAAGTGTTGGCGTTCAGATTCGCGGTCTGACCGAATGGCAGATTTTGAGGGGGCATGGACCCGGATACGCCGGATGCATTGGGATTAAAACTGATGGCGTAGGAACTGGAGTTCCAAGCGGCGTAAAGCGTCTTATTGTCCGGCGCACTCATGGTATATACCGCGCCGTCCGAATAAGAGACAATGCCCGCATCCGCGTTGGCCTGTGTGGTCGCCCATCCTCTGAAAGTTTTACCGACCATTGTATAATTGTTTGGCCTGAGGGACGCGCTTGACAGATAGGCGATTGACTGGCTTGACATGGCACCTGTACCGCCATTCGCGTCAAAAGTGATGGTATAAACACTCGGCGCCCAGAGCGCGTATAATGTAATGGTGCCGCCGGGTTGGGAAATCAGATTTATCACAGACTCTTGATTGGCATAGGCCGGCGTCGCGTCTAACGGACCGGTTCCCCACCCCGTGAATGTGTAGCCGGTCTTTGAATAGCCGTTTGCATTCAATGTTTTCGCGGCATCATAGGTATGCGTTGAACTGATTGTCGTTCCGCCCGAACTGCCGTTGCCGTTATAAACAACAGTGTAGTTGTTGGCAGTCCATTGCGCAAAGAGCACCGCGTCGCTGTCCCCCATGGTGTAGCTCGCGCCGTCGGCAAAAACAACATCCCCGTCCGCCGTCGTTGACCAACCTATGAAGGTGTAGCCCAACCGGGCAAAACTGTTGGTAAAAAGATTTGCTGTGCTTCCGGCATCAATTGCCTGTGCGGCCATCGTACCGGAGCCGCCGTTGGCATCAAAAGTTAAAGTGTTCGGTTTGAAGACCAGGTTGTTCACCGCATCCTGTAATTGTTTCGCGCAGTAGTCCACATAAAGTTGATAAAGCACATTATAGTTTGCCGTCTGACAAGCCACCGCGGCGGTATACGCTTCTTCCAGTGCCTGTCTGCTGGGATCGGTATAGTTCGAATAGTTTCCGGCCTTCCAAAGCCGCAGTTTCGGGTTAAAGGAAATGTCGGCATTCTGAACGGCCGTAACGATTGTACCCAACGGACTAACCGACGAACTATAAAATGTGTTGCCCAAGCCCGTTGTGAGGTATTGTGAGGTGCGGTTTGTGTAGTTCGCTCCTGCCAAAACAAGGCTGACATAGCCGCCGTTGATGTTGTTGAGTGAAGTGTTGATCAGTGCCTGGCTCGCGTTGGGCTGATGGATCTTTTTCCAAGCGTCATCATAGTAACCGCTGAAGAGATTCCAGCCGGCTGAATAATACCAGCTTTGCGGATTTTTGCCCTTGCCGTCATTAATAAGCCCGCCGTTTTCGGGATCCGAACCGTTTGCTGTTACAATCGTGGTGACTCCGTTTGACCCCGTTATTGTTTTGGTGGTGGTGCCGATTGCCGTATTCAACGCCGCGCGAAGTGTTGCTTTGGTTACGCGAACGATCTCGACAGTAACCGCATGGTAATACTGCATCCAGTTCGGGGTGCCAGTGCCGGGCTTGTCGCCTCTGCCTGTCCATTGTGTAACAAGCGTGTAGCTGCCTGCCGCGCCGGTGCCGTAAAGGGTAGAACGGGTCTGCATGCCTGCTGTTAAGAAACCGCCGCCGGTGGCTGTTGTGCCGTCAACCGGACCGGTCGGATTAAGGGCTGCCAAAGCGCCGGTACTGCTCGCACCGAGCACATTGCCCGTGTCGCCGGTGAACGCGACATCGCCATCCCTGACATGGATGGTTTCGTATGTTAAATCTTTGTTAGCGTCAGTGGACCTTGGATTGGTGTGGATAAAGAAATGCATCCTGAAGTTGTTGGATTGCAGGCTTTGCGCACTGGTGTCCAAATATACCGTGGTTTTGCCGCGTCTGGGATCTCCGCCGGCATAGGTGCCCTGTCCGTCAGCAATATATTGGTCGTAAGCGCCTTCATGCGGCGGATCTGCTATCAACATTGTTCTCTTCGGGATGGTTGTGTCGCCGTCATCAACACGGGCATTGGTTGAAAAATCAAAATAACCGGAGCTGTATTCACCGCCGTCCGCGGCTTCCCCGATGGTGTTGCCATAGACACCCTTGCCCAGCAGTCTGCCGACATAAGGCACATCCGCGGCATTATCAACATTGCTATAAGCGGAGGTAAACGCCCAGATACCCGCAGGGAAAATAATGTTTTCAACATAAGAAAAGCCGTTGGTGGCATAGGTGTCAGTAACCGATACACCGGTGTATGGGTTATTCCAGGTATAGGTATAGGTGATGGTAATTTTAATCACATCGCCTGCCGTGGCGGTGCCGCCCCTGATTTCCCAGGAGGCGGCAGTGGTGTTGGATAATAAGCCTGAGGTTTGCGTCGGCGAGGCGCTCGCCCCGGTGATCGCAACAGAAATTATATCAACCGGCACGGAAGATGTGAAAGCAATTGAGGGCCACTGCGGGGTTTCACCGTCATAAGCCTGGGCGGCATATGACCCGGTAATAAAGGGCACACCGGACGGCGTTGCTTTTTTAATAGTTGTGCCGCTGCCCATCGTATCACCGGATGCGCCGACCCTTGTGACATCGGTCACATCAAGGGTAATATCGGGCGCCGGTCTGCGGAATTGTGAGGCGTTAAAAGGAGTTACCGCCTGCGGCTGTGCACCGGCAGCAATAGCGTTGAAGCCAATGCTGACTGTGCCGATAACCATTGTCATAACCATGAGCAAGCTGAGAATTCGTTTGGGTTTACACATTCAAATACCCTCCATCTGGTTTATAAAATCCGGGGCAACACTATAATAAGGTTACTATTACACAGGTATAAAATAACACAAAGCACTTGGTATGTCAAATTATTCTTAAAATAAGAGCATAATTTAACCGCACGACAATGCCCGATTCCGTCAAAGTAAAACCTCTGCTTGAAATATGCCAAAATAATGTTATAATTGTAACACCTTATTCAACTGAAAGGTCGTATACACGATGAACCAAAAAACTTTTTACATCACCACCCCTATCTACTACCCATCGGGCAAGCTGCATATCGGGCACAGTTACACCACCGTTGCCGCCGATGCCATGGCGCGTTACAAAAGAAGACAGGGTTATGATGTAATGTTCTTAACCGGCACAGACGAGCACGGGCAGAAAATTGAAGACAAAGCAAGGGACGCAGGTGTCAGCCCCAAAGAATATGTCGACAAAATTGTTGCCGGCATTATTGAGCTTTGGCAGCTTATGAACATCAGCAACGACAAGTTCATCAGAACAACAGACAATTATCACGAAGCAGCTGTGCAAAAAATATTTGAAAAACTCTATGAAAACGGCGACATATATATGGGCAATTACGAGGGGCTGTACTGCAAACCCTGTGAAGCCTTTTGGACCCAGACACAGGTGGTTGAAGGCAAGTGCCCCGACTGCGGCTGCGATGTTGCCGCAGCGCGGGAAGAAGCGTACTTTTTCAGGCTATCGGCTTATGCGGACAAACTGCTCGCTTATTACGAATCTCATCCTGATTTTATCGAGCCGAAAAGCCGGCTCAATGAAATGGTCAACAATTTTATCAAGCCCGGCCTTGAAGATTTGTGTGTATCGCGAACTACCTTCAAATGGGGGGTGCCCGTCACTTTCAATAAAGACCATGTGGTTTATGTATGGGTGGATGCCTTGTCCAACTACATCACAGCCCTGGGCTACGGGTCGGACGATGACAGCCTGTATAAAAAATATTGGCCGGCGGATGTGCATTTAGTGGGGAAAGAAATTGTACGCTTTCATACAATTATCTGGCCTGCGATGCTCATGTCCCTGGGTGAGCCTTTGCCCGATAAAGTCTACGGGCACGGCTGGCTGCTGCTGGAAGGCGGCAAAATGAGCAAATCCAAGGGCAATGTAGTCGACCCTGTGATCCTCTGCGAGCGGTATGGTGTTGACGCGATAAGGTATTTTCTGCTGCGCGAGATTCCGTTTGGTTCGGACGGTATTTTTTCAAACGAGGCATTGATAAACCGGATTAACGCGGACCTCGCCAACGACCTTGGCAACCTCGTTTCCCGCACAGTCGCAATGGCAGACAAGTATTTCCCCGATGGTATTCCCGGTGGACGCGAATCCGGGGATTTCGATGACGGACTTGTCGCGCTTTGCCTGTCGACTCAAAAAGCCGTTGAGGATTTTCTTGATAACCTGCAGTTTTCAAACGCGCTGACAGAACTGTGGAAGCTGGTTTCCCGCACAAACAAATATATTGACGAAACCGCCCCCTGGCAACTTGCGAAAAGTGATGCAAGCCGGTCAAGGCTCGCGGGTGTCATTTATAACCTTTGCGAGTGTATCCGGGTTATCTCCGTTCTGCTGGAACCGTTTATGCCCTCCACATCGCCGAAAATCCGCAAACAAATCGGATTGGACGAAAATATCTCATCCTGGGCAGACGCCAGCAAATGGGGTCTCCTGCCTGACGGATTGACGGTTAAAAAAGGAGAAATCATTTTCCCGCGGATAGACCTTGCGAAAGAGATGGAAAGCCTTGACGCACAAACTGCCGTGCCGCAACCGGAAAGCGGTGAAAAGCCGGCTGGTATCGCTATGATCGATATTGAGGATTTCGCGAAGGTGGCGTTAAAAGCCGCTAAAATAATCGCCTGCGAACCCGTAAAAAAAGCAAAAAAACTCCTTTGCTTGACCCTTGATGACGGCAGCGGGGTGCCGCGTACCGTTGCGTCCGGTATTGCGCAGTGGTACCGCCCCGAGGATTTAACCGGCAAAAGCGTTATCCTTGTCGCCAACCTGAAACCTGCTGTCCTGTGCGGTATTGAAAGCCAAGGTATGATTTTAGCGGCAGACTGCGCGGACAATGATGTGAAGGTTGTTTTTGTAGACGGAATGCCCCCGGGTGCCAAAATCAGATGATTTACAATATATTTGACAGCCACGCCCACTATGATGATGAAGCCTTTGACGCAGACCGCGAAGAAGTTCTTACCGGCCTGCCGGCACAAGGTGTTTGCGGGGTTGTTAACTGCGGCAGCGATAGAGAAAGCAGTTTAAGCAGCCTTGAACTGAGTGAAACCTTTTCATTCATCTATGCCGCCTGCGGTGTACACCCGCACAGCGCGAGCAACAGCGAAACCAACGCTTTTCTTCAAGAACTGCCTTTGATCACAACTGCAAATAAATGTGTCGCGATCGGTGAAATCGGCCTTGATTACCATTACGATTTTTCACCGCGCGATGTCCAAAAACAGGTTTTTGAAACGCAGCTCGCGCTGGCGGTACAACTCGGCTTGCCGGTTATTGTGCACGATAGGGAAGCGCACGAAGACACCCTGCAACTGCTCAAAAAATATAAGCCGCATGGTGTGATGCACTGCTTTTCCGGCAGTGTTGAAACAGCGGCCGAACTGATAAAACTCGGATTGTACATCGGGCTTGGCGGCGCGGTTACCTTTAAAAACGCAAAAAAGCCGCTCGAAGCGGCACGCTTTGTGCCCGCCGAACGGCTGCTGATTGAAACCGACTGCCCCTATATGGCACCTGTGCCTTATAGAGGGAATCGCTGTGACTCTTCTATGATAGCTTACACAGCGGAGAAAATCGCGATGGAGCGCGGACTGGAAATACAGGCACTGCTTGACTTAACGGCAAGAAACGCGCGGGAATTGTTTGGTCTGCTGTAGCTTATTTCAATCCAAGCAGTGTCGGGATACCATAGGTTAATACTGCCATAATTACCCCCGCAATAAGAACCCCGGCAGCGATAATCGGAAACGATTTTTTAATGCGCATATCCATCAAGGCCGCGATAAGCGCCCCGGTCCAACCGCCGGTACCCGGCAGCGGCACCGCGACAAATATTAAAAGCCCCCAGTCGCGCCAGCGCTGAACCTGTTCACTTTTACGCATCGAGCGAACCTCAAGCTTTTCGATTATTTTCGAAAAGCCTTTTTTATCCCTCAAAAACTGGAATATTTTGCGGATGAATAACAGAATAAACGGAATCGGAACAATATTGCCGATGTAGCAGATGAAAAACGCGGGCAGCAAATCCACCTTGAGCAGGCTCGCCGCGATCATACCGCCTCTGAGTTCCAGAATCGGAATCATCGATATGACGAATATAATCAGTTCATTCGGGATTTTATCGCGAAACAATTCCACAAAAAAATCAGCTAAACTTTCAGTCATGATTTACTCCTTAACGGTACTTTCGTTGTTTAGAAACAAATACGCTTGCTCCAAAATCTGCCGGTCATTTTCAAAACGGAGAGTTTTGAGCGCTTTTGTATAATCGAGCCAGGCATAGTCCCCGATTTCCTCCTGCTGAATGGTCGTTGTGGTCTGCTCGGTTTTTGCTAAAAATATTGTCACACACTTTTCCACTTTGCTTTGAATGGTGTATTCCGACTTTGACTCGAACGCCGGAACAATCTCGATTTTGAGACCGGTTTCTTCCAGCACTTCGCGTTGGGCCGTTTCTTGCGGGGTTTCCCCTTTTTCAATATGCCCTTTCGGGAAGCCCCAATGTGCGGAGCGCTTGTTCTTAATCAGTAAAAATCTAATATCGCCGTTAATGTGTCTGTAAACGATAGCGCCGCAGGATTTTTCATACAAACACTCGAGCTTATACGCATGCCCGCCTTCAGCAAAAGCGACTGCTTCGCGTATTTGATTGTCAATAAAGCTCATATCCTTCGGCGCGGCAACCAGTATCACCCGGTGTGAGTCTTCGCGGTGTATCGCGCCGATAACTCTGCCCTCAAAACTTCTGACCGGCTGTGAGACCCCCATAATGTAAGCACCGTCCACCGGCGTTTCGAATGCTTTGACACGCTCGACCGCGCCGAAGTTCAGCAGATACTCAAAGCCTTTCTGCCTGTCTACGGAATGAATCGGGTTTGTAACGGTTATCTTGACAAATTTGCCGAGCATTGATTTGATAATACCTCCGAAAAAAGAATATGCATTATCGCCGCTGCACGCGAACCAGTTTGGCATTTTTCATATTATAATGAAATATTAAGAGGATTACAAGGCATAGTCGCAATTATTTTCAATAACCCGTTTATCAACCCGTCAACTTTCGTTTTTTTCGCTCGGTTCCTGTTGAACGGAATTTAGAATTCGTCATTTTCAAGTTTAAATTTAAACTTTTTTCAAAAAATGCTTGACAAACATTTGAGGAGGTATTATGATTAGTTCCAATATAAAAACCGTTGAGTAAGATTAGTAAATTTGATAGCCACCTCAAAGAGAGTCGCAGGCGGTGGAATTGCGGCAGGCAGGGTTGGATTGAATGGACTTATGAGGGCAGACCGAAAGCAAGGCGCAGGCCGCGCGAGTAGTTTCTGACGGGAGCTTCACCCGTTACCAAGGAAGCGCGCATATCGAGTGCGCGGAATGAGCGGATGCAGATTACTTTCACACCAAAGTAATTTCATCAATTTGGGTGGTACCGCAGGAGAATGACTCTTGTCCCTTTTTTGAGGACAGGGTTTTTTTTTATTTGTTTTGAAAGGAGAATATTCGTGAAAAAACGCAGGACAAACAACGAAATCGTTTTTTACCGATGGCGTTTCGGTCTTCTCCCGCGGGATCGGCAGTTCGTGAATTGAATAACAAAAACTATAAAATTAAAGGAGCAATAAAAAATGTCTAATCAAAAAAATGTCCCCTATCGTATCAACCTTCCCGAGGAACTCATCCCGACACAATGGTATAACCTTCGCGCCGATATGAAAGAGCTCCCTGCCCCGATGTTGAACCCCGGCACCCTTCAACCGCTCACAGAGGAAGAACTCTATCCGGTTTTTTGTGAAAAGCTCGCTCACCAGGAAATGGACGACACCACGCGATACATCGATATCCCCCAAGGTATCATCGACTTTTATAAAATGTGCCGTCCGTCCCCGCTTATCAGAGCGTACTGCCTTGAAAAAGAACTTGGTACCCCTGCAAAGATTTACTACAAGTTTGAAGGCAACAATACCTCCGGCAGCCATAAACTGAACTCTGCTATTCCGCAGGTATATTTTGCCAAAGAACAGGGAATCACCGGATTGACCACCGAAACCGGCGCCGGTCAATGGGGCACCGCACTGTCTATGGCATGTTCGTATTACAAAATGCCGCTAACAGTATATATGGTGAAAACCAGTTACGAACAGAAACCCTACCGCAAAAACATAATCGAAACCTTTGGCGCAAAGATTATCCCCAGCCCGAGCAACACGACCAATGCCGGCCGCGCCATTCTCGAAAAGTTCCCCGGAACAGGCGGTTCTTTGGGATGTGCCATATCCGAAGCGGTCGAAACTGCTGTAACCACACCGAACACCCGTTATGTTTTGGGTTCTGTGCTCAACCATGTACTGCTGCACCAATCTGTAGTCGGAATCGAAGCCAAAGTGGCAATGGAAATGTATGATGAATATCCGGATATCATCATCGGCTGCGCGGGCGGCGGCTCCAACCTCGGCGGGCTAATAGCGCCATTCCTGAAAGATAAGCTCGACGGCAAAAGAGATACGCAATTGATAGCGGTTGAGCCGGCATCCTGCCCGTCGCTGACCAGAGGCAAATACGCGTATGATTTCGGCGATACCGGCAAGATGACTCCGTTAATCAAAATGTACACCCTCGGCTGCGAATTCCTTCCATCCGCAAATCATGCCGGCGGGTTGCGCTACCATGGGATGAATTCTGTCCTGAGCAAACTGCATGACGACGGTTATCTTGATGCAAGGGCTGTTGAACAGACAAAAGTGTTTGATGCCGCTGTGAGATTTGCCCGCTGCGAAGGTCTGCTGCCCGCGCCCGAATCTGCGCACGCGATATATACCGCGGTTGAAGAGGCCCTCAAGTGCAAAGAAACCGGAGAAGAAAAAACGATTCTGTTCGGTTTAACGGGCACCGGTTATTTTGACATGTCCGCCTATGATTCCTATATGCAGGGAAGCATGACCGATTACATCCCGACTGACGAAGACCTTGAAAAAAGTTTTGCACAACTGCCGAAAGTCTGATACCTGATCACTATTACGGGGCTGTGGCTATCGATTGATTAATCGTTTCGCCGCAGCCCCGTTTGTTTGTTAAAATCGCTTATGTATAGAGCCGTTCTCAGTTAATCGCATTCATCTGCCGTTCGGTTTCGTCTTTCTCTCTTTTGATAAGTGCCCAGGTTGCGGCAATCAAATGCGCGAACTGCGGCTGCGCGAGTTGTTCGCAGATAAATTTCTGGCGGGGTGAATTAATATCCTCACCGGATATCTCTGTTATCCCCTGCTCCCTGCACATTGTCTGAATGCGCCTGAGCTGCTCCGGCGTGTTGCGGGAGGGCATATAGGTGACCGCATGAATCCCCTGTTCTTTGATCACTTCAAACAACAGATCGAGAAAATCATCCTCAAATTTCTGTGCCTTTTTATCCCCCGTGACGGAATCACCGACATCGCCGAGGTAGGAATAACACAGTAAAGACCCGGTGTCTTTCGCCAACCGCGACAGTTCAGATATGTGCATACACTCCTGCGTGGCGGGCACATAGATTCTTTCAACAAGGGTTGACTTCAATACACCAAGCAGATCATAGAGAAAGTATGGATTGCCGCTGTCTGTCATCTGCTCTTTTTGCTTTTGAGAAAGTGGAATGTTCATTTCTTTTTCCAAAAATCCGGCAGTGGCCGGTTGTCCGATGATGTCGGCAATCTTGGTACCCAGCGCGAAAAGCAGGTGACGCTCCGTCACACAGCCCCCATCGGTAAAACATGAAATCGGTAAAACTTCGCTTTCAAAATCAAGTGATATGTGCCAGGGAGACATAAGCCGGTTGATGTTTTCAACCATTTTCAGGTTCCGGATATTCCTTTTTTCACGCAACGGCGCGAACACCGACTGCAAAGAGTTAATCTGTGTGTGGGGTATACCGTGCAGTGCCATATAAGCATTGTTCTTTTGGTCCGGATTATTGATACGCAGGCCTTCAAGGGGCGTACCGTCCAAGCTGACCCTGCATTCGAGCCCGATGGTTGTCGCAATCCCGGCAATCAGACCCGCTTCTATAAATTCTTCCGCACCGCCGATGGTGTCGTGGTCCATAATGCCTGCGGTTTGCAAACCCGCCGCCCGCGCAAAATATACAGCCGCCGCCGGGGAATAGGGTGAAAAGGAATAGGTCGTATGAATATGATTATTGGCATACTGCGGCAAAACCGCCGGACGCTCCTTTTCAGTCGATATTTTTTTTTTAAGCACCGCGAGCCTGTCCGCCGCGCGACCGGCATTGAGTTGTTCTATGATATCTTGCATCGTATATACCGCTTTCGTTTACAGACGCTTATGCGTCGTTTTATAGATAAAATCCTCAGCCGCCTCCGGGCGGCAGCTCCTTTGAAAAAGGAGCCTTTTGGGGAACGACACATCGGTTGTTCCCAAGTACCGGTACGGAAACCCCGTCCCCTGCATCGCTGACCACTAACCACTGACCACTAAAAAACTAACCAAGCATTACCTGCCCGCCGGTTACCGGTATCGCCTGCCCCGTTTCATACAACTGCTCCACACAGTAAAAAATCGCTTTTGCTACATCCGCAGGGGTACAGCCGCGTTTGATGGGGGAAAGGGACAGATAATAGTTTTTAACATCCTCAACGGTTTTCGCGCCGGGAACTTTACCGGCATTGAGGTATTGCACAAACAAACCCTTTTCGGGGTCTGCCCACAGCGGGCCTTCATAATAATTACCGGGACAAATGGCATTGACTTTGATTTGCCAGGGCGCAAGTTCCAAAGCGAAACTCTGCGTCAGCCCGATTCCGCCGAATTTTCCGCCGGCATAGGCGAAATTATTTTTAGAACCCGTCAAACCCGATTTTGAGTTGATTTGTATAATATCACTCCAAATCGCAGGATTGGCTTCGTACCGGGCTTTCATGATTTCCGAAGCGTATTTTGCACACAAAAAGTAACCGGTATAGTTGACTTTGTTGACAAATTCGAAGGTCTTGGCGTCCATTTCGGAAAGCGAGCCGGCTTTGAGAACACCTGCGTTTGAAACCATGATATCAAGCCCGCCGAAATTTTCCACCGCGGCGCAAACCATTGCCTCAACCGACGCTTCGTCGGACACATCAACCGGGCAGAAAAATGCGCCGTTGCCAAGTTCTGCCGCCAAAGCCGTTGCCGGGCCGCTTTGCGAGGGAAGGTCCGCAATGGCAACGCTTGCGCCTTCGGCAGCCATCGCCTTTGCAATCCCGAGCCCGAAGCCTTGCGCGCTGCCGGTAATAATTGCTGTTTTTCCCGCAAGCCTCCCGGTTGTTGCGGGGCGTTTATTTACGCTGTTTTTCGCAAATTGTTTCGCTTGTTCTAAATTCATATCAGTTCGTCTCCGTTCCTGTCAGTAACGCGGCAACCGTCTGCGCATATACCCTTGCCAAAAAATCATTCGGATGGTTGACATTGTTGCCGGTCATATCATAATAACGCTTGCTTTCGAGTATTGTCGTGTGCATACGCCAGACCGGCGCGACGGCAATACCGCTGTCAAAACATTCAAACTGTTTGAGTACACATTCAAATTGCTGCTGATTGCCATAAAAACCCTTGACCTCTTTATTCGGCTGCATGGGGGAAACAAGAATGAATTCCGCGTCTCTGTTCACTTTGCGGGCCGCGCAGATAATCCTGCCGATATTGTACGCATATTTTGTGTTGCTTGTGCGCGCGTCATTCATGCCGAAGGCAATGACGACTAAATCCGGCCGGTACGCCGCGACAAGTGTTTTAGCGTTTTTTGCGCCCCATTCGGCATTTGTGCCGCCGACAGCGGTATTAACCTCGGTAATATTCGGGTTGTTGTATTTCGCGCTGAGCGATTGTGTTACAAGGCTTGTCCAAATCGGCGCATAGGGTGCCTGCGTATTGCTGGAGTTCGCGCCGGTTGTGATGCTGTCCCCGTAATAAATAATCGTCAGTTCTTCGCCGCTTTCAAGCTTCTGCAGCGTTTTTTCGAGCCGTGTGCCGTTGTTCCCGGGCACGGGACCCGCCCATCGGCCGGCATGCCGGTAGGTGACCGCAACCTGTGTTTTGAAAAAAGTGTCCCCTTCGCCAAAGGCGATGAACCCGCCGCCCGTTTTATCAAATGTACCACCCGGAATTGCGGCTTGCGGATAATATTGCAGGTAACTCCATTTCGTTATCCGGCTGTTTTGGGTTAAAACAATACAACCGTCGCCGTTAACCGTATAATCCTCACCGGGTGTGAATTCCGTTGACAGGTCAAAGGAGCGCACCGAAAGGACCTCTGTCGGTGAAAAAAGCAGCGGCGCCGGCGGAACATTGCCGGTAGCATCTTCAACGAACATCAGTGTCTCGTTGTAGACGATATCGCCCTGCCAAACGGGCTGCATATAGGCTTCCAAGGTATATCGGTCGTATGTCAAAACCTCACCTCCTACGGAAATAATAGCCGTTCCCGGCAATAACAGGGCTATCAATGCTGCAATAAGTCTGCAAATAAACATCGCTGTCCCTCCCCGGCACCTTATCAATTTTGCTTTTGGCGGTATGCCTCAACTTCCCAGTTTACGATAAAATCGGTTAATTCTTGTGTCATATGCAGCGGACCGCCGAAACTTTCCGTGTAAACGGCGACTTTTATTGCGTCGTTAAAGAGCAGCTGTGCCGTCAAGGCGTCTTTTTCGTTTTTACCGGCCGCAATAAATCCAAGGCCTTTGATGATAACTATTTTCGGCGGATAACCGTTTTTGTTTTCGTACTCTCTAAAACCCTGCTCAAGTTCGGTAAACCCGTTGATAAACAGCGGGTAAGCTTTGCAGTACACAATATGATCAGGGGTAAACGGATAGAGCAGCGGTTTTACCGATTCAAAGCTTTGCGAAAAGCGAAGGATTTCGCTGTTGTTATCAAATATAGTGAATACAGCGCCGCCGTAAAGCCTTGACACCTGCGCGGTGATGTCCGCCGCGATGGCGGGTTTTTGTCCGCCGGGTCTTAAATCCGGTTTTCGCATCACTTTCTGCCCGATCGCCAGCATCACCCTGTCCAGCAGTTCATTTAATCCGGCGGTGGTATTTGCCGCGACAAAGACGCCGTGATTCTGAAGGATAAGGATGGAGACATCCTTTTTTGTCCGCTCGGTATGTGCCTTCATGAGCCCGTCGCAGAGCTTTGCGAGAATATACCCGGGTTTGCACAACCCGACCCAAACAAAGTCATCGCCGAAGATTTCTTGGGCGATTTTTTCGCCGTCCCTGCCGCAGGTCAGACCGTTGACCAAAGCGGGGTGCAGATGCAGGACAAATGTTTGCGGAAAAAGCGCATGCAGTGTTGTTTCGACACTCGGGCGCTTTGCTTCTTCTCCGGGCAGCCTTGCCGCCATCAGGTCGGCGAGTGCCGCCGCCTCACGCGCGCTGTCCTCCTGCGGATACGCTTTGCCGAACATAGCGGCAAGCATCGTTCTGTCCATTTTCACAAAGCCTTCCGGTGTTATTGAAGCCAGCGCGGTGCCGGATGCTTTGATGTACATTGTGTTGCCTTCCTTGGCGGAAGTGTTGCCGCCGCCCGCAAGCACAAGGCCGTTGTCTTTGCCGTACCGGTTTGAAAACCCGGTTAATTCGTCTATAGTCATCTTAATCCCATTGCCCTTTCCAGTATATGACAAACTTCATTACTGTTTAAGATTGCTAATACTTTACCACATTTACACTTAAAATAAAACTCATAAATCACGATTTGTACAAAATTGATAAATCTTGACTAAACCGGACGGAAGGGGTATAATAATCGCGTAAAACTGTGCTTTTCGGGGGTTGTTGTGGACTACAATTCTTTTATTTTTGACAACTTTCCCCGTTGGGAGCTTGTACCGGCCGCGGATATCGCGAGCTGGCATTGGGAGGGTGCCGAACCTTTTCGGCCGCCCTCTTTCGCTCAGCTTTGCGGTGTTGCCGGCAAGGGGCTTTACGCAAGATTATGGTCGTTTGAACCAAACCCGCGCCATGTCTGCATCAACCGGGATGACCCTGTTTATACCGACAGCTGCCTTGAACTTTTTTTACAGCCCGTACCCGGCAATGCAGCGTATGTGAACTTTGAGATGAATTGCAACGGCGTAACCTTGTCCCAGTTCGGTAAAAAGCGGCAGGGCAGAGTTTTCCTCAAAGAGTTCTGCACGCTCGAACCGCAGGTTTCGCCCTTTGAAACAGTTGAAAACGGGCAAACCGCATGGGGTGTCGAACTGTTTTTGTCCGATTCTTTGATTGCTGAAATTTACGGCATCGACTATAAAACCAAGCCCTGCACAATCCGGGGCAACTTCTATAAATGCGGGGACAAAACGCCGCGCGCGCATTACGGCGCGTATTTCCCGGCCGGGCCGGCGATGCTCGGCTTTCACAATCCTTCACGCTTCGGCAGCATTATTTTGAAATGAAAGGTGTGTCCTTGTGCAACAAAGCTCTTTTAACCTTGAGGAAATTCTCGGCAACTATGATTTACAAGGCGAATACCAAGGTTTTTATGTTTCAAACAGCGGCCATATCAACAACACCTTCGTGCTTGAGTTCAAAACTGCGGACAACCGCATCAACAACTATGTATTACAGCAAATCAACACCGCTGTCTTTAAGAACCCGGACCAGTTGATGCAAAATATTGTGTCGGTCACGGAATACCTGCGTGAAACCATCATCCGCAACGGCGGCAATCCGGACCGGGAAAACCTGAATGTTATTTTTACCAGAGATAACACCCCGTATTACCTTGACTTGGAAGGCAGGCATTGGCGTTGCTACAATTACATATCGGACTCCTATACCTGCCAGCGCATCGAAAAACCCGAGGTATTCTACAACGCGGCGAAGGCGTTCGGTAAATTTCAATGCATGCTTTCTGATTTTCCCATCGAAACGCTGCATGAAACAATCCCGAACTTTCACAACACCATATCCCGTTTTGAGGACCTGAAAATGGCGGTCGAAGCGGACCTGGCCGGCAGGGCAGCCATGGTGCGGGATGAAATAAAATTCGCGTTCGACAGGGAAGCCGATACGGGTGTTCTGCTTCAGCTTGCGGAATGCGGTATGATTCCGATTCGCGTCACACACAACGACACCAAACTGAACAATGTGATGTTTGACAAAGACAGCAACGAGGGCATCTGCGTCATCGACTTGGATACAGTCATGCCCGGACTTTCGCTGTATGATTTTGGTGACAGCATCCGGTATGGCGCGAGCACCGCGGCGGAGGACGAAGAGGATGTTGGAAAAGTATCGCTGGACCTGGAACTTTTTGAGCATTATGTCAGCGGTTATCTGTCCGCCGCCGGCAAAAGCTTAACGCTCTGCGAGGTTGAGCATCTGCCTTTTTCCGCAAAACTGCTCACGCTGGAATGCGGTATCCGCTTTTTGACCGATTACCTCAACGGCGACATCTATTTCCGCACCGCCTACCCGGAACACAACCTGGTCAGGTGCCGCACGCAGTTCGCGCTTGTGGTCGATATTGAGCGAAAAATGGATGTCATGAACGAAATAACAGCAAGAATCTACAGGGGGCTTCAACAGTGAAACTCAGCCGCATGAAAACAGCGCTTGCGATTGTGATATCCGCGGCAGTTTTCGCGGCTTTATTATTTTTGATTATTGTCGCTGCTCAAAACGCCGGCAGCGGTAAATCGCTTGAGGAACTGCGTGCCGCAAGCTACACCCTATCCCCAACGCTCACCGCCACCGCGCAGACCGGGTGTTTGAATACGGTTGAAAATTCCTTTCTCTCCGCCAAAACCGGCGTAAACACCGGCGCGCAGGCGATTTCCGCCGATATATCTTTCAACAAAGACGGGGTACCCGTTTTAGCCGAGAAGCTCGAAGACGCGGATAAGGAAACCGCCGTAACACTCGAGCGTGTGCTGGCGTATTTGGCGGATAAAAAAGAAGCGTACATGTACCTGAATATCAAGCAAGTGACCAATATGCCGGCGGTTGAAGAGCTGGCAAAAAAATATGAAATGACAAACAGGCTCTTTTACATCGGCGCTAATAAGAACCAAGCGCCTTTCATCCTCAACAAAAGCCCGTCCATCGCCATTTACATGGAAATTGAGCCGGATAAGAACAAACTCAACGATGTCGCATACTGCACCACATTCGCGGAGAGCATCATGGCCTTTGGTGTGCAAGGTGTTAACTGCGACGGCGGGCGCATGAGTAAAACGCTCATCGATATTCTGCATGAATACGGCTTGCGCGTTTCCCTGTACAACGCTCAAACCGAGAAAGATTTTTACAACATACTCGCGCTCGGTGCGGACAACATCATTACAAAAGAACCGAAAACCCTGATAACCGTTATCAAAGCTATTCAAGCGAAAAACGCGATGCGCTGAGGTGGGTTATGGCATTTGAAACAATTTCCTACGAAGAACTCCGCCAAAAACTCGCCGGTTGGATGCTCCGCAACAAAATAGGTTTACCGCTGCCGCAAAGTCCGGCGGCGGTTGATTTTTTGGATAACTTCACGCCCCCGGAAACGGATTTTGAAATGACCCAAAGTTTTGCGGACAGCGACGGTGAAATCAAGGTGCTTTTTAAAACCACTGTTGCGCTGCAGAGCTGGCAGACACGGGGCGGCCGGGAGCCGGCGGTGTTTTCATACTACAAAATCATGAAAGCCGTCACGGATGATGACGGCAATGTAACGGATTATGAGCTTTGCGGGTATGTTGTGACGGATATTTAAAAAATCGGCATGATGCAAAAAATAACCTCCCGGTAAAGGGAGGCTTTATTATTCGTCGCGGTTAACTCTTGTAACTCAACATCATTAAACAGGATAGTATTTTTTGAATATCTGCCGTTAGGATTTTAATCTGACCCATCGTCAGACTATCAAGCAAAACAGCAACCCCGCCATTAAAGGTATTGAACTCCATTGTTTCGCTCCACCAGCCCTTTTGAGCATCACCGACGCGGTATAGATACCGTTTGTTTGCCGCCAACCCTGTAATTGCCACGGTATGCTTCACCTGGCTGAGCGTATAAGGGAACAGCCCCGTAAAACCGAGTGACAGTGCCGTAAAAGTGCGGTCAACCTGCTCGGTATTGGATTGAATTTGAAAGCCTGCTGACGGTATGCCTGTGAATACAGGGTTCACCGAATACGGTACGATTTCAATATTACTGCCGGTGACGGAATACTTGGTGTACCATGTGATTGTTTTGGCTGCCGGAGAGTTGCCCGTTTGAACATCAATATCCGCAGGCCGCCGGTAATCACCCTGCACGGGCACCACGGGCACGGGGCCGGTATAGGTCAGCTTTACATTGCTGTCTTGCCGGACACCCGGATTGCTGTCGGTAATCAAACTGCGCACCCAAAAAGCGAGGGACTTTCCAAAGCCGCTTTCGTTTACATAAATATCCAGCGCGCCGTCAAGCAATTTGGCGGCGTTTTTTTGCGGCACAACGCCGATTTTACATAGGAAGTTGATGAGGCTCGCGTAGGTGTTGTCCCCGCCGAGCATCATATTGAGCATCATGTCCAAAAACGCGCCAACCGTTTCACGCGGGATATCCCGCACAAAAAACGTTGACAGGTTCAGCCGAAGGTTGGCAAGCAGTTCATCCATGAGTATATCGTTCAGGATTACATCGACAAGCGCCTTCACAAGCAGGTTGGTAAAGCCGCCGTTTTCGCATTGCTCGAGCACATCCGCCATAAAAGCGTCGTCGGCCAAATCCTCGTCCCCGTTGAACAAATAAGTCACCAGGCTCATGCCGAACTCCTCCAAATTGCCTCCCCTGCCGGCATTGCCGAAACCGGGGGAATCAAGGAACTTGGTGGACGGAATGGCCGACACCTGCATAAAGGCAACCTTGTCGATGGCTCGTTTCAAGAGCGCTTTCACCCGCTCGGGGTCGTTCGCATAGGTTTTTTCTATCTGCCCCGCTAAATTGTCAATAAAGCCCATGATATTCTTTGCAGAAAACAAGGTCGTGTTGCCAATTGCCAAACCGCTGCCTAAAACATCGTTTAGCATCCCTTCTAAATCGACACCCATGCCCTTGAGCAGGTTCACAAAACCCTGTTGTCTAATTCTGTCCAGGTACCCAAGCACAACATTGCCCGCCATATCCGCGCCATAGTTCGCGAGCCCGTCATGCCCGAAAGACTGCCAAAACGAAAAGGTGTCCCGGTAGGGCTGTTCATATGCTTTACCCGCAAACACAACGGGGGTTACACAGTCAGCGTCAAACGATTGCATGTCCGCCGAAAACTCACCGCTGGTGTTGTCAAACAGCACTTCCCGAAAGGTGTTCGGGTAACCGGAAAGCGACGCCGTGGCAATATCCGCAATGCTCTCCCCGCTGTCGGAATACCCGACAGCCACATCGCTCTGATGCATGTGACCGGTAAAGACATATCGCATACCGTCCTCCGCGAGTGCCTCACTCACCGGCAGGAAATTGTCAAGAATAAGCGTGGGCATCACCGTCGCTTCAATGGGGGTGTGCGGTACAAGGCTGTGGTGCATCATGCCGATAACCGTTTCCCCGTTAGCCCTCGCGTCGGCAGTTTCATTTAAAATCCAAGCCAATAAATCGTCGGAGAACTTGCCCGCGCCCTCATGCTGATTGTCCCCGTCGGAGGTATTGTCCCAACTGTATTTGCCGGAATCCATGACAATCAGCCGGTATCCGCCGTCCAGACGTACGGAATAGGACAGCATGCCGCCTTTTTTGCCGGCCGTTGGCATAAATGTATGGTACGCCAAATCATAACCGAGGTTTTGGTAAAGAGTAAGCCAATCCTCGGGTGTGGTTCTTCGTGCGCGCTCCTTCACCCCGTTTTCAAAAGTTGCCGCGCCGCCGTTGTTGATGTCGTGGTTGCCGTTGGTGACGATTACCTGTATCCCCGTTTCCCGCTCAAAACGTTCCAGCCTTTCGGCAAGCAACCGGTGGCCATCATACTCGCCGTCTCTGGTGGTGTCTCCGGGCAGGAGCAGGTATTTCATCCCGTTTGTCCGGGCATGCTCTGCCAGCGCAGCCAGCGCGGCGTCCAGCAAGGCGACGCTCTGCGGTTCCTGCCTGGTATTCTTGAGCGAATACTCCATAAAAGCAGCGCAGTAATTGCCGGTCAGCTCGGCGGGGAAGTAATGGATGTCCGCAATTACCCCGACTTGCAGCGGCGCATTTTTTTCCGCATGGACGCTCAGCGGCAGAGCTGAAATGACGAGTGCGGCCGTGAGGACAAGGCTCAGCAGTTTTTTCAAGCATGATCATCCTTTATCTCTTTTGGTTGCGTATTGGCATGCTCAGTGGTTTTGCGCATATAGTGCCATAAATGTATAAGGATCAACAATTTTCAGTTTATATTCCGGATGGGCGGCGTTGATTTCTTCTGCCCAGTCGTTGACTGCTTGCGGGGACTGTAAGATCACCCTGGCAGCGGTAAAGGCGCTGCCGTTGACTTGCGGATTTTTATCCAAGCGGGCAAGCAGGTCCGCCGGGGTGCCGCAGTCATGCATCTGAACAACGGGCATGCCGTTCACGCAGGTTGTTCCGCCCGCCATGTTTGTCAGCAGACCCGCCGGCGCAAAGGAGGAATAAGCCTTATAAACAGATTTTCTCAGCAGTTTTTCGTGCGGCAGATTCGCGCCTTTGTCAAATATCAGAAAGCCTTGTATATCCAAATCAAATTGTTTAAAAACCGCCGCATTGTAAGCCGTCCACTGCTCCAGATTGCCGAACGCGCAGGATGTTTGGAGCGCCTCCGGGTTGAGGTAGCCGACACCGTTATCCCCTGCGACAAAATAGTCATTGCTCGTCGCGGTGGCATACAGGTAATCAATCACATGCGGCGCCCGGTCGTAAAGGCCCGGCGCGAAGGACCACGCCAGCGGCAGAGTGCCGCGCTCGGCGTTATCCCAATAGGCGAGCGACTGGGAGGACAGCCACGCGGCGGAATCATAATCCCCCATATAAATCATGACATAATTGTACTTTTCACCGGTGTCCGGCTCCGGTGTCTTGTCGCAGATTTGCGTGTAGCTCTCCCGCCGCGGGTAGTGCATAAACACAGAAGCGTCGGACATGGCAACAAGCCCCGGCGCATCCGCGTCGAGCATCACATTAAAATAGGAAAACTCGCGCACCGTCTGCCATTCCACCTGAAAGGGATTGCTCAGCTTGTCCGCGCCCGGCGCGTTGATATAGCTGGTGTATTTGATATGCCAGGCGGTAAACCCGCCGCAGGTGATTGGCGCATAATCAAAACCTGCGGCTTTTTCGTTTTGGGCACACAGCACCTTTTTCATGGTTTGGTAATCCGTTGAGCCGCAGATGCGGTTCATCGCTTTGCCGGCTTGATCCGGGTCATCGCTGGCATTTTCATGCTTCATCACACCGAGGTCAAAGAAAAACGCCTTTTTCGCAATATAGTAGTCGTTGTTCAGCAGAAACGCGGTGGAATAGATATGCCCCATGTTATAATCCGTTTCGCCGTCCGCTGTTTTAGCCGGATAGTAAGCGTCCATGTGGTAAGCCATCAGGTGCGGGTTCGTTTTGCCGGCTTCCAGGTAGTTGTAAACCGACCAAAGCACAGCGTCGCATTTCCGGCTCCCGGTTGAGAGGACGCGATTGTCGGTACCGTAAACAAAGCGCTCCCCCGTATGGAACTGATTATACAAATTGATTTTGACCGGCTTTTGAGGGATATTGTTTTGATAATTAAAAACCGTGCCGCCGCCCGGATTGACGAGATTGGCAAAAATGCTGTCACTCCTGCCGCTGTACCGCAAAGGCAGCAGACTGTCGCACCCGCAGGCGGTGAGCGCGGCGTTGGATGTGGCGGGCACACCGTCATCCCAAACCGCGTAGCCCCCATAGAAATCTTGAAACAAAAACAACGCATCCGCAGGACTTGTAAGGGTCACAACCTCTTCCCCGGCGAGGAACCGCGGTTCGGTGCCGATTGTATCCCGCCAGTATTCATCACTCGTCAAGCGGTCAAACCACACCTGATCCGCGTTGTTTGCCGAAGAAAAGCGGATGTAATAATGCGGGGCGTCTCTGTTGACAAGCCCCTGCAGGACGCCCATGATCAGGGCGATATCGTAATAGTCCGCAGAACGAATACCGGGCTTTGCATCCAAATAAGCCTGCAAATCCAGGTAATAGAGTTTTTCCGGATCATACCCCTGTAAAAGCGCCGCTTCGCCGATGGCTGAAAGGGCGCTGTTTTCTGCCGGGTTGTCCGGGATGGTCAAAGGGGTTTCAGCGGCAGGCGGCCCTGCTGTCAGGCTAATAACTGCCAGCACAATGGCCATGATGAACTTCTTAGCGCGATGAAAAACAGTCATTTATATTACCGGTCCTTTCGCGGCAAAAGCACAGTGCCTGCTCCAACCTAACAGGTTGATTTCGCTTTGAAATAGCGGATGGCTTCGGGCAGTTTTTGTTCGTCATAGACGCCGTGCAAAAACATATCGCCCTGATAATCATATTCGGCCAACAACGAAGCGAAATACGCAAAATCTACAATCCCCTCGCCCGTCCCGCAAAAATCGATGCCATCGGACGCCCGGATGTCTTTGCCGTGAGCGATGACAACATCCCGGCCGAACATTTCAAACGCATGGCGCATGATGCGGCGTACATTTTCCCGCTTTGCTTCGCCGGTGTGGAACAGATTGGCGCAGTCCATAATCATCTTCAGGTTTGGCGAGCCGGTTTCGTCCATCAGTTTACGCGCTTTTTCCGGTGTGTCGATGATATTGGCCGCTTCCGTTTCCACCGCCAGCACGATGTTATGCTTTTCCGCGATTTTTACCGTTGCCGCAACTGTTTCGGCCATATCATGCCAGGCTTCTTCAGAGTCGTTTCCCGGGTGCGGTGCCCAGAGGGATGCCCTGTTTCTCGTGCCGCTGCACAGGGTGATCATCCCGCAGCCGAGGTTGATGACCGCCTGTGCAAAACCTTCAAAACGGCGTATGCCTTCCGCTCTGATTTGGCTGTCCGGGTGTGCCATATTAAAGGTGCCGTTTACGGCGGCAATTTCCACTTGGTATTTTTCCGCACACGCCTTGGTCAGCTTGATTACCTCTTTATCGACCGCGGCCGGTATTTCGATATTGCCGTCGGGGATAAAGCCCGTTTCCTCAACCGAAGCGAAGCTCAGTTGCGTTACAGGTGTACCGAGGCTGTTAAGTTTCGCGAACAGCTGCTCGGCCGGTAAAGTTCCCAAATCGGTGGTACAGATTCCGGTTTTCATGTATATCCTCCGAGCATATTTAGATGGTGTTGAACAATAGTTGAGCAGTAGCTGAGCGGTTGACGCAATCCCACCACCGCAAATGAACCGCTAAGCGGTTCTATGCGGTCACATAGAACGCTTTGCGTTCATTGCCCATTTCACATAGAATGACTTCGTCATTCATTTTAAAAAGCTAAAGCTTTTTTTGAAGGGAGGCAAGCAAGAAGCGCTTCTTGTCCCCCTTGCTAAAGGGGGAAACCGGCTTTAGCCGGAGGGGGATTCTAACCACCATCCGCGGGACGGATGACCCGTCCCCTACAGTACCGAGACGGATGACGCCCGCGCACGGGATGTCCCCCTACATCTTCTTCATTGCTGATATTCGGAACGACACAGGGGTCGTTCCCTACGGCTTAACTTCGTCCACCAAACACAAACCCTAACCGGCTATGAGCTCTATCGTCCGGTCATACTCGCTGACCCATAAACCTTCCATAAAGTCCCGTGCGCGGAAGATGATTTCGTCTTCATAGAGTTCCACATGGAAGCCGGTGCCGATTTTGCCGTAATCACCGCTGTTGGTTTTGCCAAAGGTGGGCGTATCCACAAAATACACCGTACCGCTGTTGGTGATGCTGTTCGCGCTGAAGCCGTTGTGATAATGGCCGGAGATGTAAAATATATCCAACACACCGTCATATTTCTGCATCACATCCCCTATCCCTGCGGATGCCTCGCCGACCGCTTCAAGCGGCTGGTGGTTGATAATGAATACCGGGTTGCCGGCTGCGGCTGCTTGTGCCAAAATGCTATCCGCCCATTGAAGCTGTGTTTCACTCAGGCAGGACAGCATCCCTTCCATCCATTCGGGATTGAGCACGATAAAATAACATCCTTTAATGACACGATAGTAGTAGGCAACATCCGGCGCGGTGCCCGTTGTCATTTCCATGAGTTTTTTAAACTTACCGGCGCTAAATTGGTAGGGCAGCAAGCTTTCCCCGTCAGGCCCCTTGATGCCGCGGACATCGTGGTTGCCCATTTGGAGCAGAAGATTGTCCGCCTTGCAGAAAAGATTCAACGCCGCACCAAGCTTGAGATACTGGTTCGCCATGCCGGTTTCGGTCATATCCCCGGCAATTACCAGCGCGTCACTCTTCACTTGGGCTTTTGCCATGTCATTGAGCCCCTTAATAAGACGCGGGGTTCTGAATTCATTCCAAATCGAGTCGATATGAGTGTCCGCAAGAATTGAAAAGTTGAGTTTCAAATCGTCCGAATCAACGGGCGCAAAGGTCGTTGGCCCGAGCATTGCGAAAAATGAAACCAGGGACAAGAGAAGCGCGCTGACTTTTTTCAGCAGATTTGGTAATATGTTCACCATTCACACCTCATTTTTCTATATTTACCGCCGGCAGACAACAAGTCCCGCTGCTGTCCGGCAGTACACACGCAATTCAGCCGAAAACTAAGCTTGAGACGAGGTAATATCCAGGTTAATCCTGCCGTCTTTTATTTCCACAATCCGGTCTGCTTTTTGAGCAATCTTGCGGTCGTGGGTGATAATAATAAAAGTCGTTCGATATTTTTCGTTGATGTCACGCAGAATGTCATAGACCACTTCTGTTGATTCGGAGTCCAGGTTGCCGGTTGGTTCATCCGCCAGGATGATTTTTGGGTTGTTGATGAGCGCGCGCGCGATGGATGTGCGCTGCTGCTGACCGCCGGACATTTTTGTCGCGTTGTTATCCTTCACCTTCTCAAGTCCCATCAAATTCATCAGTTCCAACGCGCGCTCCTTAATTGCCGGTGTAATGCTGCCGGTTTTGATGCGCGCGGGCATGAGTACATTTTCAAAAGCTGTGAATTCCGGCAAGAGGTAATGGAACTGGAAAACAAACCCGATTGCTTCGTTTCGCAAGGAGGCCAGCGCGTTTTTGTTTAAACTGTCGGTTCGCACGCCGTTGATCATTACCTCACCCGAGGTGGGTCTGTCGAGCGTGCCGATAATATTAAGCAGCGTACTTTTGCCCGAACCGGACGCGCCGATGATGGAATTGAACGATTCTTTTTCAAACGCCAAATTGATATCGGTAAGCACTTGTGTTTTGACTTCTGTACCGTATATTTTATTGACATTTTTCAAACTGATAACACTATCCATTTTTAATTACCTCCATCGGGTCAAGTTTGGATGAACGGCGCGCGGGGATAAAGGAGGCAATCGTCGCGGACGCTACGGCGATGATGCCGGAAACGAGGATAAACTGCGGGTCGATAAACAGATTGATAATCGGTGTACCGTCCGGATTCACCGCGAATTTTGTAAAAGAAAACGCAAGCCCGAGCCCTAATGCGACACCGAGTATGGCACCGAAAGTGCCGAGAATGAAGCCCTGGAAGAGGAAAACCATGCTTGCGCTCCTGTTTTTAATACCCATCGCCTTTAAAATGCCGAGCTGCCGTGATTTTTGCAGCACGGATATAGCGAGTACGCTGGCGATACCGAGGATGACGGAAATCAATACGAACACCTGAATCATCAAACTGGAAATGCTTTGTCCATTAAGGCCGCTGAGCAGGGAGGCGTTGGCATCCTTCCAGTTTTCCGCCTTGAGTCCCCCGGGCAAGAGCGGCGTAATATTCGCAGAAACGGTATCCGCCGCGAAAACATCGGATACCTGTATTTCAATGGATGTCACTTCACTGCCGTAGTCAAAAATTGACTGCACCAGCGGCAGCGGGGCGATTACCCAGGACTTGTTGAGGCTTGATACCTTCAAATCGTAAATCCCGGATACGGTTACCGTCCGCATTTTGCCAAGCGGTGTGACAACATCAACAGCATCTCCGGGTTCCAACCCTGCTTCATCCGCCAGGTCTTTCCCGATCATCACCCCGTCTGCCGCAGGCAGCAGACCGTCAACCTTTGCCGCTTTTAGTTTGTAGATACCTTCTGCCCGTTCCAAATCAAACCCCCGCATCAGAATGGGAAAGGTATTTTCCCCTTTTTTGATAAAACCGGGGGCGTCCGCGGCAGGCGAAATAAAGGTAACAAGCGGCTCATTGTTTTTTATGATGTCCATAACCGGTTCATACCCATCGATGCGCCCGTTGCGGTCGTTGGCCTTGACGGTCACCTGGGACGAACTGCCGATGGTGGTGTCAAGCAGACTCTTCTGCAATCCGGAAATCAAAGAACCGATAAACACCTGAACAGAAACGCCGATGGCAATGCCGAGTGCGATAAGTACGGTCTGCCCTTTGCTGGAGGTGAGAAAGCGCCAAGCGATTTTAAATGCCAGTTTCATTGTTCACCCTCCCAAAAGCCAGAATGTCCGCAAATGAATTTATAATGATATCCGCGCCAAAATCTGCCGCGTTTTTGCCGGTGCGCTTGAAGGCGCTGCCGCTGACTGCGATTTTTATCCGCGGGTCAATTTTTTCCCGGAGTTCAAGGATGATTCTTTTGAGCGACACAAGATTTAAAAAATTGGATACGCCGATATCGACAATATCCGGCTTGAGCGTCTGAACAACGGATACAATATTTGCCGCGGGTGTATTGCCGCCGACAAAGACCGCCTCAAAGTTTGCGATGGTGAAAAAATCCGTGCCCATGCGAATACCCAACTCATGGTATTCATCCTCCGGGCAGACAAGAACAACTTTACCGCCAAATGCGCAGCTTTGTTTGGCCTTTTCTTTTAACACAAAGGGGTATGCGCATTCCACCACGCTCCTGACAATCGCTGTCATCGCGTGTTCCTGCCAAATCAGGGTGTCCTCGTCTGCTCTGGGTATGGATATTTGGTTTAACGCGGGCGAAAGTATCTCCTCATAGAGCGCCGGAACCGATAGGGTGCCATCTTCTAAAAGCCGCAGGCAATAATTCAAAGCCTGCTCTTTGTCAAAATTTTTCAGGGTTTCAGAAAACGCCTGAAAATGCGGAGCATAGTTCTGTGCCATCCGTTCATCAACCTTTCCGTATTTTCTATTGTATATGCCTGATTTTCACATGGTTATTTTTTCCGTTCTCAATAACCAAAATATCTTTGCTGATATTCCCGGAATACTTTGTTATACCGCTGCGCGGCATCAGGGTCCTTGTCCAACCCGTGGCCGGAATTGGGGAACGGTATCAACGCGCAGATTCCCCCGGCCGCTTCAAAAGCGTTGCAGACATCCAAGCCCTGCGCATAGGGCACCACATCGTCCTTCTCTCCGTGGGCGACGATGGTGGGCGGCGAATCGTTGGTGATATAGGTGAGCGGTGACGCGGCACGCAGTTTTTCCGCAACACTGCCGAAGTTTGTTTGGTCAAACTGCTCACCGATGAGTCCGGATAAAACGGAATAAATCCAAGCCGGGTCAGCCGTTTTTTCCGCCACATCCCTATCCGTCAAGTTAGAGGGTCCGCATTGCTCCCCGCAGAACACAATTTCTATCGGTGCAATATCCTTGTTTTTATAGGAATACAGCATCGCCAGGTGCGCCCCGGCAGAAGCGCCCGTCAGCGCCGCTTTATTCAATTTGATACCATTTTCTTCGGCTGTTGTCTTCACCAGGTTCATCGCGGCCGTCATATCATCCAGCATATCTGCCCAGGTCGCGCCCTCGCCGAGCATCCTATAGTTGAGGGTCGCCGCGGCATAGCCATGCTTGGCATCGCGCCTGCAGGCTGAATCGTAACCGCCTTTGTCGCCGCTGCTCCATGCGCCGCCGTGGATATAGATGACCACCGCCATGCATGCTGACTTGTTGGATTTTGGCAGATAAAGGTCAAATTTTTGCGCGTCGGCAGACCCGTATCGCACATCGGCAACTTTTTTGATGCCGGGGTTAAAAATGGCAAAGGCAGCTGCCGCTGCGGCCGCCGCGGCCAGCACAATCAGGCCGGCTTTTTTATAAGCAGATGACATATCATCACACCTTTCACCATTTATTCAGTATGTACTATATTATCATTTGAAACAAAGCATTGCAAGCGCAAAAGGTAAAAACCGGCACAAGCATTGCTGCCTGCGCCGGTTGATGCTTTATTGGGTTAAATTATGCGTTGACCTTGATAACAACACCCGAGCCAACCGTACGGCCGCCTTCGCGGATAGCGAAACGGAGACCTTCTTCGATGGCGATGGGGGTAATCAGTTCAACATCCATTTCAATGTTGTCGCCGGGCATGCACATCTCCACGCCGCCGTCAAGAGAAACAACACCCGTAACATCCGTGGTTCTGAAATAAAACTGCGGGCGATAGTTGTTGAAGAACGGTGTATGACGGCCGCCTTCTTCCTTGCTCAGGACATAAACCTGACCGCGGAACTTGGTGTGGGGCATGATGGAGCCGGGCTTCGCAAGCACTTGGCCGCGTTCGATTTCATTCCTCTGCACGCCGCGGAGCAGCGCGCCGATGTTGTCGCCCGCTTCGGCATAATCGAGGGTTTTGCGGAACATTTCGATACCGGTGCAGACAACTTTTCTTCTCTCTTCCGTCAATCCGACGATTTCGACATCTTCACCGATCTTAACCTGACCACGCTCAACTCTGCCCGTGGCAACCGTGCCGCGGCCGGTGATGGTCATAACATCTTCAACAGGCATCAGGAACGGGAGGTCGGCTTTACGGTCCGGTGTGGGGACGAAGCTGTCAACAGCTTCCATCAGTTTCCAGATTGCCGCAATCTCGGGAGCGTTGACATCGGTGCCCGAATAAGCGAGTGACTCAGTCGCAGAACCTCTGATGATCGGTGTATCGTCGCCGGGGAACTCGTATTTGTCGAGTGTTTCGCGGATTTCCATCTCAACAAGGTCAAGAAGTTCTTCGTCGTCAACCAAATCGCATTTGTTCATAAAAACAACGATTGAGGGCACACCTACCTGGCGGGCAAGCAGAAGATGCTCTTTTGTTTGCGCCATCGGGCCGTCGGTAGCGGCGATAACAAGGATAGCGCCGTCCATCTGTGCCGCGCCGGTGATCATGTTTTTGATATAGTCGGCATGGCCGGGGCAGTCAACATGAGCATAGTGGCGGTTGGCGGTTTCGTATTCGACATGAGAGGTGTTGATGGTGATACCGCGGGCTCTTTCTTCCGGTGCCTTGTCTATACTCGCGTAATCAACAAACTTAACATTTGTGCTGTTCATGGCGAGTGTCTTGGTAATAGCTGCGGTAAGTGTGGTCTTGCCATGGTCAACGTGACCGATTGTGCCGATGTTTGCATGCGGTTTGGTTCTTTCAAATTTAGCTTTTCCCATTTGTTTTTCCTCCTTAAGTAGAACAATAATAATTATTTGTACTGTTACATGCCGACGCATGCTGACATTCTATCAATTTCCAACTGAAATATCAAGTTTTTTTTGCAAATACTTCATTGCCGCGCTATTTGTCCGTTATGATGGTGTCCGCAATCGACTTGGGCACTTCGGTATAATGGCTGGGTTCCATCACATACTGACCTCTGCCTTGTGTTTTGGAACGAAGTGTGGTGGAGTAACCGAACATGGTCGACAGCGGGATGAGCGCATTGATTTGCACCGCGCCTGCTCTTGTTTCCGTGCTTTGGATAGCGCCGCGGCGCGAGTTGACATCCCCGATCACATCGCCCATGTAGTCGTCCGGCACAATAATGGCCACCTTCATAATGGGTTCCATCAAAGCCGGGGCGGCTTTGCGCATCGCATCCTTAAATGCCATGGAAGCGGCGATTTTAAACGCAAGCTCGGACGAGTCAACCTCATGATAAGAACCGTCAAAAAGCGTCACCTTCACATCCACCACATTGAACCCCGCGAGTACACCGGAAAGCATTGCGCCCTTGATACCGGCTTCAATGGGATTGATGTATTCCTTGGGAATAACGCCGCCGACAACGGAGTTGACAAACTCAAAGCCCTTTTCGGGGTTGGGCTCTATGCGGATTTTAACATGGCCGTATTGACCGTGGCCGCCTGTCTGCCGGGCGTATTTGGTATCCGCTTCAGCGGATTTGGTAATGGTTTCACGGTAAGCGACCTGCGGGCGGCCGATGTTGGCTTCCACCTTGAACTCGCGCAGCATTCTGTCCACAATGATTTCCAGATGAAGCTCGCCCATGCCGGCGATGATGGTCTGCCCCGTCTCTTCGTCCGTGTAACATTTGAAGGTTGGGTCTTCCTCACCGAGTTTTTGCAGGGCAATACCCATTTTTTCCTGCCCGGCTTTGGTCTTGGGCTCAATAGCCACGCGGATAACCGGGTCGGGGAACACCATGGATTCCAGGATAATCGGATGCCGCACATCGCACAGCGTGTCTCCGGTGGTTGTCACTTTAAGCCCGACGGTCGCGGCGATATCGCCGGAATAGCAGCAGTCAATATCCTGCCGGTGATTGGAATGCATTTGCAGAATACGGCCTAAACGCTCATTTGAATTCTTTGTTGAATTAAAAACCGAGCTGCCTGTTTTAACCATACCGGAATATACCCTGAAAAAGCACAGCCTGCCGACAAACGGATCGGTCGCGATTTTGAACGCGAGTGCCGAAAACGGCTCCTCGTCCGAGGTGTGGCGCTGTTCTTCCAGTTCGGTCTTGGGATTGATGCCGATGATGGAGCTGACATCCGTAGGTGCCGGCATATAATCAACAATGGCGTCAAGCAGGGGCTGAACGCCCCTGTTCCGGTAGGATGTGCCGCAAGTGACGGGAATCATCAAATTGGCAAGCGTTGCTTTGCGGATGCAAACCTTGATTTCCGCGGTAGAGGGTTCCACACCTTCCAGATATTTTTCGAGCAGTTCATCGTCCTGCTCGGACACATGCTCGATGAGTTCGGTGCGGTACTTTTGGGCAAGCTCTTTGTAGTTTTCCGGGATTTCTTCCACGGTGGGTTCCAGCCCTTTTTCATCGTTGTAAAAAACGGCGTTCATTTCCACAAGGTCGATGATTCCCTTAAACTCCGCCTCGGAACCGATCGGCAGCTGAATGGGGACCGCGTTGCACTTGAGGCGGTCCTTCATCATCGCAACCACATTGTAAAAATCGGCTCCGGTGATATCCATCTTGTTGATGTAAGCCATACGGGGAACTTTGTATTTGTCCGCCTGCCGCCAAACGGTTTCGGACTGTGGTTCCACACCGCCTTTGGCGCATAGTACGGTGACCGCACCGTCCAGCACACGCAGGGAGCGTTCCACCTCAACGGTGAAATCGACATGCCCGGGTGTGTCAATAATGTTGATGCGATGGTCCTTCCAAAAGCAAGTGGTAGCCGCAGAGGTGATGGTGATTCCCCTCTCCTGCTCCTGCTCCATCCAGTCCATGGTGGCGGCGCCGTCATGCACTTCGCCGAGTTTATGCGTAATTCCGGTATAGAAGAGTATACGCTCGGTGGTTGTCGTTTTCCCGGCGTCTATATGTGCCATTATTCCAATGTTTCTGGTGAGTTCCAGTGATACTTGCCTTGGCATGTGAACCTCCGTTTGTACTGTTGCAAATTTGGTGGCAGATCAGGCGATTACCACCTGAAATGCGAGAACGCTTTGTTGGCTTCCGCCATTTTGTGGGTGTCTTCGCGTTTTTTGTACGCGTTACCCGTTCCATTAACGGCATCCATAATTTCGTTGGCCAGCCTGTCCTTCATCGTTCTTTCCGAACGGTTGCGGCTGTAGGATGTTAACCAGCGTAAACCGAGTGTCTGCCTTCTTTCCGGGCGGACCTCGATGGGTACTTGATAGGTGGCGCCGCCGACACGGCGTGCCTTCACTTCAAGTACGGGCATAACATTTTCCATTGAAGCTTCAAAAACCTCAAGAGGATCCTTACCTGTCTTTGTTCTGATCGCGTCAAAAGCATCGTACACGATTTTTTGGGCTACGCCCTTTTTGCCGTCTAACATAATGCTGTTAATCAGGCGCGTGACGAGTTTTGAGTTGTAAAGCGGATCGGGCAAAACATCTCGTTTTGCTATTTGGCCTCTTCTTGGCACTTCGCTTCCCTCCTTCATAATAATGATATCATAGGTACTCGAGTGACAAAATTCCCGTGGCGCCAATGGTGAGGCGTATTTATTATACACTCTCACATTGTGCAAAAAGCGTTGCTTTTTATGCCTGCAAGAAGATTCTGTCGTTTGTTCCGGCCTTGCCGGGATTACTTTTTCGCAGCCTTCGGGCGTTTTGCGCCGTACTTGGAACGCGACTGCATTCTGCCGGTAACGCCTTGCGTGTCGAGCGTGCCGCGAATGATGTGGTAACGGACACCGGGAAGGTCTTTGATACGGCCGCCGCGGATCATCACAACGGAGTGCTCCTGCAGGTTGTGGCCGACGCCG
>CAZTCR010000016.1:0-49903 GCA_964612185.1 uncultured Eubacteriales bacterium
TGAGCCCCTTATAGGGGCGGTGCAAGCCACCAGCTGAGCTGGTGGTCTTGACTCGGTTGTCCGCAACAAAGCATGCTGCTTGATTAAACAGGCGGACTGCTGTGACTGCTGCGGTATGCGCCGGGGGACATGCCTGTCGTATTTTTAAATACTTTCGTAAAATAACTTTGGTCATCAAAACCGCACAGGGCGGAAATCTCCAGCATGCTCAGCGTTTTGTCCATGAGGTATTGTTTACTTTTTTCCACACGAATTTTGTTGATATAGGCGAACAGACTCTCGCCCGTTTCCTCTTTGAAAACGCTGCTCAAATACGAACGGCTCAAATAGACATGCCGGGCGATATCGTTGAGGGTTATCTTATTTTGCAGATTAGTTTTGACATACTCCATCACCTTATGCACCATGTCGGCATGTTTGACCTGTGTGAAATCAAACGCGTAATTGATGAACCGGTGAACGATGCCGGTAATCCATACGCTGAGTTCTTCGATCTCCGTAATCTTCTCAATCTCCCGCATATAATTTGCGGTGAAAAATAAAATCTCATTGATATCCGCGCCGGATTCAATGGTGGAGCGGGAGAGCTGTACCGCCAATTGTGTCAGCTGTGCTTTTACGGTGTCAAAATCCAGGTTGCTGTAAAAAAAGATGTTCCCCAGTAATTCATTGAGCAGCAGCTGCGCCCCGGCTTTGTCCCTGCTGACGATCAGGGAAAACAGCTTTTTTTCGCTGCCGGCCAAATACCGCGTGTCCGGCTGAATATCCTGCAGGTTCTCCTTGTGTTCATACAACAAGTTGAGCATTTTTTCCTGATCATAAACAAAGGGTCCCAGTAAACTGTGCGGGATACCGGCCGCATACGCGGTGACCGCCGCCAAAACCTCTGACAAGTGGTTTACCTTTACAGTGGATAACACAGGGAGCCGCGCGATTTTTTCAGTTGTGTCCCTGTCCGTTAGTTCCGACAGCGTATCCTGCAGGTCGCCCATGACCACCGGCCCGGCAATCAGACCCCCAATCATCTGACCAAGGTCGTTGGAGACACAAGCCGCGGTAAAAACCAAACCGAGGGGGCAGTAGTAAATGTATTTCCCGTTCCAGCGGTATGCCTCGCTGCAGCCGTAATAATGCGTGTTCAATACCTGACATTTTTGGCAGGAACACAGGGAACAAAAACTGCTTTTTGGCTGTGAAAAAACAATTGCCAGCGGCGAGGTTTCCAGCACCGCGCAGTCTGTTTCGTTTAATCCGGAAAAATGTGCTGCCATATCGATACATCGCCCGCGCAAATCATCCATAGCACCCCGCCTCCTTTTTTGACAATCACGACCCGTACTGTAATCGTTTTTGCCGCCTTGTATAAGCATATAGTCATCCAACGGGAATGTCAACCTTTTCGCATGGGTGGGCGGGTATGAAGAAACCGCCCGAATCCGGGCGGCTTTGGCGCGATGGTTTGATGATCTTATTCTATCCGGATTTGAAACGGTTGGACATTTTCCGCTGCCTGTTTCATCGCGGGCAGCGTTCGCATTCCATGTCCGGCTAAAACAACCAGCCTGTTTGAATTGCCGGCGTTTTCCCGGGCGGTGACTTTCACATCGCTGCCCACACCATCCACAAAATATCCGCTGCCGTTGAGGCAAACAAACCCTTTCATCCTGTAGGTTTCAGCGGCAAACATCCTTAAAAAATCAGTCAAGCGCTCGACAGACATCGTTTCATCAACGGTGATTAAATAGCTTTGAATGGATAAATCTTTGGTTTGCAGCGTGCTTGAGCAGCTCCCTGCCGGTAGCCTCTCAAAAATGCCTGCCCAACCCGGCGGGATGATGCCGAAGGCGGTTTCCAGAATAATGACCGCGGGGTTTTGCTGCTCTATAAAACGCCTGACACCCGCGATGTCCGCAACCAAATCAATTTTATTGAGTACCACCGCATTGGCGGTTTCCAGCTGTTTTCGGCTTGCGGCAGCTGTGGTATACACTTTTTCAAAATGAACGGCGTCCGCCAGGCAAATACAGCCCATGTAACGGATGCCGGCGTACTTGCCGCCGTCGTATAAAATGCGCTGTATGCCGGTGGGGTCGGACAGACCGGAGGTTTCCACCAAAATAACATCCGGTTTTTCCTCCGCCATTTCCGAAAGCGCCTGCTCAAACTGTTCCAGCCGGCAAGCGCAAAAAATCGAGCCGTTATGGATAGATGCCAAGCGCGCCTGCAGGTCTTTGAGCAATTGACCGTCCACATCTTCTTTGCCGAATTCGTTCACTAAAATGGCAATACGCTGCCCTGTGAAGAGCTTCGCGCATTCTTTGAGAAAGGTGGTTTTCCCCGCGCCCAAAAAACCGGTGATCAGGAACAACTTTGTCATGGAATTAGCCTCCGGTTTGTATGAACGCGTTCTCAATGACTTGTGTGAGTTCGGTTTTACTTGGGATGAGCGATGAAAACTTCAATTGACCGTTGACATAGATACAAGGCAGATGAGCGACGCCCATTTTTTTACAGCGCGCGATGTTTTCCTTTTCGGTGAACTTGTATTCCATCAAATCAATGGACTCACCGTATTTTTCTTTAATCACATTGGCGGCGCCCATCATATAGGTGCATGCGGCGCAGGTGGCGGAATCCAGTGTGAACACCTCCACCAGGGGTTTTTGCAGGTGTGCATAATCCGGCAGTTCCACCTGAATATTTTCTTCCGCGGCGACATAGTTCTTCAGCATTTCCCGCACGGATTCCCTTTGCCAAACAGCCTGAGCCACCGCAATCGTATTGGCGGCGGGGGTTGCGTAGGGCATGTCACAGCCGGGCGCAAGGATAAAGTTATGCCCGCCGTTGACGGCATCCATTAAATCAAGGGCATATTTCATATTGTCCTGCTGGGTGCCGTGGAGCATCACGGTAGTGAGCGGAATATTGCCGCAGATGGTTATATTGTATCGGTCGGTTATCTTTTTTGCCGCGGCCAGGTCGATGTTTTCGTCCACCGCGATGGAGTCCGGCGCGGTTTTACATATCACATCGATATTGCGTGTGGCGTCCCCGCAGACGAAGAACGAGGAAAAAACATTCTTCCTGCGGATATGGGCAAAAACATCCAGGAACGGTTTCGATAAAAACATTGAAAAATGTTCGGCGGATATCTGCGACACCATTGGGTCGACGACGGCAATCACATCCATACCCGCGTCTGTATACAAGTCAGCTATACGGCAGCAAACTTCGGCACAATAATCAACCAGGGCTTTCACATAGTCTTCGTCATCGAACATATCAATAAAGATGTTGTTGCCGCGCAAATGGGACGCCAGTGTGAAGGGACCGCAAACGAGTCCATACAGTGCTGTGGTATCCCCGACAGCGCTTTTCATCCTGCTCATCACATCCAGCACCAGCGGCAGGCGGCCGTCTTCCTTGACCGGCAGCGTACAGCGGCAGGGGATTGTCTTATGCTCTTCCAGCGGGTGGGAACTAACCGAGGGCGGACCTGTTTTGGACCATATCAAGTCACAGCCGAGGATTTCCGCCTCCAGCTGCAAGTCAAAGACCACCGGCTGCCCGCAGGGTCGATAGAGCTTGTTCACTTCCATGAGAGAAGCAAAAAGTTTGTCCGCATCCGTGAGCACCTCGATGGAGTCATAACCCAGCAGACTGCCCGCATGCACACCGGCAAAAGGCACCCAGGGGACAATATCGGTTTTTTCATGCCGCAGCGCGGCATACAGTATTTCTTTGGGATTTGTCAAAAAAGCACCCCGTTTAATCATTTGATCAGCTTTTCAGCCATATCAATTGTAAAGCGCGGCGCTGCGGAATGCTTGAAAGATTTTCTGTTAATTTGTAAAATATTATGCAATTGACATTTTGTTATTTAAAAGGTAGCCGAAGCGTTATTTCGGAACGCAGAAAACGGAAAGCCAACGATTCTTGAATAGTCTGCAGCCTGTCGTTTTATGTCTAACAGAAAATATTGTTGACAATGACTTAACTACTTGTTATAATAGTTTCACCGATACGGTGAAAGAGGCGATAAGAGTGAAATTTATTGAATATAGCAAACAAATGAACCATGCACAAACAATAGCATTTGCGGCTGAAATGTTAAAAAAATTGATTAAAGCCGTGTCCGTCGTATCATCTGTCGAAGTTGCTGCATCCGGAATGGAAAACCAAAAGTGTGATTTCAGTTTACAAGTCAGTATTAAATCGCAGGGTTTCATTAATATCGCCGTGGCGGTTAATAATAACGGTGAGATTAAGCATGTCAGGAAAGCGATTGAAACACTAAAAGGTTCGCTAAAAAAAAGCGAATACGGAGTAGTTGCTGCCCCCTTTATTTCTAAAGAGGCTGTCCTCTTGTGCGAACAGAACGGAATCAGCTTTTTTGATTTTTCCGGCAATTGTCTGCTGACATTTTCGAATATATATATTCGTACAGAAGGGAAACCAAATAAATATACCGTAAAAAAAGACTACAAAAATCTTCTACTCAAAAGTTCGGTGAAAAGTGGAACTGTTCTGCGGGAGATGCTCAACGAGCCGGAGAAAAAATGGCAGGTTCAAGAGCTCGCTCAAGCAACAAAAACCAGTATCGGGATGGTTTCAAATATCAAAAAATTCCTTCTTACCAAAGAATGGTGTGTTGAAGAGAATGGCCGGTTTACTCTGCAAAACATTGCAGAGTTACTCAAAGAATGGAGCGGGGAGTATCAAAAAAGCAAGGAGATGGCATACGAGTTTTACGCCATAGACAGTATTGCGCAAATCGAAAAGCAAATGTTTGAGCTGTATAACAAAAGCGGTGTTGTTTGCTGCCTTGCATCGTTTTCCGCCGCGGTAAGATATAAGCCAACCGTTACTTACAACAAAGCATATGCTTATGTAGCGCAGCGAGATTTTGATGAAGTCGTTTCGTTATTAAACCTTCAACCGGTCGAAACGGGCGGCAATGTGAAATTAATAATACCTTATGATGAGTGCGTATTAATCCATAGCAAGAAAATGAAAGATGCATTCATTACTTCTCCTACCCAAACTGTGTTGGATTTGTTTTCAAACAAAGCAAGGGGAGAAGAAGCCGCGCTTGAAATAATTGAAAAGGAGTTTGGCACATATGCTTGACAGCGAGGTTAAAGCAACGGATTATTCAGAAGGTCAGAAGGACGCGGCACACAGGGTGTTGATAGAAGTTGTAAATTTACTGAGCGGTTACGAAGACGATGTCCGTATCATCGGTGGCTGGGTACCGGACTTGTTATACCCCGGCAGCGGGCATATTGGCAGCATAGATGTAGATGTGCTGCTCAATCACACGAAAATAGTTGTAGACAGTTATGAAAACATTGAAAGAACATTAAAGCGGGTTGGATATTATCCTCATCCGCAGAAATATTTCACCTTTGTTAAAAATGTTGTGATAAACGGAATTACATATTCGGTTGATGTTGATTTTCTTGCGGGCATGTATGGGGGATCTGGCGATAAAAAAAGAAGTCAGCATATCGAGGGCTTAAAAGCGCTGAAAGCGACCGGCGGCAATTTTGCCTTTGATTTCCCGGCAAATGAGATTACGCTTGAAGCCAAGCGCCCTGACGGTGCTTTAGATATCGGTCATGTCAAGGTGGTTTCAATCGTTCCGTTTTTTGTGATGAAAGCAAAGGCGCTCAACAGGCAAAAACCGAAAGACGCTTATGACATTTATTTTTGTATCGAAAATTTTGAGGGTGGTATCAAAGAACTTGCCAAGCAGTTTGTCCCTTATAAAGACAAAAACATTATCAAGGAAATGACGAGGCAAATGGCTGAAAAGTTTGCATCGGTCAATCACTCCGGACCGACCGATATTGTTCTCTTTTTGGGGATTGAGGATTGCAGTGAGCAAGACCGGGTAAGGCGTGACGCGTTTGAAAAAATTCGCTATTTAATCGATGAGTTGAAATGATTTTTGTCGCGTCAACGACTTTTAATTGGACCATTTTACTCATATACACGATGCCATAATCATACCGTACAAAGTGACGATTCCGGTAAATAGCTGCCCACTCTATTCATCCTATTTCTTCGTCAGTTCCGCCAAAGTCCCCATGCCAACAAGTTTAACGGAACCGTAAACAAATTTAACCGGGTCGGCGGAGTTTTTGTCCCCTTCGTTCGGTATATGATCAGCCGTATCATACACTTCAACCTTCATATCAGGTTCCGCGGAATCCGGGATGTCTTCTATTGCTTGAACAGCCCCGTTCAAGTACCTTTTCAGCATGGCGGCAAGCTCCGTGTTTTCCGCAAAGCTTTTAGAAGTCCTGCAGGGCTTGCCCCATTTGGCTTTTATGTCCTCGAAACTATCCTCCTGCAAATTGGCGGTCTCAATGTCAGCGGTGTAGAGGTAGCAGTCGCTTTCCTGTGTACGCACACCCTTGTAGGTAAAGAATAACCAGTTTACCTCGTATTCATTAAAGGCACTCAGGGGATAATCCCGCACATTTTTTGCCGGGAGCTCGCCTATAAATACCGGCGCCTTCCGGTTTGCGTGGGCAATGAGTTCTGTGATAGCTAAGTCGATTTCCGGCGCGGTCCAATGGTTGACAGGCAGCCGATACCCGATGTTGTGCCAGCAGAAATGTTTGGGATTTGATAGGCTCTCCCTATCCCGGCTGCTTTGAATGATTATCATGCGGTTGGGGTCCTCCGCCCGGACCGCTTTATAAAGTTTGTTGGTCAGATGCCATAGGCTGCAGCCGTTTATATCCTCTTCGGGATAGCCGTTCATCGGCGCATGGAGCAGACCAAAAGCTGCTATGGCCGGATTGCCCTTGAAATGCTTCGCTAGCGCCTGCCAAAGTTCCGCGGTGCGCTGCCGGTATTTTAAGCCGGCCAGGCTGCAGTCAAAAAGCTCGTTTGCCTTTGCCTTGCCGCAAGAAGGGTCGCTGCTTTGGAAACCGGGCGCGGCGTACATATCCGGTATCACATAGATGCCCCGTTTTCCGCATTGTGCAACCATCCAATCAAGTCTTGAAAAATCGATCACGCTGTCGTTGTTCTTCCTCCGGGTGCTGTTGTCATTACTTAGAAAATTCCGGCAGGTGAAGGGGACGCGCACACAATTAACACCCAGCTTTTTCAGCCGGTCAAGGTCGTTTGCCGTTATCCAATTGTCCAGGTAAGTATTCATCAGTTCGCCGGCTTTTTCTTCCCCGAATCGTTCGGCAAGCAAAGCGAGGGTGTTGTTATTCGGGGACAGCCGGGATTCCTGCAGCAGCCAGCCGCCCAAAGTTACACCGCGGAGCACGACCGGTTCGCCGCGCGTGTTTTTCATTTGATTGCCATCGGTTTTCAAAAAGTCGCTTTTATCCAGGCGCATAAAAGTTTTCCTGCTTGACGCCGCACCGTACAGGATACCCGCGGAGGCTGCCAACACACCAACGGCGCAGCCGGCATAGACTGCTTTATTCACTTGACTGGACTTTCGCCGCATGTTGAACGCCTCCGTTTCATCCATTTTACAAACGCCATCACAGCAAGGCACAAAAGAATTCCCGCCGCCGCGCCCGCAGCGTCAATGAGCATATCCGACAAGCGGCAGCCGCGCCCGGGCACAAAGTGCTGATGTATTTCATCCGTCACCGCGTATAAAAGCGTCAAGAGGAACGCGAAGTAAGGTTTGCGTTTTTCCCAGGTAAGGCAAGCGGCATTAAAAATCAATACGGCAAGTACAAAATACTCAAAGGTATGGGCTGCTTTGCGCACAGCTTTTTGAGAAATGTGTGTTCCTAAAAATTCGTTGATAATATCCAGGTAACCTCTGCTCAACGCGGCTGATTCGGACCTGACTTGAGCTGATAAGGCATAAATGGCAACCATGCAAAACAACACCAAAAGCCAGGCGATTACACATAATGTAAGTCTTTTTTTACTGCGGACGGCAAGATTCATGCGGATAATTTCCTTCCTGAGGTGAGCGATAGTTCAGCAATGGGGTTTACAATTGTTCAACGACCGGTCAGCAATCAGAGCAGCTAATCAGCCGCTTTACCGCCGATGAAGAACACGCGCTCACCTGCCGGCGAGGTATAGATACCGTTTACCCCTTTGGCCAGGGCAAGATAACTTGACTGCGAAAACAGGGGAGAGGCCGCGCCGCTGAGCAGCAGATGGTTTTGCGCAGATTCACACAGCCGTACGGTTTCGCTCAGTGTGCCGGTTGTGCGGATTTGCCCCATGATGCCGTCATAAACATCGGAACTGTAATTCAAAATATTACCGGGATTGCCGCTTTCAAAATTCTGCAGGAAGGCGGCGGCGGAACTCTTGTTAGCCGGTAAGGGTGCAAGCGCGATTTGATATTTTCCTTTTGAGACTTTGCTTTGCAGTTCAAACGGCTCCGCCACTTCAATGGATACACTCAAGCCGATACCCAATGTCTTTTGCCATATCTGCAACAGTCCGCGCATGTCGACCTCATATTCGGGCGGGCATAAAACGGTAAGAACGAGCTGTTCCTTCCCGAGTTCTTTCAGGACTTTATCCCAAAGATTTTTTGCGCCGGCAGGGTCGAAGCCCGGCGGAACAGCCGCGTTGGCGAGTTCGATGAAAGGTGTTTGCCCAACGGTGCAAGAGGGGGGAATGATTGAACCGGTTGCCGACGGACCGCTCAAACGCTCACCCAACCCTGTTTTATCGATTGCCTTGCACAAAGCAAGACGAACCGAAAGATTGCTCAGCAAAGGATCCGAACAATTATAGCAAATGGCCTGAATGATGTTTTGAGACTCCAGAAGGGTCACGCCGCCTGCGGCAGTGAGCGTTGCGGCATCCTTTGCGGTAACGGGCGCCGCGGAAAAGCTGCCCTGCGTGATTTTCTGCGTGTACTGCGTAGGGTCTGCGGTGATTCGCAGGGTTACCGAAGCCGGCAAAACCGGTGAATTGCCCGCGTAATCGCTGTTTTTGCGCAGTAACAGAGAACTGCCCTCGGTCCATACGGAGAGGTATAAAGGACCGTTGCACAACAGATAATCGTCTCCGAGTCCGTATTTGCCCTTCGTGGCCTCAAAAAACTCCTCGCTGCACGGCATGCAGGCGGGGGATGTTAGCAGGTTCAAAAAATCCACGCTGCTGGCTGCAAGCGTTATGCGCAGTGTAAAGTCATCTGCCGCTTCAATACCGAGCTGTTCAACGGAAACGGTACCGCTGTTGACCGCCTGCGCGTTTTTTATCATGAAAAGCGAGGGGGCGTAGGGGGAGGCGGTTTGCGGCATGATAACTCTTCTGAAACCAAAAACAAAATCGTGCGCAGTTACCGTGTTCTTGAAAGACTTCTGAAAATCTTTACCGAGTATGGTTTCAAAATCGTCGACTAAATGCCATTTCGCATTGTCCCTTAAGCGGAAGGTGTATACCAGCCCATTGGCGGAAACATCCCAGCTTTCCGCGACGCCGGGCAGAATTTCTCCGTCTTCACCCATTCTGACCAAACCTTCAAAGCAGTTTGCGATGAGGATGTCCGCGCTTGTGTCGGCTATCTGCGGGTCCAGACTGCGCGGTTCGACGGTAATCGGAAAAGTGAGGTTGGCATTGCTGCCGTCCTTTTTGTTACAGGCGGAAAAGAGGCTTATTATCAAAACAAGCGTGAATAGGATAGCAACTGCTCTTTTGGTCACCGATATCTTCTCCCTGTCAAAACACAGAAGATTTGGTCTGTGTTATTCGTTTTCTTCGCGCCACTTCGCAAGCTGGTCGGCAAGCGCGGAACTCGCGAGCGTCGCTTTGCTTTCCTGCGTGTTTAAGAATTTTTGTACATCCCGCTTGCCGGCGCCGTCCTTATGCTTTTCAAAATCAGACAGCTTCTCCCGGTAGCCGCAGACACAAAAGAATGACTTTTTATCGCCTTCACCGCGCATTTCCAGTTTTTTATGGCAGTTGGGGCAGCGGGCATTGGTTTGTATGGAAATGCTCTTGCGGTAGCCGCAGTCCCTGTCCTGGCAAACGAGCATCCGCCCCTTTTTGCCGGTGACATCCAGCAAATATTTGCCGCATTCGGGGCATTTGTCCCGCGTCATATTATCATGCGTATAGGCTTGTGAATTTGCGATTACCATTTTTACCAAACGCGCCGCGTAATCGCGCATGTCCGCGACAAACAAATCGTCCCTTGCTTTGCCTTTCGCAATCAGTTGAAGCTGCTGCTCCCACTTGGCGGTCAGCTCCGCGGATTTAAGGTCCGGCGGTACAATATTGATAAGCTGTTTTGCTTTGGAGGTCGGATGAATTTCCTTCCCGCGGCGTTCGAGGCAGAAGGAATTAAACAATTTTTCAATAATATCCGCGCGCGTGGCCGGTGTGCCGAGCCCGCTTGTTGTTTCAATAACATTCCTCAACTGTTTGTCATCAATCTGCTGCGCCGGATTTTCCATGGCGGTGAGCAGGGTCGCTTCCGTATACCGCGGCGGCGGCTTGGTTTTGCCCGCGGTTACGCGCACCCCTTGCACCGGCATAGCGGTGCCTTGTGACAGGGACGGCAGCTGCTGTGAACGGTTTTCCGGGTCATCGTCTTCCTCATCGGTTACAACCGCGCCGTACAGTGCCTTCCATCCGGGTGTTTTGATGATTCTGCCTTTGGCATAAAAATTATGTTTTTCCACCGCAATCCGGGCGTTGACTTCCTCATATTCGAAGGCCGGGCTGAGCACCGCTAAAAACCGGCGCGCAACCAGGTCGTATATATTCCGCTCCTCGGGTGAGAGTTTCGCGAGATTCAAGGGCTGCTCGGTCGGAATAATCGCGTGATGGTCTGTCACCTTCGCGTTGTTGACGATATAGCGTGAAGATATCGGTTTGGCACGCAGTATCTGCTGCGCCGCCTGCGCATAGGGACCCACGGCTATGCTTTTCAGGCGTTCCGGCAGGGTAGGCACCACATCATCGGATATGTAGCGGGAATCTGTACGCGGATAGGTGAGCAGTTTGTGTATCTCGTAAAGACCCTGCATGAAATCAAGCGTTTGTTTTGCGGAATAGGCGTATTTTCTGTTGGCGTCCCGCTGCAGTTCGGTTAAATCGTAAGCAGGGGGCGGTGCCTGGTGGCGGTATTCCTTCTTTATCTCAACCAGATTGCCGCGCTTGCCTTTTACCGCGTCTGCAATGGCTTGCGCAGAGGCTTGTTCAAAAAAACGGGATTGGTTCCTGCTGTCCTTATAAACGGCATCAAACCCTTCAAACTGAGCGTGAACGGTATAATAATCCTTCGGAATAAAGCGGACTATTTCCTCTTCCCGCCTCACAATCAGCGCAAGCGTAGGCGTTTGCACCCGGCCGGCGGACAGCTGCGCGTTGTGTTTGCAGGTGAGCGCGCGTGTAACATTTAAGCCGACGAGCCAATCCGCTTCTGCCCGTGCCTGCGCGGAGCGGAACAGGTTGTCATACTGCTGCGCGGGTTTCAGCGCCGAAAAACCTTCTTTTATAGCTTTATCCGTCTGCGAAGATATCCAAAGCCTTTTGGCCGGCTTGCGCCAGCCGGCTTTCATCATAATCCAGCGGGCGACAAGCTCGCCTTCCCGCCCGGCATCTGTTGCGATAACCAGTTCGTCAATATCGCCGCGGCGCATGAGTGCTGAAACAGATTTAAATTGCTTGCTTGTCTGTTTAATAATAACCAGCTGCATTTTCTTTGGCAGCATCGGTAAATCATCCAGGTTCCAGTTTTTATATTTACCGTCATATTCCTCCGGGTCCGCGAGGGTGACCAAGTGCCCGAGTGCCCAGGTGATCACATAATTGCCGCCGGAAATAGAGCCTTCACCGTTTTGCCGGCAGCCCAGTACACGCGCGATTTCCCGCGCGACGGAAGGTTTTTCGGTTAGCACCAGTGTTTTGCCCATTGTTATTTACAACCCTTTCAAGTCCGGACCAATCAAGTTGCGGGACTCAAAGCCAATCAAATTTTGTTAAGCTGCCCTTGCATAAAAGCTGCGGGAACCCCCATTGCCTGAGCACTTCATAAACGCCGATTGCAACCGAGTTTGACAGGTTAAGGCTGCGCGCGTCGTCAATCATCGGGACGCGGACACATTGTTCGGGATTATTGAAAAGCAGTTCTTCCGGCAGACCCGCCGTTTCCTTACCGAAAAACAGGTAGGAGTTGTCGGGGTAACGAACATCCGAATAGACTTTTCTTGCCTTGGTTGAAAAGTAATAAAAGTTTCCCTCCGTCCGGGTAAAAAAATCATCAAGGCTTGTGTAATAGGTGATATCAAGCAGATTCCAATAATCAAGCCCCGCTCTTTTCAATTTGGCGTCATCAATTTTAAAGCCCATCGGTTCTACCAGATGAAGCCGCGCGCCGGTTGCCGCGCAGGTGCGCGCGATATTGCCGGTGTTTTGCGGTATTTGCGGTTCGACAAGAACGATGTTTAAAGTTGACATAGTTGCCTTTCAGGTTGAATATAATCAATCACTGTAGTAAGTGAAGGGAGTAAAACTAATCTTAGCCGCTGACCATAGACCACTGACCACTAATTATACAGTGCCATGGCTTTTTCGGTATCACCGGCAACCATCAATTCAAACGCATCGCAGGCTTTGTCAACCGTTGCACGAAGCAGCACCAAATCATCTTTTTTAAAGTTGGAAAGCACCCAGTCTGTTATATCCATGTCAGGGTATGGTTTTGCGCCGATGCCCAGTTTAATCCTTGGAAAACCGTCGCTGTTTAAATGGCAGATAATGCTTCGCAATCCTTTTTGGCCGCCGTCCGAGCCGCTTCTTCTGATTCTTAGCGTACCGCAGGGCAGCGCGGCATCATCGGAAACAACAATAATGTTTTCAACCGGAATTTTATAAAAATCCGCCGCTTCCCGCACCGCTTGGCCGCTTTCATTCATAAAAGTTTGCGGCTTCATTAAAAGACAGCGGTGCCCGCCGATTTTAACATCACAGGTTAAGGATTTAAAACGGATGCGGTTAATTTTTACATCCAGTTTCTGCGCCAGGGCTTCCAGGCACAAAAAGCCTGCGTTGTGGCGGGTGAATTCATATTTTTTGCCCGGATTGCCAAGCCCCACAACGAGATATTCGGGCGCGCCCGAAGAAGCCGTAGAGCGTCTGCGGAAGTTAAACATAGTGATCCTCCGGTGATTGGTTTTCTGTATGAGGTTGCTTGACGGTGATGATTTTGCTTTTCTCAATGCTTTCCTTGTTGTTGAGAAATCGTCTTTCTATTTAATATTCAAACCGGCTCCTGCGTATCGTGCTGCCTTTTATACGGTTTTTTCGTGCTGACCCAGTCCTTTTTGTTTACCTGCCTTGCGCGCGCGATTGCAAGCGCGTTGTCCGGCACATTTTCGGTAACGGTCGAACCGGCAGCGGTGTAGGCATTTTTCCCGACGGTCACCGGCGCGACCAAGTTTGTGCTGCACCCGATGAAGGCGCCGTCTCTAATAACCGTGCGCTGTTTTTGTCTGCCGTTGTAATTGACCGTGGCACACCCGCAGCCGATATTGACTTCGCTGCCCACATCCGAATCACCTATATAGGAAAGATGTGCGATTTTTGTTTCCCTGCCGACCGTGGTGTTCTTAATCTCAACAAAATTGCCGATATGAACCCCTTCATCTATCGTACTGCCCGGGCGAATGCGGACAAAGGGCCCTATTTGAGCTGATTTACCAATAACAGAATCGCAGCATTGCACACTGTTGAGCAGAACATCATCTGAAACGGTGCTGTTTTCGATCAGCGTATTCGGCCCGATGGTACACCCGCAGCCGATTTTAACCTTGCCGCGCAATATCGTCCCCGGCAAAAGGAGGGTGTCGGGGCCTATCTCAACATCTGGGCCGATCAACACACCGTCCGCGCAGGGGATGGAAACGCCGTTGAGCATGTGCCGGTTGAGTTCTTCACGCCTGGCAATTTCGTTAAGCGCGGCGAGCTGCACCCTGTCGTTCGCGCCGAGTACAATATGCGGGGTGCGCGCGCCGAAAGCCATAACACTCAGGTGAAGCCCGCGCAGAATTTCCAGGGTATCCGTTAAATAAATCTCTTTGGTTTTTACCTGCGCAGAGAGTTCTCGAAAACTCTGCAGATTCTCCAATGCGGCCAGCAACGCTTGCGCTTTAAACCAGTAAGCGCCGGAATTGACTTCGCAAATGGCCTTTTGCTCATCTGTTGCGTCCCGCTCTTCCACGATTTTAAGCAGCGCGCCCCGGTCATCCCGGAGTATTCTGCCGTAGCCGAACGGGTTGTCAACTTTCGCGGAGATAACGGTGGCGGCGTTCTGCGCCTGTTTGTGGATATTGAGCGCGGATACAATGGTCTTTGCGTCTACCAGCGGCGCGTCGCCTGCTAAAATAAGAACATCAGCCTCGCCATGGCGGGCAATAAAATCCCTTGCCTGCAGCACGGCATGCCCCGTGCCGAGCCGTTCACTCTGCAGGGCGGTGTCAACATCTTTACCGAGATGCTCGCAAATGCTTTCGCTCATATGACCGGTGATGACGCAAATATCTTCTATGCCGCTTTCTCTTGTTCTGTCGATAACCCAGTCAAGCATCGGCTTGAAGAGTACTTCGGCAAGCACTTTGGGTTTGGCGGACTTCATGCGGGTGCCCTCACCCGCCGCGAGAATAATAGCGCAATCCTTTTTCATGGATCATCATTCCTTTCAAAACAGTACGAACCTTTGGCTTGTTTATTGTTGAAACGGGGTTACTCAGTTGCTTGATGGTTTGTTCTTTTTTCTCGTGCTGAATACAACAAGTATTGAAAATGCCGCGGGAATCAGCGCGAATGCAACAGTGCTGCCGCCGCCGGTTTTGGGTATCTCAAAACTTTCGGTGTATTCGTGTCCCGTGTCGGGCTTTATCAGCGTCTCCTCAACCGGCACAGGATTTTCGGTGGCTGCAGGGGCCTTTTGTATCGCGAAACTGTCGATTCTTTGGGCATCGTTTTCATCCGCGGAATACGCATCAAAGTATAAAGAGGAGCCAACGATTTGGATGGCGGAGAATACAGGCTTCTCAACATGCACAAGGCTTTGGGCCCGCGGGAAAAGTTTGTCGGTTGCACCTGGACTCTTGGTCTGGTAATTTTTCACACCGGCACAGCCGCTGATGACATAAACGCAACCTTCCGGTTCGATTTTCGTTTGGTAGTCCCTGCCGTTATAGCTGACACTTTTTGTTTTGCTTGCCGCGACTTTGTTGTTGTTCATTGCGTCTGTTCGGAGATAAACATGGTCATGGCCTTGAAGGACCAGGTCAATGCCGAGTTCAGGCAGCAAAGCGGAGAGCTGCTTGCGTAAAGCGACAACATCCTTGTCATTATAGTGCGAACCGTTTGAATAAATCGCCTTGTGCAGGGAAAGGATTTTCCACTGCGCGCTGCTTGCCGCGGTGTCTTTTTTGAGCCAGGCGAGCTGATCATCACTGAGCGCTTGCTTGCTGCTGAGGTTATTGGTGTTCAGGACGATGAAATGCGCGTTGTTATAATCAAAGGAATAGTAGGCACCGCTGCTTCTGTCCTGCTCCGGCGCGGGGGGCATCAAGAAGTTTTCATCCATCGTATACCCCTCGTCCTCGTGGTTGCCGGTTGTGGTCATGAGCGGGGTATTCATCAAGTTCGCCGCCGCGGTGTCCAGCAGCCATTTCCACTGGTTGACATTTTTACGGTTATCCACCAAATCACCGCTGCTCAGGATGAATTTACTTTGCGGGTACAGATCAAACGCTGTTGTGACAGTGTTTGCCCAGGCGCCGTATTGTTTAACATTTTGCGACTGCGGATCCGTCATGTGAAAAAAGGTGAAAGAGTCGGAGTTGTCCGCTGTTTCGATAACACCGGGCGCGCTCCACCAGCCTTTTGCCGCGTCGCCGACGCGGTAGGAGTACTTTTGACCGGGCGTGAGCCCTGTAAGCGTGATGTCATGCCGCACAAGGGGGAATTCGTAATTTAAAAAACCTGTAATACCCAAATCCACACCGGGATAAGACCGGAGGACTCTTTTGGATGCTGCTTGAATATGGGCGCCTGTGGTCGGGACCCCGGTAAAAACGGGATTTGCGGTGTACGGCAGCAGTTCGATGTCCGTACCGGTGACACTGTATTTTGTCAGCCAGGTGATGTTGCGGGTTGAGGCAGCGCTGCTGCCGAAGGTTACCGCAATCTGGGAAGGGAGGCGGTAATTCCCGGCTGTTGCGGCAACGGGTGCCGGGCTGATACTGCTCAGGGTGATGTTGTTGTCCATTTTGAAACCGGGATTCTCATCCACAACCAGGCATTCAATAATACCGGCAATCGTATAGCCGACTGCGTCGAGCTGGCTCTGCGTGAGGTATTCTTCCGCCACGCTGTCCACAATACCTTCCAAGCTGCCATATTCTTCGGGCATAAATCCGAGAATGCTGTTGATAATATTTAAGAAAGTTTTATCCATTGGGAAAAAAGCGGCAATAACGGCATCCAGCACATCACCGATGACCGCCCCGAAACTGCCGGCCGGGAACAGCGCGCCGGGGTTGAAGTTCAAAGTGCTCAGAATTGAGTCTTCAATTAAGTCGTGCAGCAGGACATCCTTCAGCGTTTGATAAACGACACCCGCGCCGTCACGGGTTCTGAAAAATTCAAGCACATCCTGAATGAAGATGTCACCGCTGATATCCTCATTGCCTTCATATATATAGGCCAGCACACTGTAGGCGGCATCTTCAAGGGTACCCGGCTTTGAAGGATCGCCGAAACCGAGGGTATCCATAAAAGCGGTACAGGGAACATCCGAAACCGGCAGGGAAACAAGTTTGTCCGCAGCCCGGTATGCAAGGTCGACAACCGTTTCCGGGTGTGCGATAAACAGCTCGTCGATTTGTTGAGCCAAATCCTCAATATAACTCATGATGTTACGCACGGTAAAAATATCGTAGTCGCCCAATGAAATTCCGCCATTGATTGCGCTGTCAATAATACCTTCTAAATCAAAGGATGAGTTTGTGAGCATGGCATATAGGCCGCCTTGGTTTTGTATCTCCTCAAAAAAGCCGCTGACAAATCCGTCCGCCATACCCGCACCGAAACCCGCAAGACCTTCTTTACCATAAGTCTGCCCGAAGGAATAGGTATACTTGTATGGTTTTTCATAAGTTACGCCCTCGGCGGTTACGGGCAGTTCGCTGTCCGCATCCAGGGTGTTGAAGGTCGCTTTTGGGTTGCTGCCGGTATTGTCAAAGCGAACTTCTCTGAAGCTGTTGGGGAAACCGGTCAGGGATGCCGTCTGGCAGTCATAGATCGTGTTGCCGCTGTCAGAGGTCTGCGCGGCAATATTATTCATATGCATATGCCCGGTAAACACATATTTCAGTCCGGCATCCGCCAGGGTTTCCGCTGTTTCAAGCCAGTTGTCCATGATAAAACCGTAGAACATGGAAGGCTCAATATCAAAATGCTGGACCATGCTGTGGTGCGTCATGCCGATAACGGTCTCACCGCGGCTTTTAGCATCCGCCATTTCAGCAAGTGCCCAAGCCATCAATCCGGGCGTTATATTTCCGCCCGTCTCATGCTCGTTTTCGCCGTCGGAAGTGCTGTCACTGCTGTATTTGCCGCCGTCCAACACCAGCAGCCTGTAGCCGCCATCGAGGGGCACGGAATAGGACAGCATCCCTGCCTTTTCACCCGCAGGCGGTGTGTAAGTGCTTTCCGCAAGGTCGTAACCCAAATTCGCGTAGATGGACCGGAATTCCTCAGGCGTTGTGGCTCTGGCCGGTTCCACCTTTGAGTTTTCAAAAGTAGAGGCGTTGCTGTTGTTGATATCGTGATTGCCGTTGGTGACCAGCACCTGAATACCTGTTTCCTGTTCGAACCGTTCCAACCTTGCCGCCAGTTCCAAATGCCCTTCATACTCGCTGTCTTTGGTCAAGTCACCGGGAACAAATAAATACTTGCTGCCATTTTCCTGCGCGCGCAGCGCAATGGCGTATAAAGCGGAGTCGATGAGCGCGTTGGATTGCGTATACTGGCTGGCCTTGTTGTTGCAGTATGTTTCCCACGCTTCCCCCTTGCTGCCCATTAATATTTGCGGATAATGATGAAGGTCGGCCATCACCGCAATTTGAAGCGGAGCTTTTTGCACACTTGTCAGCAAGGACAAGGCTTTCGCCGGTATGGCAGAAAAAAGAAAAACACAAGCAAGTGTGAAAGCAATTATTTTTTTTGTGTAAGAAACGAGAAATCTCATTTTTGCCTCCGAATTATACAGTTTTTAAAAACTTCCTGAGTTTAACCAGAATGCGCGGGATGCCGCCAAAGAACATACGCCAGCCCTTACAGGGCTTGTCGTCGTTCAATACCCTGAGCAGACCTTCCATCATTTTCATCGTGGCAAGCCCCCCGCTCATGGCGATGAAGCTGCGGAAAGGTGTCTGTACGGCGATGGCATTCATCATCGGCGCGTTCGGTCCCTTATTAAACTTACGGAGTAAGAACATAATCAGGCGGTTCAGCCTGCCGCCCCATTTGGTGTGCGCCGCGTTTTCAAAGTTATCCGTTATATCAACCGGCAGGGCTTTGTCTTTTATGATGGGCGGAATCGTGCGCCCGAGTACTGCCTCAAACTGTTCCGCGGGCACTTCAAGCACATCGCCGGTATAATAAACCGGTGCCGAACGGGAAAAATCGGGGATGGGCACGCCTTGCGCGGTGGACTCGACCTCGATTGCGGCGCGCAGCCGGATGTCCGCCGAAGATGCTCCGATAAGGATTTCAAAACGGCCGCTCTCCACCTGCCAGCTGCCCGCTGCCGTATTATAAAAAGCAAAAGACCTTTTATCCAACACAATCGCGATTTCTTTCTCCTCACCCGGCGCGAGGAACACTTTTTCAAAACCCTTGAGTTCTTTTGCGGGTCTGAAAACGCTGCTTTCTGTATCGGCAACATATAACTGTGCTGTTTCCGCACCGGCAACCGCACCGGCGTTTTTGACCAAAAAACGAACCGTGACTTGGTCGTCATCCCGCATAGCAGTCTTGTCGCAACGCATATCTGAATACTCAAATTGTGTATAAGAAAGACCGAATCCGAAGGGGAAGCAGACGGGTTTGTTCGTTTTTTCGTAATACCTGTAGCCGATATAGATGCTCTCCCGGTACTCCACCGTAGCGGGGTTGCCGGGGAAATAGTTTGCGCAGGGGGTATCCTCGAGTTTGAAGGGATATGTTTCGGCAAGTTTACCGCTCGGGTTGACAGCGCCCGTTAAAATGTCCGCGATGCCGCCTGCACCTGCCTGCCCGCCCAAATAACCATTGAGCAGCCCTTTGACACGGTTCAGCCAGGGCAGCTCGACAGGGGAACCGCCCGAAAGTACAACAACCGTATTCGGGTTGGCGGCACATACGGCGTCTGCCAGCGCGTTGTGCGCATCGGGCAGCCTTATGTGTGCTCTGTCAAACCCTTCGGACTCATAGTCGTCTGTCAGGCCGATAAAAACAACGGCGACATCCGCCGAACCCGCCGCGGTTGCGGCTTCTTTGATAAGCGCGGCGTCGGGTTGGTCGGTTTTCACGCTATACCCGGCAGCGTAAGAGGCGTTAATACCCAGCGCCGCCAGGCAGTCAAAGGCGTTGTCGACTTTAGTAGGGTTGATGAGTGAACTGCCGGATCCCTGATAGCGCGGCTGCTTGGCCATTTCGCCGATGACGGCAACCTTGGCCGTTTTACTCAACGGCAGTATGCCGCCTTCATTTTTCAGTAAAACCATGGACTCTCCGGCTATTTTCCGCGCGGCGGCATGGTGCAGTTCGCTGTCAAAATCATACTTTTCTTTTACTGCCGCTTCGCCGGCAAAAATGAGGTGGAGGAGACGCCGGACACTATCATCCAGAACCTCTTCTTTCAAAGTGCCGCTCTTTACAGCGTTGATAATTCTCTGTGTGCCGAGACCGTGGGAGGACGGCATCTCCAAATCGTTGCCCGCAGCAAGACCTTTGTCCCGCTCGTTCACCGCGCCCCAGTCGCTCACCACAACGCCCTCATACCCCCACTCATCCCGCAGGATTTTGTTTTGCAGAAGGTCGTTTTCGGTGCAATAATCGCCGTTGAGACGGTTGTAAGCGCTCATGACCGTCCATGGTTTTCCTTTTTTAACAGCGATTTCAAACGCGGTTAAGTAAATTTCGCGCAGCGCTCTTTCATCGACAACAGCGTCCACGGTCATCCGGCGCGTTTCCTGGTTGTTAACGGCAAAATGCTTCAGCGAGGTGCCGATACCTTTTGCCTGCACACCTTGAATAAACGCCGCGCCGAGTTCGCCGGCCAGCAGCGGATCTTCAGAAAAATATTCAAAGTTTCTCCCGCACAGGGGTGACCTTTTCATGTTGACGCCCGGACCCAGCACAACCGATACCTTTTCGCGGCGGCAATCGTCGGCAATTGTCGCGCCCATTTCACGCAGCAGCTCACGGTCCCAGGAACAGGCAGTTGTAGCGGCTGTCGGATAACACACCGCGGGCACACTGCCCAAAAGTCCGGCGCCTTTGATCGCGGGGTCTCTCTTGCGTAGCCCGTGCGGGCCGTCGGCAACCATGACGGACGGAATACCGAGCTGGGCGTAATCCTTGAGGTGCCATGAATCCGCCCCGTCGCATAACGCGGCCTTTTGCTCGAGTGTCATTTTTTGAATGATTTCGGAAATTTTGTTTTTGTCGTCGGCCATGTTGTGCTCCTTTAGAAGAAAATATGTTTGGTTCTAAAATCCATAATAATGAAGCCATCTCGTGCATAAATCGCTCCAGCAGATGGTCAGCGCGTGGTACCCCGATTCCGCAGGGTCTTGGTAGTTGATGTTGTTTGCCAGTGCTTGACCGTGTTCGCCGTATGGGAACAGGTGCATTTCCACCGGCACCTTCATTTTCCGCAGCAGTTTCGCCAAGTCAAAAGAAATATTGTAGTTGACCAGCATATCCTCAAAAGACTGCCAGATAAACGCAGGTGGGAACCGCATATCCTTTTCGGGCTTAAAGTTGAAATACGACATCAAATTGAATTCGTCATCGTCTTCCTCTTCTGTTTCATCCACCATATAAACCGCGGCATAAACCAATATCGCCGCGGCAGGCCGGCACGGGCAGCGCTCGACGGGGTCCGGCGAAGTCGGATGGCCGTCGTCACCGTAAAAACAGGTCATCGCGGCAAGGTTGCCCCCGGCCGAAAAACCGATGACACCGATTTTATCCGGGTTAATATTAAATTCCGCCGCGTGGCAGTTCAGATACCGGACGCACCTTTTCGCGTCGGCCAGGATGAAGTCTTTTTTGTACGGAACAATCCGGTAGTCAAGCACAGCTGCGTTGATGCCGGCTGTGTTGAGCTTTTTGGCGACGGCGACGCCTTCGCTCGTAGATTTGAATGTATACCCGCCGCCCGCCATGACCACAATGCAGCCTTTACTCGCGCCGTCCGGTGCGGGTAAAAAGATAAAACCCGGTTTCGGTTGGCCGAACTCCTCAGTATACCCCGGCACATCTTTTTCCCATAACGGGTAAAGCTGAAACTGTTCAAGTTCCTTTTGCCATCTGGTGTTTCTTTCGGTGTTGTCCTCAAAATCAATAAGTCCCGGCATAATCCTTTTCCTTTCTATACTAAAAAATGAGTGGTCAGTGGTTTTTTGAGTGGCTAGCAGTCAGGGGTCAGTGGTTAGCAGATAAGAACGGAACAACTAAACAGTGAGTCCTGACATCTATTATTCATTATTCAACATTCATTATTCATTGGCTGAATTCATTCAGCCCTCACTGTCTTCCGCTGCGGTAATCCCCAAAATATCGGCGGCTTCGCCGTATTCGATTTTATCGACTGTTTTCAGCTTGTTTTGAATGAGCCTGTTCCTGTCCTGCGCTTCGCCGATGGAACTGCCGGCTTCTTCAATTTTTCGCTTTGCTTTATCGAGCAAACCGCCGAATTTGTCATACTGCACTTTTGCCGCCGCCAGCAGGCTGCGTACCTCGTTGGCTTTGTCGTTTATGGCAACAGCTTTAAAACCCATGGACAGCGAATTCAGCAGAGCGGTAATGGTCGTGGGCCCGGCGATCATGATATTAAGCTCGTTCTGCAGCCTTTCCGGCAGACCGGTTCTGGAGGACGCGACCTCGGCATACAAACCTTCGGTGGCAAGATACATGATGGCAAACGGTGTTGTAACGGGTACATTGATGTATTTTGTTACCGCTTTCGCTTCGTTCAAAATTCTTGCTTCAAGCGCCTTGCGCGCGCTTTGCAGTGCCTCGGCGTCGGCGGCATCAGCAGCCGTGCACAGGCGGATATAATCCTCCATCGGCAGTTTTGAATCAATCGGCAGATAGGTGATTTCTTTATTATCCTGTCCGGACGGTATTTTTATGGCAAATTCCACCCGTTCGCTGCTGCCGGTACGGGTGGCAAAGTTTCGCTCATACATATTGGGAATGGTTTGGTCCAGGATACCTTCCAGTTGCACCTCCGCCCAGGTTCCCCTCGCTTTAACATTGGTTAAAACCCGGTTGAGTGAAGTGACATTGTTGGTGACGCCGGTTGAGAGTTCTTTCATTTCACCGAGTGATTTGTTGACGCTTTCCAGTTGGTCCGATACAGTTTTAAAAGAAGAACCGAGTCTTGTTGTCAGCGTTTCGCTGAGTTTTTCGTCCACGGTCGCACGCATTTGGTCAAGCTTCTTTTCGTTGCTTTCCTGCAGGCGGCCGATGGCCTCGTTAATCATCCGGCTCTGCCGCTCGTTTTGCTCCGCATTTGTTGTATGGATGGCAGTGAGCGATGCCGTCACTTTTTCCGACAGTTGGCGCTGGTGTTCGGCATTCGCAATTTTCATCTCGTTGAGTTTTTCACCAATGTTTTTTAAACTGTCCGCGGTTTCCTGCCGGATATCCTTTTGGAACTGTCCGCTTTCCCGGCGGCTTCGCTCAAACTCATCGGCGAACTGTTTGCCGAAAGTCTCCAGCCGGCTGCCAAGGAGCGCGAGCTGCGTTTTTATTTCGGCGATATCCTTTGTCAACCCGTTGTTCGTACCGGCGTTGGCGCCTTTAAGCTTGGATAAAATGACCACCGACAGCACACAAACAACAAAAACGAGTATCAAAATTGCTGCCCAAAAAATAACTTGAAATTTCTCCATGCGGGCACCCCATCTTAAAATAATCTAAACTATTATAACAGACAGAGAAGAAACATACAACGAAAAAAGTAAAAACGGCATAAAAACCGGAGTATTGACGGGACGGATAGACCATTGCAAATAAGGAGTAAAAGGAAATGTAAACAAAACTGTCACAGGCACACATGCAATATTTATTGCAAAAATGCATAGTATTTCATCGTTTTTTCTGTTATAATGCAATGCGGGTATTTAAGGGTTCAAACCGATGCGTTTTTCCTTTATTCCGCTATAATCATGTAATCAATATATGGAGGTAATATTAAATGGCTCACAAGTATGTATACCTGTTCACAGAAGGTGACGGCACGATGAAAAACCTGTTGGGCGGCAAAGGCTGCAACCTTGCTGAAATGGCAAAGCTCGGCATGCCGGTTCCGCTTGGTTTCACGGTAACCACCGAGGCTTGCACGCGTTATTATGATGACGGTAAAAAAATCGGTGCGGATATCGAAGAACAAATAAACAACGCGCTCGCGAAGATTGAAGAAATCAACGACAAAAAGTTCGGGGACACCAAAAATCCGCTGCTCGTTTCCGTGCGCTCCGGCGCCCGCGCATCCATGCCCGGCATGATGGACACCATCCTGAACCTCGGTTTGAATGATGAGGTTGCGGCCGGCCTTATCGCAGGCAATCCGGATGCGAAGTTTGAGCGCTTTGTATACGACTCCTACCGCAGATTTATCCAGATGTTCTCGGATGTTGTGATGGAACTTTCCAAGAAGGATTTTGAAGTCATCATTGACGAAATGAAAGAAGCCCGCGGCATTCAGCAGGATATCGAATTTTCCGCAGCGGACATGAAAGAAATGGTTGCCCAGTTCAAGGCTTTTTATAAAAACAGAAAGGGCACCGATTTCCCGAGTGACCCCAAAGACCAAATGATGGAATCTGTGAAAGCTGTTTTCCGCTCTTGGGATAATCCCCGCGCGAACACCTACCGCCGCATGAACGACATTCCCTATTCCTGGGGCACCGCCGTTAATGTGCAGCCGATGGTTTTTGGCAACCTCAACGACAATTCCGGCACAGGCGTTGCTTTTACCCGCGACCCGGCGACCGGCGAAAAAGCACTGTTCGGCGAATACCTCATCAACGCGCAAGGCGAAGATGTTGTGGCCGGTATCCGCACCCCCAACAAAATTTCCAAGCTGAAAGAAGATATGCCGGCGGTCTATGATGAGTTTGCCGCGATTGCGAACCGGCTTGAAAACCATTATAAAGACATGCAGGATATGGAGTTCACCATCGAAAACGGCAAGCTCTATATGCTTCAAACCAGAAACGGCAAGCGCACCGCAGCTGCCGCTCTGCAGATAGCCGTCGACCTTGTTGACGAAGGCATGATTTCGGAAGAAGAAGCGGTTCTCCGCGTAGACCCCAAACAGCTTGACGCGCTGCTTCACCCGCAGTTTGACGCCAAAGCGCTTGCGGCAACCAAAGTTATCGGCACCGGTCTCGCGGCATCACCCGGCGCTGCCTGCGGCAAGGTCGTGTTCACAGCCGAAGAAGCGGTTCAGCAGTCCGAACTCGGTGAAAAGGTCATTCTTGTCCGCCTTGAAACATCACCCGAAGACATTGAAGGCATGGCAGTCGCACAGGGCATTCTCACCGTGCGCGGCGGCATGACCTCCCACGCGGCTGTTGTTGCCCGCGGCATGGGCACCTGCTGTGTTTCCGGCTGCGGCGAAATTAAGATGTATGCCGAAGACGGTTATTTTGAGCTGGACGGTAAAAAATACAACGAAGGCGACTATATTTCCCTTGACGGTTCCACCGGCAAAATTTACGGCAGTGCCGTTGCGACTGTGGAAGCAACAATCTCCGGCTGCTTTGACCGGTTTATGACCTGGGCGGACTCCAGAAGAACCCTTAAGGTCCGCACAAACGCGGATAACCCGCGTGATACCATCCAAGCCGTTAAATTCGGTGCGGAGGGTATCGGCCTCTGCCGCACAGAGCATATGTTCTTTGAAGGCACCCGCATTAAGGCCATGCGCGAAATGATCGTTGCAAGGGATGTGGCAGCCCGTAAAACCGCCCTCGCGAAGATTCTGCCTTATCAGCAAGGTGACTTTGAGCAAATGTATATCGCTTTGGAAGGTCGCCCGATGACCATCCGCTTCCTTGACCCGCCCCTGCATGAGTTCCTCCCCACCAAGGCGGAAGACATTACGGAGATTGCCAAGGATCTTGGCATTACAGAAAAAGACCTGACCGCAGTGGTCTCCTCGCTGCACGAATTCAACCCCATGATGGGCCACCGCGGCTGCCGCCTTGCCGTTTCGTACCCCGAAATTGCGGAGATGCAGACAACAGCCGTGATCAATGCGGCCATTGCTGTAACGAAGAAACATCCGGAGTTTAAAATTGTCCCCGAGATTATGATTCCGCTTGTCGGCGAAATCAAAGAGCTGAAGTTCGTTAAAGATATCGTCACTGCCACAGCGGACAAACTGATTGCGGATGCCGGTATCGAGATGAACTACATGGTCGGCACCATGATCGAAATCCCGCGTGCCGCCCTGACAGCGGACGAAATTGCGGCGGAGGCGGAGTTCTTCAGCTTCGGCACCAACGACCTGACGCAAATGACTTTCGGCTTCAGCCGTGACGACGCCGGCTCCTTCCTCGGCGCTTATTATGACACCAAGATTTTTGAATCCGACCCGTTCGCCAAGCTCGACCAAAAGGGCGTGGGTAAATTGGTGAAGATGGCTGTTGAACTCGGCAAGCAGACACGCCCGAACATCAAGCTAGGCATCTGCGGCGAGCACGGCGGCGACCCGAGCACCGTGGAGTTCTGCCACAACATCGGCCTCAACTATGTTTCCTGCTCACCGTTCCGCGTACCCATCGCAAGACTTGCGGCGGCTCAGGCGGCGATTAAGGATAAAAAGTAGTATTTGCGTTGTTCTTTTGTAGGGTATGGCATCCTTAACATACCGCTTCATTAAAAAATCAAACGGCCTTAAAACGATTTTCGTTTTGAGGCCGCGCATTTTATTCGAAGATATAGAAGCCGTTATGTAGTCCCTGCCTGTTCCGCTGCTTTTGCCTGTTCTTCCGCGAGCACTTTTTCCTCCCGCCGTTTGACAAGGTCCGCTTCCATTTGTTCCTTGAATTTGCCGTGCACATTGAAGAACATATAGGTGATCGCTACCAGGAATTTTGAAAACGCGGGGATAAGCGCGAAAATAAACCAGATGCCTTTCAAAATATGTGTGTCGGTTTGCGGTATCAGGTTGCCGTAGCCGTCTTTGAGCGGCTTAAAGCCGATGATCTGGTATGCCATGCCCGCAATAAAACCCTGCAGGCTGCCGTTGAGCTTGCCGAACCAGTTGTTGGCCGCGCTTACAAGCCCTTCGCTGCGCACGCCGTGCTTCCACTCAATATAATCGAAGGTGTCGGCGGTCATGACCCGCCCGGCGACACCGTTGGAGGAGTTCGGGATTTGATTGATCATAAGGGATACCGCCAGATAAACCACATTCCAAGCCATCCGTTTTTTGCCGAACGGATTGTAGCCGATGAGCCACATCAGCAAAAAGCAGGTGGCCGCCCATAAATGTCCGGCGATGTATACATTTCGCTCGCCGAATCGTTTAATGACCTTGGGGACAAACGGGGTGATAAAGTATTTCGGCAGTCCGGTGAGCAAACTTGCCAAAAAACCATTGGCGAGCGAACCGGTGTTATTGAGCCAGAAAAAGTTTTCGGAGGAGGAGCGCAGGTTGCCCTGCAGGCCGCCGAACACGCTCGCAATAATACCGACGAGAAACGGCCTTGTTGAAACGGCGAATTTGACCGATTCCCAGATGTTGGCTTCTTTCATCTGTTCCCTTGAGGGGAGCGGAAAACGCTCGCGTGTATTGAAGAATTTATAGATGGCCGCAATAGCGCCCAGGACAAAGAATATGTAGGCGTAGTTCCTGTAAATGTTCTGCATGAGAATGCCCGGATACATGCGCGGCAAATATGTGACCACGATGGACAAAATTGAGGGCAGCCAGCCGCTGAAATAACTGAAAAACTGCTGAACCGTCATTAAAAAATTGCGTTCGTTCGGGTTCGGGGTGATAAAATAAATCATCAAGCCGCCCGCGCTGCCGTAGGAGCCGACAAGCCCGCCGAGGATGCAGGTGATATACAGCTGTACCATGATCTCCGTCGGAGAAGCGATGCCGGGCAGCAAGGTGTAACTCATAAAGGTTGAAATCATCGCAAGGGGCAGCATAACCACCAAGTATGGCCGGAAGTGCCCCCAGCGTGTTCTGGTCCGGTCTATAATCAAACCGGAAATCGGGTCATCAAGCGCGTCATAGGCGCTGGTGAAAAGTGCCAGGCGCGCATATTGGCCGCCGGTGATGTTGAAAAAGTTCATCCAGAAAAACTGCATATTGACAACACTGCTGCTGCCGCCGATAAAATCCGCCAAGAGATAAGCAAAGATTTCTTTCGGCTTTAAATAGCGTTTTTCCTTTTTGGACAACTCTTCAAGCTCGGCTTCAATTTCCTCATCATCGATTGAAGTTTGGTCTGTTTTTGTGATGTCCTCCATCAGGCATTCCCTCCCCCGCGTTCACATTGCTCTTGATTATATCAAACAATCGTACCGATTGCCACCTGTTTATGATGTTATGTCGCGCGGCGCACCCATTCAGGCAACGCTGTTGGCAAAGATACTGAAAATTCTGGTTAACAGCTCCAACTGTTCATCACCGGGCAGCATGCGCACGGAAATATGCGGCTTGCCGGACGAACTGACCTTCACTCTACCGCGCATCCTTTGCGCGAGGCGGTTCACCTTGTTGATATCCACCATATCCTCCACATACAGCAAAAGCGTGTCCGCCCGCTGACCCACTTCATAAACACCGTTTGCCACGGCGGAACTCCGCAGCAGCGCGACGGACACCAGCCCTTTGACACAGGCCGGCGGGCTGCCGAAACGGTCGTTGAGTTCATCCAGCACATCCTCCGCGTCCTCTTTGCTGCGTATATCGGCGATGCGTCGGTACATGGTCAGCTTTTGCGGAATGCTTTGGATATAGGTTTCGGGGATGTAGGCGTCTATCTGTAAGTCAATCAGGCACTCTTTTTCAGGCGCGGCGGTCTTTTCGCCCCGTGCCTCGCTGACGGCCTGCGCCAGAAGATTCAAGTACATGTCATAGCCGACGGCTTCAAGGTGCCCGTGCTGCTGCGCGCCGATGATATTGCCCGCGCCCCGGAGCTCCATATCGCGCATTGCTATTTTAAAACCGGAGCCGAACTCGGTAAACTCCCGAATCGCGCTCAGGCGGCGGGTGGCAATGTCCGTGAGCTGTTTGCCCTTGGTAAAGGTGAGGTAGGCGCTTGCCCGGCGGGAAGAACGGCCGACTCGCCCCCTTATTTGGTGAAGCTGAGCGAGACCCATACGCTCCGCGTCCTCGATAATGAGCGTGTTCACATTCGGCACATCCACACCGGTTTCGATGATGGTGGTGCAAACCAGCACATCAATCTCGTTTTCCAGCAAACTGCGCCAGGTGTCGCTGAGTTCGTCCTCGTTCATCTTGCCGTGCGCGATTTTCAGGCGGGCGTCCGGCAGGTATTCTTTGATACGCGCGGCTGTTTTTTCAATGGTTTCAACGCGGTTGTGCAGGTAATAAACCTGACCCCCGCGGCGCAGTTCGGAGGTGATTGCCTGTGCAAGAACCTCCATGTCATGCTCAATGACATAAGTTTGCACCGGGTGCCTGTCCTGCGGCGCTTCTTCCAGCACGGACATATCCCGTATACCGGACATTGCCATATTCAGCGTGCGCGGGATAGGCGTGGCGGTCAAAGTCAGCACATCGACAGCCGGGAACAATTCCTTTAACCGCTCTTTCTGAGCAACGCCGAAGCGCTGCTCCTCATCAACGATAATCAGCCCGAGATCCCGGAACTTGACATCCCTGGAAATCAGCCGGTGTGTGCCCACAACAATGTCCGCGCTCCCGCGCTTTAACGCTGTGAGCGTTTTGGCGATTTGACCGGGTGTGCAAAAACGGGACAGCATGCCGGCCTCAACAGGAAAGCCCTCAAATCTTTTTTTAATGGTTTGGAAATGTTGCAGCGCGAGTATGGTGGTGGGTACGAGGAGGGCGCACTGCTTGCCGTCCGCAATGCATTTGAAAGCGGCGCGCAGGGCTACTTCGGTTTTGCCGAAACCGACATCCCCGCACAGCAGCCTGTCCATGGGGTACGGTTTCTCCATATCCTGCTTTATTTCATCGATGCAGCGCAGCTGGTCGGGGGTTTCCTGAAATTCAAAGCGCAGTTCAAAATCGTTCTGCATATCAATGTCCGGGGAAAAGGCGTACCCCTCAATGGCCTTTCGTTTGGCATACAGCACAATGAGCTGCCGTGCCATGTCTTTGACGGCTGCTTTGACGCGGGAACGGGTTTTTTGCCATTCTTTCCCACCGAGTTTGTTGAGTTTCACCGGTCTGTCGTCGCTTCTGGGGCCGATGTATTTGGACACCTGGTCGAGCTGCGTGACGGGGACATAAAGGATGTCGCCTTTGTCATATTTGATTTTTATGTAATCCTTCACCGTGCCGTTGGCTTCAAGCGTGGTGATGCCTTCATAAATACCGATGCCGTGGATGGTATGCACGATATAGTCGCCTTTGATGAGTTCCTCAAGGGTGCTGAAAAAGCCCGGCGCCTTTTTCTCTTTTTTTTGCCTTGCCGCCTTTTCCGGCGGCGCGCTGATCCGGCTGCCGTAGGATATCAGCCGGAATTTTATGCCCGGGTATTCCATACCGGCGGAAAGACCGCCCGGAATAACACAAACCGTGCCTTTGGGGAAACTTTCCGGCAGGGAGGGGTAAAAAATACTCCGGATGCCTTCCGCGTTCAAGTCATTGCTCAGGGCGAAAGCGTTTTTTTCGCCGCCGCTCATCACCACACAGGTTTGGCTTTCAAGCGCGGTTGCAGGTCCGATGTCATCTATCAGCTGCAGCAGCGATCCGTTCCAGGGCGAAAGCTGGCGGGCATTCATGGTGACCAAATCATGCACCGGAGTATCAAAACTTCCCCTGGGAAGATTATCCAAATACAAGGTCGGTGCCTTTTCATATTTGCCTGTCAGCTGTGCCCAGGAAAGGGTGTAATGGTCAAGCCCTTTACACAGCACTCCTTCTTCCAGGTAGGATTTAATCTCCTCATGCAGCAATTTTTCACAGGCGCCTGCGCGCTCTTTGACGGCAAAGCTTTCGCTGACAAAAAGCAGATAGTTGCCGGCGTAGTCAAAAATGCTCGCGGCATTGGGGTAAACCAGCGGGAGGTACCGGTCAAAAGAAAACAGCCGGATGCCCGAACGGAGCCGGTCAACATCCGCCATAAGAGAAGTCCGCGCCTTGGCTGACCCTTTGCCCTTGAGGGATAAAAAGTGTTCTTCAATCAGTGCTGCAAAACTCTCGTTTTCTCCGCACAAAATTTCATTTGCGGGCGTTATTTCGGTTTGGCCGGTATTCTCAACACTGCGCTGTGTTTCCGGGTCAAACGAAAAGACGGAATCAACGGTATCACCCCAAAATTCGATCCGGCACGGCATAGCGGACGACGGGGGAAAGAAGTCCAGGATACCCCCGCGCAGCGCGAACTGACCGAGGCCTTCCACCTGGTCTGCCCTGGCATATCCCGCATGCAGCAGCAGGTCGGTGAGGGCGTCCGGCCGCAGGCTGTCACCGGTTTTAATACGCAGGCTATTGGCAGTCAGCACAGCGGGCGGAATGGTCAGCTGCAGCGCCGCCTCGACAGAACAAACAACAATCCCTGCCGTTTCATCAAGCATACTGCCAAGCACGCCGAGCCGGATATGCTCGTATTCCCTGGACTGACCCTCGGTCGGGCGGAAGGCAAAGTCTTTGGCCGGGTATAAACGCGCATTGGCACCCATTGCGTTCAGGTCGCGCACAAGGCGGGAAGCCTGCGCTTCGTCCGGCGTGAGCACGAGCGCTTTCCGGTTAAAATTCGCGCTAAGCGTTTCAATCAAATGCGCCTTGTGGATATGGGAAAGCCCCAGCACACCGAGAGGCAGCCGGTTTCTTTCCAGACTTATTGAGATGTTCCGGTATTCGGGATTATCGCTGAGGATCCGGGAAAAACAGGACATAAGCTACTCCCGATTTAGATTCTGGATTGTAGATGTTAGATATCAAACGGAGAAAAGGTTTTTGAAACAATTCATTGGGCTTTTAATATACCTTCCCGGCAGAGAATATTGCGCAGAATGGCTGCGTCGCCGTGGTCAAAACAGTGACCTCTCATCCCCAAAGCGGCGGCGCCTTCGATATTAACGGGCAGGTCATCGATGAAGAAACATTCACCGGGGGCCAGCGAAAATGTTTCAAAAAGTATTTCATAAATTCTTGGTTCCGGTTTGAGACACAAATGCTCGGATGACACAATGAACCCGTCGAAGTATGCAAACGCGGGGATCCGGTCACGGTAGGTGTGAAAGTTAAGCGGCGCGTTCGACAGCAGATAAATGCCGTATCCGTTGTTTTTAAGCGCTTGAACCAACGGCAGCATTTCATCTTTCGGCGGCATTTCATCCGCCCAATTGTCGAGCATTCGCCGCAAACCGGCATGCAAACGCGCCGGAATACGCGCACATACCCGGTCAGCTCCTTCATCGACAGTCATCGTCCCTCTGTCCATTTCAGCCCAGTAAGGACCTCTGAAAATTTCATCCAAGAGCAGCGCGATGTCTTCTTCGTCTTTAAAGTATTTCCGGAGCGAGACGGTGGGGTTAAAATCAACCAGCACACCGCCCATATCAAATATGATGTTTTTAATCAACAATAACCATCCTTTGTCACTCGTTCAAAGGTATTCTACTTCATCTGCCGTTCAATTTCAATGCAAAGTATTGAATTTGTATAGATTATTAATTTTTTTCAGGCAGGGCGTTTCAATTGACAAATGGATACCGTTTAATATATAATTGCATAAAATGAACATATTTTAATAAAGGAACAATGAACGGAGAGTTTATATGAGCTTCATCGAATTTGAATCGGTTTACAAAAGATACAAAATGGGGGAGATCACCATCCCTGCCGCCGACGGTGTAACCTTTTCGGTTGAACAGGGGGAGTTCTGCGTTGTGACCGGTCCCAGCGGCGCAGGCAAGACAACGGTGCTCAATATTTTGGGCGGCATGGACGACTCCGACGACGGCAAAGTGCGCGTTGCAGGGGACTTGGTGAGCGACTATGACCGCAAGCGGCTCATCGAATACCGGCGTTACGAGGTGGGCTTTGTTTTTCAGTTCTACAACTTGATTCAAAACCTGACGGCGTTGGAGAATGTCGAGCTGGCAACCCAAATCAGCAAAAAATCACTGGACGCACAAAAGGTACTTGAACGCGTCGGCCTGGGCGAGCGTCTCAACAACTTTCCCTCCCAACTCTCCGGCGGTGAACAGCAGCGCGTGTCCATCGCGCGGGCACTTGCAAAAAATCCGAAGCTGCTCCTGTGCGATGAACCGACCGGCGCACTGGACTACAACACGGGCAAGCAGATCTTAAAACTGCTGCAGGACACCAGCAAGGAAACCGGTATGACCATCATCGTAATCACACACAACCAGGCGGTAACACCCATGGCTAACCGCATCATTACCATGCGCAGCGGCAGGGTACACAGAATTGCTGTTAACGATAACCCGATGCCGGTCGAAAGGATTGAATGGTAACATGAGCAAAGCCTTATTAAAGGATGTTTTTCGCTCAATAATCCGGACGAGGACACGATTTATTTCCATCGTGGCGATTGTCGCGCTGGGTATCAGTGTTTTTGCCGGCATCAAAGCAACCGCTCCGGATCTGAAGGAAACGGCGGAAAAATATTTTTTGGATCAAAACTTAATGGATATCAATGTCGTTTCGACCATTGGTCTGACAGACGCGGATATCAGCCAAATCAGAAAGATCAGCGGTGTGGGCGCTGTTATGCCGGCTAAGTTTGTCGACGCGCTGCTTGAAATCGACGGGACAAAAATCATTGATGTTGAAGGGGCCCAATTCAGCTGCCGGGCGATGTCGTTGGACCGGAATATGGTTGATAAGTACGATAAGGCAGGCATCAATGACGCGGGCTTTATGAACCGGCCGAAAGTTGTTGAAGGGCGATACCCCGCAAATTCGGAAGAGTGTCTTGTGGACAGCTCGGCGATGACCTCTACACATAAATTCAAAGTCGGGGATGTTATCACGCTTACGGGTGACGGCGAAAACCTGGCAAACAAACTCAGCCGGACGGAGTATAAAGTATCCGGTATCGTCATGACACCGCTGTACATCTCTGTTGAACGCGGAAACACGCTTGTCGGCAGCGGCAAGCTCGGCAACTTTGTTTATATCCCGCAAGAAAACTTTGTTACCGACTATTATACCAACGCCTATATCAGCGTTTCGGGTGCTTTCGGTTTCCGGGCGTTTTCAGATGAGTATAAAGATTATATCGCGCCTGTTGTCCAATCCATTCAGGCAATCGCTGCCGACCGGTTAGCCGCGCGGGCAGTTTCGCTTCGCACTGAATATACGCCCAAGGTAACCAACGGCGAAGCGGAGCTGGCGGTGAAGGAACTGGAGGCAGAGCAAAAACTTGCCGAAGGACGGGCACAGGTTGAACAAGTCAAATATTACGCCGAAAACGGGGAAGCGGAGCTGGCGGCTAAAAAAACCGAGTATGAAAACTCCTTGTCCGCAGCGCAAAAAGAACTTTTCTCGGGGCAAAGTCAATACAACGCAGGTCTTGCGGAATATAACGCCAAACTCGCGCAATATAACGCCGCGCGGGCCATTGCTGACCAGTACCCGAACGCGCGTGCTGATTACGCAAAGGCAAAGGACGACCTTGAAAAAGCCGAAACAAACATTAAAAACGCGGAGAAAGCGCTTGAGGCGGCTCAAAATGCGTTGAATGAAATAAAAACGCTGGAGGACCCCGAATCGCTGGCAAGTTTGATTGCAACCTATCTCTTAAGCGGCGCCGACCCTCAAATTGTCGCACTGCTCGAGCAAGCGAGAACGGACGGCAGCCTGGCAACCGCGGTTATATCGATGGAAGCTTTGCTGAGAACAAGCGAAGCGCAGCTGAGCAACGCAAAAAGAGCATATCTGCTGAACAAGGCGGATTTTGACATAGCCACCGAACAGATTAAAAAGCTCGATGAGCTGGACTCCGCTTACCAAAAGTTAAAGGACGCGGAGGCGAAAATCAGGGCAGGCTCCTCCGATATTGCGATTGGCGAACTCACCCTGAGCATGAAACAAATGGAACTCAAATACGAGTTAAGCCTGGCCGAACAAAAGCTGGCGCAAGCGAAGGCGATGGCGGGGACGATTGACGAGGAATTCGCCAAGACCGAGGCGGATGTTAAAAAACAGCTGCAGTATGCAAAATCGGATTTAGCGGCAGCTAAAAATCTACTGGCAACCCTTGACACAGCGCAATGGTATGCGGACGGCCGCGATGCTTTGCCCGGACATGTTGAGTATGACCAGTCCGCGGACAATATGACCGCGTTTTCCGCGGTCTTTCCCGTTTTCTTCTTTTTTATCGCCGCTGTTGTCAGCCTGACCACCATGGCACGGATGGTCGAAGAAGAACGCATCCAACTCGGCACACTCAAGGCGCTCGGTTACGGGCCGGGGATGATCGCCGGCAAATACTTGATTTATGCGGTGCTTGCAAGCCTGATCGGCTCCGCAATCGGTTTGAGTATCGGTTTCAAACTATTCCCGAAGGCGATCTATGACGCCTACTCGATTATGTTTACCACGCCTGACATGTTGCTGCCGTTCCGCGCAAGATACGCCTTGGTTGGTACGGCAATCGTCACATTGGCGGTGGCTGCCGCCACGCTGTTTGCCTGCAGAAAAGAACTCGCCACCTGCCCTGCCCAGCTGATGCGTCCCAAAGCCCCCAAAAAAGGCAAACGGGTGTTTTTGGAGAGGATCGGTTTTGTTTGGAAACGGCTCAGTTTCGGTTCCAAAGTTACCGCAAGGAACATGTTCCGCAATAAAAAAAGGTTTATCATGACGCTCATCGGCATTTCCGGCTGCACAGCCTTGCTGCTGACCGGGCTTGGTATCAAGGATTCCATCAGCGCCATCAGCATCAAGCAGTTCGGTGAAGGCGGCGTAACGATGTATGACGCGCAGATTGTGCTCAACGACACGCTGGAAAGCGGCATAAACGGTACCGAAACGCTCACGGAAATCAGCAATGACACGCGTATCCAGGGCGCGATGCTGACCTTTATGAAATCACTCAACGGCGGTTCCGAGCGCGCCGCGGATGTTATACTGCCGGTCAGCATTGTTGTGCCCAGTGACAACGCTCAGCTTTCAAAATTCATTAAGCTTCAAAACAGGGTCACGGGGGAGCAGTACGAGCTTGGTGACGACGGGGTGCTGTTAACCGAAAAGTTTGCGGCAAAAACGAAAACAAAAGCGGGTGATGAGGTTTTCGTAACGCTCAGCGATAAATCCCAGGTGAAACTCAAAGTCGCGGGTGTTGTTGAAAATTATGCTTTCCATTATATCTACATGTCTGACGCCATGTATCAAAAAACCTTCGGCGAAACGCCGAACTATAATTTTATTACAGCCAAAATAAGCGACAACATGAAACAAGCGGACGAAACAGGCAGGAACGCGCAAAAAAGCACCCTGGCGACGGATTTGATGAAACGCAGCGATGTAAGCGTTGTTGTCTATACCGAACAGGCGAGCAACACCTTTGACAACATCATAAAAGGGCTTGACACGCTTGTGCTGATCTTTATCGTCTGTGCCGGTGCGCTGGCATTTGTGGTGCTGTACAACTTGTCAAACATCAACATCAACGAGCGCCTGCGGGAACTTGCGACCATTAAGGTGTTGGGTTTTTACGACAGGGAGGTGGCCTCCTACATCTTCCGTGAAAATGTGCTCCTCACCATCCTGGGCACCGCCTTCGGTGTGCTGCTGGGTATCCCGCTGCATAAATTTGTCATCAATGTCGCGGAAGTGAATATTGTCATGTTCGGACGGAGCATTGACACATCAAGCATGATCATCGCCGCGTCCGTGACGGTTGTTTTCTCCATACTGGTCAGTATCCTCATGCGCCGCAAACTCAAGAAAATCAGCATGGTGGAATCGCTCAAGTCGGTAGAGTAACAATCGAAGGAGAAGACTGATGCACCCGGATGAAGGGTGTACAACCGAACACATAAAACACAAGAGGCCGCCGTGTGGCGGTCTCTTCTTTTACCCGAAGGACGGGTTTCGGTTTGTGCGGTCTGTTTAATGGAAAGTAAAGATGATGCTCTCTAACATTGCCTTGATTTCCGCGTTTTCCTCATAACTTTTGCCGCTGACCTGAATCTTGACCTGCTCGCCGTTTTTAACGCCGGAATAGAAAGTCATCACCTTGCCGTATGCCAAGTAGGTCGTTTTGTGGAACTTGCAGCCCCACATCTCAACATCTTCAAGCGGGGACCCGTCGTATTTGTCGGCAAGTGCCTGCAGCAGGGTTTTGTCTTCAGCCTCTGACACATTGTCGTTGAGCATCTGCACTTGCAGCATATCGCCGGTTGCTTTATACATGTGCACGCCGTTGGGGATATCGGTTCTAATCCAATTTTCCGCAGTCGTAATTGTAAACTTCTCCATTAAATCTCGTCCCCCGCAATTTTATTCAGCAATGAATCAATTTGGCAGGAAAATGAAGATGTTGATGAGCGTGTAAAAATAGCCATAAATAGTCAAGGCAAACCGCAAGTTTTGTTCATTATATCATAAGCAAATCGTCTTGTCTACTGAAAAGGAAAAAAATAAGACGGCCTCTTTCGAAGCCGCCTCAGTAGCTGTTTTTACATCGCTGTTAATGCCTTTGCGGGGGTCTGCCGCCGCCGCGGTTAAAATCCCTGCGGGGCGGAGCGGGCCGGCGGGGAGCGTCGGACACGGTGTTTTCCGGCACAAGGCCTTCCACTTCAATGAGCGCGTCCCTGCGGGAAAGGTTCAGCCTGCCCTGCTCGTCAATTTCGCGGACCTTGACGATGACTTCATCGCCGACGGTCACAACATCCTCCACCTTTTCGGTGCGCTTGATGTCCAGGTGGCTGATGTGCACAAGGCCTTCTTTACCGGGCGCGATTTCAACAAATGCGCCAAAGTCCATTACTCTGGTGACAACGCCTTTGTAAATCGAGCCGACTTCCGGATCCATGGCGATGGTGTTGATCATCAGCAGCGCGCGCTCGGCGTCCTCAATGTCAATGGAGGAAATGAAGATGGTGCCATCCTCTTCCACATCGATTTTGCAGTTGCATTCCGCACAGATTTTTTGAATAACTTTGCCCTGCTTGCCGATAACCTCGCTGATTTTGTCAACGGGGATTTTTACGGTGAGCATCTTGGGCGCATATTTGGAAAGCTCTTTGCGGGGTTCGGGGATTGCCTTGAGCATCACTTCGTCCAGGATAAAAAGCCTTGCGGTAAGGGTTTTCTCAAGTGCTTCCTTGATGATTTCCTGTGTAAGGCCTTCAATTTTAAGGTCCATTTGAATGGCGGTGATGCCTTCGTGCGTACCGGCAACCTTGAAGTCCATATCGCCGAAGAAATCTTCAAGCCCCTGGATATCGACCATCGTCATGAAGCGGTCGCCCTCTGTGACAAGTCCGCAGGAAATACCCGCGACCGGTGCCTTAATCGGCACGCCGGCTGCCATCAAAGAAAGCGTGGAGCCGCAGATGGCGCCCTGTGAAGTGGAACCGTTGGATGACAGCACTTCGGAAACAAGGCGAAGGCTGTACGGGAACTCGTCTATCGAGGGGATAACAGGCAGGAGTGCCTTTTCCGCAAGGGCGCCGTGGCCGATTTCGCGGCGGCCGGGACCTCTGCTGGGCTTCGTTTCGCCAACGGAATAGGAGGGGAAATTGTAGTGGTGCATGTATCGTTTGCTGTCTTCCTCATCAATGCCGTCAAGCTTTTGCGCGCCGCTCACGGGGCCAAGGGTGGTAACGGTCAGCACCTGGGTTTGCCCCCTGCTGAACATACCGGAACCGTGAACCCTGGACAGCAGGTCGATTTCTGCGGCGAGCGGTCTGATTTCGTCAATACCGCGCCCGTCAACACGCTTGCCGTCATCGAGCAGCCAGCGGCGTACCACATATTTTTGGATTTTGTACAGGCATTCGTCAATCATGAAAGACTGGTCCGGATATTTGGCGTCAAACTCGGCATGCACCGCTTCATATATCGGCTTTAAGCGTTCATCACGGATGCGTTTGTCGTCCGTGTCAAGCGCGAGGCGGACATCAGCGATGCAGAAAGCCTTGACGGCTTCATACAGTTCCGGGTCGGGATCGTTGGAGGGAACCGCAACCTTTTCTTTACCGATGGCTGCTTTAATCAAGTTGATAAAGTCAACGATCTTTTTGTTTTCTTCATGGCCGAACATAATGCCGTTCAACATCACATCGTTGCTCACTTCGTTTGCGGCGGCTTCAATCATGGCCACGAGATTTGCAGTGGATGCAACCGTAACCGCCATCTCGGACAGTTCGCGCTGCTCTGCGGTCGGATTGATGATGTATTCGCCGTCTATATAACCGACGGAAACACCGGATACGGGGCCGCTCCACGGGATTTCGGATATGGAAATCGCAATCGAAACACCAAGCATCGCCGCTATTTCGGGCGAGCAGTCGGGGTCTACAGACATAACGGTAGCCACGACACTGACATCGTTGCGCATATCTTTCGGGAACAGCGGGCGGATTGGCCGGTCAATGACACGCCCGGCAAGGGTTGCTTTTTCACTCGCTCTGCCTTCCCTTCGCTGGAAAGACCCGGGGATTCTGCCAACCGCGTACAATTTTTCTTCAAAGTCGACCGACAGCGGGAAGTAGTCCATCCCTTCGCGGGGCTTCGGGGCCATTGTTGCGGTGCAAAGCACCTCGGTTTCGCCGTAGCGCACCAGGCAGGCCCCGCCTGCGAGTTGTGCCATTTTGCCGGTTTCTGCCACAAAGGGGCGGCCGCCGATTGTGGTTTCAAAGGTTTTGAATTCTTCGAACATTTTTTCCTCTTTTTCTGCCAAATTGATTGGCATTATATTTCCACAAGCCGCCCGGACTTAGCAATAAATCCGCGTTTTGAATCGATTTCAAAGCGTCGATTCACTGCTAAAACCGTTTCCGGCCTGTTGGATTAAGTTTTCCGGCCGTTTGGGCCGGCGCCTGTGTGTAAAGCGGCAAAAGAGCAGGCAGGGTAATCCTGCCTGCTCTATAAGCGAATTACTTGCGGATACCGAGTCTTGCAATAACGGAGCGATAGCGCTCGACATCGTTGTTTTGCAGATAAGCGAGCAGGTTTCTTCTGTGCCCGACCATCTTCAAAAGCCCTCTGCGTGAGTGATGGTCTTTCGAGTGGACTTTGAGATGCTCGGTGAGGTCGTTGATGCGCTTGGTCAGCACAGCGATTTGAACCTCCGGGGAACCCGTGTCGCCTTCGTGCAGGGCATATTCCTGCATGACAGCAGTTTTTTCTTCATTTGTCATTTTTTTCACCTCATTAAATTTGCCTGAAACCCAGAAGAAGGCAGGTGACCACCGCGAACGGTTTACTCCACACTCCGAGTAACAGGTATTGCAAGGGGAAGTATAGCACAATACACAAGAATTGTAAAGGAAAACTTACGAAATAACCAAAAAACGGCCGGGTTTTCCGCATACTCCCGCAAAACGCGCTTCTTTTTGCCGCGAAGGCAGGCCGGCATAAATGGTTTTACTTTTCGGCTTGTTTGATTTATAATGAAACCCGAAATAAAGGATGAAAAGTGAAAGGCCGGTGCTAATGAAAACCAGGCGGGAAGGGAACAAACTGATTATCGATATCCACGGCATGCGGGTCGAACCGGCAAGATTCAGGCTTGAAGCCGCCATTGCCGGCTGCGGCGCCGATGTCACGGAAATCGTCGTCATACACGGGTTCAATCAGGGGCAGGCGCTCAAGGCAATGGTTTCGGAACTCTTATCGCCCCGTATCCTGCAGATAACACCTTCCCTATTGAACGAAGGACAGAGCGTTATCAGGCTGAAAAAGAAAAAATAATACCGGCGGAGGAATATATATAGATGAAAAGGAATCAATCAAAAAAACGAATCGTCGCGCTATCCGTGTTGCTGCTTGCCTGCACTGCGCTTATAACCGCCGCCTGCTTGGTAACAAATAATAAGGTTCAAGCGGCTCAGACGGTCCCGCTGTCCGAGGCCGGTATCGATATGAGTGATCAATCCGTCCAACTCATTGCCCGGGGCGGTTTGTCCGCGGTGACGCCGGAAAATTCAACCATCGCGGTGGAAACCGCCTGCCGCGAAGGGTTCACCGCTGTTGAGTTCGATATCCGTGAAACGCTCGACGGTGTATGGGTGCTCATGCGGGAGCGCACGCTCGGCAGAATGACAGACGGCTGCGGCAGAATTGCCAAACAGACCTATTTTGAATTGCTGAAATATTCCGTTGACAACGGCGCGAATATTGCTTTGTATCCGGACACAAAAATTGCTGAACTGGAGGATGTGCTAAATGTATGCGCGATGTACAATGTCCGCCCCTTTATCCGTGTTGAGCAGAGCAGCGGGGCGGGGCTTGCAAAACTGGCGGCGATTTTTTCCGCCCGGTCTCAAACGCAGATGTTCGCTGTTTTATCCGCTGACCGGGAGCTGTTGCAACGGTTTCGGGAACTCTCGCCAAAAACAGAACTTTGGTTTGATGCCGGCAGACTGTCCGCCGGTCAAATCAGCTGGTTGGAAGCCAACCGGGGGTTCGGTGTTGTTGTCGACGCAGGCAAAAAGGCAAACACGGACGAAAAGATAGAACAGGTTATGAACGCGGGCATCAAAACCGCCGTATGGCGTGCGGATGATGCAAAAACAATTGAACATTACTATACACTCGGGGTCAACATGTTTTATACAAACGCCGTTTTGCCCAGGTGAAGGCAGAATAGCAAAAAGCAGCCGGATGTTTCCCGGCTGCTTTTTTGAAAGAATAACGGTTATCGGGTGGTCGTTTCGGAAGCGCCGGAAGTAGGGGGCACTTTGGCTGTCGAGGTTTCCTTTTGTGTTGTGGGCTCGTCCGAATCTACTGTGGTTGAGTGGTCATTCGGCTGCGCCGCGGTGGTGGTAGCCGCGGCGGAAGTGCCTGTTACCGCAGCGGCGCTCTTCTTGGGTTTCAACATGTTTAACGCGCTGACCCGGTCCGGCTCCAAAACAATATTGGTACTGCCGTACATGGCGAGCTGCACGGTGCTTGCTTCCACGGGGAAGTCGACCACCCACACAAACCGGCCGTCGATTGTCGCGCTCGCGCGGGTTGTTTCGGCCGGGCTGGTAAGCTGAACAATTTCAAAATCAGCCCATTTTTGCATCAGGGCTTGCGTACCCAGGGAGAGCATGTCGGATTTACCGTAATTGGTCCGGATGTTCGGGAAGATTACATCCAAAGTTGAGTTGAACTGCGTATTGGACGCGTCCCGCACGCCGGCGATCATTGCCATAATCACAGCGCGCTGCCTGCGGGTTCGGCTGACATCGCCGTCTGCGTCACAGTTTCGTACTCTGCTGAATGCGAGTGCACTCCGCCCGTCAAGAACAACAGAGTCGCCCGACGGAATCGATAAAGAAAAGAAACCTCTAACGCAGCTGGCTTCGTAAGGCTTCACCTCGACCTTAACACCGTCAAGCGCGTCAATGATTTTCGGAAAAGTCGCGAAATCCACACAGACATAGTTGTTTATTTCGATCTTATAACTGTCTTCAACAACTTTCATCAGTGTTGCGGGGCCGCCCCAGTTGTATGCGGCGTTGATCTTAAAAAACCGCTTTTTCCCGTTGATGTCCATGTAAACAAAACTGTCGCGCATGATGGAAACTATGGTGATTTTTTTTGTTTCTTTGTTGAGCGAAACAATCATCATCGCATCCGTATTACCGCCGCTTGCCAAACCGTCCGTGGAATCAACGCCGATGAGCAGCACATTGACAACATCTTTGCCGGCCATTTTTTCCCCGCCATTGGTGGACCATTTGTACAGCATGTCCTCCAACGAAACAACATTGTCCGCCTCGTGTATAGCTTCAAAATCCGTCTCGTCCTCAACATAGGTTTCGTCCGCGTTATCAAAATTGATACCGGCATCCTGTTCGACTTGATTGAGCCATTTGCTGATTCGAACCCCGTGATAAATGGCGGTAAAGACAAGAATTACAGCCAGCACCGCAATCAGGATTTTTAAGTTTCGTTTTTTGTTGTTCAGCCAGAAGGCCTTCAATTGATCTTTTTTCAAACAAGTATCACCCTTTTAACAAATCATATCGGATCATTCGGGTTGGGAAGACTTTCCGCACACTATCTTACCATAAATTGAAAGGAAATTAAAACAAAAACTCAATATAAATATTGTTATGCCGGTTTGAGCTGTTCATTCTCCGCATAAAAAAGGGGCAGCCGTATGACCGCCCGTGGTAAAGCGCGTGCTGTACAGATTCCGGTTGTTTGTGCTGTCAGTCTTTTTTGGGTTCAATCTTTCCGTAACGGGAAGCGCCGGAAAGGTCCGAGCGCGGGGTGCGGGACTTTGCGCTCTCCGTACGCGGTTGGGTGGCGGTGCTGCGCGGCGCAGCCGACGGTGTGCTCACGGCCGCTCTTTTTTTGTCAGCAAACCCTTCTTTGGGCACTCTGGTACCGTCGGCGCGGGAAATGACCACTCTGCGGTCGCTGTCCGAACCGATTGAATGCGAGGAAACACCGTCAATATCTTGTATGGTGGTATGCACTATTCTTCTTTCATAGGGGTTCATCGGGTCAAGGCAGACATTTTTGCCGTACTTTTTTACCCGTTCGGCATTTTTTCGCGCGAGTTCACGCAGTGTGCCCTCCCGCTTTTCCCGGTAATTGCCTACATTGATCAAAACCCTTTTATATCCTTCGGTGTTTTTGCTGATGTTCAAACGGGTCAAATATTGAATTGCGTCAAGTGTTTCGCCCCTGCGCCCGATCACCTGGCTGAAATCATCTCCGCAGTCAAGCTGAATATGGATATCTTCATCAACTTCTTTGACCTCAATTTTAACTTCCTTGATACCCATACCGCTGAGTATGGTACGGATGAACGCTTCCGCCTGCAGATAATCGGCTTCCTCATAATAAGCCCGCACCTTTGCCTGATTGCCGCCGAAAATACCCAGTGTTTTTTTAACCGGGATATCGATTACTTCTATGGTTACATTCGCGTTTTCCGGCGCGTTGAGCTGAGCGATTGCCGCTGCCTGCGCTTCCTCAATGGTAGCCGCTGTTCCTATAGCTTCTTTTAACAAAGTATCACCACCAGTTAATTTAATTATTTTTTTCTTTTCTTGAAGCGACGAGTTTAAGATTATCTTCTTTTGAACGGCGCTGAATGGTTTCTTCAATCATGAGCTTGGCAATCATCTTTTTGGGGTTGTGCGTATAACTCAAAATAACTGTTTGCATAAAAGCGAACACATTGGAAGCTATCCAGTAAATGCCGATGCCGACGGGAAAAAGGAAGGTGAAGTAAGTTGAAAACAGGGGCATGCCGAAGGTCATGCAGCCCATCGCGGGGTTTTTTGTCATTTCCGGATTGGTCTGTTTTTGTTTGACAAAAGTGAAGATGCTTGTGGCAAAAGAGGTGATGCCGGACAAAATCGGAACGACCCAAAGCTTTCCGAACTCTTTCAAATTTGGTGTTTGCCCAAGCGGCAAACCTAAGAAAGTAAAATTAAAACCGGAAATTTTATCGTAGTAATCCGCCGGGATCAGGTTTCTCAATTCGCCGATATGGTCGATAATAGACAACTGTATTGTCCGAGCGTTTTTTACCAGCTCCGGGTAAAGCTCCTTGATGGCTGCACTAAGCGTGTCAATGTACTCTTTCGGTATTTCAAGCGCATAAGTGAGCGGATTGTAAATAACACCGATAAGCCCGAAGATAATCGGCATCTGGATGAGCAGCGGCAAACAGCCGGCATTCATGGGGTTGTGGCCTTCTCTTTGGTAAAGCGCCTGGGTTTCTTCTTGAATCTTTTTGTTATCGCCCTTGTACTTTTCCTGAATTTTGCGGAGTTTCGGCTGCAGCCGCTGAGTTTTTGCCGTACCCTTCTGTTGGTGAATCGAGGAGGGGAACATCAGCAACCGTGCAAACAAGGTGAATAAAATCAGGGCAACACCATAATTCTTAACAGCATCAAAAATTAATTTCAGTACAAAACCGAAAGGTACGCCCAAGATATCATAAATGGCGTTCATTAAGTGTCCTCCGAGTCAATGATCATCTTTTTTTCGGCGGAACAGGATCATAGCCGCCGGGAAAAAGAATGTTGCAGCGCAGCAGGCGCAACAGGGCTAAAACGCCACCTTTGAAAGCACCGTGGACTTCAATCGCCTCAACGGCATAGTGTGAGCAGGTGGGGTAAAAACGGCACATATCCGGCAGACGGGGTGATATGTGCTTTTGATAAAAGCGTATAACGGCGAGCATTGCTTTTTTCATATCGATTCACTTTGCGCCGGTATGACACCCGACGCGCTGAGATGTTCGCGCATAATCGCTTCGATTTTGGTGCTGCTGAGCGTTTTTGTTCTGTGCCTCGCAACAAACACCATATCCCATCCTCCGCGGCACAGCGGAGCCGTTTTACGGTATGCTTCCCTGATAATTCTGCGGCAGCGGTTGCGTTCCACCGCGCAGCCGAGCTTTTTGCCGGTGGTCACACCGATACGGCAAATGCCCGCGCGGTTTTTCAATACATAAGTGACCAGCGCGGGATTTGTCAGCGCCCTGCCGCGCCCGTAGACCCGGCGAAAATCGCTGTTTTGCTTAAGGGTGGTTATTTGTGCCAAAGCAATCAATCCGTCCGCTCAAGAGTATTGAAACCGCCGCGTGAAAGAATTAGTAGGTAAGCACTTTTCTGCCTTTTGCCCTGCGCCGGGCAAGAACTCTGCGACCGTTTCTGTCCGCCATTCTTTTGCGAAAGCCGTGCTCCATACTTCTATGGCGCTTCTTTGGCTGATAGGTTCTTTTCATGCGTTGACCTCCGTTCGTGATAGTTCCGAATATCATCATACCGGATGATGATTTAAGGTTATGTTTAGTGCCTTGCAAAGCAACATTATATAACAGTAATTGTATCCGTGTCAATCATTTTTTTATACTGCGATTGTTGAAATGCAATAACATATATGCTATACTGCATAAGAAATTGACCGGATTCGAAGAATGCGGTGCTATAGAAGGAGCAAGATATGGAGTCCTTTGTGGAGTTATGGGAACTGGTGAAAGCCGAGCTGAAGGCAAACTTGTCTGAGGTTATCTATAATGTTTGGCTCAACGAGCTTGAACTGGTCAGTTTTGAAGACGAAAAAGTTGTCCTGTCCATCGTTGAGTTTAAGCGGAAAATCGTCGAGCAAAAATTCTATGATGTGCTGTGCCGGGCGTTTGAAAAAGTGCTTGGTTTCAAAGTGGAAGTTATCCTCGTGGACCCGTCGTTCGCAAAACCCCAAAAACAAAAAGCGGAGGACATGCCCTCAAAATATATCGAGAACACCTTTGAAACCTTCGTGGTCGGCTCATCAAACAAATTCGCCCATGCCGCGGCCCAGGCAGTAGCCGCAAACCCGGGCAAAGCATATAATCCGCTTTTCATTTACGGCAGTTCCGGCCTTGGCAAAACCCATTTGCTCCGGGCAATTTGCCAGGAAATTATTACGAACAACCCGGGCATCAACTATATTTTTACACATGGCGAAGACTTTACCAACGAAATCGTTCAGCATTTGGCACAAAAGAACATGGCGGATTTCCACAGCAAATATAGGAATCTTGACTTGCTCATCGTGGACGATGTGCAGTTTATCGCGGGCAAAACATCCACGGAGGAAGAGTTTTTTCACACCTTTAACGCGCTGACGCAAATGAAACATCAAATCGTGCTCTCCTCCGACCGTCCGCCCAAGGAAATCGCAACCCTGGAGGACCGGCTGAGGACCAGGTTTGAGTGGGGGCTCCTTGCGGATATTCAGCCGCCGGACCTTGAGACGCGCATGGCGATTATTAAGCGCAAGGCCGAATACCTTGAATTCCCGTTGCCGGATGATGTGGTGCAGTATATTGCGGAAAGGCTTAAAAGCAACATCAGGCAGCTGGAGGGCGCGGTAAAAAAAATGCAGGCCTTTGTCACCATTCACGGGGCACCCAAAAACACCACTTCCGCGCAGAACGCCATCAAAGATATATTGAGCGACACCAGGCCGGTACCGGTCACGATTGAGCGGATTGTGCAGGAAGTGGCGAGAACCTTCGGCGCGAGCGCGGCAGATATCCGCTCAAAAAAGCGCGACGCGCAGACTTCAAAAATGCGCAAAATAGCCATGTATGTCGTCAGCGAAGCCACCGGTCTTTCCAAAGAAGCCATCGGCAGAGAGTTCAGCGGCAGGGACCATTCAACGGTTATCTACAATTTGCAGGAAATCAGAAAAATGATTGAAAACGACCGTACCCTTGAAGCAACGGTCAGCGATATTATGAAGAATGTTCAAGAGGAGCAGTAACCGGCAGGCAGCCGGCGAGGGGAAACCAGATGAAATTTACCAAAATGCACGGGGCGGGCAACGATTATATCTATGTCAACTGCTTCGAGGAAACAATCAAAAACCCGGAACAAACGGCGCTGAAAGTCAGCGACAGGCATTTCGGCATCGGGTCCGACGGGCTTGTGTTAATCGAACCGTCCGCTGTTGCGGATTTTAAGATGGACATCTATAATTCCGACGGGTCACGAGCAAAAATGTGCGGCAACGCGACCCGCTGCGTGGCGAAGTATGTTTACGACAACGGGATGACGAGCAAGCGGGAAATCACGCTTGAAACCCTTAGCGGGATAAAAACAATCAACCTGTTTATCGAAAACGGCAAGGTAAAAAGCGCGGCGGTCAACATGGGCGCACCGGTCATCGAACCTGCAAAAATTCCGGTCGATTTAGACGGCAGCGCGGTGATTGCGCGCACAATCGAAGCCGGCGGGAAAGACTATACCATCACCTGCGTGTCAATGGGCAACCCGCACTGCGTGCTGTTTGTTGAGGATACGGGCGTTATTGAAATTGAAAAAACAGGCCCGCTGTTTGAAAATCACCCCCTTTTCCCGGACAGAATCAACACCGAGTTTATTCAAGTTGTTGACCATAAAACGCTCAAAATGCGCGTCTGGGAGCGCGGCGCGGGGGAAACGCTTGCCTGCGGTACGGGTGCCTGTGCCGCGGCAGCCGCGGCGGTGCTCAACGGTTTGTGCAAAAAAGACGAGGACATCAGCGTTATTCTTTTGGGCGGTGTGCTCACCATCCGCTGGGACGCGGCAAGCAACGACATTTATATGACTGGGCCGGCCGAGACGGTTTGTACCGGCGAAATAGAGCTTTAACCGGCGCGCAGGCTGCCGCCGCATGATGAACCGGAGGGTTTCAATGAACATAAACGGGAATTTTTTAAAGCTGCAAAACAGCTATCTGTTTTCAACCATCGGGCAGAAGGTTCGAGATTACACGGCCGCGAACCCGCAGGCGGATATTATCCGGCTGGGCATCGGCGATGTAACCCGCGCGCTGCCGGCAGCGGTGACACAAGCCATGCACAAAGCCGTTGACGACATGGCGGATGAAAAAAGTTTTTACGGTTATCCGCCGGAATACGGGTATGCTTTTTTGCTGGAAAAAATCAGGGACATTGATTTTTTAAGCAGGGGCGTGACGCTTGGCACCGATGAGATATTTGTCAGTGACGGTGCCAAAAGCGACACCGGCAATATCGGCGACATCTTCGGTATCGAAAACACGGTGGCAATCTGTGACCCTGTTTACCCGGTGTATATCGACACGAATGTGATGGGCGGGAGAGCCGGCGAACTGTTGGCGGACGGGCATTGGAGCAAGATTATATATCTCCCCTGCACAGCCGAAAATAATTTTTTGCCGGAGCTGCCCCAAAGCCATGCGGACTTGATTTACCTGTGCTTTCCCAACAATCCCACCGGGATGGGCATATCAAAGGCGGAGCTGCAAAAATGGGTGGATTATGCGAACAGAGAGGGCAGCGTTATTCTTTATGACGCCGCGTATGAGGCGTATATTACGGAAGATTTGCCGCACAGCATTTACGAACTTGACGGCGCAAAAACCTGCGCGATCGAGTTCAGAAGTTTTTCCAAAACAGCCGGTTTTACGGGTGTGCGCTGCGCTTACACGATGATTCCGAAAGAACTCACGGTGAACGGCGTCAGCCTCAACAAGCTTTGGGCACGCCGGCAGGCGACCAAGTTTAACGGCGTTTCCTATATCACACAGCGCGCGGCTGAGGCGGTTTATTCCGTTCAAGGCAGGCAACAGGTCCGGGAGACCATTGATTTTTATCTCGGCAACGCAAAAATCATTTCGGACGGCCTCACATCCGCCGGCTTTCAAACCTGGGGCGGCGTCAATTCACCTTACATTTGGCTTCGGGTGCCGGAAGGGTTGAGCGCCTGGGCATTTTTTGACTTGCTGCTCGACAGGGTGCAGGTGGTCGGCACGCCGGGTTCCGGCTTCGGCCCGGCAGGGGAGGGGTTCTTCCGCCTGACGGCTTTTAATACCCGCGCAAAAACGCTGGAAGCGGTTGAACGCATCAAGCACGCGTTTTAATCTTGTCGCGCGCATCAAGTGAACCGGCTGTGCGGCATCGTACAGCTGAAATACAAAGGGGGACAACACCATGGAAAAACGGAAAATGATTTACGAAGGCAAGGCAAAAAAAGTATACGAAACCCCGGACCCGGATGTTGTTATTGTTGACTACAAGGACGATGCCACCGCTTTCAACGGGCTGAAAAAGGGGACCATCACCGGCAAAGGCGTTATCAACAACAAAATGACCAACCTGATTTGCAGGATGCTGGAGGAAAAAGGTATCCCGACCCATTTCATCGAAGAACTCAGCGACAGGGAAACAGCCGTGCGCAGGGTGCAGATTGTACCGTTGGAAGTGATCATCCGCAACAAGGCGGCGGGCAGTATGGCCAAGCGTTTGGGGCTTGAGGAAGGCATGGTGCTGTTATGCCCGGTGCTGGAGTTCAGCTACAAAGACGATGCGTTGGGCGACCCGATGATCAACGATTCACATGCGCTTGCCTGCGGTTTTGCCACGCAGGATGAAATTGACGCCATACGCGCCATGGCGCTGAAAATTAATGAGATCATGCGCGCGTATTTCGCCGCGAGAAATGTCGAGCTCATTGATTTCAAACTGGAATTCGGCCGGTATAAAGGTGCCATCATCCTCGCGGACGAAATTTCGCCGGACACCTGCCGTTTTTGGGATATGACAACGCATGAAAAGCTTGACAAAGACCGTTTCCGCAGGGATATGGGCAGCGTGGAAGAGGCTTACGAAGAAATGGCGAGAAGGTTGGGTATTTAGATTTTAGATATCAGATGTTAGATTTTAGATATTGAAAGATATCAAGCTGCATCGGTTGAGGCACGCGGAATGCGTAGTGAATGGATATGACAGAGATTAAAACAAAACTACATGAGGAATGCGGCGTGTTCGGTATTTGCGGCAGGGGTATCAAAACC
>CAZTCR010000016.1:50003-58916 GCA_964612185.1 uncultured Eubacteriales bacterium
AAAACTACATGAGGAATGCGGCGTGTTCGGTATTTGCGGCAGGGGTATCAAAACCCCTGCTCAAGCCGTTTATTTGGGGCTTTTTGCGCTGCAGCACAGGGGCCAGGAAAGCTGCGGCATCGCCGTAAGCGACAGGGGCGTCATCAAAAGCCACAAAGGGATGGGCCTTGTGGGTGAGGTTTTTAATGAAAAAAACCTGTCGGCGTTGAAAGGCCAAAACGCCATCGGCCATGTGCGCTATTCGACAGCCGGGGGCAGTACGATCGAAAATTGCCAGCCGCTGGTTTTCCGTTACGCGAAGGGGCGTTTCGCGGTTGCCCACAACGGCAACCTGACCAACGCGACAGAGATTAAAACCGAGCTTTCTCAACACGGCGCCATGTTTCAGACAACAGCGGATTCGGAAATTATTGCCCAGCTTGCTGCGCGGGAAAGGCTCACCTCCGGGAGCATTGAACAGGCCGTTGTACGCACCATGAACCGCATCCGGGGGGCTTATTCGGTCCTGGTTTTAAGCCCGCAAAAACTTGTTGCCGCGCGGGACCCGCTCGGGTTTCGCCCGCTGGTAATCGGCGAGACGGACAACGCGTTTGTGGTCGCTTCCGAAAGCTGCGCGCTTGACGCGGTCGGCGCCCGTTTTGTTCGTGATGTCGAACCGGGTGAAGTGGTGGTATTTGACCAAAACGGCATGCGTTCTATCAAAGACAACTGCCGGGGTAAGCGGAACATCTGTATTTTTGAGTATATTTACTTTGCCCGGCCGGACAGCGTCATTGATTCGGTGAGCGTGCATGAATCCAGACTCAAAGCAGGCGCGCTTTTGGCACGGCAAAAGCCGGTGGATGCCGATATTGTTATCGGCGTGCCGGACTCCGGGCTCGACGCGGCCATCGGTTACGCAAGGGAAAGCGGCATCGCGTACGGGGTGGGTTTTGTGCGCAACAATTATGTCGGGCGCACCTTTATCAAACCTTCGCAGTCCCAGCGGCGTGAAAGCGTCGACATTAAGCTGACTCCCTTGACGCAAAGTATCCAAGGCAAAAAAGTCGTGGTCGTGGATGATTCCATTGTCAGGGGTTCAACAAGCGCGAAAATCATCAAAGGGCTCAAAGAAGCCGGCGCGCTGGAAGTGCACCTGCGCATTTGTTCACCTACTATCCATTGGCCGTGTTATTTCGGTACGGATATACCGACCAAAAAAGAACTCACCGCCAACCACAACTCGGTCGATGAGCTTTGCGCGCTCATCGGCGCCGACAGTCTGGATTTTTTGGCGAAGTCAAGCCTCGGTGAGCTTGTTAACACGGTGGAAAAGACTTTTTGCGATGCCTGTTTTACAGGCGAATATCCGTATAAATGCAAGGCACCGGTTACAAAGAAATCAAAGTCGGGGATGAAAAATGGGAATATTTAAAAAAATCAATATGGGGCTCAAAAAAACCCGCGACAGTATGGCGGGTGCTATTGATTCGGTTTTGCGCGGGCGTACCGAGATTGATAACGATTTTTATGACGAGCTTGAAGAGATACTCATCATGGGCGATGTGGGTGTGGTGACCGCCGCGCGTATCGCCGAAAGCCTGCGCGAGAGAGTCCGCAAGAAAAATCTCCGCACACCGGACGCTGTCCGGGGCGCCATTAAGGAAATTGTTGCCGAAATGCTGGAGGGCGGGCAGGAAATGAATCTCGTCACCGTGCCCACGATGATCCTTGTCATTGGCGTTAACGGTGTGGGTAAAACAACCACAATCGGTAAAATGGCTGCGATGTACAGGGAGCAAGGGAAAAAAGTCATCATCGGCGCGGCGGACACCTTCCGCGCGGCTGCCATTGAACAGCTCGAAATCTGGTCCCGGCGTGCCGGTGTGGAAATGATCAAGCACAAAGAGGGAGCGGACCCTGCCGCGGTGGTTTTTGACACGATATCCGCAGGCAAAGCGCGGGAGTCGGATATTATCATTATCGATACCGCCGGCAGGCTTCACAACAAGAAAAATCTGATGGACGAACTGTCTAAAATATACAGAGTGATCGACAGGGAACTGCCGTACAGCGATCGCGAGGTGTTGCTGGTGCTTGACGCGACAACCGGGCAAAACGCCGTCAATCAGGCAAGGGAGTTCAAAAACATTGCGGAGATAACCGGCATCATCCTCACAAAACTTGACGGAACCGCCAGGGGCGGCGTGGTGCTGGCAATTAAAAACGATTTGGATGTACCGGTTAAATTTGTCGGCGTGGGCGAAAAAATCGACGACCTGCAGCCGTTTGACCCGGCGGCATTCGCGCACGGACTTTTTGATGTGGATTTGTCGGCTGATGATGAAACGAGCAAGGATGAGTAACATTAACTATTTGATTGCCACAAAAAACATGAAAAAACGCGATGAATTGCAGCGGATTCTGGCGCCGCTGGGTATTCAAGCCTTACTGGCAGAGGAACTGGGGTTTGACTTGACAGAGGTTGAGGAAACCGGAGACACCTTTGAGGCAAACGCGCTTTTAAAGGCCAGAAGCGGCTGCGCCGAAAGCGGTCTGCCGTGCATCGCGGACGATTCCGGCCTTGCGGTTGACGCGCTGGACGGAGCGCCCGGGGTCTATTCGGCGCGGTATGGCGGCGAACACGGCAACGACACACTCAACAATGAAAAATTGCTGAACAGCCTTAAAAACCTGCCCGCAGAAAAACGCGCCGCGCGTTTTGTCTGCGCCGCGTGCTGTGTGTATCCGGACGGCCGCGAGATCACTGTGCGCGGCGAATGCTTGGGGACGATAGCGTTTGCACCGGCCGGGTCAGGCGGCTTCGGCTATGACCCGTTATTTTTGCCCGCGGAAATAAACGATCAAAGCGGCAACCAAAGAACAATGGCGCAGCTGGACAGCGCGGAAAAAGACAAAATCAGCCACAGAGGCAAGGCTTTACGGCAACTTGCCCAACTTATAGGAGGTGCGATATGACAAGCAAGGAAAGAGCGGGTCTGAGGGCGAAAGCGAACACGCTCGAAGCGGTGTTTCAGGTCGGCAAAGGCGGCATATCCGACGCGCTTATCGCGCAGACGCAAGACGCGTTAAGAGCAAGGGAATTAATCAAACTGAAAGTTCTGCTTGAAACATCCCCCGAAAAACCAAAAGAACTTGCCAAAGACATTGCCCTGGCAACAGGCGCGGAAGTCATCCAGGTCGTGGGCGGCAGCATCGTTTTGTTTAAAGAAAATCCGGAGTTGCATCAGGCGAAAGCCCCGGCCAAAAAGGTTGTAAAAAAACCGCACCACAATTCTATCGCAAAACCGCGGATACCCCGTGACAAAAAGCCGTCCGCGCCGCGCGCTCATTCCCCGGCCGGGAAGCCTGCGGAGGCCGCGTCATCAAAAACCGGCAGAGCGCCCATCAAACAAACGGATAAAAAAGTCACCGCGCACAAACCCCTTCATCAGGGAAGACCGCGGCCGGCTGTGAGGGCAGGCAAACCGCCGGCAAGCAAAAGCAGTGACAAAAAGAGGGGATAACCGGAGCAATTATCGCGTAAAGCACAACCCCTTTACACCACTGCGCGGGTATTGACAAAACGCTTTAATATGCTACAATATAAGTCCTCTCCTGAGAAAGGATAGTGATAAGCTTGGCGGAAGAAAAAGAAGTAAAAACAGTTGCCCAAAACAAAAAAGCTTATCATGAGTATTTTATTCTTGAGATGATGGAAGCCGGCATCGAGCTTTTCGGCACGGAGGTCAAATCCATCCGTCAGGGTAAATTGAACCTGAAGGACGCCTGGTGCGGGATTGTAAACGGCGAGCTTTTCTTGAACGGTATGCATGTCAGCCCTTACGAACACGGCAACATTTTTAACCGCGATCCCTTGCGGGTACGCCGCCTGCTCATGCACAAACGGGAAATCATACGCCTGAAGGCGGAAGTCAAGCAGCAGGGTCTGGCACTGATTCCGCTATCCGTCTACTTTTTCAAAGGCAAAGCAAAAGTCAAAATCGGTCTTTGCAAAGGTAAGAAGATCTACGACAAGCGCGCGGTAGAAGCCAGCCGTGACGCCGCAAGACACATCGAGCGCACCTTGAAAGAACGGTAAAATGCTTCCACTCGGGACGGAAAACCCGTCCCCTACTTCTTTTCTACTGCTTCCCGCGGCGCAGCCGCACTTCTCAACGGCTTCTCGGGCGACCAATGGTCGCCCCTACAAAAATGGGGATGAAAGGATTTCGACGGGGGTTTTGAATCACGATAAGCGAGTAGCGGCGCGGACCCGCTCTAAAAGCCGCAGTTTAATTTTAAACGACAATAATACAACTTTACAAGCTGCTTAATTAAGCAGCCGTTCTTACCGGAAACACCGCGGTCCGGATAAGGGCGTCGATTAGCGGTGAACGTGCACAGGGGAGAGTCGCGTAACCTGTCATGAATAGCGGGACTACCGTAGGAGCAAGCCTGCCTTGCGGCGTGCTTTGAGGGGAATCACAAAGAATAGGCTACACTCGTAGAAAGTTGTGAGAATGGGCTTTCGGACGCGGTTTCGACTACCGCCATCTCCACCACTCATAGCCACTTTGGCGAACAAACAACGGTACAGGGATTTTCTCTGTGCCGTTGTTTCTTTTCTTGGTGTAATAAAATCAACAAGAGGCAAATGATGAATCGAGCAAAATTGCCGCGAACTGTTCCATACAACCGCGCAAAAATCTTAAGGATTAATTAAGGTATTTTTAAGGTTTGCTTAAAACATGGGTGATATCATTTTCCCGAACAATGGAGGCTCACCTGCATTTAATATGAACAAAAAAGGATAGACTGCCTTTGTTCCGCTTTGTTCTTCTTGCAATCTCTTTGGCGATGGGATTTCGAGTGCAACTATTGCATTTTCTACTCAGGAAAGTTAAGATAATATTGCAACTAAAAATCTCTTTCTGAGGTGCATATTATGGCCATGCTGCAAACCATTTTACTCAGCGTTGTTTTGCTTTTCCAGTCCACCTTTGCATCATCGTTTTTAACTTCCTATTATGCCGAGCCTCTTGATTACGGCGGCGACCCCTATGTGGAGGCAGTCATTTCTGAATACCTGCACATTTATGAAAACGGCGAAACGGATTATATGATAGTGTATCCCGATGATGCCGCCTTGTCTGTAGTAACCGGAGCCAAGTGGCTCAAGGAGTATACCGCGGCTATGACCGGTACCGAAGGCCTTGCGGTTTATACCCTGAGCAACAAGCCACAGGGCATAAAGTACATTGCCTTGGGCGATACCGGGCTTGACGGCGGCGCGTTGGCTGAAGCGGCAGCCGCAGTAAAAAATGAAGGTTTTGTAAAAAAGGTTATCGATGATAACATCTACATCTATGGGTTGGGCAGGGGAACAATGTACGGCTGCGCGAGCTTTATTGAGGAACAGCTGGACTGCCATTGGTACACACCTGAGCTGAAGGTGATACCTGAGAAAAAAGATATCTCCATAGACAAAAACCTGAACGATACCCAAAATACATCGCTGGAGTACCGGGATGTGTATTGGGGTGTTGTCAATACCAACCCGGAATGGAAAGCGTTTCATAAAATCAACACAGGTATGGGTTCCTACATGGGCGATGAATACGGATGGGGTGTGAATTATCTGGATTTCTGCCACTCCATGGGCCGGCTTGTGCCGGAAAGTTATTACGCGGCGCATCCGGAGTATTTTTCATACAGAAAATCAAGCGATGCCTGGACAACAGGGCAGCGCTGCCTGACAAACCCGGATGTACTGAGTATTTCAATCGGGTATGTGCTGGATAAAATTCGCAACGGGCCGCCGGACTTTAGCATCATGTCTGTTACACAAAACGACAACAACGATGTTTGCGAATGTCCGGATTGCCTGGCGATGGACGCGCTTTACGGGGGGCCGTCGGGTACCAATGTCTGGTTTGTCAATCAGGTCGCGGATGCCGTGAAGGCGCAGTTTCCGGACAGGAACATCCAAATTGATACCTTTGCCTACGATTACACCACCCACGCGCCGACCAATATTTTACCCCGTGACAATGTAATCGTTCGCCTTTGCACCATCGGTTCCTGCTTTTGCCATCCGATAGCCGAATGCGGCCATGGCCGGTCGTTAAGCGTTATTGAGAAGTATTCCAAAAAGGAATCAACATACGCCAAGGATTTTGCGGATTGGTCCGCGCTGTGCAAGCAGTCCGGCGCCAAACTGTATGTTTGGGATTATACAACCCATTTCAAGTGCTATGCCATGCCTTACCCCAACTTGCATGTTTTAGCCGATAATATTCAGTTCTTTATTGACAACAGCGTTTACGGTGTGTTTGAACAGGGCAATTGCGACGGGGGCAGAAATGGTGAATTCGACGCGCTGCGCGCGTTTTTACTGGCGAAACTTTTGTGGAACCCCAAAGAAAATGTTGAACATTTGATAGATGAATTCAATAATGCCTATTACAGCGAAGCATCCGCTCCCTATGTTAAGCAGTATCTTGATTTCATATCGCAGAAGGCAATTGATACCATGCACCTGTTCCTTTTCAGCAGACCCGAGCAGAATTTGTTTTTCACCCAATCGGATTTCAAGAAATGCGACGCGCTTTGGGACAAGGCGGAAGAAAACGCGGCGAACAAATTTCAGCTTGACAATGTTCGCCGTTCCCGACTTTCCCTGCGTATACACAAGGCGAATATGGTTGCCTGTGAATTTTCACTCAGCAATCCCAACCGGCTTCAAGAAAACAAAAAACTCTTCCATGATATGATTATGCTGGGCATTGACAGACTCAAAGAAGGCGAGGCCATTTCGACCCCTTACAATACCTATGTGTGGCTACTTCGCCCCATTGAATGGGCGGACACCCTTTCATGGGTGGAGTTTGTGGATGAGAGCAGAGTTTTCCCCTTGGATACGGAGCAATACCGCAGAACACATCAGGAATAAACTCGAAACAAAGGCGGATGCATAACAATCACCGCGGAGGTGAGCGCTTATCCCAATGCCGGCTTTTTTGATCCGCGCGTTTCATAATGCGCAGAATGCCCGGGTACTGCCGAGTCCTGCCCGCCGCGGGTTTTTCTGCTTGACATACAGGTCAAAATTATGTAGTATGTATACGGTTATACCCATCAAACCAAGTTAAAATACACAGTGTATAACAACCGAAAAAACATGAAACGAATGAGAGGGTTGAATGCAATGAAAAAATTTGCAGTAAAAGGCGCAATAGTGCTCTTTGTCTTGTCTCTGCTGATGTCATTTGCCGCATGCGGCAAGGATAAAACGGACACAACCACAGGCATACCGACCACCGAACAAATGACCACCGTCCCGGCAACCGAGCCGCCGGAGACCGGCCCCGTTTCTGTTGAGACGCTCCGCCTGGCACTGGTCAACGCCGGCGCCGCGGAATGGGACGGCGTCTACGCGAGTCTGACGAGCGAACAAAAGACGGCCATCATGGATTATTTCAATTCTGCAGGCAAGCTCGTTGAGTTCAGGGAAGATAATGTCTACTTTGTTGAGGGCAGCGGCGAAACCACGACGGATGCCAATGCGACAACAGTACCGGGCGCAAGCACCACAAAGGCCGCAGCAGGCGTCACTAAGCCTGCGGGGGCAGCGGTGACGGGGATTACAATCAATCCGGCCACCCTCAACCTCAATGTCGGCGGCAGCCAGGCATTGACCGCGGCGGTGACACCGGCAAACGCGAAAAATAAAACAGTGACCTGGACGACGGATAATGACAAGGTCGCTTCGGTGAACGCAAGCGGGATGGTCGTCGCGAAGAGTGTGGGAACAGCAAAAATCACCGCGACCGCGAACGGCGGCACCGGTTACAGCGCGGTTTGTACCGTTAAGGTGACATCGGCGCCCACAGGCGCGGTGGTGTCTTACCTGTACAATGAGGACGAAGGGTTCTTCTACATCGAAAACGATCCCTGGCAAAGGAACTTCGGGTTCAATAAGCTCTATGACTGGGGCGCGCCGATTACGCAAATGTTCTACAACACCGTTAGGGCGAAGTTTAATTATGGCGGCAAAGACTGGATGATTCAAATGTGGAAGGGTCAGTACGGGTACGCGTTTGTCGGTTCCGAAATCGGGGTTTATACCAAACCGGTCAATCAGATTAGGGAACATTATGAATGCGCGTCCAACGATGATTCGCTGATGATGCAGATGACGCTTTACAAAAAGGACAAATGGCTCTTTACAAGGACTTATGATAAATATTGGTGGATTACGGGTTTTGTGCCCGGTGTGCTGGATAAATTCGCCGACCGCTCCGAACTGACGATGCTCGGGCTGATCACCCTTAAAGACGCGGCAATGAAGGATGCTTTTGTAGCGGCGCTGCAAAGCAACGGTTTCACGGCAGGGTACAACGGATTTTCCACACCGGACACTTACAGTGTGGAAGGCAACAGCGTTTATTTAAACTGGAAGAATATCGGTCAAACTGCCATCAAGCCCGCAACAACAGTACCCGCAACGACTGTACCCGTAACCGAAACGACAGCGCCGGACACAACACAGGCGGCAACATAATTCCCTGATGTTGACAATACAAGGCGGTTCAGATTCATAAAATCCGATGATTGTCCCTAAAAAAGGGCTGCTAAACAAGAAAAAGCAAGAATTGCATAAAAAATACAAAAAAATATTTAATTCTGTATTGACAACCGATTTATATTGTGTTAGTATTGCTACGATAATATTATACCCTGTGTTATCGACAGGCAAATAATTAAAAAAAAGGAAGGTAACAAACATGAAGAAACTCTTGAGCGCACTCCTCGCACTTACCCTCGTCTTTTCCCTGAGCGTCATGGCCTTTGCAGAAGACACCACAGCGGCACCGACCACAGCGGCACCGACCACAGCGGCACCGACCACAGCGGCACCGACCACAGCGG
>CAZTCR010000016.1:59016-59615 GCA_964612185.1 uncultured Eubacteriales bacterium
CACCGACCACAGCAGCACCGGAAACCACCACCGTCTGCGCAACCTGCCCGGATCCTGTGGACACACTTGATGAACTGCTTGCATTGCTTCAAAGCGACAAGTTCAAAGCTGACTTAAAAGCTGCGACAGACAAAATTGCTGAAATTGCCAAAGACACCGAAAAAATCGCTCCTTTTGTTGACGAACTCCTTGAAAAGATCGAAGCAAAAACAGGCGTTAGCGTTGCTGATCTTAAAACAAAGCTCAGCGAATCTGAAATCTTCAACTGGTTTGCGAAGATTTATATGCCGGCTATCCCCACCACAGCAGCTCCGGTAACCACCACAGTGAAAGCAACGGAAGTTCCCAAGACCGGTTCCGCAGCCGGCGGTATCGCGATTTTCGCGACACTTTCCATCGCGGCAGCTGCAGCGTTTGTCTGCACAAAGAAGAAATAATCACCCTTCCGTAAAAAGCGTTTTAAGGGCACACCTTGGTTTGGTGTGCCCTTTTTCCATTTCATGAGGCGTAAAAAGCGGGGCAGACATCAGTCAGCCCCGCTTGTGCAAGTGCGCTCGGCATGGGCGACAACTTGGCGGTGAAAGTCCGCTACACGCTTG
>CAZTCR010000017.1:0-58781 GCA_964612185.1 uncultured Eubacteriales bacterium
ATAATACATAAATGCCTGGCATTTTATCATACCGTTGTACAGCTTTCTCCGTTTATCAGCTATTCGCCCGAAAGACGCCTCGAATGTCTCGGACGGATTAATGATTGTATAGGACCAGCCCTTTTTTTGCTTGAACATTCTGCCCATTAGCCCATAAAGATGTTCGGACTGTGCCGAATCAAGCATACGCTCACCGTATGGAGGATTACAAATTAGAGTTCCGCGTTCCGATTTTGGTTCAAAGTCTTTTAAATCAGCAATACCAAATTCGATTAAGTCCTTAACGCCCGCACGGTCGGCATTTGTCTTCGCGTTGCTGATGGATTTTTCGTCGATATCCGAACCGAACGCAAAAAATGAATCAGCTGTTCTTTCCAGAGATTTTGCCCTCTCCCGTTCGTTTTTCCATATGTTTTCAGGTATAACCCGCCATCTTTCCGCTGAAAAGCTGCGATTTAAACCCGGTGCCATATTTTTCGCCATCATTGCGCCTTCAATCAAAATAGTGCCGGACCCGCACATCGGATCGTAGAGTGTATGGTAGGATCGAAGTTTTGAAATATTGCATAAAGCAGCAGCAAGCGTTTCCTTGATGGGTGCTGTATTTGAATCCAGCCTGTAACCGCGTTTATGCAAACCGTAACCGGTTGTATCAAGCATAACGCAAACATTGTTGTTAAGAATTGAAAATTGAATTTGATGGACAGGCCCGGTTTCTTCAAACCATTCAATCTTGTAAACACTCTTTAGTCTTTCAACAACAGCTTTTTTTATAATCGACTGACAGTCACTGACACTAAATAAATCGGAGTTTATCGAATACCCCTTCACCGGAAACGAATCGGTCTTTTCAAGCCAAATTTCCCATGGCAGCGCTTTTGTTGCTTCAAAGAGATTGTCAAATGTATGCGTTTCAAAACTACCGACCAGTATTTGAACCCTTTCCGAATAGCGTGAATTAATATTTGCTCTCGCCAGAAGCGTTTCATCACCGGAAAAAAGAACCCTGCCATTTTCCGCACAGACATCTTTTGCTCCGAATTCGCGAAGTTCGTCAGCAATGAGTGCCTCAACACCGAAAAGGCACGGAACAATAAGGTTCATCTCCATATTAAAAAATACCTTCTGAAACGGGACAGACCTATTGGTCTGCCCCGCAACTCATTTTTTACTCGTATTCCGGTTCAAGAACGCCGTATCCGCCGTCCTTGCGCATATAAACAACATTAATCTTTTCTGTTGCCGCATTAAGAAATAAATAAAACTGATGACCGAGCATATTCATTTGCAGAATGGCCTCCTCAACATCCTCGGGTTTCAGTAGAACTGTTTTGGAACGCACGATATTAAAATCAACTTCTTCATCAATTGTTTCCGCACCGACAAAGTCATCGAAAGCTCCGCTGCGAAGTTTCTTTTCAATACGCGTCTTGTTTTTTCGTATTTGACGAATAAGTGACTCAACGCAAGAATCAAAAGCGTCGTTCATGTTCTGCGCGCTTTCTTCCGCTCTGAAAATCATGCCGCCTTTTACAACTGTAATCTCTACTATTTGAGCCGATTTTTCAACCGTTACAGTCACTTTAGCCTCTGCATCCTCACCAAAAAATCGTTCAATTTTTGCCAGTTTCTTTTCAACCCGTTCCTTAAATGATTCTCTGGGTGAGCATTTACGTCCGGTAATGGTGATTTTCATAAAGTCATCCCCTTAGTTGTATTATATCTCTTAATCAAAAGAGATTATAATTTATTATATCATACAAAAAAACAATTTTATAGCCGAATTGACAATTTATAGTGCTATGAGAAGTTTATTATGCCAGAGTGTATATCTTCATAAAGTAACAGTCAAATGCCTTGTAACATGGCACCCGATGTTTACCGCAACGGGTAAACCGGCGATATGAGTCGGGGCAACTTCGATCGCAACGGAAAGCGCTGTTGTTCTGCCGCCGAATCCTTGCGGACCGATGTTAAGCGCATTAATCCTATCAAGTATTTCAGACTCCATATTGCTGTAATAATTATCAGCGTTTCTTTTCGAAACGGGTCTGCACAATGCTGATTTTGCGAGGTAGGCACAGTATTCAAAATTACCACCGATACCAATACCGACAACCATTGGAGGACAAGAATTGCTGCCGGCTTCATCAACTGTATTAAGGATAAATTGGATAATATCTTCTCTGTTCGATGAAGGGTTAAACATTCTGATTTTACTCATGTTTTCGCTGCCGAAGCCTTTTGGAGCAACTGTCAATTTCAGTTCGTCGCCTTCAACAAGACGCGTGTGTATAATCGCAGGTGTATTATCACCGCTGTTCTTTCGTTTAATCGGGTCCGTTACGACAGAGCAACGCAATTTCCCCTCAATTGTTCCTTTTGCAACACCGGCATTAACAGCATCTTCAAATGATCCTCCAACAAAATGAACATCCTGGCCGATTTCTGCAAAAATAACCATAATGCCCGTATCCTGGCAAACAGGCACATCATATTCTTTTGCTGCATCAAGATTGCTTACAAGATCGTTCATAATAAGCGCCGCAGCAGTACCATTTTTTTCATTTGATGCCGATGATTTTATTAAATCGGAAAGGTCTGCGGGTAAGGTACGGTTTGATAAAATGCACATATCCCGTATAGTCGTTTCAATTGTTTTTACATCAATGTTTCGCATAAGCACTCCCGCAATCAGAATAATATGAAAATTGTCAGAGCATTACTCCGCCGGCAATAACCTTAATTGGCGTTGCTGCAATCGTCAGCGGATCTTTATCAAATAGGACCATATCCGCATCTTTGCCTGCTTCAATTGAACCGACTCTGTCTGAAATGCCGAATATTTCGGCAGGAATGACCGTGATCGCTTTAAGTGCTTCATAATAATCCATACCTTCTCTTACAGCAAGCCCGGCGCAAACGGAAAGATACTGTACCGGAACAACCGGATGATCTGTCACAATTGCTGTTACAACGCCGGCTTTGCTAAGAACGCCGGGCGATGCAGGGGTCGCCTCTTTCAGTTCCGGTTTGCTTCTGTCTGCTATTAAAGGCCCGGCCATTACTGATACGCCCTTTTCAGACAGTGCTTGTGCTATCTGGTAGCCTTGCGTGCAATGAATAATGGCATACTTCAAGTTGAACTCCTCCGCAATTCGTATTGCGGTAAATATATCATCCGCCCGATGTGCATGGAAATGAGCCGGCAAACCATTATTGAAGAGTAAAGCCAGTGCTTCAAGCCGAATATCATAATCGCAGTTCTGATCACTTGCCCTCTTTGCGATATATTCTTGTGTTCGTAATAGTTGTTCCCGGATGATTGCCGCAGTAGCCATTCTCGTACTTGGTGCGACTTTTTTTTCATTATATACTGTTTTGGGATTTTCGCCTAATGCAAATTTAATCGCAGCGGGTGCTTTAATGGTCATATCATCTATACATTTTCCGTATGTTTTTACTGCGGCCGCTTGTCCCGCAATCGGGTTCGCGCTGCCTGGTCCCGTTATAACTGAAGTAATACCGGCATGCAACGCCTCATCAAAACATCTGTCAAAAGTATTGACCGCGTCAACTGCTCTCAGGTGCGGTGTACACGGGTGCGACATTTCGTTTACATCATCGCCCTCAAACCCCAATGAATCCTCGCACATACCCAGATGTGTATGCCCGTCAACAAATCCGGGGAAGAGCATAGCGCCCTTCGCGTCAAATGCTTCTGTGAAAGCGGCATCTTTCATATCACCGACAGAAATAATTTTGTTATTATATTCCACATAACCATTTTCAATAACCGGTCCGGCCATCGTAAATATTTTTGCATTGATGATATTCATCTTATTCTCCCCATAATCAGCAAATATATAAAATATCAGGAACGGACTGATGCCCGCCCCCGATTAAATCAACTTTTAATAAAACAAACACAACTTGCTATTTTTTACCGCCTCTTCTTGAATACCCTCCGCCGTGCTTCGCTTCGTTTGAGTGTTTAATGTCCGTCATCTTTTCTTCGCTAACCTGTTTAAATTTAGAAATCATATCTTCAAATGTTTGAGATTCAAGGGGTATTGAGGGCTTGGGACCTTGCCAAGTGCCGGCACCGGACCTTTTGGGCGCAGTGGTTCTTGCTCTTTGTTGTCTCTCTGGTTGTACAAGTTCTAGAGCTTTTTTAATTGACAGGCTGATCTTACCGTCATCACCGACACTTAACACCTTAACCTTAACGGCTTGATTGATAACAAGATGATCTTTGATATCGTTGACATAGGTGCCGGCCACTTCGGAAATGTGCACCATTCCGGTTATACCGCCCTCGAGTTCCACAAAGGCACCAAAATTTGTTAGCCCTGTAATTTTGCCGTCTAAGACCGCTCCAACCTCAACCTGCATATAAAAGAATTAGCCTCCTTAATTATTCCCCGCCGAGCCGTCATAGTACACTCTCTCTCCGGGTAAAACATAGCCATTGTCGATGCGTGCCTTTTTTTCGAGATATTCATTTTTATTTTCCGGCAGAAGCATTCTCTTTTTTTCTGCGTTTTCGTATATTTGCGTTTCTATCTTCTGCATAACAGCGGCCTTATTTTGTCTTTGCTCCCGGACTTTTTCTTGTGAACCGCCCCAAGAAAGTAACAAATAAGAGACTGCAACTAAAAATGCGGCAGTCATAAAATAACTGTGTTTTCTTATTTTCTTTTTCGCTGTGAACATTAACAATTTACCTCAAGAGTAAATCATTACTCTATTATTTTAGAAAAGTATACAACATCTTAATCAACAATTTCAAGTTGTTTTTTTAATTAATTCGGATTTTTTGTATGTTTCTACCAATTATTAAGATATTTCGTGTCAATTCGAATCCTTGTCCGCTTTTTTTAAGGTAAATTTGTTTAAGACCCCGACTATTCTATAACTTTATACATTGATGGCGCGGTTTCTTTTCGGGCAAATTCATGAATGTCTAATACTAGTAATTTTAATTTGTTGGAACCCATGGTCACTTCAATGATGTCATCAATTTTAACTTCGTAGGATGCGCGCGCTACTTTTCCGTTGACCGTAACATGTTTAGCGTCACATACCTCATTTGCTATTGTTCTTCTTTTAATTATTCGCGATATTTTTAGATATTTATCAAGTCTCATAACATCTCCATTAAGTGTTCAGGGGCACAACAAGTGTGCCCCTGAACAAATACTAAGCTCTATTCGCGTTTGATTCCCTGAACTTATTTGTTGACCTTATCCTTCAAATCTTTGCCTGCTTTAAAAGCCGGCGACTTGGATGCTGCGATTTTGATCGCGGCGCCTGTTTTGGGATTACGGCCTTGCTTTGCTGCGCGTGCGCGAACCTCGAATGTGCCAAAACCAATGAGTTGAACTTTGTCGCCCTTTGCGAGTGCGTCGCCAATCGTGTCGAAAACCGCTTTAACTGCTGCTGCCGCGTCTTTCTTTGCGATACCCTGTGTTACCACCGCGTCGATGAGATCTGCCTTATTCATTCTTTTTTCCTCCATCTAATTTATTAATGAAATACTACGAAGAGTATATCACCCTTTTTCCAGTTTTGCAATATCCCACAACAAATTTAATTTTTCGATTGTGGCTGTCTTTATATCAACTTTTTCTATGGCTGCCGTGTCTTCAACAATTGCAAATCGTTTAATGAATTTATCTGTAGCTGCAGTTAGAATTTCTTCGGCATCAAGTCCGGCAAAACGGGAAACATTTACCGCTGAAAATAGTAAATCGCCCAACTCCTCTGCTATATGAACTGCATCATCTTCAAGTATAGCCGATTTCAGTTCATCGACTTCTTCTTTAAGTTTTTGAACCGCGCCGGTTATGTCCGGCCAATCAAACCCGCAATCGGCAGCTTTTTTCTGAATTTTTTCGCTTCTCATTAGAGCCGGCAGCTCAATGGGTACGCTCATCATAGCCTGGCTTGTCTTCATGTGCCCCTTCGATTTTCTTTTGATTGCGTCCCAATTCATCAGTACCTCTTGAACACTGTTCACATTCGTTTGGCCGAACACATGTGGGTGCCGTTCAATTAATTTTTTACAAACACCGTCAGCCACATTGTCGATATTAAAACTCCCTGCTTCGGTTTCCATTTGTGTGTGAAACACTACCTGCATTAGCAAATCGCCGAGTTCCTCGCAAAGCATAGAACTGTTAAGCTTATTGATCGCTTCAATGACTTCATAGGTTTCTTCAATCAAATTCTTTTTAATGCTTTGATGAGTCTGTTCAGCATCCCACGGACAACCACCCGGCGCTCTGAGGCGATGTATTATATCGACTAGATCATAAAACTCATATGAACTTTTGAACCGGAATGAATCTGTCATTATTCTCTCCATTTTCATGATTCTGACATTAAGAGCATTTTAACTCAACAGTCTATATTTTTCAAGCACTTTTACGATTTTCTCACCTTTTGGCAAAGAAATGACATCATCTCTTGCCAAACCTTTCATCAATAATATACCGGCAACAAAGATAAAGGCAGCCGAAGCCATCGCCATTATTGCCGATATTGTAACATTTTTCATAGATATTTCATTTTGACCAGCTTGTAAGAATTTTGAAATAAAATGGTATACAGACCAAGCGGTAACTCCGCAAAGCGCTGAACATGTAAAAGGTTTTATGAATACCGAAATAATATTCAGCCTGACCTTTGAAATTTTTAAAAGATAAAAGAGATTAAGGCTTACGATGATAGCATAACAAATTATTGTACCAAACGGAGCACCGTTGATGTTATAAGCCGGGTTACCGACTAATATATAGTTGCAAATTATCTTAGCACCTGCGCCTAAAAGCAATGATTTTAAAGGGATGTCAGCCCTGCCAATGGCTTGAAGCATATTGGTTATCGGCAATGAAACAGATATAAGCGCAGTTGCATAACCGTATACCGCAACCAAAGGTGCGGCAATCGGAATAATATCAGCGCTTGCGCCGCGGCCGTAAACAAGCGTTAAAATCGGCTCAGCCAAAATGCCGATGCCAATACCCGCAGGCAACGCTACAAGCATCGTTATTCGAAGAACCGTTTCAACCGTTGTCTTTGAGGTCTTTTTGTCATTAACCGCCCAAGCAGCAGATAAGGCCGGCAGTGCGCTTACCCCCAGCGATACAATCAGCATCGGAACGAGATTCTTAAAATCAACAGATGAGCCATAAACACCCCATAGGTATTTTACAATATCCTTATCAAGTGTTTTGGCTGCAGCGAGTGAAGCAGCATACATAGATTTAACGACTTCAGGATTTGTTGATATGGCATGCGCCAGCCGTGATTGAATGGTGATGGTATCAATAATGTTTGTAACACTCAATACAAGTGAAGCCATGATGATAGGCGTTGCAACAAGAACAAGGCGTTTTGCGAGTGTTTTTTTTGAGGGAGGGACCGGCGAACTCAAAATCTGAGCTTGCGAAAATCCGTCCCCCTTGATTGAATGCAATATAGCCAGATAAATTGTACCGATTATTGTTCCGCTGGTAACGCCGAGAATAGCACCGGCAGCTGACAGCGGATATATTGTACTGTATGCTTCCGACAAATCCGTCACTTGCCTGCCAAAAACAATGATTTGAGGAACAATATCATTGTTCGCAATCGCATCGGTGGTTGCGGCGAGTCCGGCGTTAAATTGATTGAGTCCAACTGACACAATTGCGTAAGCGGCACCAAGCCCAACAATAAGTTTTGCAAGCGCCTCAAATATTTGCGAAACGGCCGTCGGCTTCATGTTTCTTAGGCCCTCATAATACCCCCTGTAAGCCGACATGATACAACAGAAGAACAACGAAGGCGCAATAGCGATCACCGCAGGCAAGTTACGCGGTCCTGCAACATATTTAGTGTAAGGTAACGAAACAAGAAGTAGTACAACTGTACCGACTATACCGATTATAAAAAATATACGCAGCGAAGTTTTAAATATCATTCTCGCTTCGCTGAAACGCTGCAACGCGACACTTTCCGAAACAAGTCTTGAAACAGCAATTGGCAAACCGGACATTGAAATTGCATAGATCGGTGTATATATCTCATATGCTGAATTAAAATACCCTCTTCCCACTCCTCCGATCAAGGATGTTAAGGGCATTTTATAAAAGACGCCAATTATTTTTATGACAACGACAGCTAACGACAGAATAAGCGCGCCGTTTAGCATTGTTTGTTTTTTTTGTTCAGACAAGCGTACACATCCTAAAACAGTTGATCATTTATTTTTTATTCGATAGAGCAGCAATTTCTTCCCTTATATCCTTGAGATCGGCAATTGTTTCTGTGATATTTATAACAAGTTCTTCCTGTCCGCTAATGTTATCAATGATCTCATTATCGTTTCCACTTAAATCAGCAAAATAAATCTTGCCAAGATTTTCGTAGTAATTTGAAAGTTTATTTTCTAGTTCTATAGCGCTAAGTTTCTTCTTCGATATTATAAGGATTTCTTCCGTTTTTTTCCCAACTGTTTTCCCCACGGTTTTTGCCGCTGATACAGCTTCGTCAAAAAAACTCATCTTGATTCTCCTTTCATTTACTTTCAAAACCGATGTAATATTTCAAGTATTATAACACTAAGTAAATCGAATGGCAATTTAATAATAATATTTCAGTGTAATCGATCAGTCAAATGGTGATTGCCGGTTGATGTAATGGTCAACAATGCTCTGTTTTCGGTCAGTTATCTCATCAAAACGACGGATATATTCATATGGATACTTAAAATTGAAGATTCGTTCCAACCGTTTGCTGCCAGTATGTATCAATTTTGTCACACCGCCCGCTCCGGCAGCAAGTACTGTTTGACATTCTTCCATCATAATCACATTGTAGAGTCCCTCAAAATTGGGTTTGCTCCAACCGACATTCTCATGGTTCCCGGCAGATAAACTTTGTCTGTACATATAATATGGCGCATAACCGAACGCTTTGAGTTTATTGTCAGCGATTTTAATCATTTCAGAAACATATGCACTGTTGGACGGCATGCAGCCAGTTGCGTTGAGGTCAGAAGCTCGTTTTAAAGCCAGTGTGTGTAGCGTTATGTTTTCAGGTGCCAAGTCAAGTGCCGTCGATAAAGTTCTTTCAAAGCTATCCGGCGTATCCAATGGAAGACCGGCTATTAAATCCATATTGATATTGTCAAATCCGATTTTTCTTGCATGGTTAAAAGCATCAATTGCACATTTTGAAGTGTGATTTCTGTGTGCGTTTTCAAGCACTTGGTCATTAAAACTCTGAGGGTTGATACTAATCCGGGAAATACCGTGTTGTTTCATAAGAGATAGTTTTTGACTTGATACCGTATCGGGTCTGCCGGCCTCAACCGTGTATTCGGTAACGGCAGACAGATTAAAAGAATTTTTTATTTCAAAAAACAGCCTTTGTAAATCTTGTTCATCAAGACTGGTCGGTGTGCCGCCGCCAAAATAGATCGTCTGAGGACTTAATTTGAATTTGGAGGCAATACGACCGATCGCCTTGATTTCTTCGCACAATTTTTCAACATATTCCGGCACTATTTTTTTGGCATTAGCACTCGCTATTGAGTGAGAAACAAATGAACAATAGCTGCATCTTGATGGACAAAAAGGTATCGCTATATATAGACTAAAAAGATTTTTGTCAACTCTGTTGATTGTTTCTTGTTCGCATTTTGCTACAGAAAACGCCAGTTCGGTCTTCGTATCGCTAACCAGTAATTCATTTTGGAAGTATTCAAAAGCTTTTCTTTCGCCAAGGGACATCATTAGATTTGCCATTAATTTTGCCGGTCTCACGCCCGTCAGAATACCCCATGGCGGCTTATAACCCGTTGCTCTTGATAAAGCAGTAAACAGGGCTACTGCCATTGATTTTTCAATTTCCGTGTCTGTTTGACTGCTGATTTCGTTCAGGTTACGCACACAGATTTCCGACTTGTCTTCCACTTCGGCCTTAGCATATACCTGGGCCGTTTTTTCTGCTACAATCATTTTTGTCGTAACGGTGCATGGTTGCCGCTCATTGTCATCAGTATGCAAGACAATGATTTTTTCTGAAGGAAAGAATATGCGGCACAGACACTCCATTTCATAACGGAAACTGTGCCCTATGATTTTCAAAATCATCCCATTATCCTCATGCAGCTGTTGTGCCGGCGTTCATAGTCAAGTGTTGTTGACCTGTCGTGACCGGGAAATATTTTGTAGTCACCGTCCAAAGCAGAAAGCTTTAACAAGGACTTCATCAGTTTTTTTCTGTTCCCTCCGGGGAAATCGGTTCGACCAACATCCATTCTGAAAAGAGTATCGCCCGTAAATAATAATTTTTGGTGTTCGCAGACAAAACAAACACTGCCGGGCGTATGTCCGGGGGTGTGTATTGTTCCCATTTTAATGTTTCCAACATAAAAAGTTTGGTTGTCTTCAATCAATACATCGGGTCTAACATGTTCGTGAGGATCTGAGTTCAGGTGATATGCCAAGCTTTGATGGTCATCTTCAAGGCAACCCGCATCATCGCTGTGAATGTATACTTTTGCTCCTGTGAGATTTTTCAATCCACTTACGCCCAAAATATGATCAAAATGACCATGGGTCAGTAAAATTGACTGAACAGATTTTATCTTCGGATGCTTTAACAAATCAACAAGACAATCGTTGAAATCCCCGGGATCAATCACTGCCGCTATCCCGCTTGTTTCGTCAACCACAATGTAACAATTCGTTTGAATTTCTCCTAAGGTAATATGAAGCTGAATCATTTTGCCCCCGGACTGCTTTTTAATCGAATGTTGTCTTTTAACCAAATATCAGTATCATAAATAATAGTTACCGGTCCGTCATTAATGATTTTCAGAGTCATTTGGGCTGCAAATATTCCGGTTTGAACATTGGAAATTCCGTTACTTTTTAGCTTTTCAATGAAGAATTCATAGAGTCTTTTCGCAACTTCCGGATCCGCAGACTCAGAAAAAGAAGGCCTGTTGCCTTTTTTTACATCGGCACACAGCGTGAACTGCGATATGACCAGAACCGACCCGTGGATATCGGACAAGGATAGATTCATTTTTTCCTCAGCGTCACAAAATGCTCTCAACCTGGCTATTTTTCCAGCTAGCAGATCGGCCTGTTCTTCGTTGTCACCCTTAACAATGCCAAGCAGTATAGTAAAACCTGTACCGATTTCGCCGACAACCTTATTGTCGACCGTTACCGATGATTCCGCAACTCTTTGCACGACCGCTTTCATTGATTCACATCCCGTTAAATTCCTGAGCGTTCAACGCTTAGTACGCCTCTTATTTTTTCCAATTTTGCAATGACACTTTTCATGTGCTCTACTCCGTTAACAGTTATTGTCATATTAAAGGAGCTCCTGCCATCTTTGGTGTGCCTTGTGTTAATGTCGTGAATCATAACACGCATGCTTGCAAGCTGCCCTGATATATCGGCAAGCATGCCAACTCGATTTAAACAGGAAATCAAGATGGATGATTTGAAATCTTCGCGAATATTTTTGTCCCACGAAGCGTTGAGCCATCTGTCAGGTTCGCTTGATGTGAAAACGGACTTTGGTACATTACTGCAATCTCTTTTATGAATGGATACACCATGCCCGCGCGTAATAAAACCGATAATTTCATCTCCGGGCAGCGGGTTACAGCACCTTGAGAACTTAACAAGGCAATTGTCTATACCTTCAACAATAACGCCTTCACTGCTCTTTTGTTTTTTCCTTTCCGGTGTAATAATCACATCGGGTTCTATATTGGTTTTAAACAGTTTCGAATAATCATCCTTGATTCTGGGCATTAGACGGTTGATTGATATACCGCCATAACCAATGGCTGCATAAAAGTCATCAAGTGTGTTGCAATGCTGCCGTTCGGCAATTTTTTTAAGAAAATCCTGCATCGCATCTTCTTGTAGACGGATATAGTTCCGCTTAAATTCTCGTTCTACATCAAGTTTGCCCTCAGCAATATTTTCATCCCGTCTTTCTTTTTTAAACCAAGCTCTGATCTTATTCCTTGCTTCGCTCGTCTTAACGATCTTGAGCCAATCTCTGCTGGGTCCCTTGTTTTGTTGGGGCGATGTGATGATTTCAATTATTTCGCCATTCTTTACCTGATAATCGATCGGTACAATTCTACCATCAACTTTAGCGCCTACCATACGGTTGCCGACAGCGGAGTGAATAGCGTAGGCAAAGTCAATAACTGTTGCCCCCAACGGCAGATTAATCACATCCCCTTTTGGGGTAAAGACAAATACCTCTTCAGGTACCAGATCGCTTTTAATTGTCCTGATAATATCTTCAACATCTTCCGAATCTTCCTGACTCTCAATGAGTTGCATAACCCAGGTCAGTTTTTCTTCAAACTTTGCGTTGCCGCTGATGCCGAGTTTATACTTCCAATGTGCTGCGATGCCGTATTCGGCCGTGCGGTGCATTTCTTTTGTTCGTATCTGCACTTCAAAAGGTATACCGTCTTTACTGATGACAGTGGTATGCAGCGACTGATACATGTTGGGTTTTGGTGTGGATATATAGTCTTTAAACCTGCCCGGTATCGGTCTGAACATATCATGTATAAAGCCAAGGCAGTTGTAGCAGTCCATTTCCGTTTCGACAATAATTCTTACTGCATAAATATCATATATTTCATTAAATTCTCTGTTCTGCATATACATTTTGCGATATATACCATGAACACTTTTAATTCGGCCTTCGACCAGTGCCCCCGGTACAACCGCAACAATTCGTTCGCTGATTCTGTTTTTAATACCTTCCAAAAACTCTTTGCGAGACTGGCTTTGAGCTTCAAGAGAATCTTCAATTTCATGATAGCCGACAGGGTCCAGATAGCTTATTGCAAGATCCTCGAGTTCCTCTTTTACTGTACGGATACCGAGTCTATGTGCTATCGGTGCATAGATCTCGAGTGTTTCCAGCGCCTTGTCCCGCCTTTTTTGCGGTTGCATGAAACTAAGTGTGCGCATGTTATGTATTCTGTCCGCAAGTTTGATGATAATGACTCGAATGTCCTGTGACATCGCAAGCAGCATCTTGCGGATATTTTCAGCCTGTTCTTCCTCTTTTGTGGAAAGCGGAACTTTACCGAGTTTTGTGACACCATCCACAAGAGAGGCAACCTCATCGCCGAAGTTAGCTTTTATCTCATCAACAGAAATATGTGTGTCTTCAACCGTATCATGCAAAAGCGCGGCAATTACGGAAGCGCAGTCCATCCCGAGTTGCACCAGAATCAGTGCTACAGCGACCGGATGACTGATATAAAGCTTACCGGAAAAACGGAGTTGACCTCCGTGAGCTTGGCTGGCCATCAAATAAGCTTTTTCAACCAGTGCCATTTCGTCACTTTTAAAGTTCTTGTTCAATGCCTCTTTTAGTTGTTCATAACCATCATTTTCTTTTTCTTCATTTCTCACAGTATCAACTCCTTTCACACTAATTCGCATAATTAACTAATTGCTTTTCTTAACCTTATCAATATGTTTGAGTTTACAAGATCCACCTTGTTTTCCGGTACGACAAGGGTTAATCGATTGTTGTCGTCAGTGGCTAAAAGTTCCATTTCTCTCATTACATCGACTGCAACAAGAACAGCAGCAAACTGATTACCGTCGTCGCCGATTAAACTGCATAGTTTTTCAGGGTCATCTACTGTTCCCTCTTTTTCTCTTATAACCCGGTACAAACGAGTAAACAAACTGCGGTCAGGGTATACTCTTTCAAAGTCCGATTGCGGCAAATGTTCGTTGCGCATGTGGCTTTCATACAGTCGGCTGCCTTGCAGAATATATTCTTCATTCAGAAGCGAAAACCTCATATTAATAACACGGATGTTCACGCCGATCGTATTTTTATACTCATTAATTTCAAGCTGAACGGCAAGATCCGCAAAATCACCGATTGAGTATGGAAAGCTTCCGGTTGCAGCATTGAAAACAATTGCATTGAGTTTCATGTTGTCCTTAGAAACCTGCATTCGTGTATGTTTACCTTCCGAAACAGGGAAAATCGACTCAATTTTCACTTTGAACAAACCAAAAACAGGCTGAGGGTTCCCGGCACCGCATGGTTCAAAAATTTCAACTGCCGTTACCAAGTCCGGTGCAATCGCTTTTGGGTTCAATTTAAAATCAATTCGTTGAACAGGAAACGGCATTTCAATTGTCATCGCGTACCGGTTAATTGCCACTCTGAAAGCGTCAATTTTCTCACTCAATATCCCGAACCCGGCCGCCAAGGTATGACCGCCGAAATGGGTGAGGTGATCCGAAACAGCATTAAGGGCGGCATATAATGAAAATCCTTCAACACTTCGACCGGAACCGCGGGCAAACAATCCGTCTTTTGATATGATAATGGCAGGGCGACCGAACCTTTCCGCAATTCTGGACGCCACGATACCTATAACGCCGTTATGCCAGTTTTCACCGTCAATAACAATCACCCTGTCATACTTTAACAAAGGATACTTGTCCAAAATAATATCAATTTTTTGAATGATTTCTTCTTCGGTACTTCTCCTTAAAACATTTTCATTGTTTATCTCAACAGCAAGATCTTCCGCAGTTTTCTCATCATCGGTTAACAGCAAATCCAGGGCTCTTCCGGCGGATCCCATCCTTCCCGCTGCATTAATCCGGGGCGCAAGAGCAAAAGCAACTACGGATGAATTTGTTTTCTTTTTATCAGCTCCCGCTACCTTAAGTAATGCACTGATTCCTATTCTCGGGTAGGCATTGATTGCTGATATTCCTGCTTTTACAATCGAACGATTCTCTCCGGTTAGAGGCACAATATCTCCAATTGTGCCAATGGCCAGCAGGTCACCGTATTCATCAAGGAGATCGCCCGGATCGCCGCCGTCGAGCGCACACACCAACTTGAATGCAACACCTACGCCGGCAAAATCTTTATATTCACAGTGGCAGTCTGTTCGGTGGGGGTCCACAATGGCAATTGCCTGGGGCAATATGTCTTTTGGCTTGTGATGATCGGTAACGATCAATTCCATCCCAAGTTCGGCAATCAACTTTGCTTCTTGTATGGCGCTGATACCGTTGTCGACGGTAACGATTAGTTTGGCGTTTCTATCTTTTATAATCCCTACAGCTTCTTCGCTAATTCCATACCCCTCTGTCAACCTGTCCGGAATGTAGTACTGAACATTAGCCCCTCTGGTTTCAAGATATGAGTACAGCAAAGCGGTTGCTGTCACGCCATCAGCATCATAATCCCCGAAAATAAGAATTGACTCGCCTTTATCAATGGCCGTTTCAAGTCTTTTTACAGCCTTATCCATATCCGGCAACTCAAAGGGGTTACATAACTCCATAGGCGTGTTGCCAAAATATGACGAAATATCATCATCTGTTAAGAGCCCTCTTGATGTCGCAAGCAATGCGGCAAAGGGGTTCAGGTCGTTATCCTGCGCTATTTGAGAAGCCAGGTTTTTATCATAGGTTGTTACTTGCCATTTTTTTCGAGCCAATCAGTTCATTCCTTTCAATTAAATAATTTTATCATTATAATTATTAACAATCAAGGAAAATATTGCTGTTTCCGGTCTGTTCGAAATATAAAAATAGCGCGAATTGCAATAATCTCGTCAGACTGATATAATCTGACAGAGCAAAAATACAAATAGCAGTAGTGAGGAGTGTTAGATGTGATATGTAAAATTGAAAATGAATACCTAAGTGCCGAAATAAACGACTTTGGCGCTGAGCTGAGCTCACTTAAATCCAAGCGAAGCGGTGTTGAATACCTTTGGCAGGGCAACCCGAGCATATGGAATGGACGCTCGCCGATCTTATTCCCGATTATCGGCCAATTATTAGACGGAAAGTATACTTTTGAAGGAAATGATTATTATTTACCCAAACACGGATTTGCCAGAGAACGCGTTTTTTCTTTGTCTCGATCAGAAGATTCGTATGCGAAGTTCATACTGAACAGTGATGATAAAAGCATACGAATATTTCCGTTTCGTTTTGAGCTTTCTGTAAGTTTTAAATTGGATGGCAATAACATCATAGTCTCTCACGAGGTTTTTAACAAAGATGAAAAAGAAATGTATTTTTCGATAGGCGCGCACCCGGGTTTCAATTGCGCGCTCGGTGATTACCTTGAATTTGACAAAAGAGAAACTTTGTCAACAGAAAGGATCGATGACAATGCGATTATTATTGATGAAAAGTTTCCCTTACTCGAAAATACAAGCATAATGGAGGTAACCAAAGACATTTTTATTCATGACGCGCTTTTTCTGAGCGGTTTTCATTCGTCGCGCATAAAACTGAAAAGTCCCCGGCATAACCGGGAACTAAACTTTTGTTTTGAATCCGCTCCGTTCCTGGGTATTTGGGCAAAACCCGGAGCCCCCTATGTTTGTATTGAACCCTGGTATGGCATTAATGACAGTTATATGATGGTTAAAGACATCTCCGAAAAACGCGGGATTCAAAAACTGGCGCCGCAAAGAGCCTTTTCATTTAAGTGGACAGCCGAAATATCAGAACCGTAATATTGTTAACAGTGCTAAATCTTGAACCGGTAACCAACGCCCCAGACCGTTTCTATATACTGAGGGCAAGCAGAATCATCCTCAATTTTTTCTCTTATTCTGTTTATATGTACTGTCACCGTAGAAGTTTCGCCTATTGAGTCCAATCCCCATATTTTATTAAAAAGATCGTTTTTGCTAAAAACAATGTTTGGATTAGAGGATAAAAACAACAGTAGATCAAACTCTTTATTTGTCAGAACAACCTCCCGATTGCTGATAAAGACCCGCCTGGCGCTGCTGTCAATTTTCAAATTACCTATCTCAGTGAGGGTATGCTCTTTCGGCTGCCCTTTTGAAGTTAGTCTTTCATATCTGTTTATATGCGCGTGAACCCTTGCAACAAGTTCGGATGGGCTAAAAGGTTTTACGATATAATCGTCAGCCCCGAGTCTAAGGCCGCGAATTTTGTCGATATCATCTTTCTTTGCGGAAACAAAAAGAATCGGGATATCACTTTTTTCGCGGATTTTTTTGCATAATTCAAATCCGTTTATACCCGGAAGCATAATATCCAGCAAAACAATTGCATATAAATCGCTTTCGAGATATTTCATTGCTGTTTTGCCATCGAGAACTATGTCAGCTTCATAACCGTTTGCTTCCAAATAGTCGCGTTCAAGTTCCGCAATGTTTTTTTCATCTTCAACAATAAGTATTTTTTTATCCATCATTTTCTTCCTTTTTATCGAAAACAGGCAAACTTATGAAAATCGTTAAACCACCGCAATCGTTGCTTTCAGCCCATATCTTACCTTGGTGGCGTTCAATTATTTGCCGGGTTATCGACAAGCCCAAACCGCTGCCCGCACCGGCATTCGTCCTTGCCTTGTCGCTTCTGTAAAAGCTTTGAAATATTTTTTCCAAATCATCATCCGGGACGCCTAATCCGTTATCTGAAATTGTAATAAGAATTTTTTCATCAAGTGAATTCAATTCCATTTTTACGAAAGCCATATCCGTTTCTTTCCGTTTATACTTTATGCAATTATCAATTATATTTAATACCGCTCTGCGAAACTGAGTTGTGTCAACCGAAACGCGGGTTTTTTCTCTGCAATTGTTATTGTATTCAAAATGCATACTATGGCGCGTCAGTGTGGTGTGCAGTTCTTCTTTGCAATCTTCGAAAAACTCACTTATGTCAAGCGTTTCAAAATAAAATGGAATTTTGTTCAGTTCAAGTTTTGATGACATTGAAAGTTCATTGACAAGTTTATCCATCGCATTTGCGGTGTTATAGATTGTGTGAAGATAATGTTTTTGTTTTTCCGGTGTATCCGCAATTCCGTCTAAAAGCCCTGACGCATAACCCTTAATCGAAGTTAGCGGTGTTCCCAGATCATGCGAGATGCAGGCGATCATTTCGACCCTGTTCTCCTCGTAACGCTGCTGTGCCTCAACAGACCGTTTTAATCTTTGTCTCATCTCCTCAAAATCAAGACAAACCTGACCAAGCTCGTTTTTTGATTCATAATCAACCTTGCTGTCAAGATTGCCGTCTCTTATCTCGTGCGTTGCCTCTCGAAGTTTTTTTAGCGGTTTTAAAATCGCATTGGACGAAATTATTGCGAGCAACCCATTCGTGATTAAAACTGCAATTATCGCAATAATGAAAATTGCAGTTAAAAACTTATTACCGTAATTGATTAAATTCTCAGAGACACCCTCTATCTGTCCGCCGACAACACCCGTCATGGTTGGGTTGGCAACAATAATCCTCAGGACATCACTAATGCCAATTTCCGAAACACTGATTAGTACCGTGCCGGAATGGCTCGAATTGATCATTGAATCTTTGTATATGTCATTGCTTTCATTTACTTTTGCAAAGACCTGCGCGATATCTTCAAGACTTGTGCCGTTTGAAATATATATTTCTTCGTTATTTAGCATAACTGCCAGCATGGATCCGTTTTTTTCAATGCCTTCGCAAATATTCAATATTTGTGGCGTGATAAGTCCGTTGGGTATTTTTTCGTTTGATGCTGACTGTCTGTATGTTTGAGTGTTTTTTGCGGTTGTCGGCACCTCCATACTGTCGACTGTTGCTTCTATTGAAATCATTTTTTCAAGATTGCTGACATTTCTTTGAAGCTGGTAGACAGATATAAAACCCAGTGAATCAGTCAGGCGCGCGTTCGGATTCATTCCGTTCAAAAAATACACCCATGCGGGCATCAAAATACTGGTAATAGCCGCAACAACCAGCACAGGTATAATGATCATCAGCATGTTTGAAAATAAAAGCTTCGTTCGGACAGAAAGGTTTTTGAATAACATCATATCAATACCCTTATTTTCTCAATTTCCCAAAATGTTGACGCTTTAGTTTCCGGCGATGTAGTCTACAATGCCCTGCACGGTAGCTTCCGCGATTTTATTTTGATTTTCATTGTTTTGAAGTGCTATGCACTCATTCAAATTGCTAACAAAACCATATTCAATTAATATGGACGGACAAACCTCCGCCCTTGTGACGATAAAGGTGTCATAGTTAGAGAACCTGTCAATTTTTGCAATTACCGCTGGAGTACTCGAACTATAAATACGCGTCTTGTAAAAGTTTACAATTTGTTTTTGAATGCTGTCTGACAGCGGATATGAATAGGGATAATAATAAAACGCTGAGGTGCCCATTGGGCTTGTGGACTCACTGGAGTCACAATGAATACTAATATACATGTCGGGGTTATTCCTATAGATTAGCCTTCTTCTATCATCTGCCGAAAGATAGCTGTCTCCGCTTCTTGTCATCATGACTGTCGCGCCTTTTGCTTCCAGTTTTTGTTTCGTTTTGAGCGCGAGAGATAAGTTGATTTGTTTTTCGTATTTCATCTCAGCCGGAGATGTGGAGCTGCAAATGGCACCGGGATCGCTGCCGCCGTGACCGGGGTCCAGCATGATTTTGTAGCCCGACAAAGTTGAGGAGGGCTTGTTTTTAACAGAAATCTTCAGGCTTCCATCATTGTTGTAGGAAATCGTGTAGCCATAAAAAACCTTTGCTCTCCTAAAATACAATCTCAGTATCATTGCACTGCCGCTTGCGTCTTTCGACCATTCCGCGCTGCTGATGGTGTTACTTCCGGCAACATTCACCCCTCCGGAAGCTTCATTCGTATACGAAAATGTAAATTCTATAGCGTTGCCTGTAAAACTCCAAACATTGAACTCTCTGCTGTTATGAATCTGCCCGTAACTCTGCCCTTTTACTAATACATTCACAGGCACCTTCCAAAGCATGGAGAGGTTTATTTCCGTTGCTACTGCGGTGCTGCTGCTAATGACACGCATCTTGTTGGAAGGCAAGTTGTACCCACCGGCAATTAATTTTACATCTTTTGTGTATACCCGTTTACCGCTTCGCAGATTGTAATACTGAAATACCGTGTTCCCATCTTGGTAGGTTGACTCGCCGTCGATATAGTCAAACATTCCGGCAAGTAAAGGAGTGTTTAATGGGTTTGGTTCGTTATTTAAAGTAGCGTTCGGCATGGTTTTACAATAATCAGTAGCAATTTCGCACATCTTTGAAACGCCCGGAACACCTGCATAACGATAAGGTGTCAGTTGCTGTTCTTGAACCGGTATAATCGTTGTTGAAGTCTCACCGGTCGGGCTTGTTTCGCTTGAGTCAGTAGATGTTGTTTCAGGTAGTGTTGTTGGTGGTAGAGTTGTTGGGGGTATTGTTGTTTCGGGCGGCTTTGCCGATACTATTACTTGAGCACCGTTTAGTGTCTTTTTCAATCCGTTCAATTGCGCCTGCACACTTATGGTGCCCAAATTTTGTTCGCCTGCTTGCCCTTGCGGCAGCGTAAATTTGCCTTTGAAGGTTACAAAGTCTGATGATGTATCCGCTGACCGTTCCTCATTTTCATACTCAAGCGCATTACCCTGTACAAGATTAACCGTGTTTTTATTAATAACAGCCGTAACCTGAGCATTTCTTAAGGCAACAGCACTAATGTCAACCACAGTGCCCCCGGGCGCGGACACTTTGCCTGTCGGTGTAACGGACTTTAGGATGTCCACCTTGTAACTCACATTGTATTTATATGATTTATCGCCTTGCTTAAAAACAAAAGCATTGGTTCCGATTTGAAGTTCAAACTCAACCGAAAAATCACCGTTGCGAACAGTTTCAACTTTTTTATCATTGCAGGTTAATGGTATCGCCGGACTGCTGCTTCCGGTAAAACTGATTTTTGATTCATTGGTCGTTATGTCTGTTGTTTGGTGGTTGTAAACCGCGAACTCTTTATCGGCATCATTTTTGTTAAGGTTTTTCAGGTAGTCTAAAAATACAGCAGCCACACCGGTTGTATCGCTTTTTAGCACGCTGTAAGACCTGATTGCCGTGCCAGAACAACCGGCGTGGCTTTCAGCAAGGGAAAACCGCTTCATCAAGTCCATTTTATCAATCGTTTTTTTTGCGGAAACGGCTGCTGGAATACCGGCAATGAATGTCACCCCGGTTTCATTGACCGATTTTGCAACATTTTCCAGAACAGTTGCAAGCTTAGAAGTGCCGTTCTCTCCGGAAATATTTGATTCGATATACACACATTTTTTTGTTGTTGATACTAGCAATTCCTTCAAATCAGCATAAGCTGGATTATCGGAACTTGTTGCTGTCCAAATACCCAGTCCTTTATCGCTTGAAAGCGCGATATCTGTAAAGGATTGTATGGACTGCGTTATTTTCATGTTTCTTTCTTCCGTTGATAAATTTGCTGCCATTTCAGCTATCTTGTTGATGTCCGTCAGGAGCAACATATCGGCATCATAAGCGGCAACAAATTTTTCAACTGCTAAATTGTCAAATTTAAACCCAAATTCCGCGTTAACAAAGGAACTCAGCGGTACCGATGCAACCGTATAGATGCCAAAGCTACGGGCAATGGCCAGGCAAGAACTGAAAACAGATACACCATCCGTATCAGCTGTTAAGATAGTTGAATCTGCAGCAATTTGATTGTCAAAAAATATTGTATTGAAACCCATTGCTTTAATATCAGCAATTTTTGTTTCAATATCCTTTTTTGCTTCCTCGATACTAATCACCGGATCGGTTAAATAGTCCGCTCCGGCTGAAAACCATATACCCCGGATTTTTTCCGGCTTCTCGGTTTTTATCCGTTCAACATACGGCTGCGCTGTTGTTTGTTCCTCTGTATGTAATTCTGCGGTATTACCTCTGCCAAAAGAGTCGAGTATTTGCATTTTATTACCGCTTAAAAAGACGCCTGCCGCCATTGAAGCACTAAAGACAATGACTGCGGCAAGCACAATAAACACTTTTTTTTGTATAATCGACATATGTTACTCCGTTTTGCTAAATTGGTCGGGCAGTAAACTTCTTCAGTATTTTGTTTGGATGTTTATTGGTCTTTTGATGCACATTCATCACAAACGGATTCTTCATTATCCAAAATCAGTGAGTAGATCTTTCTAATATCGAGTCTGTCGTAATACTTTTTAAAGCGAACACCTACACTGTATTTTTTGTTGCACAATTCGCAGGAAAACACGGCTCTGAAATACTGATTTGAATATTTCCATTCCGTTATCGGCGAAGCCGGATTTTTACAGGATTCACAAATGCAGTTCAGTTCGTTTTTATCAACAAGAGGATTGTCGATTTTGCTGATTGCATATGCTTTGAAAGAAAGGCGTTCGTAAAAAGCAGAATCACACTTTTTCATAAATTTATCGAGGTGTTCCGAATCATAGCACTTTTTGAAAATTTCAGCACTGAGCAAACTGTCATCGAGAGCGCGGTGAGCAGCATAATCGTCGCATTTAAGACAAAGCATCTCCGCTGCGGCGGCAAGACCGACTTGTTTTGAGGACGGGGTTTTGTAAACAGCCTGAAATAACCGCTGCAGGTCGGCATAGCAAGATAAGAATGGTATTGTTGTAATCCCGTTGAGGTATTTATAATTGTCAATTAAAACGCGTATATCGCCATCGCCCCAGGTCAAAACGACATTTTTTTCGGGGCCAAGCCATCTGCGAAACTCCGCAAATGCCTGTGTAAACTGTGTACCCGAATTAATATCCTCATTGGTTATATTAGTCAGCCTCTTGACGCTGCCCCTTAGTTTTTTGCCGATTTGCGATTTAATAAAGCAGGAAAAAGTATCAAGGATATGAAATTCATCATCCAGTTTAACAGCACCTATTTCGATTACTTCGTTAATAAATCCGTTTATTCTTCTGCCATATGTATTGTTCCACTCCAAGTCCATGATGATGTAACGCATATTAACTTCCCTTATTTTTTATTCATGTTGGGCGGGAATCTGCGAATAACTAACAGCTTGCCGAATTGCACTTGTGAATTCAGGAAGGAATTGCCGGATGCTGCATTGAAGTACAACGCTCATTGTGCAAAATTCTATAGGTTAATAACGGGCTCTGATTCTAAAAACTTTAACACCATGGCTCGGAACGCTTGCATAGACCGTGGTCTTAACGGTTTCCGTTGTTTTATCCCATAGATCAAAAAGTTCGTACTTGTCCGCGTACGGCAGTTCCACATACATTTGACAAACAAGTTCTTGAATATTTTGTTCAAAGACTTTCTCTTCATTGCCTTTGTTAAAAAAGCAAAGAGCAAGTTCATTGTTTTGAAGCGGTTTCACAAGTGTGTCACATATGCCGTTTGTTTTGAACCTTCGGCACTGAACGCCCAAGGGATCTTGATCAATCGCAATCATATCTTGATTGGCGACTATTTTCAATGTTTCATTATCCGTATCTGCACAACCGTCTTGTTTTAGAAACTGTCTGATATCGTTGCCGAGAATCAGCGGCGCAGCCATCATGCACCAGAGCGAGAAATGCGCAGTATTTTCATCCTTTGTTAAGTTGCCGTTGCCGACTTCGAGCATATCCGGATCGTTCCACGCGCCCGGCCCCGCATGTCTATATAGCAGTATGTTTATTTCATAGATGCCCAAAATAGATACCCAAAACGGTTTTATGTCCGGTGTCGTACGCCATAAGTTGCCGGCCTGACTGCCCCACTTCCAGGGTAAATTCAAACCCCACTCACAAATTGAATAAATAATAGGTTTTTCAGGCTTTCCGGTTTTTTTTGCATAGGATTTCGCAGCGTTCATCAGTTCTTCGCCCATCTTCGTATATTGAATAGCTGCGCTATCCTGTCTTGATGCAATCGGATTGTATATTTTGATTGTATTGTTTCCTTTAGAAAGACTGATCATTAACTGATGCCTGCCCTGGGCGCTCCAAGCGTGTGTGGGCGGAACTACCGTTGAGTATTTGCGTGAGTCGTTAACAAGAATTTCGCAATATTTGTAACTGTTGCTCTTCTTTCTTATAGAAAGAGTAAGCGCATATTCGCCGCTTTCTTCGACACAAATTTCCCTAAACTCAACCGCACCGCCGCCTGCGGAAAGACCGGCGATGTACTTACCTGTTACAACCTTTTTATCTTCGACGATACGAGCCTCTCCGATTAAAACAGCATCTCCGGTGTCTCGTATTATTTCATCTATTGAACCGCCGCTGATGGATATTTTCTCAATAAAGGGCGCTCTGGACGGAATAGGAATATTATGGCAAAAATCATACTTAAAATATTCGATTCCCCATTCAGCAAATGTTTCTGCATCAATACCCTCAAAACCAAGGCTTGCAGGTAAATCCTCGCAAGTCAATGTGCCGTTTGAGGAATATATACCAACCTTTATCCCCAACTCGTTTATCTTTTCAACAAGTGATTTGATGCCTCTGCCAAACTTGACGAGATCGCCCTGCAGCCTTTTGTTCTCATCCCTGAAGGAGGACTGCCAGCAGTCATCTATATTCAGATAAACATAACCGGCGTCAACAAGACCGCTCGACTTCATTGCTTGAGCGGTTTCCAGAATTAAGCTTTCATCAATGCTGTTGCGAAATGTGTTCCAGCTTGACCATCCCATAGGGGGTGTCAGCGCCGCACCATTTTCGTAATTGGCTTTTTCGGGTACCGTCAGTTTCGTCGAACGGATTGTTTTTTTTGCCAGACTGACCGGTTCAATTCTTTTCCTTTTTACGGCAAGAATCACCGCAGCCGCACCTGCGGCAACTGATGAAATTTTCAATATTCCGACAATACCTTTTTTCATTATCATTATCCTTTCAGACAAACCAAATTCCAGATAATCAACGGTCTGGTGTCCATGTACTCAATTGTACTATATTATATCCTAAATCAACATAAAAATAAAGTATTTTATACAATTAGCCTCAATTATTAAGTAACCATTTTATTCTTATTGCCGAATAGATAATATGACCGATAACAGTGATGATATCGGTCATATTTGCATGGTCTAGTTCATTGAGGTCTTGCCGCAGGTTAAGTTTGGTTTTACACGGTGGCATTCGTTTCAGAAGGTGTTTTCTTTTTTTCACCAACGGACAAAAGCAAGTTAAGAACAATTCCGAATATCGCAGCACCGGCGATGCACGGAACATTAATCCCAAAGAATGGTATGCTGCCGCCGAATTTATACTGCCCGCCAACGCCTATGACCATAATGGTAGCAATGACAGCGATATTTTTTGCGCTGAAGAGGTCAACCTTTTTGTCAAGCATAATGGCGATCCCCTGGGCGGCGATTGCGCCGAACAGATAGATCTCGAGACCGCCGATGACCGCGACCGGAATAGAATAAATAGCGTTGATAAGCGGGGTAAAAAAAGAAATCAGCATAGCAATGATTGAAGCTGCAATCAGCACCGGAACCGAAAACACCTTTGTTATTGCCATTGCGCTTATGTTTTCACCATAGTTAGTGCCCGCCGGTCCACCGACGAATCCTGCGACGATATCGCCGATTCCGTCGCCGATTAGGTTGCTTCCCAATCGGTCAGCAATGTCATATTTTTTTTGTGATTTCTTTTTTCTGGCAAGATCATTGACATAGATATCAAGCTGATAGACATGTGCCGTCGATTCCGGAATAGTTGCGATAGCGATAGGCATGATAGCAATTACAGCCATCCAGTTAGCTTTTGGCAGCGTAAATTTTGGTAAGGCAAAAATAGTTTCTTTTGCCCCTTCAAGCTGCCTGAAAAGGTTAATGTCTGCCGCTTGAAGTATAATAATTGCCGCAATCACGCCGACAATCGGACCCAGCAGCAGCGGAAGCTGACCCCAGACGCCTTTGAGATAGACTGAAAAGAATATTGTTGCAAACAGGGTGATGAGCGAAACCGTCCAAACCATTTTGAGAGTAAGCGGATCTGTGGAATCACCGAAAGTTGAAGCGTCCGATAGAGCCGTTCCAGCAAGGGTTAGCCCAATGATCATGGCGATGGGACCGGTAACAGTCGCAGGCAGAATTTTGTCAATAACTTTACGCCCTGCGAATTTCACGATGAATCCAGCTGCTATAGAAACAAAACCGGACATAACAATACCGAACTGCGCAATTGCGATTCTGTCATCAAGCGCAGGGTACTGATCTTGAACAGCCTGTTGCGCCATGAGACCCATGATCGCGCTAAGGTAGGAGAAACTGGAGCCGTAATAAAGAGGAATTTTTCGCCCGGTGACAAAAATAAAACATATTGTTGCCAGACCACTCGCGAATATTGTTGTGGAAACATGAAATCCCGTCAACAGGGCGACCGTAACAGTGGCCGGAAACATAACGATCACCTGTTGGATAGCATAGAGAAATAGCTTCCATATTGGTGGGGTCTCGTCCGGTAGATAGCCAATTGTCTTTTCTTTTTGGTTCATAATCAAACTCCTCACAACATAATATTTTATTGCCGTTAATAATTTACATCACCTTCATATCCATGTCAATAACAAAACACAATATATTGATAAAATATTATATTTCTTATCCAATCCGCCCCGCATATTGATATCTCATATTTTCACATGTTGAAGTCTTTTGTGTTTGTTCAAACTATTGATGACAATAAATCATTAATGATATCTTTCAGTTGCACCGGCTTTTTTGTTGTAATATTGTCCGGTGATAGGGACAGCATTTTATACATATCCAATTCATTATCAACGGTCCAAACCGAGACCAAAAGTCCGTTTTCGTGCAAGCAATCCACTAAAGGTCTGCTGATATTCTTATAGTTGCAGTTAAGACCCACACAGCCTAAAGACAATAGTTTCTCAGCCATATTTATTGCGAACATCCGATTATCAGAACTTTTTGTGTCAATTGAAGCGTTAAGATAGAGTGGGATATCAGGGCATTGAAGCCTAACCGCACTAACTAATTCTTCATTAACACCTGTAAAAAACGCCCTTTTTTGCAGATTAAATTCATTGATAAGCTTATCTATAGCCGGGAGATTGACAAATGATTTTATATCGAGATTAACCATAATCGTTTCATGTATTGCAATTATTTCCAAGGCCTTCTCAAACAGTACGCCCTGCTTTTTTGAAGGCCTCTCACTATGGATGATGACCGGTGTGTTATCCGGCCGAAAGGATACATCCACTTCAACTATGTCCGCACCGCTTTCAATCGCTTTTACGAGAGCAATTTCTGTATTCGGCGTGTAATCCATAGCCCCTGCATGTGCCGTTATGGTAAAACCAACCGGTAAAGTCAACTTACCGAAGTTGATTTTGCGAATATCATTGTCTTTTTTAGCGGAAATCAATGTTTTTTTATTAATAATTTTCACACTATTTCTCCTGTTGTCTACAATATATTTTTGATTTTTATATAACCTTTGGTTTGTGTCAAGAATGCGCCCAAATATTTATGACTGATTACTTGATTGATTAATCAATAGGTGTTATTATAAATATAATTTATGGAGGTGTTTGGATGCAATATTTTTGGATTGCCGCTTTGGTCATTCTCGTTGTAGTCGAAGCCTCAACCGCCCAGCTGGTTACTATTTGGTTCGCTGTCGGAGCGTTGGGGGCGCTTATTGCCGAGCTGATTGGCGCAAATTTGTGGCAACAATGGACAGTATTTGTCATCGTTTCGCTACTAAGTCTGCTTGTTACCCGTCCCCTTGTCAAAAAAGTTACCAGGAAAAAGATTCAACCCACGAATGCAGACCGCAATATCGGCGCGCAAGCCATCGTTCTTGAGGACATAGATAACATCAATGGCAGCGGTTCAGTTAATGTTAAAGGAGTCACCTGGACTGCACGCTCAAAAAACGGGGATCTTATTGAAAAGGGATCAACGGTTGTTGTTCAAGAAATCGAGGGTGCCAAGCTTTTAGTCACAAAAGATTAGTTTCACAATTCTATGTGCAAAGTATTAATTAGGAGGAAAATGAAATGAATACATTGGGATATGTGTTAATCGGGCTGGCACTCTTTTTGCTTCTGGTCATCGTTGCAAATATTAAGATTGTACCACAGTCAAAGGCTTACGTAATTGAGCGATTGGGGTCGTATAGCGCAACTTGGCAAACTGGTCTGCATGTTAAAATACCGTTGATTGAAAAAGTTGCAAAAATCGTATCTTTAAAAGAACAGGTGGCAGACTTCCCGCCTCAACCGGTAATAACCGGTGATAATGTTACGATGCAAATTGACTCGGTTATATTCTTTCAGATTACTGATCCCAAATTGTACACATACGGGGTTGAAAGACCGCTAAACGCAATAGAAAGTTTAAGCGCTACCACACTACGAAATATCATTGGTGAAATGGAGCTTGACCACACTTTAACATCCCGTGATACCATCAATACAAAAATCAGGGTTATACTTGACGAGGCAACCGACCCTTGGGGTATCAAAGTTAATCGTGTTGAGTTAAAGAATATCATGCCGCCTGCTGAAATTCAAGACGCGATGGAGAAGCAAATGAAAGCTGAGCGCCAGCGACGTGAAGCAATCCTCCGGGCGGAAGGCGAAAAGGCAAGTAAAGTTCTTGTCGCCGAAGGGGAAAAAATCAGTAAAATACTATATGCTGAAGGTGAAAAACAATCAGCAATCCTCCAAGCAGAAGCTGTCAAGGAGAAAAAGATACGGGAGTCCGAGGGCGAAGCTGAGGCTATTATCACAGTCCAAAAAGCAAACGCACAAGCTATTGAGCTTATAAATCAAGCAAAACCTGGTGAAGGTTTTATCGCCATCAAGAGTCTTGAAGCCTTCCAGATTGCAGCTAACGGCCAGGCAACTAAGATTATCATTCCGAGTGAGATACAATCCTTAGCGGGGCTTGCAACGAGTGTAAAAGAGCTGCTTTCCGTCAACTAATAACAACAATAATAAAACGCGCCCCAGGTTAATTGGGGCGTTTTTTCATTGCCAGGCGCTCATTGACTTAACAACGCTTAATTCAGAATATCGCCAACACCGTTGAAGATGTGTGTCGGTATGTAGGGGAACTTCGCCATCGATTCCGCGGTCGTCACGCCGCTTAAAACCAAAACCGTATCGATGCCGGATTCAATACCCGCAACAATATCCGTGTCCATCCGATCACCGATGATCACCGTTTCTTCGCTTGTGCAGTCCATCATTTTTCTTGCCTGTCTGAGCATAAGGGGGTTGGGTTTCCCGATAAAATATGCCTGGGTACCGGTTGCGAGTTCAATGGGTGAAATCAGCGCGCGCGTTGCCGGTACAATCCCCTTTTCAGTCGGACCGGTAAGGTCAGGATTGGTGCCTATCAGTTTTGCGCCGTTCAACACAAGTTTCACTGCGCGCTCAATTTTTTCAATATTATAGGACCTGCACTCGCCCACCACCACATATTCGGGATTAACATCATTCATCGAAAATCCCGCGTTGTACAGCGCGTTTGTCAAACCCGCCTCACCAATCACATACGCGCTTCCTCCCGGGCACTGTCCTTTCAGGAAACTAGCTGTTGCCAACGCGCTGGTGTAAAAATTTTCTTTTGGAACTTCAAGCCCAAGTCTTTGAAGTTTTTGGCACAGTTCATTTGGTGAGCGTTCCGAACTGTTCGTGAGAAACACGAACTTCTTCTTTTCATCAACAAGCCAGTTAACAAAAGGCACTGCGCCGTCGAGCAACTTATTACCGTGATAAATAACACCATCCATATCACAAATATATGCTTTTTTTTCTTTTAAACTGTTCATAGTTCCCTCTTTTCATAGATCCCAGCATTTCTAAACCATTGATTCCTTACCGGATAAGCATATTATCCAATTTAATCACCGTCTTGTCAAGTTCAGCAAAGCCAAGCAGTTTTGTTTAATAGTTCATTAAAAGTTCGATTCTTAATATTTTCTTGCAATACTCAAAACTGTATGCTAATATATCAGCAATTCAATATTCCGTGAGGGAGTAGTTTGCGCAATACTGATTTGCGTGGTAAATCAACACAATGGTCTTTCGGCCTGGTTTGCCTTAATGAACAAGACTCATGGGTGGTATTTACTGCCTGTGAGTTATATTTTTTGATTTTTTGAGGTTCGTGTATGGGGATTTGGGGATTGTTAGCGATTGCTGTCGGACTTTCTATGGATGCTTTTGCAGTTTCTGTCTGCAAAGGGCTTTCCATGAAAAAAATGAACTATAAAAACGCTGTTATTGCGGGGAGCTTTTTCGGCGGTTTTCAAACATTGATGCCGCTTTTGGGTTATCTGTTTGGTGTTCAGTTCAAACAATACATTACATCTTTTGACCACTGGATTGCTTTTGTGTTGCTGGTTATCATAGGCATGAAAATGATTTGGGAAGCCAGAAAACCGGCTTGTCCGGTTCCGAGTACATCATTCGGATTTAAGAACATGACTGCAATGGCTATTGCTACGAGTATTGATGCGCTGGCAGTGGGTGTCACATTTGCATTTTTACAGGTTGAGATTGTTCCGGCTGTTTCAATCATTGGTATAACGACTTTCATTTTTTCATTCATAGGGGTTAAAATCGGTCATCTGTTCGGTGCTAAATTTGAGTCAAAGGCAGAGTATGCCGGCGGTTTTATCCTTATTGCAATTGGCACTAAGATACTAATAGAACATTTAATAAAATAGTTCTTTATCAGACCGGAAGAGCAGGCCATAAAAGGTCTGCTCTTTTTGATACTGCAAATGAAATTGTATTAAATCTTCAGATCACGCCTTTTGTAACAACGATAAGTCCAATACAAACATAATAAAAGAATTCCTGCGGAAATAACAGGATATACAAAATCGTAAGTGCCTTTGAGTATTACTTTGGCATCAAAATACTTAAAGATAGAAACGAACCTTAGGAACTGAACTTTTTCGGAGATGTCCACCATAACAGATATCATAAACATCATTAAAAGCACACCGGTCGATACTGCCGACGAAAGCTTAGCGTTACTGATCATGGCAGCAAATGCCGAACCGATTACCAAAAACAACAATTGAACCGCGAAGAGGGATAACATCAATTTTGTCAAACCTTGAAAATAGGGATCTCCGGTTGAGTATTTTGACAACAGGCCATAGGAAGATACTGAGGTTACAAGATTAAAAACTATAACAATAGTCGTTGCAGCCAGAAGCTTTGCTGTGATGATTTGAGTGCGTGAAACAGGCTTAACCATTAAGAACTCCACAGTCTTGTCACGCTCTTCTTTTGATAGGATGCCCGCGCCTAACATAGCGGCATGAACGCCTGCCATTAATGCTATGTAAATGAACATCACGCCGAAATAATCCAGTACATTTGAAAGATCAAACACACCGACACCAAAAAGTCCCTGCAGGGATTTTGGCATTTGAGCCATAATTTCATTGAAACCGCCTGCACCCGCACCCAATGCCGCGGAATATTTTGTCATGGCAGCCGCAATCAGGAGAAACATAGATACAGACCAGATTATTAAAGATTTTCTGTGTGCTCTGAGTTCTCTGCGATATATATTCATCGCTGTCCCCTCCTAAACCGAGTGAATGTCTCTGCGTTTGAAAAGCAGATAGCTTGCGGATATGCAGATCATTACAATAGCTGTTCCAATAATAAGATAAGCATTTTCGTAACTGCCATTTATTAGTATGTGTTCTGTTTTAAAGTATTGAAAAGGGGTAAAGTATCGCAGTTTATCATCCGCTGAGGTTACGGCAAATGCCGAAATTGCAAAAAAGCCAAACACAAGACCAAGCGAAACCGGCAAAACAGCCTTGATTTTTTTAGCTGCAACGGATATGACCAGACCGATTGAAAAAAAGATTATCTGCGATAAAACCAGCGATGCGTTAATTAATACGAACTTATCAACCGATATGCCGTCTTCCGCCAATCCCGAAATAAATAGCCAGGATACTGTTGTATAAAAAATGTTTGTAATGATTAGCACCGTTAAAACTGTCAAAAGTTTTGCTGTAAGAATTTTTACTCGTGAGGCAGGTTTTGTCAGAACAAAATCAGCGGTTTTTTCGCGTTCTTCTTTTGAAACAATGCCGATACCAAGGTTCATGGCTTGTATCGCGGCAAAAAGTAAAGAATATGTAAAAGCAAATGTATAATAGCCCAAGGGTGATTTAAAACTATCAACCGCAATGCCCATAACCGCCTTTATTGCGGGAGGGAAACTGTCAAGCATTTTTAGGAAGGTGTCCAAATCGTTTTTTAACATAGGGTAAAAAGCCATCAGCATAGCCACTAATCCGCATAATGTCACAGTCCAGCCAACCATGGTTATAAAGTTAACTTTTAACTCATGCTTATAAATATTCATGTTTACTATGCCTCCTTGTTCGAGTAATAGTGCAGGAATATTTCTTCAAGGTCCGGTTCATCTATAAATAGATTAGTTAATGTTAAACCCGATAGTTTCGAGGTCATCATATTAATATCGCCTTTATATATGAAACTGATAATTTTACCTTCGGTTTTATAATCAGTTACACCGTCAATATTAAAGTAATTGTTTGGAACATCACCTTCTGTTTCAATTTTAATCCGTTTGTAACTGTCCTCCTGCAGGGTTGATATTTTTTCAAGTTTTATAATCGTTCCGTCTTTGATAATTGCAACGCGGCTGCAAAGGCGCTGAACCTCACCCAGGATATGGGACGACATTAAAACCGTGGCTCCCCGTCTATTCTCTTCCAACAAAAGATCAAAGAATATTTGCTGCATGAGCGGATCCAAGCCGGATGTTGGCTCATCCAGAATAATCAAGTCCGGCGAATGCAGTAAGCCTTGAACAATACCAACCTTCTTTTTGTTGCCATAGGAGAGGTCATCGATCTTTCTGTTCAAATCCAAGTCCAGCAGTTTTGCGAGTTCGTTTATCCGTTTTTTGCAATCTTTCTTATAAAAGCTCGCCGAATAATTCAGCAAATCCTTAACCTTCATACCGTCATAATAAAATACCTCACTCGGCAAATACCCGACCCTTTTGGCGATTTCCGGCGCTTTTTTAATACAGTCCATGCCGAATATGGTTGCTTCACCCGAAGTTGGATAAATCAACGCCAGCAGTGTGCGGATTGTTGTTGATTTTCCGGCACCGTTGGGGCCAATGAAGCCGAAGATTTCGCCTTCTTCCACATTGAAGGTTACATTTTCAATACCTTTTGACTTGCCGTAATATTTTGTCAGATTTTTGATTTCAATTACATTTGCCATGCTGATTTTCCTCCTTATAAAATGCTTTCTTCAGTATGTCCATATATTCGTCAATTTCTTTTAGCCAGGTGCGATACTTTTCATCTGTTAGATCGTTAGGTTTTAAATTGGCAACCTCTGCGTTTGAATACCCGTCAATTGTCCAGTTGATTATTGAAATAATATGAGATTTGTTTAAATCGTCTCTGAATTTTGAATAATCGATACCAGTGTATACTTTCCCGATCGCTTGTGTATATTTAGCGGCATAATCATTATCCATCATCGTTTTTATTTCCTTGTCATTCTCCATTTTGTAGGAGAAGAGCAAAAAACTGAACAAGGTGGGATACTTAAAATACAAGTTCATTTTTATACTGAATATACTTTTGAGACGCTCGAGCAGATCCGGATTATTCAGTTCTGCCTGGCCATACAATTCATTTGATAATATCTCATAACCATGATCGTACATATAGAAGTACAGCTGTTTTTTTGCACCAAAGTACTGAAACAAGGCACCTTTTGAAATCTCTTCATTTTTTGTGATTTCATCCGTTGAGGCTTCTTTGAACTGCTTGTTAGCAAACTCGCCATAGGCAGCATTTAATATACGCATCCGTTTTTCTTCACTGAGAGTCTCAAACTTTTTATACACGATATCACTCCCAACCGGCAAAGATATGAACAATGACTGACCGGGTCAGTTTTCATGTTAAGCTTAGTTTATATGTTTGTCAATATATTTTCCAGGATCTATGTTTTGCCATTATATAAAAAACAGTTGGTGAAATAATACTTCCACACAACTGTTTTTAATTTTTTAAAAACTTTATTGTTTACTCAATCGTTATATTTTTAGCGAATTTTTCAACAAAAGCCGATGATTCCTTAAGATTTATTAATTTATTACCATTCCAAGAAAGATTAATGATTTTGACATTTTCAGTTGTATGTTCATCATCATAACCGCTGAATTGCGAAGGTGGCATTCGATCTGATGAAACTTGAATATTACAAAAAGCAATATCGCGATTTTTGCCGCGTCTTTCCTGTCCTTCCGAATATTCCATATGCTTGACAATTTCGGCATTCATAAGCCAAGGCATAAAAGTGCTGTCACTATCTTCAGGATAGCTTTCGTCATCGTTTTTTTGAAGTATTGGTTTTTGACATACAAGGTCATATTCGACGCGGATATTTTCAAAAACGATATTGTGCACATCACCGTAGTCCACATTATAAATATCCATCGCCGCAAAGGAGTTGCGAATTAAATCGCAATTCCGGAAGGTTACATTTTTTATCTCCTCGGCTCGTGTTTCCGCACCTATTTCCATTGACTTGCCCCAGTCACACCACACCACGCAGTTTTCAACTATCGTGTCGCCGCATATTTGCGGGAAACCATCATGCCCCTTGATGCAAATTGCGTCATCATAGGTGCGTACAAAGCAGTTCTTTATAACGCAGCGGCTGCAGTTGTGCAAGTCAATACCATCCGAATTGTAACGCCAACAACCAATAATTTTCACATTGTCTATCAGCACATCTTCACAACCGAACATCGCAATATTATATACTAAAGAGTCATGGATGGTAATGCCGTCAATTTCAATATTTCTGCAGTTCTTCATTTGAATAGTATGCAAGCGTTCACTGTTGCCGACATCCATCGTACCGTCGCCCAAATTTTCCGGTTCAAAAAGAATAGTTTCTTTGTTTTTGCTGTTGTTGATAATTCCCCTGCCGAGAATCTTGATGTTTTCAGCATCCGATGCATGGATGGTGGCGTATAAAGCTGCGCCTTCGTCCACAAAGAGAGTCTGATTGCTTTTTAAAGTAATCATTCCTGCATCATGGACACCTGCGCCGAAATACAAAACATTTTTATCGGTTACATCAACATTATATATTTTTAGAGGGTCGGCGAAGATATGCAAAGCATTGTGATAGCCATCAAGCTCAAGTGTGTATCCGCCCACTTCCGACACAATAAATGAAATGAGATTGCCTTCCACTATTGGCAGTATTTTTTTTGACAATGGGCGAACAACCGCCTCGGTAAAAGACCTTAACGGCTTAACAATAATTTTCACTGGTTCATCCATTGAAAAAGAAGCATAGGCAACAGGCTCAGCCTGGTCAAATGACCGTTGATGCCCCGGCCAGCGGCGGTTAAACGGAAACGCCGAAACGAATGCTTCATGCAAAGGTACGGAATACCCGTTGACGCTAAGCTCATACAAATTACTTAACGCTTCACCCTGCGGCGGAATGGGATAGAGTTTATATGACATATATTTTACTCCTATAATGATGGATGTGCATATCTTCCTCTGTTAACGGTGCCTTTGCCAAATTGTATTGCCTGAACGGGACAGCGGTTAATGCAGGCAAGGCACTGCGTGCATATTTTGTCCCAAACCGGTTTTTCAATAACTTTGATGGTGTGAACCGGGCAAACCTTTTCGCATAGCATACATTTTGTGCAGGCGTCTGTCACATAAAAGTGTTTTGTATTGAGGGAAAAGCGGTTGAATAATGGGTTGATAAGTGCGGTTTTTAATAACGGTAGTCTGCCCGGCAAGAGTTGAAACACATCTGATTGCCTCTTATAGATGATTTTATTAAAGGCTTCCAGCTTATTATCTGCATCATTGAGTATCATCTCTACCTTATCCTTGGGGTAAACATCAGAACCAACAACATAATTACTCGGCATCATAACTGAAAAGGCGCTGTTTAGTGTAAATCCGATTGCTTCCAAAGCATCTTGCAGCACTTGTGTCGTTTTGCCTTCTTCTGAACCGCAAGTATTTAAAGCGAATACGAACGGTTTACCGCCCGTTATTCTCATTTTGCTAATAAAATCAAGCACAATTTTTGGCGGTGCCCAGGCGTACACGGGAAAGACAAATCCCAAAAGCTCATTATTTTTGAAATGATAGGTGAATGTATTCCCCTCTTTGTCCAACTCTTCGGGTATTGACAGCAGCTTGTCTTTTTGTGCATCAGCAATAGTTTTGGCAGCGTGGAGGGAATTGCCCGTTCCGGTAAAATAGAAGATCATCGTAATACGCTCCTAAACCTTTTGATTTATACAGTTACATTATATTACCGTGCAGGATGATGTGCAATACCGGAATGTTCTTTGATCTCTCGCTTTGGGTGATTCGAGTAACAACTTATTTGTTGTCGTTCGCTGCTATTTTATCTGCCAAATCGTTTAAGTAGATCCATCTTTCTATTTTTTCTTCAAGCGTTTGCTCGATCGCTTCTTTTTGTGCTATATTTTGCTGCAGCATCATATAATCACTTGCTTGGGTTTCAATTAAAATATTAAGCGCATCTATTTGTTCATCCAATTCCTTTATTTCGGCATCGATTTTTTCATACTCTCGTTGCTCATTAAAAGTGAATTTAAGCTTTTTACTGGTTTTTTCCTTTTTTACCATCGCAGGTTTTACTTCTTCTGAATTTTCCGCCGGTACTTCGGCATCAATACCGGCTAAGTAATCTGAATACCCGCCAAGGCACTTTTTTATTTGCCCTTCCGCTTGGAACTCAAAAATCGTATTAACCACTTTATCCAAAAAATACCGGTCATGCGAAACGGCAATAACAGCGCCGTTGAAATTCTCCAGATATTCCTCAAGTATGGCAAGGGTTTGAATATCCAGGTCGTTCGTGGGCTCATCCAGAAGCAGGATGTTTGGTGCTTCCATTATGATGCTGAGCAAATAAAGCCGACGCCTCTCCCCACCCGAAAGCCTGTTGATGGTGTTATACTGCAAATCCTGCGAAAACAAGAACTTTTCAAGCATCTGCGATGCGCTCAGCAAACCGTCAGAAGTCTTAATCTCGCCAGAAATTGATTTGATATAATCGATTACTTTCAGTGAAAGATCCATCTCATTGCTGTCCTGCGTAAAATAAGCGAGCTTCACCGTTTCCCCCCAAACAACCGAGCCGCTATCCGGGAGCATTTTGCCGGCTATAATGTTGAGCAATGTTGATTTACCGCAACCGTTTTTACCGACAACACCAATTCTGGCGTCCCGCGAAATGATATGGTCAAAGTTTTTAATAAATGTTGTTTCATTAAAAGATTTTGAAATACCGTTAATCTCAACTGTCTTCTTTCCCAACCTGCTGGCCATTGAGCTGATTTCAAGCTTGCTTGCCTCAGGATCTGCAATGCTGTCACTGAGTTCTTCAAACCGAGCGATTCTCGATTTGCTTTTTGTTCCGCGTGCTCTTGCCCCGCGCTGAATCCATTCAAGCTCTTTTCGTAAAAGACTGCGTCTTTTACGCTGTGTGCCGAGCTCCATTTCTTCACGCTGTGATTTGAGTTCAAGATATTTTGAATAGTTCGCCTGATAAGTATATAAATTGCCGCTATCTATTTCGACAATTTTATTGGTAACCCTTTCTAAAAAATAACGGTCATGCGTAACCATCACAAGCGCACCGGTGTATTTTATAAGATAACCTTCAAGCCACACGACCATTTCATTGTCAAGGTGGTTGGTCGGTTCGTCTAAAATCAAAACATCGCAGGGATGAATCAACGCGGCAGCAATTGCTACGCGCTTTTTTTGCCCGCCCGACAACTGCCCGACTGGTTTTTCAAATTCTGTGATACCCAATTTCGTCAGTATTGCTGTCGCTTCGTATTCTTTAACATTTTTTAGCGCTCGTGCAGTTCCACTGAAAATATGCTCAATAATTGTATTGTCATTATCCCAAACCGGGTTTTGATGTAAATACTCCACTTTTAAACCGTTTGCCTTTGATACTGTTCCACTGTCTGATTCTTCAACCTGCGCCAGAATTTTAAGCAGTGTTGACTTGCCCGTACCGTTCACACCGATAACACCAATTTTGTCCCCCTCGTTTATATAAAGGGAGATACCGTTGAGTAAAACTTTTTCGCTGTAGCTCTTAACAATATTTTCCGCTGAAAGCAGCATCAATACCGGCCTCTTTCAAGTTGTTTGTCCTTTAGATTAATCTTATGAACATAATACAAAATGCAAGGTTTTGAATGCCAATCAAAATCCTTGCAACAAATAAAGCATATGTACTTATTCGCCTTCCGGTATCGGTTTGACAGCTTTGGAGTCGAAATCGAGCGTTAAGGGCAGCACCTGTGATTTCGTGTATTTGGTAATGTCATGTAAACGAACCGAATCATTAATACTTACAACAAAGGTATAAGAAACACCATGCTTTTTTGCCCTGCCTGTGCGTCCGATGCGATGAATGTAATACTCGTTTTCTTCCGGAATATCGCAGTTAAAAACCGCATCCACATCATCAATGTCAAGCCCTCTTGACGCGACATCTGTTGCTACCAGTATTCGCAGACCGCCGTCACGGAATGTCTTTAATACTTTTTCGCGCATACTCTGACGGATATCGCCATGAATACAATCAACCGAATAACCCTTATAAGCAAGCATTTTGGTGATTCTTTCGACTTTGCTTTTTGTGTTGCAGAAAACAAGTGAGCGGTCATATCCTTCGATATCCACAATATGAGCTATTGCTTTCGGTTTTTCTATCTCAGACAACTTAATGCTGTATTGCAATATATCGGGCTTGCTTTCAAGCTCCTCACGCACAGTTATTTCAACCGCATCGCGCTGATATTTCCAGCCGATTGTCATTACATCGGTAGACAAAGTCGCAGAAAGCAGCGCGAGATTCCTCATTTGAGGCATCAAATCCAATATTCTTGTGACATCCTTAAAAAAACCCATGTCGACCATTCTGTCCGCCTCGTCTAAAACTACTGTTTCAACAGCGTCCAGCATAATCGTTCTGCGGCCAAGGTGGTCAAGCAACCTGCCGGGTGTTGCCACAACAATCTGCGGGTTTCGCCTGAGTGCTTTAAACTGGAGGGCAATATGCTGCCCGCCGTAGATGCACGCGACCTTAATGCCCGGTATATACTCACACATATCGTGCATCTCAGAACTGATTTGCATGGCAAGTTCGCGGGTCGGGGCAAGGATAAGTGCCTGCACGCGACAATTTGTTATATCAATATGCTCAATGAGCGGGATGCCGAAAGCGAAGGTTTTCCCGGTCCCGGTTGGTGCCTTTGCGATAATATCCCGCCACTCGAGCATAGGCGGTATTGTAAGTGCCTGCACTTCGGTAGGTTTTTCGAAGTTCTTTTTTTTGATAAAACGAATAATCTCCGGTGAGATGTTTAACTGTTCAAAGGTTGTTTCGTTCATTTATTGTTTCCTTACTTTTTTTCATCGATGAGTCTGATTTCATGGTTAACTAATCATCTGTTTGATTCAGTTTTTTAAACTCAATATAATCATCAAAACTGCACATTCGGTCAATAAAGGAGTCTTCCGTGATTTCGATGATTCTTGTGGCGATTGTCTGTATAAACTGATGGTCATGTGAGGAGAAGAGGACGACACCCTTAAAATCAATGAGTCCATTGTTTACCGCTGTAATTGACTCTAAATCAAGATGGTTGGTCGGTTGGTCAACAACAAGCACATTTGCGCCGAACATCATCATGCGTGAAAACATACATCGTACCCGCTCACCGCCCGAAAGCACGCGAACGGGTTTTAGAACCTCATCACCGGAAAAAAGCATCCTGCCCAAAAAGCCCCGAATATAAATCTCTGAATTTTCCCTTGAGTACGGAGTAATCCACTGCAGCAAGCTGTCGTCGCAGCCGTCAAAAAAGGTAGAATTGTCTTTCGGGAAATAGCTTTGTGTCGTGCTGACGCCCCATTTGAAGGTACCCGAATCCGGTTGAATTTCTTCCATTAATATTTGAAACAAAGTTGTTATCGCCGTCTCATTCTCCCCGATAAATGCGATTTTATCGTTTTTGTTAACACGAAATGAAACATCGTTCAGCAGTTTTACACCATTAATGGTTTTGTTGATTCCTTCGACAGACAGAATCTCTTTGCCAGGTTCTCTGTCCATAACAAAACCAATGTAGGGGTACCTGCGGGAAGATTGCGGCATTTCATCCAACGGCAATTTGTCCAGTAGCTTTTTACGGGATGTCGCCTGCCTTGCCTTTGATTTGTTTGCTGAAAACCGTTCTATAAATGCTTGCAGTTCTTTGGCTTTATCCTCGTTCTTCTTGTTTTGGTCCCGTTTCATCCTTTGTATCAGCTGACTGGATTCATACCAAAAATCATAATTGCCGACATACAGCTGGATTTTCGAATAATCAATGTCAACGATAAATGTGCACACGGTGTTTAAAAAGTGCCTGTCATGCGACACAACGATAACAGTACCGGGAAAGTCCATCAGAAAATCTTCAAGCCATTCTATCGAAATAACATCAAGATTGTTGGTGGGCTCATCCAACAGGATTACATCCGGCGAACCGAACAATGCTTGTGCAAGCAGTACTTTGACTTTTTGTTTGCCGTCCAAAAGTCCCATTCGTGTGTTGTGATGTTTATTTTTAATACCAAGTCCTTTGAGTATTTTGGAAGCTTCCGCTTCGGCTTCCCAACCGTTAAGCTCTGCGAATTCTTCTTCAAGCGTTACTGCTAAAATGCCATCTTCGTCAGTAAAATCCGCTTTTTCATACAGTGCATCTTTTTGAATCATAATCTCGTATAAACGCGGGTTGCCCATAATGACTGTATGCATGACGCTATATTCATCATAAGCAAAATGGTCCTGTTTGAGAACAGACATGCGTGTGTGTTCGGGAATTATTATTTCACCGGAAGAAGACTCAATCTCTCCGGACAGGATTTTTAAGAATGTAGATTTACCGGAACCGTTTGCGCCAATAATTCCGTAGCAGTTACCGGGTGCAAACTTCAGATTTACATGCGAGAATAAAGTTGTTCCACCGAAATTTAAGCCCAAATCAATAACAGTTATCATTTTTCCTCCGACATTGTGCAAAATATTTAACTGTTTTTATTTTAGCATATATTCTTGTTTTTTTCTATGGTAAAAACAAAACGATAAGCGAATGAATTATTGTATATTTTGTTGGTATCAACCAATAATATGGCGCAGCAGATGATATTTAACCGGCTGCGCCTTCAACAACTTATTGTATCGGGCTTTATTTGCCGTCTGCTATCATTTGACATTCCAACGCGGCTTTCTGTGCCTTTAGACCATCTTGTGTTGTCACGGCAGCAGAATGGACAGGATTTGAAAAATATTTTATTGGATCAGACACATAAGTTTCAGTTGGTTCTTCTACCGGAACATCATGCTGTTCTTTTGTGTCCGAATAGAGCGTAACCACTTTATTCTGCGGGTCCGCGATGATCTGTCCGTGCGTGCCGTGAATGATGAACTTCATCTCCCCGTGATGAGGATACTTTTCGGGGGTTAGCCATGATTCAAGTATAAAAACGATACAACCATTCTTAAGTCTAAGCATGGCTTCTCCGTTATCATTAAAATCATGAATATCCGTAAATCTTTTGTTGGATACCGATGCTGCTAATATTTCGTCAACATCACTATTGGCTAACCACACCGCGATGTCAATATCATGCACACCGATGTCGTTAATAATACCGCCATACTGCCTGCTGTTGAACATCCAATCCGGTCTGCCTTGAGGTTTCAGCTTGTGCGGTCTCATGTTGAAGATGCTGACAACGCTGCCAATCTCACCGGCGTCAATAAGCTTTTTTGCTGTTACGATAACAGGGTTATAGCGTTCGCTGAGCATCAGATACAGTTTAACTTGACTATTCCTTTCAAGCGCATCCATAACTCTTTTCAAATCATCCATAGTTGTCACAAGGGGCTTGTCTGATATAATATTTAAGCCCGCATTGATGGCTTTAACGATTATATCAGCCTTGTCCGAGTTGATTGCGGCGGTGATTAGTGTGTTCGCGCCGGAATGCAAAATCAAGTCGTCCAGATTGTCATAAACCGGCGCATTGAATCTGTCGGATGCTTCTTGAGCGCTTTCCTTGTTTTCCTTATCGTAGAATCCCGTTACCGATACGCCATCAATTTTGAGCGCTGAACTAAGAAATCCGATTCCATGCCCGTGAGCAAGACCCGCCATCGCGATTTTTATTTCCATTTATTTTCTCCTTTGCTATTTTTATTTATCCCTTCTGTTAAGCCTGTTAATTAAACCGGTTACACGCGGTCTGTTATACCTTTGGGCAATAATGCACGGAACATTTGCGAAGACCGAATAGACAAACATAACGAGCATTACAATCGGGGGAGAGAAAAAGCCGACAGTCCAAAAAGGAAGTATCAACAGCCAGTGGGCTAATTCACCTCTGCAGGATTCAACAATGAATTTGTCAAGCTTTTCAATCGATAAAATGTCTATATGTTTTTTTTGAAAGCCGCCCTTGATTACCGCACCGCCATCAGGCAGCAGGTTTTTCCACTTTTTAATTTTAAACAGGGTCTCATATATTTTCCCATTCTTTTCCCATTTTCGTGTTCTGAATAGGAATGATTCCGGGGAAAAGTGTTTGTCCGCAGCTTTCATACAAATAACCGGAATTGTAATCTGCAGGATTGTCCAGAACACTATTACAAAAAGAATATTCGACAAAGGCGATTTAAACTCAATAATTTGCATTTTATCGCTCCAATTCTATTTTTCTGCCTTTCCATTTTACCTTTTTTCGAAAAGCTTTTTTATACACTGAAGACACGAATACGGCCAAAAAAAATATTAATTGGATTGGAAACAATACGATCAACCACTTTTTAAAGCTGCCGATGTGACGAGATGCAAATAACAATTCTATGGAAACAAACATATAAATCAGTATAGCAAAGATTAGATTTTGAGTCGAATAATTCGGTATTAAACCCAACAAATAGATAACAGCTGAAATACAGGAAGAAATCCACACAACAATCATCAGCATGAGCGGTATGGATGTTTTAGATGCGCCCGTTGCAAAGTTCTTTGTCCAGCCTTGTACCAACTGCCTCAAGCCTCCGCTGTACATCCTGAAAGATACATCCCCGCCGCCGATAAACAGCTTGAACGCAATCCCTTTAGCTATGAGCTTTTCACCAAGCGTCAGGTCGTCAACAACGCTATTTCGGGCGGATGAGTGACCGTCTATTGCTTTATATTTGTCCCTGTCAATCAAAATTATTGGACCGAACAGGCCTATGTTTTTTTTAAAAAACGGGAAGCCCACGCCGTTAGCCGCAATCAAGACAAGATTAAAGAAGAATGAAAGCTGCTCATATAACTTGAGCGCTTTATGAAATGGCTGAACCGATATGACACAGTTGTGCTTAATGACCGCTTTTTCGAGCTTCTCGACAGCATCCGGGCCAAGCCTGACATCCGCATCCAAAAATAGAAATGTATCCCCTGTTGCTTGATTTGCTCCTGTTTGGCAAGCCCACGACTTACCGACCCAGCCCTCCGGTTTGTCGGCCACATTAATCAATGTAACGCCGTTGAGCAAAGCAACCTCGGCGGTATTATCATCGGAAGCGTCATTGACACAGATAATTTCATATACCGGTTTTTTTTGATTCTTCAAGTCGGCAAGAATATACGGAAGATTGCTTTCTTCATTTCGCGCGGGTATGATGACAGAAAGCTTATTTTCTATCTTATAATCGCCTTCATCCTTCAGAATCGGGTGTTTAAAAAACAACAAAATCCCAAACAATAAACCTAAAAAAAGAATCGCCAAACTTAAGTACAAACACTCACATCCTACTTCATGTTAATGTAAAATAATACGAACTCAACAGATATTCCTGATTGTATTTTTTTGCCAATTTTAGAAGATACTGCTTAATTCTTCCCATAGGAACTGTTCCTGCCCGGTATAAATCCAATAAGCGTAAAAAGCCCGCTTTTTCATTTTCTAATGCGATTTTTTTAAAATATCCCCACACATGCAATGCCGCATTGATGGCGTTGCCGGGGGTTTGTTCCATGTTTAATGCCTTCCCTACAACTTGATAGAATTCTAATGCCGGATAACTTGATTTATCTTTTAGCATTTGCCGAACAATATCATAATCTGATTTTGATTTTTCCAGAACAGAATACTTATACTTACTCCATTCGCTTTCAATCTTGCTTATTTTCCTATCAGGAGAAATACAATTAATACACTTTACAGCAGAAAGGTTTTTGTCTTTAACTTCAAGCATGATGTCAATGTCTTCTCTGCACAGCAGATTATAATACTGAATAAAATGTGTTGCATCGATACTGTATGAGTGAGACCCTGTTTTTTTTGACTTGTCTTGCTGTGAGTAATGAATTTTCTGATTACCGTCTTTTATTGTCCAAGAAGCTTTACACCGTTTAACCCAATACGCATCTTCTTTTGTATTGTCGCATGGATTTAATAAATTGTGTAAATTATCGTAAACTACAGGTATGTTCAGTTTTCCCGAAATATCTAAAGCGTCGCCAATGTGATAGCATTTATCATCGTTCTCGATGACGAGTCTTGCTTTAATTCTTTCATCCAGTAAAAGATAATTACTCATAAATCTTTCCATTGCCATTTTTTTGTCGCCATACATGCCTCCGACATGCAGAATGATTTTATTTTTTGCGCTTACACCTAAACAATCAAGGAAATCGGTGTGGTATTTTAGGTCATCTACTGCCCGACGAACCACATCGGGGTTTTGTGAATTCAAAACCGTGTATTGACCGGGATGCATAGATACCCGTATTCCATTATATTGAATTTTGTTACCGATTCCGGCAAGAATTGATGAATATTCCCGTTGCCAGTCAACCGTGTTTATCGGACTTGAGCCAAAAGGAATAATATCCGAACTGATTCGAAAGAGTTTAATATCGTTTTGAATGTTGTAGTCAATGATGTTTTCAAGCGAGGTCAAATTGTGCGCAATCAGTTCCTGCAATTTTCCTCTTGTTGCGTTGGCTTGAATACAAGTTTTAAGGTTGGTATCCGGCACGCCAACGCATAAGCAAGCATATCCAATACTCATAAAAAGCCTCTTTCACAACCGGAATTTAAAATGATTATTACAAAACAACAATGTGAAAACAACCAAACGGGATTTCTTTGCATTTGCTTGACAAAAGATATCATCCGAAATATAATATTAGTAATTTACTAGTTTACTGGAAATGATGCAGGTAATTTCATTCTGATATAAAATACAAATATAACCGATTTAGAACTACCGGAGATTTTTATGGATAAACAAAGAAAAAAAGATATTCAGGCTGAATACAAAGCAAAAAAGGAATCCGGCGGCGTTTATGCGATTCGGAATATTGTCAACGGTAAAATCCTGTTGCTTACAACAACTAATTTGCAGGGCAGCAGAAACAGGTTTGAATTCTCGCAAAAAACAGGCAGTTGTGAAAACCCAAAATTGACAACTGACTACCGGTTGATGGGTAACAGTGCTTTTATATTCGAAATTCTGGAAACGCTCGAGATGGGCGATGAACAAAACTATGAAAGCTATGTCAAAGACTTAAAAATACTTCAATCACTGTGGCTGGAAAAGTTTGACGCGGATAAATTATATTAGAGAGCAACACCAAATGGGAAACGAAATTAACATCTCCCCTTTTGTTGACACTGACGGACAAATTAAACTTCTGACGGCTAACAAAGCAAAAAGAATGGCTGTTTTTGTTTGTTTGGATTCGTAATTTCCAAGAAAAACCAAAAATTGTTTATATGCCCAAAAAAACGGCAGACACCAACTACTTTTCGCGATTCTTTGAAGATATTGTTTCTACAGTTTGCCGAGTTCAAGACCCTTTTCCACAAAATATTTGTATGTTTCAAACTCAACGGTATTGGGTATGGAATGATCACTGTGCAATGTATAACCGAAGCCTTGTTTAACAATTGGAATCTTCGATTCCAGTTCGGCGTCAATAATCTTTTTGTCATTTGAGTACAACGCCCGCACATCAATACCGCCCATTAAGGAAAGTTTGTCGCCATAGTTTTTGTATATACGCAAAAGGTCCATTCCTGCCTTCACTTCAATTACCTGCAGGCAATCTATACCCGCCTCCATCATACCGGGCAGCAACGGTTCCACAAAACCGCAGGAGTGCATAATAACCGGAAGATTGAGGCTTTTAGCAAAGTCAATGGTGTATTTATGCGCCGGCTGAACCAGTTCCTTATACATGGCAGGCGACATGAACGGTCTTTCTTTAAAGCCCATATCTTCATAGTACCAAATCCCATCCGGCTTGCCTTCTTTTGCGAAAAGCATTTCTTGCATGGCGACTGTAGCTTTTGCGAAATCCATTGCCATTTCGGCAATCCAATCCGGTTCCAACGCCATGCCGACAAGCATATTTTCATGCCCGCAAACAGGGTGCATCAATTCAAATGCATTGACTCCGCTCCAAACAAAAAACCGTTGTTTTTCCGTGGCTCTTTTTTTTGCGTCACCGTATGCAGTGTAATTAATGCGACGCTCGGACGGAACGATTAGCGGCTGAATCTTTTCATAATAATCTTTGCTTTCCCTCACAGAAAAACTGATATGTTCCGGTGTAGTATCATGCTTTTTGTGACGGCGAAGCGTTGCGCCGTTGCCATCCAGCGTTGTATAGGTATCCTCATCTTCGGTTAATCTTTCCGGAACAAAATCAAGGTCGGCGGTAAAGTTAAACGGCCATGATCCGGTAATATCATACCCAAAAACATCATCCATGCTATCATTTTCTTTTATTTTGCCTTGGCTGAGCCATGTTTTCTGGGTATCGCCCCAAAAATGTTCATAAAGCCCGATTCTGTCTGCTTTTTTACGCTGCAGGATACATGACATGCGCTCTTTACCGGTTATTATAACAATCCCTCCATCGTTAATTTTAAATTAAGTATATATGCTGCGGTTTGATTGCACTTGTAATGCTGGCGCTTATTGTGATATATTCAGATAGACAGATTAAGAAGGAGGTGAAATAATGTCAAACGCTTATGAAAATATCTATGAATATGTCAGCACGCTTGATATTGTTGACACGCATGAACACCTCCCGCATCGGGAAGAAAACAGACCGTTAGAAACGGACATATTGCGTGAATATTTAACACATTACTTCAGTTGTGATCTGGTGTCCGCCGGTCTGCCTGTTAAAGAGCTGGAACGCTGCCGGGACATTTCGCTGCCGATCATGGAACGGTGGAATATTATAGAACCTTATTGGAATAACGCCCGGAATACCGGTTACGGATTATCGCTCGATATCACCGTTCAGGAACTGTATGGACAAAGTAAAATATGCAAAGAAACCATTGAGGCGCTTAATGAGAGTTTTTTATTAACGCTTTGCCCCGGGCATTATGAAAAAGTGCTGAAAGAAACAGCAAAAATTACTACTAGCCTTGTCGATGGATGCAAAGGCCGCTCGGAATGTGATACCAGGTTTTTCACGCCAGTGTTCAGGCTGGATATACACAGAGGGTACGCGAGACGAGGAGCAGTCAATATGTTGGCTGAAGAAAGCGGTATCCGGATAAAATGCTTTGGCGATTGGCTGGACGCAACACAAATTGAGATGGACAGAGCAATTTCGGACGGCTGCGTTGCGCTAAAAATCGGAGATGCTTATGACCGGTCGCTTTATTACCCGCATGTGACAAAAAAGGATGCCGAAGTGGAGTACAACCGAGTTGTCAACAGTAAAGATGAAGATCATTCAGACTTTGGAAATATCTTTCAGAACTATATGCTTCATTATGTCCTGATGCTGGCAAACAAACGAAATCTGACTGTCCAAATCCATACCGGTCTGCAGGAAGGCAACGGTAATATGATTGGAAACGCGGACCCGACCCTGCTGAACAACTTGTTCATTGAATATCCCGATGTTGTTTTTGACATCTTTCATATGGGTTACCCATACGAACATATGCTGTCCGCGCTGGCCAAAAACTTTGCAAATGTAAATATTGATATGTGTTGGGCAAACATAATCTCTCCGACAGCAAGCATAAACGCATTGGTAGAGTGGATAGACTGCGTACCTGTGAATAAAATCAGTGCTTTCGGCGGAGACTACTGTTTTATTGACGGAGTAGTCGGACATAGCCGGATTGCGCGCAGAAATATCAGCAAAGCGCTTTCAATTAAAGTGGACAACGGATGCTTTGATGTGGAAAGAGCCAAGGAGATTGCGCACATGCTGTTCATTGATAACCCCGAAAGAGTTTTTAAGCTTAAGGGGAAAATCTAATCGTAATTTGCCGCGTAATTTTCTTCTTTTACATTGCCTATTCTATTGCCAGTACAGCCTCATACGCTGATGCTGTCGCATCGGCTATCCTGCCGGTTTTGCAGGCATCGCCTATGAGTAATAGGTTTTTGTAAATTGGCTTTAGTTCTTGATACAGCGAATTCTGACTGCTTACGCCGATTGAAAGCACAACTTGCTCACATTGCAGTTGAAACTGTTCTTTTTTGAATCCGGTTGACTCCAATGTGATAAAGTTACGGTGAATAGCGGTCAGTTTTTTTGAGGTCAATACTTCAACGCCTTTTTCTTTTAAACGCGGCAGAATGTCGTCCCTGTGCTGCATCCAAGACCCGGGTGCAATCGATTTTGCCATTTCAACAACAAAGACCTTGTTTCCCTGTTGCGTTAAAAATTCAGCCGTTTCCAAACCGGTCATCCCGGAGCCGATTACCGCAACCTGTTTGCCGGTAATTATCACCGTTCCATTGAGCACCTCGGTAACCGTGCAAACATTCGGAAGGCCAATCCCTTGTATAGTTTTCGGTTTGATGGCATTGCCGCCGGTTGCAATGATGACCGCGTAAGGAGCATAGCTTGCTATTGATTCTTTGTCCGCTTTGGTGTTTAACTTGATTTGCGCGCCTGCTGCCAAAGCCGCATGGTATAAATCTTCAACGCACCATAAAATCTTTTCTTTGTAGGGTATTTTTTCAGCAAGCATGATTTGACCGCCGGCTTTGCTTGATTGTTCAAGAACAATCGTTTCAAATCCTCTTTTAGCGAGCATTTCCGCCGCCATTAATCCGCCCGGACCTGCGCCGGCGACAACAACAGTTCTGCCTTTTCCGTTCATTTCAAGTTGCTCTTTGTCTCTGCCCAGCAACGGATTGACGGAACAGCGGCCATGAGAGCCTTTAAAGGCATTGCTGTGCATACTTTCAATACAATACAGGCAGCAAATGCATCTTTTCACGCTTTCTTCTTTACCATCGGCAACTTTTTTAACCCAATACGGATCAGACAGCATTGGTCTGCCCAAGGATATAAAATCCTGTGCGTAATCCTGCAACTGCTTTTCAGCCTGTTCGGGACTTCTGATTAAATTCGCCGCGATGACAGGAATTGACACTTCACTTTTTACCGCTTTTGCCATATAAGTCCGCCAACCGCACTCGAACGATGGCGGTTCCAGCCAATAGTTAAAGGTGTCATAAGCAGCGGAAGATATGTCAATCGCGTCAATCCCCTTCTGTTCTAAAATCTTGGCGATTTGAATGCCTTCCTCAAGGCCGTACCCTTTCCCCGGTTTACCGATTTTGTCGTAGCACTCATCGACGCTCAATCGTACAACTATCGGATAGTCCGAACCGCATTTTCTGCGAATGCGTCTGATTATCTCCGTAAGAAACCGCATCCTGTTTTCAAGCGAACCGCCATATTCGTCATTACGCTTGTTGGTGTTCGGGCTTAAGAACTGCTGGATTAAATAGCCGTGTGCAGCATGCAGTTCGACACCATCCGCACCTGATTTTTTTACACGCTGCGCGGCATCCGCGAACTGTCCGATTAACTTTTCTATTTCGCCTTTGCGCATTGTACGATTTATGCCATCCGAAAAATAGCTTCGCTCGCATTTTGATGGAGAAAGAACTCTGGGCACCAAGTGTTTTTTTAGCAACAGTTTACCTGCCGGAACTATCTTGTAAAGCATTTTTGAGTAAAACGGCAGAAATCTTTCTAAAAATATGCTTAAAGGCACTGTGCCCACGAGAAGCCCCATATTCTGCCTGCCGGGATGATGCAACTGCACAAAGATTTTTGCGCCATGTTTGTGAATGCGATCAACCATTTCCGTCATCGGCGCCATTTGGTAATCCTTGCTCATACCGAGCTGTGAAAAAGCGGCAGCGCCGTTTTTATCGTCTACCCGTGTTATTTCAGTAATAATCAGCCCAACGCCGCCTTTTGCGCGTTCCTCATAATAATCCATCATCTGAGGTGTCGGCGTACCATTGAATGTACCGAACCCCATCAACATAGGAGCCATAACAACCCGGTTTTTAATCGTAACCTGCCCGATATTCAACGGCGAAAACAACATTTCGTATTGCATATACAGCCCCATTTCAATCATCAAGATTTAATGTTATAATATTATCATATCAACGCCTAAAGAACAAGAAAATTGTCCATGCCTTCGTAAATTGATGAATAAATAATTCGTAAAAGGTGTCATGTATAATGTTAAATAATCAGAAGGTAGTTCTTACGGGAGCGAACAGCGGAATCGGTCTTGAATTGCTCAAGCTACTCTCCGCGCAATCCGAAAATCTAATTTTTGCCGTGGACTTGAATCTTGACAAAATCAATGAGTTCGGCGCTAATGTAATCGGTTTTAAACAGGATGTATCATCCAGTGAGGGTGTAGACGCAATATTTGAAGCCGCATTGGCTGCAATGGGTGAAATTACCCTCTTTTTCGCCAATGCAGGCTACCCTTATTATGAAGCTGTTGATTATGTTGACTGGGACAGGACAAAAAGAATCTTTGAGACCAATGTGTTTTCACCAATTTATTCCTTTGAAAAATTCAGAGCTTATTTGAATGGGAAAAACGGTCACTTTGCAATCACCGTTTCAGCAATCGGAAAGATGGCAATGCCCGGTTTTGCGCTTTATTCATCAACTAAATTTGCAATGCATGGGTTTCAACAAAGCATTCGCCTGGAAATGCCGTCGAATATTAAGCTTACTTGTCTATATCCGATTGCAACAGATACAAATTTCTTTAAAGCGGCAAACGAGCAAGTGTTTGAAAAGCCTTTCCCCGTACAAAGTCCGGCGGTTGTCGCAAAGAAAATGATTAAAGGTTTGGAAAAGAGTAAAAAGAGCGTTTCACCAAGTATTCTGTTCTCGGCAGGTCTTGTTTTGTTTGCCATACTACCTTTTACAAGGAGAATATACTGGAATTTGGAAAAAGCGAAACTAATCCGGTTTCTTAAAAAAAGAGGACGCGAGAATAAATAATTCAATCTAATCAACCTGCCCATTTACATGGAGTTCTTATCCTTTCGGACTCATTTATCACTGATTGACGATAAAAGTTTTCAAAAAGCCTTGCTTTTTGAGTTGTTCGTGTGTATAATAACAAAGCGCCCAAACACAAAGGCTATATCGCGGAGTAGAGCAGTTCGGTAGCTCGTCGGGCTCATAACCCGGAGGTCACAGGTTCAAATCCTGTCTCCGCAACCACAAATAACAAGCAGAGGTTCTCCTTTTGCTTGTTATTTTTTTATCCAATCAACTATTTGATTGACGATTCTCCATCACTTCTATATAATTGAATAGTTCATTTATTTCCTATTATTATTGTATATTTTAATCGTCTTATACGAATTTATATCAATTCAATGGAGTATGTTCAAATGGAATCAAGCAACCCCTTGGGTACCGAAAAAATATCAAAACTTGTATTGAAATTTTCCATCCCCGCGATTGTAGGCATGATGGTGAATGCGCTGTACAATATTGTTGATCGTATATACATCGGCAACAGCGCCGATATAGGTCAGAACGGTTTGGGTGGTATAACCATCGCCTTTCCGTTGATGCTTGTTGCGCTGTCGATCGGCGTTTTGTTTGGTATTGGCGGAGCAACACTTTTCTCGATCAAACTTGGTGAAAAAAAGCAACATGAGGCAGAAGGCATCCTCGGCAACGCATTTGTTTTACTGATCATAACCGGTTTGCTCTTTTCAATAGCCGGACAGGCTTTTCTGAAGCCCTTGCTTACGGTTTTAGGTGCAAGTTCGGTCATACTGCCTTATGCGTCGGAATATATGCAAATCATTCTATTGGGCGCGGTTTTCCAGATAACCAGCTTGGGTATTAACAATTTTATGCGTGCAGACGGCAATCCCCGTTTAGCCATGTTGACCATGTTTATGGGGGCGGGTACCAACATCGTTCTTGATCCGATATTTATTTATGGCTTCAGGATGGGGATGCGCGGGGCAGCAATCGCAACAGTAATCTCTCAATTTATTTCATTTGTCTGGGTTATCTCGTACTTTATCGGTAAAAAAAGCCGCAACAAGCTTCGGATTAAAAATCTAAGACTGAAGCCTTCGATCGTATCGAAAATTGTTGCATTAGGGATGCCCGCATTTTTCTTGCAATTCATCGGCAGTATTTTAACCTCGGTGCTTAATAAAAGTTTAGTTTATTACGGCGGCGACCTTGCTGTTACCGGCATGGGTATTATAAACAGTCTGCAAACGCTGATGCTCATGCCGTTGATCGGTTTGAATCAAGGTATTCAACCGATTATCAGTTATAATTTTGGAGCAAATAATATTCAAAGGGTTAAGCAGGCCGCAATACTCGGCACTAAGGTTGCAACTTCAATTGCAGTGACCGGCTTTTTAGTCATTCAGATATTTCCCGATTTGTTAATTTCCATGTTTAACCACGACACTAATTTGTTAGAGTTTACCAGATTTGCGCTTGTTACTTGGATGTTCTGCCTGCCGGTCCTCGGTATCCAAATCATCGGCGCTAATTTTTTTCAGGCAATTGCAAAACCGGGCACAGCAATGTTTTTAATGCTGACAAGGCAAGTTATTTTCCTGATTCCCGCGCTGATAGTATTCCCTTTGTTTTGGGGAACAAAGGGAATACTATTTGCTGCTCCCTTTGCCGATTCTTTATCAGCCATACTGACCGGTATCTGGTTCTATTTTGGGCTGAAAAACCTCGGCAAACTCAAAGCAAGTCTTCCGCTTGACATTCCGTTCCAGCAATAGCTTTTCAAAAAAGCCTTCGAGAGGTGCTGTTATGCTATCGGTGTCTATAAAGGACAGAGATATTCTCCGGGTTCTTGCTTATCATCAAATGGAGCTTGCCGACTCGCCATTGAATAAAACACGGATTAAAGAATGGTATGAACACAACGACTACAATGGCAAACGCCCGATGATTCATTTTGAGTTGGGTTCATTCCAAGACGAAGTCCTGCAAAAAAGATTGAAATGCACCGATAAAGATGCCCGCAACATTGAAGCAGAACTTTATAGGAATTTTATCAATTTCGAAGTATTCGATGATGACAAACCTGTAAGAAACTATTTTCCTGTTCAGTGGAACACCTGGTTTCTGCCTTTTAACTTGGAAGTGAAAACAAAGCATGCGCCTAACGGCGGTGTCGGGCATCTGTTTGAGGATCAAATCGGCGATTTGTCCAGAAGTCTGCCGATGCTTAAAAAATCGTCATTTGGTTTGGATAGAGCCGCCACACTTCGTCGGATTGAAATAACACAGGAGCTTTTCGGCGACATTTTGCCCGTCCGCATTGAAGGGCTTTCCGTCAGTTGTTATCTTACCTATTATATCCTTAAACTTATGGGTATGGAAACCATGCTGTTTTCCATTTGTGATTATCCCGATGAGTTCAAAGAGATGATGCGCCGTTTAACCGATGACCTTCTTGAGTATTACCGCTTTTGTGAAAAGGAAGCCCTATTTTTGCCGACAACAGGTTTTGAGCATGTCGGGCAAGGCAGTTTCGCGTTTAACACCACTTTGAAGCAAGAACCGCCTGTCAAGCTTTCCGACATTTGGCTGCACATGAATTCTCAGGAATCTATTGTGCTGTCGCCGGAAATGTTCGCCGAGTTTGTTTTTCCGTACTATAAAAAAATTGCTGATCATTTTGGCCGGTTATCTTATGGCTGCTGTGAACCGGTTGATGGATTTTGGGAGAGTTCTTTGAGCAAATTCATAAATCTCGGTAAAATCACCATATCGCCGTGGTGCGACCAGGAATTCATGGGCAACGAACTGCGCGGTAAAAATATTATTTTTCACCGTAAACCATCGCCAAACTTTATAGGGGTTAACAGAGAACTGGATGAATCGGGTTTTCGCGCGCACATCAACGAAACGCTCCATTTTGCACAGGGCTGTCATTTGGAAATCACCCAAAGGGATGTTTATACCATACACAACGACGAGGCGAAAGCAAGGCGATATGTGGCGATTATCCGGGAATGTATTGAAACCAACTGGAAACAATAATAAAAAGAGCAGGGATATCGCCCCGCTCTTTCACATTTATACAGGTTTAAGCCTTTGTTTTAAACTGCTTATCACACAGTTCTTTATACTTCCCACCCATTGCAAGCAATTGTGTATGTGTTCCGTGTTCGACTATTTCACCGTCATCAACGACATAAATACAATCCGCAGCCATGATGGTGGAAAGCCGGTGTGCAATTACCAAACTTGTCCTATTTTTTAGCAGCGGCTGTACAGCCGCTTGAATCAGCGACTCCGAAACTGAGTCAAGTGCTGATGTGGCTTCATCCAATATGACAATTCTCGGGTTTTTGAGCAGCGCGCGGGCGATGGACAACCGCTGTTTTTCTCCGCCGGACAACTTTATGCCGCGCTCCCCTACTATGGTTTCATAACCTTCCGGCAGTGAAGCAATAAACTCGTGAATGTTGGCAGTCTTGCAGGCTGAGAATACTTCATCATCCGAAGCGTCCAGTTTTGCGAACAGTAAATTATCACGGATGCTGGTGTTAAACAGATAAGTGTCCTGTGTCACAATCCCGATTTGGCTGCGCAGCGACTCAACCGTAACATCCCGGATATCAATACCGTCAACTGTAATTGAACCGGACCTTACGTCATATAAACGCGGCAGCAAATAGGTGATAGTTGTTTTGCCGGCGCCGCTTGGTCCCACAAAAGCCGCTGTTTGACCCGGTTTCACATCAACATTAATATTTTTCAATGTTTCCATGTCCTCTTTATAGGAGAAATAAACATTTTTAAATTCAATCTGTCCACTCACTTTTCCCAATTCGAACGCATTCACCTTGTCCGAAATATCCTGTTTAAAGTCAAGATACTGGAATATGCGATCAAACAGTGCCAGTGAGCGGGTAATGTCTACACTGATGTTGGCAAAAGATGTTATCGGACCGTAAAGCCTGGTTAGAAGCGTGACAAATAGAATGATACTGCCCACGGTCATCGCATCACTTTTTATTGTCATCAGACCGCCGACAAGGAATATGAGCATGGGGCCGATTGCGGCAATAGTCGTCAGTGTCATAAAGAACCAGCGTCCGGCAAGCGATTCTTTGATTTGGAGTTTGGTTACCTCCGCATTGACTTTTTCATACTTTTCCTGCTGATGTTTTTCCTTTGTAAAAGTTTTTACCAAAAAGGTTCCGCCGATATTTAATGTTTCCTGCATGATAGTATTCAATTCTGCGAGCTTTTCGTGCGTCTTGGATGCTATTTTCCAACGAACCTTGCCCACCTTGCGTGTTGGTAAAACGAAAAGCGGAATAATGAGCAAACTGAACAGCGCGAGTTTCCAATTGGTGTAAAACATGAGGGATGCTGTTGTTATAAAAACCAGTGAGTTCTGTAAGATTTGTATAAATGTACCTGTAAAAACATTTTCTATCCCGCTGATATCATTGTTCATACGGGAAGTAATCTCCCCGGATTGAACATTTGAGAAAAATCCGATTGACATGTATTGAAGATGGTGAAACATCGCGTTTCTGATGTTAAACATGATATGTTTTGATATCCAACTGTTCAAGTAATTTTGGAGCACTAATACTAATCCGCTGCCAACCGTGGCAAAAAACGAAACAGCGATCAATTTTACCAGGTAAGAAATATTCTTTCCGGGGAGCGCGATATCGATGATTCGCTTTATCATAATTGACGGGACCAACCCCAACGAAGATGTCGCAACAATGCAACACACCAGAACAATAAGCAATTTCCAGTAAGGTTTATAATACTTAAAAATTCGGCCGAGGATTTTTTTTGATATCTTCGGCTTATCCTTTTCATCCATAAAATGAAAACGGCCGCCTCCGTGCCCACCGGGACCGCCCAGGCCACCAAAACCTCCGCCCATAACACCGGCCATTATATTCCCTCACCTTTCAGATAATCTTTAATTTGATTATACGCTAAATGGTAATTGGTGTAAACCAAAACGGTGAACATCGGAAGATTACGACATTTTATTCCGTTCTCGTTGAATATACACCTTTTAATATGTTAGTATGAATGAAAGAAAAGGAGTGTGTGCCATGACATATGATTTTACAGGGCTGTCGATATACACAGACGGCGTGATTGCTAAAAAAGCAGCTGATCTTTTTGCGGAAGAGATTTTTATTCGAACAAGTATTTCACCTTCAGCCGAAGCAATCCAAAATACGCCGTTGGTATGCTTTAAGCTTTGTGATAACAGAAGTTTACCCAACAAGGACTCCTATCGAATTCAACTTGAGAAAATGAAACTGACGATTTCAGCAACGGGACTCAGAGGCCTCATTTTTGGATTCTCCTATTTTTTACGCAAAACCGTTTATGAGGATGGTCGGATAACCCTGATCAAAGATATTTCGGGTGATTATATTCCGTCCATGAAAATCAGAGGACATCAGCTTGGCTACCGTACGACGCCGAACACATATGACGCCTGGTCCTTTGACGATTACTACCGTTATTACCGTGATATGATGTTTTTTGGTTGCAACACCTGTGAACATATGCCTAACGAAGGCAAAAAGCAAGTGAAAAACCGTCTGATGAAATACGATGTTGAAGAATTGCTTATTGAAGCGTCTCGCATGGCAGATGAACTTGATATGGATATATCCCTGTGGTATCCGAATAATGAGGAAAGCATTGAAGAGGCTGTTGCAAGGCGTAAAGAAGTGTTCAAAAAAATCCCACGCCTGGATGTGGTTTTTCCGCCGGGCGGTGACCCGGGCGAGTTTGAAGCTGACGAGTTTTTGGAGCGCTGTGTAGCCATATCAAAGGCACTTAAAGAATTGCACCCCAAAGCCGAAATGTGGCCTTCCGCGCAAAAGCCTCATTCCATCCCCGATTGGGGCAATGATTTCATTGATTATATGTCAAGTTTACCTGACGAAATTGACGGTGTGATAACCGGTCCAAACAGGGCTTTTCCGCTGGATGAACTCCGCAGGAAACTGCCGACAAAATACCCGATCCGGTTATACCCGGATATCACGCACAATGTGCGCTGTGAATACCCCGTACACTTCAACCGTGACGATTGGCATTACTCATTTATAAACGCGCTGAGCCGTGAATGCATCAATCCCCGCCCGACGGAATACCGGCTGATTCACCGGCTGACAAGAAGATATATCGTTGGCAGCATCAGTTACTCCGAAGGTGTCAGCGATGACATCAATAAAATGGTCTGGAGTGATATGGATTTTTTCCCGGATGTTGCGTTATACGACACCTTGCTTGATTACGCACGCGTTTTCATGCCGGGTATCCCCGCGAACAAAGTTGCCGATGGCATTTTGGGACTCGAAATGAACTGGCAGGGCGACCCTGCGGAAAACCCGCATATTGAAAGCACACTTACCACTTGGCTTGATTTGCTTGAGAAATACCCGAATCTGATTAACAATTGGCGTTTCGTTCAATGCCTATTCCGGGCAAAATGCGACGCTCTTATTCGCCGCCGCCGTTGTTTTGAAACAACATTAATCGAAAATGCGGTGTATGAAATAAGCACAGGCAATCTACAGACAGCCCTCAGCATTCTTTCATCAGATTTTGATTATGATTACAATGCGTTGCATGATGATATTTTTGCGCTTGCGGACAGGCTCTTTCATCAGATTGGTATCCAGCTCGATGTCGAACATTATTGCGCGGATTCCTGGCAACGCGGGGCAACGCTTGATACAATTGATTTGCCCGTCACCGACCGGCAATGGCTATTAAACAAGGTGAAGGCCGCACTCGAGATGCCGCAAAGCAAAAGTTTGGCTTTTATCAGCAGCGTCTTAAACCGCAACAAGGTGGATATTGACGAATATTATTTTTCGCTTGCCGAGCACGGATTTGATGTTTTAGGAATACCTCAGAATGGCGAATTTTATATCAACTACCAGGGTGACAGGCCGGATGTCAATAACGGCCAAATTCCGATGTCTATGCTCAAACTTTATGACCACTATAGTTTCAGGTGTAAGTTAGGCGGTTTTATCCCTGGTGTCAATTATAAATTACGGGTAACATTTTCTTCTCAAAAAATCCCGTTGCTTCAACACCACAAGGTTACTGCAAATGGCAATACTATTTATGACGGCCCCCAATACGGTGGTGAAAAAGATGAACGGTTTGACACGGAATTGCTTGCGCCGCGATTTGAATCGGCAACCTATATCCTGCCGGCTGATGTCTTTGTCAACGGGTGTTTGGAGCTGGAAATAAGCGAACCGATCGCGGGGGTCATGCTCAGCGAGTTTTGGATCATAAAAGCTTGATTTAGTTTTTCAATACTATTCTGCATTAAAATTGTAGACACAATTTTAATCGGCAAGCAAAGCTTG
>CAZTCR010000018.1:0-58077 GCA_964612185.1 uncultured Eubacteriales bacterium
GTTTTAACGCTTCTATTTCAATCCACGCCCCCGCGCGGGGGGCGACCAAAGCGTCATAAATCTTTTCGTGGTAATCTGAAATTTCAATCCACGCCCCCGCGCGGGGGGCGACAGTAAAAACGTACAAATAAAGCAAGAATTTATGTCTTCATATGCACGCATCTTGCAAAAAGTTTTTTCAAGCAATGCGTTAACCAAACTTTTATGTGACAATTCGACTAATAAAGGCACCTATTCTTGTGCGAATCTCCCGGAGATTATCTGTGTGCTTGCCTTTCGCACTAAACAAGAAGCGTCCCTTCCAAATCAAAACTTGCTTTTGTACCGATATGCTCCACTTTGTTTTTATAGTTATTGCCGAGATAGTAAAACCGAAGGCTGTCCTTTTCCTTGTCAATGATGCTTTCTAACCTGTGTTGAACTTCACGGCATTTCGCCATGTCCATGTTACATTCAAACACCGAATTTTGAACACGCTGTCCAAAATTAACACATTGTTTTGCAACCTGACGCAGCCTTTTCCGACCCATTGCATCCTCTGTGCACACATCATAAGTTATCAATACGAGCATTAGTCACCTCATTTCCACAAAAATGGCGGGTATGCATCCAAATCGCCGCGCAAATACCGGGCTAATAACATTGCCTGCACAAACGGGACAAGTCCCCACTCCACTTTTTCATTCAGGTATGGGTGTGTGATTTCTTCACGTTTTCTTTCCTGCCATGCCGTTAGAACCGCTTTTCTTGTGCTGTCGTTCATAATGACAGCTCCGTCTTCGCGCTTTTCAAACCCTTTGCCGTTAACGATTTTTTTATTGATCAGCGTAAGAACAAATCTGTCGGCAACAACACCGCGCAACTCCTCCATCATATCCAGCGCGAGCGATACCCGCCCGGGTCTGTCCCTGTGCAGAAAACCGACATAAGCATCAAGACCAACAGCTTCAAGAGCCGCCGCGCAATCGTTTGCAAGCATTGTGTAAATAAAGGAGAGGAGCGCGTTCACATTGTCCATCGGCGGCCGTCGTGATCGACCTTGCCAATAAAAATCATCTTCCTGCTGCAAAATCAAGCTATCGAACACGCTAAAATATAAGCTCGCCGCACTGCCTTCAATTCCTCTTAGCTGTTCTAACCCCGTAACATCCTCAATACCCTTCAAAGTATCCGTAAGCGCAACGGAAACTCCCTTTAAGGTATCAACATCTACACGAACAGCATGATCGCGTAAAGCTCTTTCGATAATCCATTTCGCGTTATACACTTTGCCAATAATGAAGTTTTTTGCAATCGCAGTGCTTTCTGCTTCACTATCCGACAGCCTGTACTGTGTCTTCCGAAGGGTGACATTCCCGCGGCTCTCTCCCGTTACTCTGGCTTGGAACCGGCCGTGTGCCGTCATAAAGCATAGCGCAATGTTACGCTTCGCACAGGCCCCCATCAAGGCAGGGCTTGCTCCGGTATAACCAAAGGTTATGATTCCCTCAAGATTGTGCAGTGGTACTCTGATAAGGGTATCCTCGTCTTTTTTTACCAAAACGGTTTCGCCTTCTAAGGCAATATAGGCGTCCGGGGTTGTTACATACAAAGTGTTGAGCAGCTTCCTCATATTGTTTCCTCAAGTCTTCCTTTGATATAAGAAGCCACCGTCTTACTATTGCATAGTTTTGGTAAACAGACATCCTGCAATGAACACGCCTTGCAAAAGGTGCCGGTTTTCACTTTTGGTGTAAATCTTCTGTCAAAATACGCGTGCATTTCTTCCGCCATTTTATGTACGCTGCTGCGCAGTTCTTCCGTAAACTCGACTACCTCCCTGCGTTTTGTTTCGCCGTAAAAAAGGCAGCCGCTTTCAATGCTGCACAGCAGCATTTCTTCAAGGCAAATAGCCTGCGCACAAAGCTGCAGCCTATCCGCATCGGTCAGTTTTGAATGCCCTCTTTTGTATTCAACCGGTATGGGCAAATACTTGCCCTTTCTGCCGAAAAGTTCAACACCGTTCGGGTCTTCGTGAAACTCAACAACATCGCAGGCACCGCTCAGCCCAAGTGCGGCAGACTTGATAGCCATCCCGCGGGTAGTAATCACACCGCCGCGCTTTTCGCTCAGCTTATCATCGTGAGCGCGGTCATGCATAATATTACCCTCAACAGTGCGGAGATTTTCTTCCCACTTCTGCTCAATATGTATCAGTGCCCATTGACGGCGGCAAAAGGCAAAGTGCTGGATGCCGGAGAGTAAGAGGTAATCGTCTTCGTTAATACCCATTTTGAGTTAAAAACCTCATTTAATCAAATTATGATTGCTCCTCCACCGAGCTTTTTCAATATAACAATGCCTGCCATATAGCCGAGAAATTTATCATAATCAAGATTCCATCTATATATGTTATCAAATATCATAGGTGTTTTAAATTCATCCAATTTATATTTTGCAATTTGAACCGAGACCTTTTGAAGTTCTTTCCAATCGACCTTTCCGTACTGCAAGCGATCTGCCACAGTTGAATCAACGACTACAAGTCGCGTATCGCTGTCAATTACCTTAAAATCTCGTTCTACCTGAATGAAGCTTTGCAATTCCTCATTGGTGACCAAATTCTTATGTTTTCCCGATAGCCCATATAATGCGATTTCATCGGCAATAGATTGTGTGCTCAGTTCCGGAGTAATGGTTCTGTTCCTTTCAAAATACCCTTTAAGTACAGAAGCAGACTCTTTCATCCCCGGATTGAGCTTTAACATTCTGTCTTCTGAAATACGAAATGTCCACATCTCAGAATCTTCAAGAATACCTTCTCGGTTTACACGACCCGACGCTTGCAGTAAAGAAACAAGTGAGCCGAGTTCACGAAATCCATTCCTAAATGACAAATTTACACCGGCTTCAACACATGATGTTGCAACAAAAGTCCAGTCTGTATCCTCTTTGTTACTCAAGCGTTCTTTAACTCTTCCAAGCGTGATGTCTCGATCATTTGAAGTCAAAGCAGTAGATAAATGCTCGACATGATTTCGTCCGAAATGCTCCGAAAAATAGTCTGCAACAACAGCGGCACTTTGAACAGTATTCAAGATGACTAGCCGAGGACCTGGAAACGCATTAATCCAATCCGCAAGCTCTGCCGTGCCTTTCGGGCATAGATCACTTTGATAAAAAATACGTTTGTTTTCATAAACAGAAAGTCGCTCCCGCAGTTCGTCGCTGATGATTTCCGGTACACAATTCAGATTATTTTTACCTGCGATTTCAGCAATCGTCCAAAACCGACTCAATGATCCGGATGCCATTACCCAGTAACAATTCCACTCGGCAGCGTAAACATTAATCCATTTCCACGCTAAAGGGAGCAATCTCGCAGGTAGAGCAGCATGAGATTCATCCACAAAAATGGCGCTTCCGGGCAACTCATGTAAGCGCCGCAGTGTTGCTGTAGAATTTGATGCAAGCGTTTCAAAAAAAGCAACAGCAGTTGTCACAATAATTGGTGCGCGCCAAAGCGCGGTTAAATGTCTGGAATCTTCACTTTCAAAATCTGCGCGGTGGTGCAATTCAGCTACAACCTCATCAGCATCTTCACCGGGCAAAACGAGCATATCTCTATAGGTCTCAACTGATTGTTTTATGATATTTGTAAATGGCAATATGACAAAGATACGCCGTAATCCGCGCTTTTTTGCTTGTGCAAGCAAATGCGCCATGACAGCTGTTGTTTTTCCTGAACCGACAGGGCTATCACAGGAACTTATCCCAGAATTAATCTCGGCGTCTCGACATGCGAGATACATTTCGTTTCGGAGCGCATTTCTTTCGTCATCGGCTCCTTTTAGCTGTAACTCAGAAATATGACAGTCTAATTGCTTAAGTCGCTCAGTCGGACGCAACGGGATGGTTTTCGCATTAGTAGGATACTTCCGATAATTGATAGCCGTATCAGTATGATCAGCATCAGCGATGCAGGATAAGAGCATCCGAAAGAAGACAGAACGATCTCCTTTGATTTCTTCCGTACCGTACTCAAAAATGGTCTCAATAAGGTTGTCGTGGATTGCTTCCAGTTCGGGCAACTCTTTGTCTACTTCAGTAGCAATAGCAACATCACGAAAGGCCACTTCGCCCTTATTCATTTCAGCAGAAAAATCCGGGAAACCAATGTGATGAGCCTGTATCGCTACGGCGGAGACTGCGGAAAAATGCTTGACATTTAAAAAATGAGCCGCTCCTGCATCGACATGATTTCGCGGTAAAGATTTTAATGATACTTTACCCGACAATACATTTTGGTTCTCCTTGTTTAGCTTACCCAGGTCGTGATAGACAGTTGCTTTTTTTACCGCTTGCGATAACAGTTCTTTGTCGCATTCCGAATAACTCACCATATCTCGTACATATTCGTAGGCAAGCGAACTTGCCCCACGAATATGGGCCGAGTACTCTTGTTCGGGGATGTTTTCTTTTTTGCTATGTGCTAAGTAAATCATATCAGCATCAAGTCAGTTACAGAGCTTACCTTACCCATCAATTCCTCCGGAAGAACTGTCTTGTCCTCATAGTCAGCCCAAGTTGTAGAGGCGATGGTCGTATCGCCAATACGTTTTGGTGTTAGCGCTTCCAAGAGAAGATAATCCGGGCAACTTCCAAGCGCATTCAGATGTTCAATATACCAAGCATGACGAATACGTACATCTGAGCGTATTGCGGAACGATTCAAATCATACGCTTTTGGAATCAACAGCTTCAGCAAATCGATATCTTTCTCCGTGCAACCTGTCTTATTAGCAAAATTCGGATTGACAAAAAACGGCATACAGTAAACACCGTGCTCCACAATTCGGAAAGCCAATGGTGCCATTCCGGCATTTTTCCCATCTTGTACGCCGGCTTTATTCGTATTGGTGTGGCGAATGATATTGATAGGAGAAATTGACGCACCCACGCCGAACTGAACAACGCCAGTTTTTATAAACCCTTTATTGGCCCCTCCTTCCAAAAAAGTGTTTCCAAAGACTCTTGCGTCCCAATATTTCTGAACAAAAGCGCTCTCCAAAAACTTTTTCTGATCAAAGTCCTTAATATCCTTCGACATCTCGCCTTGAATGGTCGTTCTGATACGACCGCGCGATTCTAAAATGCTATATCTCTCTGAGTCGCTCACATATGCTTTTGGAAGACTCTGAAAGAAAACACTGTCATGTTCCTCAAGTAAATCCCGCAATTTGCGTTTGAAGGATACTGGTGAGATTTCGCCAATGCCATTTGGACGCTGGCGAGGGTCGCTTTCTCTATCAGGATCACCGTTCGCATTTGAGTTTACAACTTCGATCACTAAAAGGCCGGTTGCGCGTTTAATTTCACTAATCATTATTTGTCCCTCCTATATTATTATCAATATCAACGGATTTAGTTGTTGCAGATTCTCTTTTTGGAAATGATGCAAGATAGCCAATAAAAAGCTGTGCCTTTTCATAATCGTTAAACCTTGTTGAGTCTGTAATTGTAAAACTCAGCTTATTTGCAACATCTTCAAATAGTTTGAGGTACCAAGCTGCCCTCCACCTTTCTTTTCCATCATCCTCATTCTTATCCTTATCCTTGATATTCTTAAATCGGTATTGCTTTGCCCAGGTTATATAAGGATTCAAACGAACAGATAGTTGAGCTATTGCCTGATATGGCATTTCACCAGCCGTTACAAACAATGCGCTACCCGCCAGTTGCGGCGGTATGTCCCCGCTCCGAACAACTTTGCAGTACAACGCGTGAAGCTCGTCGGATATTTTTAATAACTGTCCGACTAAATACGCCATGTTTTCCATGTACTTCTCCTTTCGAATATCGTTCTTATCAAGCAACAGTCCAATAACGGACAGCAGCGAGACACTTTCTCTTTTCAGTTTTTCTAAGTTTTTCTCCGCTGTTTTGTCCTTGCATTTTGAACCACCATGTATCCAATTAGCAAGATAGTTCACTAATCCCGATGAATTTGTAAGCACAATATGGAGATAATTGCTAATCATGCTTTTCTGCATGATGTCAAGCAGCAACTCCATCCCTTGATAGTACTTCATCCGTTCGACAGTAGTTTGACCTTGTGCCAATTCTCCATTTTGTTTCCAAACATTATTAACAATTTGTGCCACTTGTAATGGGAAAGGGATTATCCTGTCGCCAAGGTTGGTTTCGGGCGTATTACAGCAACCAATCTCCCAGTTTTCTGCAGCTTGAATGAGCTGCTCCGGTGAACAGTTGTGTGAGAAAATGACCTTGGATCGGGCTTTATCGATCTTTCGGATTGTGAAAATCTGAATAGAATCCGGCTTTTCCTCAATGGGAATTCCTCTTAGCGACTTAATGAATTCTTTTGCGATATTCTCGAAACGCGCTTCTGTTTGTTTGGAATTATCTGCTTGATTTGATCTAAAAATTGACGCAAACCTTGGTGGAACTTCCGGTAATTTGGAAGGGTAAACAAATACGATTTCATTTTTATCAACTTTTCGCCATGTAACCCCTTCTCGCTCATTGTCGGCTATCCATTCAAGTGATTTTTTTACAAGTGAACGATTTTTATTTGAGATAGGATAGGATGCATCATCTATCTGTTCATAACGATACTGGCAAGGTTGTCCGCTAAACATTGAACGTAAGGTTACATCAAATCCGTTAAGCTTAACATTTGGCATAGGCTCATTTGGATTAACAAAAGACATCCCAAATGCATCCTCTTCATCAATCTCGGACTTCACAGAATTATCTGTTAGACTGGCTACCAACAATTTTTCGTTAATCCATTCAGTGGTGTGATCACTTGTTACAGGGAATTCGCAATACTGCTGCCAATCAAATAAATCTAAGACAACCGAAATTGATGGACCAGTGTCATCGTCAGTGTGGTTTGGGTGATTGCATTGATAGAAAAGTAGTGATAGTACCATATTGATATCATCATTTTTTTGGAGCTTTGCAAAAGCACATTCTTCTAGGGCTACTTTGAAGCTTTTGTCGGATTCACTCCTAAAACCAGTTAATAAACAAATCAATTCTGAAATAAGCTTGTATTCCGGTTGTATCTGATTGCCAATTAATTCCAGTAGACTCTGCGGAATACTTTGCAGACTCCGGTCAACTTTTTTTACAATACTGTCTTTCCAATTGTCATTGACGCACCACGATTTAATTCTGTCCAAATCAAGTGTTGAGTTATCTTTTACAACTCGGTCTAGTTCAGAAAGCTGTTCCACATCAGTAATTCGATACAGTGGTACAATATTGAAGGCGGGGAATGTACCTTGATTATTTCCGAACTTTCGCAACGACTGCGCTAGTTTTGCGCTTATGCTTTCTATTCCGCAAATCGAGCCGTCTTTGGCAAGCCATATTCGAATACAGGGTGCTTTGGCAGTAACCTTGGGTAAAAGTTTGAACTCCCGGTGCCACTCCTTAGTGGAGATACCCTTGCTTTCCAGGGTAGCGGACAAACTATACAATTCATTTAGCATAGTTTTCACCCCTTTTCGGATACTCCAAAACACCGTTTTGAATGACGAGATCGTTGTCATATACATAAGAAACCGGAGATGCATATCCCTTGGAAAAAACCTGTCTAAGCATAGATGGTATGATTACGGGTAGAGAATCGGACAATATCTTTGTTGTGTCGCGAAATTCACCAAAATAGGATGGGGTGAACTCTTTCCATCCCAATACCGGAATGGAGTAGCACTGACCTCGCTTGAGTCGTCTTTCAAAAATGCTTTGATAAGCATGACCGGGTGAGGTCGTTTTTTTATCCCATTCCAACGCACATTCAGGTAATTTGCTTTTTGCATTATTTGGGATAACTTCTGCGTACATCCTGTAACAAACATCAATTAAAACGGTGGCAAATAGTTGATAATTATTTCCTTCTTTGATTGATTTTGGATTTCTCAAAGGTCCTCCGTAGTTCGTGCAATAGGAATGGTATTGAATAGGTGCACACAGCTCCACTTTCACCGGAATGATTTCCACATCCGGTCCCCACAGGACGGATTCGAAAATAGCTTTGACTGCGGAGTAGGTCGGTGCAGGGTAACTGACTGGACAATCTCCGGTATCTGGTCTTGTCCACATCGCGGTATCTCCGGCTATTTCCATCTTAACTGGATATGACAATCGTGTCATGGGCATCCTCCTTTCTCTTAACATAAACTTCTTAATTTTCATGGTTGATATGTGCTATGAGAAATTATATCACTTCCTATTCTCAAAATCTATAATTTACAACAAAGAATTCGCGAAAAACGCAAAATTCGCGCGTTAAGTCCTATTAATGGGACAATGTTTGTGTCTGGAGTCCTAACTTCACGATTAAATTAACAGGCAAACCCAAAATCACTCATATAAAAAATTGACATAATCTTACAATCCTTTATAATATATAAGGTTGCCGCAAGGTGTTCCCCCGCGGCAGCCTTCTGTAATGGCCAACTATACGATAAATTAAAGTGAAGTTAGCTTGAAAAGTAAATTTTCAAGCGGGAAAAAGTCATTTGCCTGTCAAACAGCAAGACCGGCATCCGCTGCGCGGAACATGTCTTTTTCTTTACTATTTGTATCGCCGCTTTTGGCGGCGGAATGGAGTATGTTTTGCTAACCGAAGTCACCCGGCGAAAAACCTTTGCCATCATATCCCACCCCGATGCGGGTAAAACCACCCTGACGGAAAAGCTGCTGCTGTACGGCGGAGCCATACGCCTCGCGGGGACCGTGAAAGGCAGGAAGGCAAGCAAATATGCCGTTTCCGACTGGATGGAGATTGAAAAGCAAAGGGGAATCTCCGTCACCTCGAGCGTGCTGAACTTTGACTATAACGGGTACCGCATCAATATCCTGGACACCCCCGGGCATCAGGACTTCAGCGAGGACACTTACCGGACCTTGACCGCGGCGGACAGCGCGGTGATGCTCATTGACGGCGCGAAGGGTGTGGAGGCACAGACCAAAAAGCTGTTTCATGTTTGCCGGATGCGGAAAATACCGATTTTCACCTTTGTAAACAAGCTGGACCGCTACTGCAAAAACCCCTTTGACCTGATGGATGAAATCGAAAAAACCCTGGGTATCCGCTCCTGCCCGGTCAACTGGCCAATTGGAGAGGATGGCGAATATAAGGGTGTTTACAATCGTAAGCTTGCGCAGATTGAGCTGTTTGAATCGGAAGGGCACGGGCAAAAAGTTATTGCGTCCCGCGCCGGCAGTGTTCAGGATGAAAAGTTCAAGACGCTGTTGGGTGAGCGGATATACAGCAAACTGTGCGAAGATATTGATCTGCTGGATATGGCAGGCGAAGCGTTTGATATGGACAAGGTGCTTAGCGGTGAACTGACGCCGCTGTTTTTCGGCAGCGCGATGACAAATTTCGGTGTGCAGCCCTTTCTTGAGGAGTTTATCGGCATAGCGCCATCCCCCGGCACAAGGGCGCACAGCGACGGTTTCACCGCGCCGGAGGACGAAGATTTTTCGGGCTTCATTTTTAAAATCCAAGCCAACATGGACCCGGCGCACCGCGATAGAATCGCTTTTATCCGCATTTGCTCGGGCAAATACGAAAAAGGCATGGAAGTCAACCATAGCCGGACCAGAAAAAGCGTCCGTCTTTCCCAGTCACAGCAATTTATGGCGCAGGAACGGGTGCTGGTGGAGGAAGCGTATGCGGGGGATATCATCGGCGTTTTTGACCCGGGCATTTTCCTCATCGGCGACACGCTGTGCGGCGGCAAAAAGGTTTTCAGTTTTGAAGGAATACCGATGTTCCCGGCGGAACACTTTGCCTATGTGTCCGCCAAAGACTCCTCCAAAAGGAAACAGTTTTTAAAAGGCATCAAGCAAATTGCCGAAGAGGGCGCGATTCAGGTATTCAAACAGCCCAATATCGGCGTGGAAACCCTGATGATCGGCGTGGCGGGCGTGCTGCAGTTTGAAGTGCTGGAATACAGGCTGAAAAACGAATACCGCGTGGATATCACCTTGCAGGTAACACCTTTCATCTTTGCGCGCTGGCTTGTCGGCACAAAAGCGCCGGAGGAAATCTCGGTTTACAGCGGCAGCGTCTCCATTGTGGAAGACCGGTATCAGCGCCCGGTTATGCTCTTTAAAGACCCATGGACCGTGAACAAAGCGGAGAACGACAACAAAGATGTGGCGTTTTTAAGCATCGCGCCCCCGGTTTTGGGGTAAAAGTTTAGCCGGAATAATGAAGCAAGGTGACCGGAGCATATCAACGGATATGCTCCGGTCACCTTTATAACATTTTGCCGCATGCGGCGGTCTTGACTTGCTAAAAGTTCCTATTGTATAATGAACTTGTAATTTTAGAATAATATTATGCTTGCCGCCGCGGCGAAAGCCGCAGACAAAAAGCATAGGCGTCCGTATTAATCAATGGGAGCGGGGTTCGTAATGAAGAAGCGGTCTGTTCAACTGTTCTTGCTTTTTTTCATGGTGGCTGTTGTTTCCGTTTTTTCCGCGCTTTATACCAATTCACAAAAGTCCGCGGGGGCAGGTTATAAAGAAGACTCATCGCAGACGGAATCCTTGCCGGATAAAACCGAACCCCTTACCGAGCCCTTCAATCGAACTGATATTGACGCAAACTTTATCAATATCTGTAAGAATTATTCAACAACAGGTATGTCGCTGGCTGTGTTTAAAGGGCAGGATATTATTTACTCCCTTTCATACGGCACTGCCGACAAAGCGGCCGGCATACCCGCTGGCATCCATACAAAATATCGTATTGCGTCCATTTCAAAAACGATAACCGCCATTCTCGCTATGCAGCTCGTATCGGAAGGCAAGCTTGATTTAGACGCGGACATTTCGGATTATGTCGGGTTCAAGCTGCGTTCCCCGGCCTTCCCCGAAACAGCTATTACCACAAGGCATCTGCTGACGCATACTTCAGGCATATTTGACTCCAACAGTTTTGAAAATGCCGCCAACACGAAAGTTGCCCCGTCACTGGAAGTTGTTTTTAAAAGCAACTGCCATACCGGGAACAAGCCCGGTAACACCTATTTGTATTCCAACCTTGGCGCGGGGATTGTTTCGGGCGTTGTTGAAGCAGCCGCAAACGCGCGTTTTTACGATTATGCCAAAACAAAGCTGTTTGATTTGCTCGGTTTGGATGCCGGGTTTGTCAGGACGCAAATAGCCGATACGAATAATATTGCGCAGATATACAGCGGCGGCGGTCTTGGCTGTGATGTGAAAAACAGAAGAACGCAGGAACGCTATGCCAACATCCCTATCGGGCAAATGTATTTGCTGGGTCAGGGTGATTTAATGATATCGGCGGTTGATCTCGCGAAATTCGGCATTGTCCTCGCCGGTGACGGCACCTGTAACGGAATCCGCGTGCTGCCTGCGGAATATGTTGACGAAATGAACCGCGTACAGTTTCAAGACAGCGCAGTGAAACGGGGGCTTGCGCTGAGCATTACCGGTGACCTCGTCAGCGGCAGGGAGATGCGGGGGCATCCCGGTCAGGCATACGGCATGGTCGCGGGTTTATACTATGACCAGAACGATCAAACCGGCATTGCCTTTTTAACCAACGGATGCAGTGTGAGTAAAAATGATGATGGCATCTATAAGATTAATGACGCTATTGTGAAGTACGCATATCAAACTTTTTTCACCGGTAATTAACGGCAAAGTGATATAAGTGAGTATTATGAAATTAACACGAAAGAACCTTCACCGGGTTCTCTCGTGTCTTTTTTTATGAGCAGTTTCATTACAAACTCGATTCGGTTATTGGTTTGCTTCATCACTTTTGGTGTTGCTATCGCCTGCAATTTCCGACTGAATTCTATCCTGATAATAGCGCCTTTGCATCAAATCGTCATACATAATATCCTTCTCTTTGGCATCCAGTTTATACATCAGTTTCGGTATAATACTGAACGCGCCCGTGACCCCCGGCAGTAAAAAGGCGGCCATGAAAAGCCCGAATTTTGTGGAATCGCTCTGTTGGCCGAAGCCTTCTTTGAGGCTGTAACCGACGGCATTGAGTATGGCAGCCTGCAACCCCGATGTGGTATTGCGCACAATTTTGGACATCAGCCCTTTTGTGATAACAATCACGCCTTCGGAACGGTAGCCATTCTTCCATTCACAGTAGTCAATCGCTTCATAGGTGATTTCCTGCGGCACCACATTGCGGACACCCCAAAAGGATTTACGCGCTATATCCAGCGGTGCCATAATCAGCCACATCTTTTTCCAATCCCGGTACCAGCCGTTCGCGCCTTTGCCCCCGATGCAGCCGAGGGCAAAGGTGAGTATCCGCTGAAAATTGTCAAAGTTGGAAGAAAGCGCCCACAGCGCTCTGCTTGAAAATTTCTTTCTCATCCAGCCGATATAGGTGTAACTGATATGGCAAATCGGTATGGACGGGATCTCCACAAGGGTAAAAAAGGAGGAATAGCCCAGCACATCAATAAAGTAATTGTCCTGACTTGTGGAGAGGGTGAACGCGCCGAGCAAGTCGCTGAGCATCAGCAGGAGTGCCGGGCGGTTGTGTATAATCGTCCGGAGCCCCTCCATAATGCTCGGTGTTTTTTCCGACTGGGTAACACGCTCTTTTGCGCTGAAAAAGAAAAACATCGCCATACCCGTACTGATCATCGCGGCAATGACGCCGATGGACCCGTAAAAAAGTCTTCGGTTGGCAATTTTTATAACGCCTTTGTTCATCATGTCATAAATCAAATTGAGCAGCACACCCGGAATATTGTCAAAGATACTGGAAATCCACTTGGCCAGGGACAACAGCCGCACGCGCTCCGACGGATTCGGTGTCATGGAGGACAGTAAGCCTGTTTTGGAAATATTCCGGAAGGTTCCGATGGCCTCGTTGCTCATTTGGATAGCGAGAAAGAGGAAAAACTTGGTCATGTCATACTCGTTTTCCGTGTTTAAAAAGAAAGGCAGCGACCACTGGAAAATAGTCATCACCAGCGACGGTATGGCAAAGGCAATTAAATAAGGCTTAAATTTTCCCCAGCGGGTTCTTGTTTTGTCCACAATCGGGCCGGTAAAAGTGTCGTTAATAACATCCCAAATCCCGTTGATCAGGCTCAAAACACTGTAAAGCTTGAGATTGATTTTGAGCAGGTCAATATTGTAGCGGCTGCCGAATACGCCGGCATGTATATTTTCGGACGCGTCATAAACGATATAGGATATCGTTTCTGTGTTGCCCACATAGCGTCTGTCTTTTAAACATCCGTAAGCCGTTTGCTCGCTCAAAATAGCCCTCCTTTCGGGTGATGACTATTTGCCTCCCGTTAAAACGGTGTAGGCCATGTCCGGGTAATCCGTCATAATGCAGTCACAGCCGTTGCCGCGCAGTTTGCGCATATCATCGGCATTGTTGATGGTCCAGTACTGTACCGCGATATGATTGCCATGTGCGTAATTGATCAGCGCGCGCGTACCGAGGTTGATGACTTCTTTCCCGCGCCGGCGGTATACACCGTAAGGGATTTGCAGCAGCGAATACTGGATACCCTTATTGCCGAGGTCCGCGCCGGAGCGGCTGTAGAAGTAGAACTTCAACACCTCAAACGGGCCGGCGGAGCGCCGCATGCCCGGGCACGCGGCATCGTAATGCTTTGACACGGACGGGTTGAAGCTCGCGGCAATCACATTGCCGTACATGTCCCGTTCCCCCAGCACCTTGTACAGCCTGTCCGCCGCCTTGCGCCCCAAATCGCCGTGATTTTTTACATCGATGCTGAAATAGTATGGTTTACTGCCTTTTTCACGCACACAGTCCAGAATATCATCCAGTGTATGCACCCGCAGATTTTCGGGGATTGCTTCCCCGCGCAAGCCTCGATAAGGGTATTCGCCGTTGAGTTCGAAGTTCTCGCCAAGGTTGAGCACCTGCAGTTGCTTCATGGTATAGTCAATCGGATAAATCTTCTTCTTACCAAAGGCTTCCACCGCATTGCTGGTCGCGTCAAAGGTTTTGTTGTGCAGCACCACCAGCTCGCCGTCGCGCGTGAGGTGCACATCGAGTTCAAACAGGTCGATGTCAAAACGGTCGTTTTGCATGCACAGCTCAAACGCCATGAGCGTATTCTCCGGCACAATACCCGCGCCGGCCCGGTGCGCGGCGACAAGCGGCTTGCCGTAAGGGCGGATGTACGGGTTTGACGGATTCTCAATCACCGCGGCCGGGGTATCCTCTTCATCATCTTTGGACATGGTGAAAAAGATTTTGATATACTGTAAAGGTTTGAAGCTTTTCGTCCTTGTTTGAACCGGCAAGCCGGTCAACCCCTTCCCCGCAACTTTTCTGCCTTATGTTGCCGTTTTGTCTTATTTTTTATCCGGCGTTTCTCCAGTCTTTTATCAAGAACTCTTCGCCTATCACTTTATTCAACAGGCTCTCGGTGTATGCATAGTCAAACTTCGGTTGGTATTTCCGAACCCCGTGGCCGTTTGCCAGTTCCGCCGAGTAGTCGGAAAACGGAATGATTTGGATATTTTTCACGCCGGAAGCGTAATGTGTCACAATGGGGATAAGGCCCGCGGAAACGATTGTTGTTTCGCCTGTTGTTTGCGATTTTACAAAGCACACATCCGCAATGCCTGCTATCATGTTGTCCGCTTTTTGCTGAGCAGAAATAAAGTTGCCCAACGAATACATCACCAAAACCCGGCGCCCGTCTTCGCGCGCAACATATTTCATGGGCTGCAGCACATGGGGACCCGTGCCGATGATCACATCTGCGCCGTAATCAATCAATTTGTCGACAATCTCCTTTTGTGAATAGGACGGCGCGAACAAATCCTCCTGTTGAAAATGTACCGATACGCAAACAATGTCGGACTGGGTTTTTGCTTTTTCGATCATCATTTTCGTCGTGGCGAAAAACTCTTCTTTTGAAATATTGGCCCCCACGGGAGAAACGACTTTAAGCTGCGATGATGCCGGCAGCCTGTTGCCGTTAAGGTATTCCGTAATGCCGACATGGGCAAAACGAATGCCGTTGACCGTATTGAGCTTCACCTCATTCAAGTCTTCTTCATCACTGTAAACGCCGGTGAGCACAATGCCCTCATGGCTCTTCCAAAACGCTATCGTTTTTAACGCGCCGTCAGCACCCTTGTCAATCACATGGTTGTTGGCGTGGTTAATCACACGAAACCCGATTTTGATCATGTGTTCTCCGATTTCCGGGGGTGAATTAAACAGCGGAAAGTTGCTCGGCTCCTTATCCTTATCAATAACCGTTTCTTGATTCAGTACGGCAAAATCAGCAAGTTTCAATATATCCTCAATCTTTTCATACGCAAAAGTGAAATCATACCCGCCCGCCGCGGAGCGTTCTTTTGCCTGCTGATAGATGGTTGAATGGATCAGGTTATCCCCCGCGCACATCATACGGGCATAACTGTATGCTTCAACAGCAGTTGTGCTTTGCGTAAGAGAAGTATCCTTTGACCCGTTTTGCGTAATGCCCGGCTTTTGGTCGTTCCCGCAGCCAACCAGATTTATAACCAGCGCCGGCACCGCAAGGAGCACCATCATCATCCTGAATAATCGTAACGCCGGTTTAACGCTGTCTTCCCTTTTCATTCACCTTCTCCTTCAACAGTTTTAACTTATTCCCTGCCGTTCCAGCAGTAAGTACAGACTTTATCTGCACCGATGCCGATGGCGTCAATCATATCATAGATGTTCTGGTATTTAAGTGTTGAAAAATTGAGCGATTTACCGATATGGTCTACCATCCCGTTATATTTTTCGGTATCCGGGTTGCTGTACTCCTCCAGATTTTCCGGCACTTCCCCTTCAATTGCTTTTATCGCCTGCCTGGCGGCGAGGTCCATTACCGAAGGCGAAGCGGAAAAATTGAGGTATTTGCAGCCGTAAATGAGCGGCGGGCAGGCCGGACGGATGTGCACCTCTTTGGCGTAACAGCGGTACAGCAGATTGACTGTTTCCCGCATCTGTGTGCCGCGCACAATGGAATCGTCACAGAACAAGAGCTTTTTGCCCATTACCAGCTCCGGGATCGGCATGAGTTTCATGCGCGCCACAAGGTTGCGGATAGCCTGGTTCTGGGGCATAAAACTCCGCGCCCAGGTCGGTGTGTATTTGACAAACGGCCTGCCGAACGGAATCTTTGACTCATTGGAATATCCGATGGCGTGGCCGAGGCCGGAATCCGGGATGCCGGCCACCATATCAATCTCCACATCGTCATTGCGCGCCATGGCCGCGCCGTTTTTGTAACGCATGACCTCCACATTGGTACCCTCATAAGTGGAGGAAGGGTAGCCGTAATACACCCAAAGGAAAGCGCAGATGCGCATTTTGCTGCGCGCGGGCGCGACTTTTTGCACCCCTTCGGTCGTGAGCAGAATAATTTCCCCCGGGCCAAGCTCATAAACATTTTTGTACCCAAGGTTGGTCAGGGTGCAGGATTCAAACGAGACGCAGTAGGAAATCCGTGCGGATTCGCTCCCCGTTTCCTCCCCGTTCTCTTCCTTTTTACCGATAATCAGCGGTGTTCTGCCGAGCTTGTCCCGCGCGGCATAAATACCTTCCGGTGTCATAATCAAAATGGAACAGGAACCGTCTATCATCTCCTGCGCGGCGAGCAGGCCTTCCTTAAAGGTTTTTTCGTTGTCAACAATCACGGATACCAGTTCTGTCTGATTAACCTGCCCCTTGTTAATTTCCAGCAGATGTATGTTGGGTTTTTGAAAGGCTTTTTTGATGATTTCAGCGGTATTGTTGATTTTGCCCACGGTGCTGATGGCGTAGCTGCCCAAATGGGAACGCACGGTGAGCGGCTGCGGCTCCGTATCACTGATGCAGCCGATGCCCATGCTACTTTTGATGCTGGACAGCTCGGCTTCAAATTTAGCCCTGAACTGCGTATTTTCAATATTGTGGATAGAACGGTTGAACCCGTCCCGCGTCCAAAAAGCCATCCCGCCCTTGCTGGTGCCAAGATGTGAATGATAATCTGTGCCGAAATAGACATCCGTCACACAATCCCCCGTTGACACCGCGCCGAACAAACCACCCATCGGTAAAACACCCCTCAACTACATTTTTATCATTATACTAATCTCCATTTAAAAGATAGACAAGTCTATCTTTTAATCCGCTGTCCAAAGACAGCGGGGGCAGCATTTGCTGCCGGAAATACCGTTCAATTCTATCTGTCTGCGGCTTCAGCCGCAGCGGCAAGCTGTGCTTGCCGATTAAAATTGTGTCTACAATTTTAATGCAGGATAATATTATAACATTGTCGGGCAGGGATATCCACAAAAAACAGTGTGCCTGCCAAAATATTTCATACCCCTATCAGCGGTAAGCAGAACACAAAACCGTTTTACTACGGAGAGCTGAGCTACCTGCCGCCGCTGTTTTTACATTTGACTTGACCCGAAAAAAATTATATACTCTAATCCATTGGCGAAAGCTCCCCGGTTCCATTCGGCATCAAATAATGATATTTGAGGTGTTGCGGTTGGAAACAAAACCACAGGGTTCCGAAACCGGAAAAACCGGAAAAACGGATGAGCGCACCTACCAAAACCGCCGGTATGTCGGCAGTGCCGAAACGGCGGGGTATATCCTCAACCACTGGGCGGGCGGCTTTAACATCGGCAAGTTCAATAACCGATTCATCTACGATGTGCTGCTCATTAACTTCAATTTCCTCGCCCTGCTGGATGCGATCGGCGGGCTTTGGGATGTGATTAATGACACGGTCATCGGCGTTATCGTGGACCAAACCCGCACACGCTGGGGTAAATTCCGGCCGTACCTGGTCGGCCTTCAAATACCGATGACATTTTTCGCCTGCATCTACTGGTTTATGCCCTTTATTTTTGCCGGTACGAATGACATGGATATGACCAAGTTTGCCGTTTATTTTCTCTTCAGCGTTATCAGGGAAACGGTGGGGACTTTCCAGGGAATATCCGGCATGGGCCTCATCAGCACCATCACACCCAATCCGCTTGAACGCACGCGGCTGATTACGCAGGCGAACCTGCTGGCCATCGGCTCGAATGTGCCGGAGCTGATTATGGGGTTGCTGCTGGACCTCGTCAATAATAAAATTTTAGGCTGGAAGCTGCGCAACCTGTTTTTAGGTTTCGGTCTCTTTACCAACTTCGCCGCCGCCGCGGCCGCCTTCTTTTTCTTTATAAAGTCCAAAGAGCGCGTGATGCAGTCCATTGAGCGCCCGAGTATCCTGCAGGGACTGAAATCCATCATTACCAACAAACCGATTCTTTATATAACGCTTTCCGAATTTCTCGGCGGGTTTGCTATCGGCACCGGCTCCACGGATTATTTCATCGATGTGCTGGGTTCCGCCACCCTGCAAACGGTCGTCGGCATTCCGGGCGGTATATTTACCTATTCAAGCTACGCCGCCATCGGGCCGCTGCGCAAACGGTTTTCGACCCGGGCGCTGTGGATTTTTGAGGATTTATGGACCGACATGTGCGCGCTTTCGGTGTGCGGTATCGGTATTATCAACGGCAATTATAAAAAGAAAAAAGTGATGATACCGACTTTTATGTTTTTTGAATGTGTGGAGATGTGCGTCTATGCCATCCGGCGCGTCATCCCCACCGAACTCTATAACGAGGCGATGGATTACTGCGAATGGAAAAACGGCTACCGGACGGAAGCGATGACGGGTGTGGCAAGGGGCCTTATCACAAAGCTGCAGCGCATTGCGAACAGCTCCGTTAAGAATATACTGATGGGTAAAATCGGCTACGAGCAAGGCCGAAAAATCGGTACGCAGGATGAACGCACCAAATTTTGGATGTTCGTCATGAGCACGGGCATCCCCGTTATTACAGGCGCGCTGGGTGTGCTGCCGAAGTTTTTGTATCCGCTCACGGGTAAAAAACGCGACGCGATGTATGAAGAACTCATTGTCCGCCGCAACTCCATGTCCAGCGCTGTGACGGACGCCTCCGCCGAGGAACTTGCGAGATTAGGCAAAAAACAAATCGCCGGTGAATTCGACGATATGTTCAACGATAAAAAATAAACAGTTTTCAAGGAGGATACACCATGCCGGTGGCAGCAAAAGGAATGAGGTTTTTAAAAATAGCCTCAAAAGCAATTGAAGGGTCTATGATCCGCTCGGGCAAAAAGCTCGCGAAAAAAAGCCCGGCGCCCAAACTCCCCAAGGGCGTATTTGACAAAGTCAGTGAGGCGAAAAGCGAATATTTCACCGTCGGTTTCGCAAAAACGGACATTATGCCCGATGACATCCCGCAAAAAAAATATTATGTGGCAGGCTACCGTGCCTATAACCCGGCTACCAGCGTGTTGGACCCGATGACCACCAGCGCCGTTTGGATGGATGACAACTCCGGGCACGGGGGTATTGTGCTGGTATCGGTCGACAGCGTGGGGCTGACGGATTATGATGTCAACAACATCCGCGGAGAACTGGCGGATTTTGTCAAACAAACCGGCTGCCGCTCGCTCAACATTTTAAGCACGCACAACCATGCCGGTATCGACACCATCGGTATGTGGGGCCCGCTGCCGAAAAGCGGCCGGAACAAAAAATACATGCGCATCCTTTATGACGGGGTGATTAAGGTTGTCAAAGAAGCCTACGCCGCCAAAAAAGAAGGCGCCATCTATTACGGCAAAAAGGAAACGCCGCCGATTCAGCGCGATTCCCGCCTGCCGCATGTGTATTGCAAGGATTTAACCCGGCTGCGTTTTGTGCCCAATGACGGTTCCACGGAAGTTTGGATGCTCAACTATGCCTCGCATACCGAAAATATGCTCGGCGCTCCGATTGTCAGCGCGGACTTTGCCTGCTACATGCGCAGGGGAATTCTGGAAACGGCGGGTGCTGAATCCATTCATTTCGTCGGCGCCATCGGCGGACTCATCCGCCTGAAGGAGCTGGACAAAGATGTGGTGGAATCCACCAAAATCGGCGGCAAAGCGCTTGCGGAAACAGCCGTTGCCATTGTGGACGAACGCAAACTGGAACCGAAAATCAGCCTGCTGCGGCAGGAATATTACTCCCCCGCGGACAACTTCGTCCTCGTCTTCCTCGGTTCTGTCGGCATCCTGAAAAAAGAAAAATTCGCGACCGGTCAAGGCCGCGTGGGTCTTTCCGTTAAAACCGAAATGACCTATATCCAAATCGGCGACCTCAATATGCTGCTTTTACCTAGTGAGATCTTCCCCGAGCTTTGCTACGGCGGCTATCTCCCCGCGGAGGAAACGGCCGAATGCAAATCGCCGGACATCAACCCGGACCCGCTTGTACAAATCGCGGGGGATGACAATCTGCTTATCTTTGGTGTTGCCAACGACTTCACCGGTTATGTGGTACCGCCCAATGACTATTTGCTCCACCCGGAGGTGCCTTTTGTTACGGAAACAAAGGACCGGCTCGGCAGAAACCACTATGAGGAAACGAACTCCCTCGGCCCGGCAACAGCGCAGACCATTGCCGATACTTTCAGGGGGATTATGGAGACGGTGAAAGCTGCAGGAGAGTAATTTTTTTCACATTCACAACACAAAAATACCGCCTCGCTTTTTTACAGCGGGGCGGTATATCATTTACCGGAGTCATTATACTGTTTGGGGGACGGTTTGAAAATATGTCGCTCAGCTAAAACTCATAATGAGACCACATGCTGAGTATTTTCACCGTATTTTCGGTTTCAATCACTTCATAAACCAAACGATGTTTGATATTAATCCTGCGCGAATATGCGCCTTGCAGGTCTCCGACCAACTTTTCGTATGGGGGCGGTGTTTGAAATGGGTTTAGTTTAATCAGTTCTATTAAATCCTTAACTTTTTTTGACAATCGAGCAGCCTTAATCTTTTGAATATCTTTTACCGCATTTTTTGTGTAAACCACCGCATACATTACCACTCCACCTCATTCTCAGGCACACAATCAGACAGAGGTGTTTTTATTCCTTCTATAATCTTTTCTTTAAGATTTGGAATCGTGCTGAGATATAGCGTTTCCATCAATCCGTTGTAATCTTCTTCGCTGATAACAACAGCATTGCCGTCTTTGGTATTGATGTTTACAGGCTCGTTGTATTTTATTGTCTGCTCAAGCATACCAAAGATGTTTTTTCTAAAATTTGTAATATTTGTGTTTAACATGCCAAACCATCTCCTTATGTACATAATAGCGTACATTTTTGAACATGTCAAGCGACAATCAATACGCAAAGGTATAGTTGCCATTGTAGGTGCCGGTAACATCGGCGTTTAACCCGATGACGCTGTATTTCAGGTTACCCAATATTCGCACGGGGGTTGTCACATCGAGTTTTGTCATCCGGCCTTGGGCATCGAAAACGGCCTCAATTTTGCATCCGGTATAAGTGGCTGTCGCGTCAACAATAGTGAACGGTTCCAGATCATTCCGGGTTATATTTAAAGTGTCCATACATTTTGAAATATAGGTCGGTTTATCGCTCAGCGCAGTCGGTCCGGAAGTGACTTCATCTTTCATATCAATGGTGACGGCATAGCCATCGTCATAGGGGGCAATGGTGGCAGCCTTCACGCCATTGACTCCGGTGGGGTTGAGTTCACTCATCAGGCTGCTATAACTGCGAGGGAGATAGGCCGCAAGCGTTTTGTTCCCGCTCACACCGTTGATAAAAGTCAGAGCAGGTTTTTCGCTGTAGTCGTTCGGGAGCATATCGTTGGCAAGGTTTTGCACAACAGAACCGCCGGTAATGGAATTGATCGTGCTTGTTGTGCCGTCACTTTTTGTAACAGTCACACGATTCTGACAGGTCTTCATCGCATTCGCTCGTTCATTATAAAAGGCAACTATTTCTGCTATATCACCGGGAACGACGGTTCCCGTATCGTTATACCAAACACGGATAACAGCGGATACAGGATTGTTGCCGAATTTGAGCGTCTTCGCATTGTCCGCATATACTCGTCCGTCGTCGAAGCCGTTATCAGCAACGGGTATGTTCTTGTACCATAGCCTTAAAAAATCAAGCCCCAGGCGCTGCATCGGGCTCAAGGCGACGGCCTCTTTGTTCAGCGTCGCTTTAAAAGTAAAGCTGATGCTCTCACCGGGGAGCAGGCAGGCGGATTCCGCCGTAATGATGCTTTTGCTGCCGAGTGGCGCAAGCTGGCCGCCGAGCAATTCCGCGCTGACACGCTCAACCGCTTGCTCGGTCTTGTTGGTCACTGTCACCTCAAAGGTCGCAATGCCAAGGGTCATATAACTGTTCCGGTTGGTTTTGATGTCAACGAGCAGAGATGATTGCGGTTCCTCAACAGCAAACCCCGCCGCCGGTGCGGACACCATCAGTGTGAGCGCAAGCAACAAACCAAGGAGCGATGTGAATACTTTTTTCATGGGTTTTCCTTTCTTTTCCGGCTCGTGGTAAACGAACTCATTTTTTCTCAGCACTGCTGAGCAATCTGTATCTTTACATAAAAATCACTTTGCAAGCTCGAAATAGTCACCGGCGGTTATCTGAGCCAAAAATATCGTATCATAAAGCACTTTACGGCCGCCCTCATATAAGACAGAAATTGTTTTATCCTTACTCACGGCAATATCACTGTACGCGCCCGCCTTACGGGCGACTACAAGCCCTTTGTTCCAGGTGGAGCCGCTGTCCGCGCTGAAGCGTAGCGTCAGGTTTTTACGGATGAGTTTGTGGTTCGCGTTGCAGAAAAACAGCCCGTCACCATAACCGTACACACTGCCCTGGCAATACGGGTCTTTAAGCTGTTTAGCTGTTTGGCACGCCCCGAATGTGATACCGCCGTCCTGACTGATGGTATAAACCCGTTTTTTTTGCGGGAAGGTGTTGCGCATATTCACATACAGCCCCTGCGAAGTCTCGGCAACGGTTGCCTCATTCGTCCCGAGTTCGCTCATCGCGCCGATTTGCCAGTTTTTGCCTTTGTCGTCGCTGACAATTAAGTGGGACCTTGTGCCTTTGCTCTCGCCGTTTTCAATTTCTCCGTGGTTGCAGGGCACAATATACCGCCCGGCTTTGGTGCATATGCCGTGGCAGGGGCCGGTGGCGTACCATGTCCAGTTGTCCTTTCGCGCCTGCGCGCTGATATCCGCCGGTGTTGTCCAAGTCAGCCCGTTGTCACGGCTGAAACACCGTTGCACCCTGCGCGGTTGGGCTCTGCCGGCTAAAATTTCGGACTCCCGTTCAGCGCCCAGGTTCGTGGTATAAACCAGGCAGATGTCACCCGTTTCCAGGTCTAAAATCGGGCAGGGGTTGCCGTTGGTGTTTTCGTTGTCGGTAACAACAATACGCAAAGCACTCCAGGTTCTGCCTTCGTCCGTGCTTTTTCTTAAAACAATATCAATAACCCCTGTGTCGGAACGAGAGGCTCTGCGGCCTTCCGCAAACGCCAGGATGTCTCCGTTGCCCGCAATCAGCAGCACCGGTATCCTAAAAAAAGAATACCCTTGTGTTCCTGCTTCAAAAACAACCGATTTCCTGAAATATTTCATTATTTCACCGTCTTTAGGATATGTATCTTCCGCGCGATAAACCGGCAGCCTGCGGCAATTTTGTCGAGCCCGACACTAAACAGCCACATGACGGATGGAATCAGCAGAATAAACACCGCAAGAATCAGCGTGCTGCCAAAGCCGATGGGAACGATTGAGAACAAGCCGGGAACAACCGCCAGAATCGCGATAAACATCACGACCAGCCCCGCAAGGAGCCCTGCCCGCATCCGGTTAAACGGCCTGCAGACTTTCCAGACCATAATCAGCCCGACGGAAGTAATCAGCAGCGCTGCGATGGTTGTCACTTCCGCGGAATCCAGCTTAAAAGCTGCCGTGAACAAAACAACGCCGATGATAATAAAGAGGTCTGTCAGCGCGGCGGGGAGCGCGCGGTACAGCACATTTGCGATAAACCGTCCGCGGACAAGTGAAATGTTCGGCTCGAGCGATAGGAAAAACGACGGGATGCCGATGGTAATCATGCTCGCGAGCGACAGCTGCGCGGGCGTGAGCGGATAAGCAAAAACAGCCGAGATGGATATGATCGCCAAAATAAAGGAAAAGATGTTTTTCACAAGGAAAAGAGATGCTGTCCGTTCAATGTTGTTGATAACACGCCGGCCTTCCGCGACCACATGCGGCATGGAATCAAAATCGGAGTTGAGCATCACCAGGTGCGCAACTTTTGAGGCGACCTCGCTGCCGGAGGCCATCGCGATACCGCAGTCCGCGGCTTTCAACGCTAACACATCGTTCACACCGTCGCCGGTCATTACGACCGTATGCCCCGCTTTTTGGAGCGAAAGAATCAGCTGGCGTTTTTGCTCCGGGGATACGCGGCCGAACACCGTGTATTTTTCCGCCGCCTGTGCAATTTTCTCCTTGCTGTCAAGCAGGGACGCGTCAATATAGTTTTCCGCGTTTGTAATGCCGGCGTTCTGTGCCGCCGCGCAGACGGTGACCGGATTGTCCCCGGATATTACCTTAATCTGAACGCTCTGTTCATTAAAATACTCAAAGGTTGCCTTTGCTGTCGGGCGTATCGGGTTTTCCAGTACAATCAAGGCAATCGGGCTGACCGTTTCCAGGATGTTGTCACTGTAAAGACTTGAGCATTCTGCCAGCATCAACACACGGCAGCCGGTTGAGGCGTATTTTTCAATCGTTTCCAAGTGCTCGGGGTATCTGCCGCGCAAGATAAACTCCGGCGCGCCCAGCACATAGTTTTCCGCCGCGCCGAAGGATACCGCGCTGAACTTGTCCGCTGATGAAAACTCCTTGATTTTCTCCGCCCGGCGGGAAATGCCGCTTCCGAACCGGTTTTTGATGGCTTGCATGGTCGCGTTAATGCCCGGCATATCGCCTGTAAAATCCGCCAAAAGGCGTTCAATGGCTTCCGGTGTCATATCCGGCGGAACAAGCGGTACCACACCTGTCACATCCATACGGTTTTCGGTGATGGTGCCTGTTTTATCCACACAAAGCACATCCGCGCGCGCGAGCGTCTCGATACACTTCAGGTCGCGCACCAGCGTTTTTCTTTTGGATAGGCGAACAACGCTCACGGCAAGCGCCACGCTCACAAGCAGGTAAAGCCCTTCCGGTATCATGCCGATAAGTGCCGCGGTCGTGTTCTCCACCCCGGCTTTCACAGTCAGCCCGAGGATCTCTGTCTGCCTGGTGAACATCAAAATACCGACAGGGACAATGGCAATACCGATAACCTGCAGCAGCCTTGTCAAATCCCGCATCATCCCGGTCTGTTTGCTTTTTTTGGATTTTTTGGCTTCGACCGTCATTTTGGAAACAAACGAATCTTTGCCGACCCGCTCAAGCCTCGCCCGGCATTCGCCGGACACCACAAAGCTGCCGGAAATCAGCTTGTCCCCCGGCTTTTTCATAATTTCATCGGATTCGCCCGTCACGAGCGACTCGTTGACCTGCAGCGAGCCCGCAAGCAGCAAACCGTCCGCGTAAATCTGATTGCCGCTGACAAAAACCGCGATATCGTCCAGCACCGTTTCGTTTACCGGCAATTCCAGCAGTACCCCGTCCCTGATCACCGTGGCCTTCGGTTCGGACAAAAGCACCAGTTTGTCCAGCGTGCGCTTGGCCCGGAGTTCCTGAATGATGCCGATGAGCGTGTTGACAACAACAACGACCATGAACATCAGGTTTCGGAAAGAGCCTACGGCGATCACCGCGATGGCCAGCACAAAAAATATGAGGTTAAAATAGGTCAGTATATTACCCCGAACGATTTGCGCAACGGTTTTGGACGGTGAATCCACCGCCTTGTTGTCCAGCCCGGCCGCCATGCGCTGTGCCGCCTGTTCGGAGGTCAGACCAAAATCCGGTACGGTTGCTGTCCGTTCGAGCCGCGGTATCCGGGGTTCTTCATGTTGTTTTTGACTGTTATACACGCTCAATTGGCTACCTGCTCTTTCAAACTTACATCCGCACAGAAGAAACCACTCAGCTTTTAAACTTGAACATCAATATCCTATTGACCGTTAAATAATACCATTCTATATTCCAAAAATCAATTCAGATTTGCTTAGACAAAAATATATTGTATCATCACATAAAAATGCACCAAGCTCCCCGCCAGTACAAAAAGATGAAAAACCGTGTGCGCGTACTCCTTTTTTCTGCCGAGGCGTAAAAAAATCATCCCGGCTGTGTACACCAGTCCCCCAACAATCAACAGGCCAAGCGCGCGTTTGTCAATCAACCCGACTATCGGGTAGACGGAGGCGAACATGACGACACCCTCGCCGATATAGAGCACGATACGAAACGCTTTGGTTTTTTCAAAAAACAAAACGGACATCATAATCCCGAGCGCGGCGCAGCCCCAGGCAAAAAAGAACACAAACAGCGCGTGTGCCCGGTCCTTTTCATAAAGCCCGATAAGCGCGCAGGGTGTCGCCGTGCCGGCGATGAGGATGTAGATCATCGAATAATCGATGACGCGTGCGACTTTCTTCAGGTTCCCGGCCGGCAGCCCGTGGTACAAAGCGGACGCGGCGTACAGCACCATCATTGAAATACCGTACACCAGCGCGGAAACGATGCTGTTGGCCGTTCCTTGGTCAAGCGCCCTTTGCAGGCAAACCGCCAGCACCGCGCAGGCCAGCAAAACGCCGGCTGCGTGTGTGACGCAGTTGAGTTTGTCCTCGTTTTTGGAGTAGGTTACCAGCTTGATGTTATCCGGATACAAAGCAGCACCGCTTTCCCGATTTTACTGATTGCCATTATACCACAACGCAATTATCTTGTCACCCGTTCGCAGTCACCGGACCAATCATCTTGACTTGACCGCTGTGGATATCTATAATGAAACAGTGGATTAATGATCCGGATACTATATGTTCAATCGGGAGGCTCATCATGTTGTCAAAGCTCATTTCCGCCGCGCTTGCTTTATTTACCGCTGTTTCAAATTTCGCCGGTTTATTCGTCCGCGTTGCGGATATTGAGGCGCCCGCCGGTGATTTTATCCCTGTCCTGAGGTTCACCGCCACGAGCGATGTGCACATCCAGGTGCCGGGCGATGTGCGCTGCCAAAGGATGGCGAAAATGCTTCAGACAAGCTATGCCATCGCGCAGGCGGACAAGCATTACAACAAACTTGACGGGGTCCTGTTTGCCGGTGATATTACGGACTCCGGCATGGGCCTTCAATACCTCGCCTTTCAATCAATCATGAACGCCGGGTTAAAGCAAGAAACGCAGCCGATGGTCATCATCGCCAAATCGCACGACTGCAAGACGCAGGGGAAAGACGCGCTGGACTTTTACGAGTCGCTCTCCGGCCTCACGACTGATTTTCATTATGTGCTCGGCGGCTTCCATTTCATCGGCATCGCCACAACACACGACAAAAGCACGGATGTAAAATACACCCAAACGCAGTTAGGCTGGCTGGACGCGCAGCTCGCGCTCGCCGCCGCGGACGACCCGGAAAAGCCCATATTTATCACGCACCACGAGCATGTGGCAAACACGGTTTACGGCAGCCGGGAAAGCTTTGGCGAACGCTGGGGTACACCGGAATTCTACGATATTTTAGCCCGTTACCCGCAGGTTGTCGATTTTTCCGGACATTCGCATTACCCGCTCAACGACCCGAGATCTATTTGGCAGGGCGATTTTACAGCGCTCGGCACCGCGTCGCTGAATTATTTTGAATTTACGGTTGACGATGTAAAAACGGTTCACCCCAAAAACAATAAAAAGGCCGCGCAGATGTGGGTGGTGGAAGCGGACGCGAACAATCGCGTCAGACTCCGCGGATATGATTTGATTGCGGACGCTTTTGTCTGCGAATACTTAATTGAAAACCCGTCGGATAAAAGCACCTTTGCCTATACACCGGAGCAGATGGCGGCAAGTTCTGCCGCCCCTGTTTTTGCCGATGGCACTACCGTAAAAACGAAAAAACTCATTGACGGCACAACCCGTGTTGACATCCCTGCGGCACAATCAACGGATGAAAAGATTGTTTTTCTGTATCGGGTATTTGTCCTGAACGAAACGGGGAATCCGGTCGGTAACTTTTGGGAACTGTCCGGCTACTACTTTACACCCCCGCCCGAAACGGTGAGCGTCAACATCGGCAAACTCGACAAAGGCACCTTTACGCTTAAAATTGTGGCGGAAAACGCTTACGGCATGCAATCCGAACCCGTCACACAAATTCTGACGGTCAAATAGCGTGCGCGAGGGGTCGTGTGAAAATAAATTTTCGCACAAAAAAAGTCACTTGCCGGTCACCAGTTAAACCGGCTTCCGCTTCTCGGCACATGTCTTTTTCATTACTATTTGTGCTGCCGCTGCGGCGGTGGAATGGAGTTTAGGATGAAACGCTTTATCAGTCTGGCTTTGGCCATTATCCTGCTTGTATTTTGCGCTCTCCCCGGTAACGCTGGCGCAGTCACGCAGCCGCAAAAGGCGTCAGCATTGCAGGGTGAAAAACTGCCGCTGATTATCGTGCGCGGCATGGATTCCGACGACCTCATCGTGGATTACGGCAACGGCGAAACCGGACCGCCCATTTTACCCCTTGAAACGGGCGAAGCAGTCAAAACCGTTTTCAAAGCAATCGGCACAGGCATTGTGCATTTCAGTTTTGATAAAGGCTTTGATGTGGTGCTGGACTACGCGAACAGTATCCTTGCCAACATGGCGTGCGATATAACCGGCACGCCTGTCCGCAGAGCCGCCATCCCGACCTATCCGCTTGCCGCCGGCCATTATGAAAAACTAATGACAAGCACGGATTACAGCGAAGGCAATATCGTCAAGGCGTCCATCGAGCGGTACGGCGCCGATTACACCTACTATTTCGCTTACGACTGGCGGGTAGATCCGCTTGAAAACGCCGACGGTATCGCCGCCTTGATTGACCGGGCACTCGCGGAACATAACACGACGAAGGTTAACCTCGTCTGCGCGAGTCTCGGCGGGGTTCAAACGGTCGCGTATTTAACAAAATACGGCTATGAAAAACTCCATAAAATCGTCTTTGTCTCCTCCGCGTTTTATGGCGACTATTTTGCCGCGGACCTTTTCAACGGTGACCTTTCGTTGGACGGCGAAACGCTGTACAACGCTGCGGCGGGTGACCCCGATGAGGACAAGGTCGTGTCCGTCCTGCTGAAGGTTTTATACCAAACCGGTGTTTTCAATACAATAGCGAAAATCGGCAACAGCGTTGTCAACCGCGTGAAAGACCGTGTGTATGACAAAGTATTGGTCAGTAAAATGGGCTACATCCCCTCCTATTGGGCACTGGTTCTGCCGGAGCATTATGACAGCGCGATTCAAACGATGTTCGGGGATAATCTGCAGGCGAACGCGGATTTTATCGCCAAGGCAGACGAACTGCAGCGGATGATGACCGGGCGGGACGCATTGCTGCAAGAGGCAGCCGCGGCAGGTGTTGAAATTGCCGTTATCGCCGGCTATAACAAAGGGGCAATACCGGTGGGCAGCCATGGCGGCGCGAACGGCGACGGCACCTTGGAAACGGCGCTGATGGCCGGCGGCGCGTCAGCCGCAAAATTCGGCAAAACGCTCGGCAGCGGTTATATGCCCGCCGACCCGGCCTGCCTTTCGCCGGACAAAATTGTCGACACCTCCGGTTGCCTGTTCCCCGCCTCCACCTGGGTCATCAAAGACGCGCCCCATGTCGGCTGCCGGTATGGCTCTACCTATTCCGCTTTTCTGTTTTGGCTTTTGAATTATGATGGCCAGCCCACTGTTACAAGCAACCCGGCCTTCCCGCGGTTTATGCAGACAAACGGGAACCAGGACCTCTTCCCGTTGCAATAAGCCCGTTTATCTCTTTTGTGTTCTCTTTTATTAAATAAGTTTTGGAGGCGATCAACATGCTCCTCGACCTGCTCATGAAAGCACGCAGTTACCGGAATTTCGACCCGGCGGTCCGCTACACCGCCGATGATATGGCACAACTCATTAACCTCTGCCGGTTCGCGCCGTCGTCCGTCAACCGGCAGCCCATCCGTTTCGCTTACGCCGTTAAAAAAGAGGACTGTGCGCGCATCTTCCCCCACCTGGGCTGGGCGGCGATGATTAAAGAAAATAAGCCGCCAATCCCTGGCAACGAACCGGCCGCTTACATCCTGCTGTGTTACGACACCAACCTTACCCCCAACTCGCCGGACGCGGACATCGGCATCTACGCGCAAACGATTGTACTGGGCGCGATGGAAAAAGGTATTGGCGCATGCATGATTGGCAGCATCAACAAACCTGCCCTGGCGGAAATCTTCGCCCTGCCCCCGCACATCGCGCCGCGGCTTGTCATCGCGCTCGGCGCGCCCAACGAGAAAATCGTACTCACCGAGGCAAAGAACGGTGAAACAAAATATTACAGGGACAGTGAAAATACGCATTATGTGCCAAAACTCCCCCTGGCGGAAATCTTGCTGCCGGAGATCAAGTGAGCCGGCAACCGAAGCAATCGCATACCAAACCCGATTAACGAAAGAAGGTAAAATCCATGCAGGCTTCTTTAACAAAAATCATTTCGCTTATCCAGTCTCTCTTTTTGACCTTGGCGGTTTGGCTCGTACCCGCTGTGACAAACAAAGTTTTAATCCCGTTCGACACCAACGCGTCCACCGGGTATTCATGGGTTTGCGAAATGGAACCCGAAGGCATTGTCAAAATCGAAAAAGAATTGTTCAAGCAGCCCTTTTCTTTCAGACCCGTTGAAGGCGGCGGTGCCAAGCACATCTTTGTTATCGCCCCCGTTGCCGACGGTGAAACTACGCTCACCTTCTATTATATGCGGGTGTGGGAAGGCAAAGACAGCGCGGTGGAAATCGTCAACTACACCCTGACTGTCAGCGGGGGTAATATTGAAATGAGCGAACCGGTTTACGGGTAGAAGCCGCCACCCTATGCTAAAGAGGCTGCAATTTTGTTATAAATTGCAGCCTCTTCTATTAAGTCCTTGCTAACCCTTGAGTTTTTCTATCTGCTCCAATAACCAGTTCCAATCGTGCTCAATCAAGTCACTCATGAAGCGGTATACCCCGGTAAAAATCCTGATTATCAGGGCAACAGGGTTCTCTTTTGTAAAGCTGCCCGCAACACCCGGGCCTTCATAACAGCCGATGTTGTGGGTGTTTGTCAGCGGGTTGCCGTACAGGTCATGAGTCCCCATGTTTTCCTCAACCTGTGTGCCGGCGCCGATACACGGTGAGCATTCTTTGAGTATAAAACTGTTTTTATCCGTGTAATCCAACCCGCTGAACTGCGGGTTGGCGTGAATGGATGTAAAATCAAGCAGCGGTTTCACAGTGCTGTAATAGCAGTTGTTGCCAAGCGTATAGTTGTTTTTGAAGTTTAAATCCAGCGTACAGCCCGGAACAAGGCTGAAAATGTTGTTTTGAATCGTGCCGTGATCGTTGAAGTAAAACGAAAACGAGGAACCGTTGACAATGGTGTTGTTGTAAAACTTGAAATACCGCTCCCCGCTCCCGCCGCCGCCGCTGTTTTTGGTAACATTGTCGTTCACGGAAAGGCAGTAACGCACGGTGTTGTTGACCTGACCGTTGTATATCGGGCAGTTGCCCATAAAGCGGATGTTGTCGTGCGAATAGATGTACTGGTAAGTGCTGTTGTTGGTATAGGAATCAAAGTCAATCGACATACCATCGCCCAGGCATTTCTGCCCGGCGATTTCGCAATGTTCAATCACGCTGTTTTCACTACCCCAAAACCACATCGCCGCGTTGCAGTAGCCGCCGGCGGCACCGCCCTGGCAGCAGTTGATGGCCGCGCAGTTACGCACCACAGCGCCGTCGCACATCCCGACAATAATTGCTTCGGCGTCAAAATCCGTAAAACTGGTGTTTTCAACCAAAATGCCGGTATTGAAAACGGGGTCGACCTCGCTGACATCCGAAACCCAGGGGTTCTGCGCGTCGTTCCAGGAACCCCAAATGCTGATGCCGTTGGCGCAGTCATAAAACGCACAGTCCGTAACCGTCAGATTATTCACGGCAAACCTGGACCACGCCGGCAATCCCTTAATCATCACACCCGCCCTCGCGGCAGCGGCTCCGGCGGAAAGATTGTCACGCCCGGTACCGGGGTAATTCTGAATATCGTGAACAGTCAGATTTGTGAGGATAATGCCGTTAGACTCTTTCGTCAGCGTGTCAATCCATATCCCGCCGCCGTTGGGCGCGGTAATTTCCAGCCCGTCAAGCGTCCAGTAGGACACATCGAACATGGTGATTAAATCGGTCGCTTGCGTAGTGGTCAGCAAGGGCTTGTCGCCTTCACCGTAAGCCGAAACGATGATGGGATTGCCGGCTTCGCCGCTGCCTTGAAGGGAAACCGGGCCGGTATAGACGCCGCCGCGTTTGAACAGGATACTGTCGCCCGGCGAAAAGGCGGTTTCGCCTACCTTGCCAAGTGTTTGCCAGGCATTCGCTTCGTTTGTGCCGTTGTTGCTGTCGCTGCCGCCGGCCGAGTCCACATAATAGGTTGTCCCTGCCGGCAGCGCCGCGCTCGCGAGAGCGGAAAGCGGGTTGACAAGGAGCGTTAGGACCATCAGAATCGCAAGAATCTTTGTTGTTTTTTTCATAAATCTCTTCCTTTCAGGCTAACGATTCTCACCGAATGTGTGCTTCAACACAAAATGTTTGCAGACTCAATAATTATTCTGTAAAAAACTACAGTGAATTGACCAGCTGTAACTGTTCAACATACATCGCCCGGATATCCACCGCTTTGGACAACCCGCCGATAACAGCGGCGTGATCTCCCCTGTAGGTTTCCATAATATGCCAAATGCCCGGCGTTATTTCATGAGCATCAAACATCTTCTGTGGTTCCTTAAACGGCGCTATTGTGGAGATGGTGTTCACAACGCCGTCATTATTATACCATGCTTCATCGATGACAAACCCGTTATCGGTTACCTTTGTGCTTCTTCCGATCATATGAATACTTGCGTACAGCAGAGGGTCGGCGACCGATTTGTCCGGAATTTTCTTATCCGAATCGGGTGATTCCATCGTCGCGTCTGACGGAAAAGAAAAATAATAGATGCTGTCATTCGTCGAAAGCCTCTCGTTGAGATCATGCGCGCCGTCTACATACAAATCATACACCGCCTTGTCCGCAACACGCAGAACGGAGCACGATTTTCCGCGGCTGTAAATTTCCTTGAACACCGGCTTGGTTTTAAGCGGTTCAAGACCTTTGAAAGTATCAAATGCCGTAATGCCTTCCACCGGTGAAAGAGCCAGCACGATATCCACGCCGTTGTGCGGCGCGGCCAGTGCTGTGATGCTGTGTATCCAATCCGCCTTGCCGCCCGAAAACAAGCCGGAGACCTTGCCCGCAGTTCCCGCGATTTCCTCGGGTGACCCGTCCGCCAACAACTGCGCCAGCAAGCGTATGGTGGCCCCGCCGAAACTGTGCCCGACGAAGTTCACTTTGTTGATGCCGCCGCTGCCGTCCGGTTTGCCCCAGCCGTTGAGCAGCGGTCTTTTGCTGTAATCTTTGCCGAACCTTTTATGGTTGTAACGCGCGGCATGAACCGCCCCATAGTCAACCACTGCGCCGGCGGCCTGTGCGTACAGCTCGCAGGCGCGGTCCCAGGCACTGCCAAGGGGGTCAACAGAAGCAGCGCAGCAGGCAAATCCCTGGTCATTCAAATACTTGATCAAATCACCGTTGAGCCTGCCCCAGTAGGGCAACGCGTTGTTGAGCAGGTCATACTTCCCCCACCCGGCGAACCCGGCGACAAAAACAAACGGATAGTTTGTGCCCTTTTCGTTTTCTACCACGGCGCTGGCGGAATAAGAAATCGCTGATGACAGAATCCCAAAACGCCGCAGCTGACTGTTCAGCTTTCCCGCAAAACCTGCCTTCGGTTTAAGCTTTATCATGTGTTCTCCCCTTCATTTCGTTGAATATCACTGATGAGTCCTCATCAGATATAGAGGATCTCCACACTGCCGAGTTTTACATTGCCGGTGATTGTCAGGGGCGGTTCGGTCAGCACCGGCTGCGCCTGCCGCGAGTTGTTTTTCACTTCCCCGAGTGTCGCGCCGATTTTGTCCACCACATTCCAGTACCGCGGGATATACAATTTGAGTGAACCCAAGCTGCAGTCGACAAACACCTGCGCGCCGGCGGGATTCAGGCGCACCTGGTCAAAATACACCTCCAGCTCGCCCAGGGAGACGGAAAACTGCCCGCCCTGCAGGGCATCCGCGTGCAGGTATTTGCTGGAGGCGCCCATGGATACTTTGACCTTGGGGTTGTTGTCGTCAATGCTTTCGTTTGTCTTGTTGTAGTCGTTAACGGAGCTGCCTGTACAGATGATTTTTTTATGCCTTTTCCTGAAAATCAGACTGCAGCCGATGCTGATGAGCAACGCCGACACAACCAGAATCACCGGGCGAATAAAAGGCAGACCCAGCGGCGCGTCATAAATCATATACAGGAACGCCATCGGCACAAAAATGCCGAAAAACTCCAGTCGAACCATGCTGCTGATGATAATGGCAGCCAAGAAGACGGTGGCGATTATACTCACCGCGCTGATGGTGCCGAAGGAGGTCACCTGGCTTGCGATAATCAATGCCGCGGACATGACAAGGAACAATCCCCAAAATATGTTTTTGCTTTTCATTTTTTTACCCTTCCTTTTCTGTTGATACAGGTCAACAATCTATTCAAACTTGCTTTTTTCATCCAATCTCTGCCGCAGCTGCTGGTAATAGTGCCGCGACACATAGATATGCTTGTGGCTACCGGTAAAATTGACGAGGCTTGATGCGGTGAGGTTGCGGGTGACCGAATACACCCGGTTGATGTTGACGATGGTTGATTTTGCCGCGCGCACAAAGTGGCGGGGCAGGATTTGCTCGAGTTCATACAAGCGGTATTTGATGAGGTAGGCGTCGTTCGCGGTGTGGGCGCGGATGCTTTCGCCTTCGGTTTCAAAAAACAGCACCTCGTCCAGCGAAAAAAAGAACTCCCGGTTTTCTTTGTAGAAGGTGATTTTTGTGCCCGTGGTTGCCTGCTCCAGCGCATATTTCTGGATGTTTTGGACGGTTTCATTCACTCTGCAGCAGCGAATGACAACTTCGTCTTCGGTCAGGGAGTCGACAATCTCTATGCGTATCTTCACCGGATCACCTCCTCTGAAGCTATTATAGCAGATTAAGGAATTTTGAAAAGGCTTTTTGCCCGACAGGTTGCCAAAAACCGGTAACAGGTAAAAAAACAGCGCCAAGGGGTATCATTTGCCGTTAAAATGCAAATCTGTTTCGGTTTATGTTGCCCTGCCGTCTTATGTATGCTAACATAGTGAAGTTGCTTTGCCGGCTCGGCCGGGAAGCGTTAAATTGGCTTTGGAGTTGTTACCAATTGGATTTTGTTAAGGGGTTTCCCGCGGGAACAGGCACAAAAGAAATTATCGCTCAGGTCATCGGTTTTGTGGCGATGACAATCTTCGTTTTCTCTTTTCAGCAAAAAACGCGCAAGGGCATCCTCATGCTTCAGCTTGTTTCGGAGATCTTCTGGGTGCTGCATTACGGATTAATCGGCGCCTACACCGGCATGGCGCTCAACATACTGGGCGTTGTCCGCTGTTATGTGTACGCAAGCAGGGAAACAAAAAAATGGGCAGATAAGAAATATATCCCCGCGTTGTTTTTTGCCGCGTCGATTGTCACCGGCATCCTGTCCTGGGAAAGTGCCGCTTCACTGCTGCCCATGGCGGCTGTGTGTATGACTTCTTTTGTGCTTTGGTCCAAAAAGGCGGATGTTGTAAGGGCGCTCTCCTACCCCGGTTGTGTGTGCTGGCTTATCTTCAATTTCATCAGCGGTTCCTACGCGGGGGTATTGACCGAGTTGTTCAACCTTGGTTCAATTACCGTCGGCATACTCCGCTTTGACATCGGCAAAAACAAAAAGCAGCCCGTTGAAGCGGCTGCAGTGGATCGTGTGGGTTAATAATTTGGATTTAGTCAAAGATTTATTTGCGGGCATGGACACCAGGGATATCGCCGCCCAGCTGGTCGGTTTTGTGGCGATGGCGCTGCTGGTGTCCTCATTTCAGATGAAAACCAGGGCGGGCATCCTCAAAGTCCAGCTGGTATCCGAATCGTTATGGGTGCTGCACTACTTCCTCCTGGGCGCCTACACCGGCATGGCACTGAATGTTGTGGCCGCTGTGCGCTGCTATGTCTATGGGCGTCGGGGGGTTAAAAAATGGGCAGACAATAACGCCATACCTGTGGTGTTTTTCACCGCCGGCGTTTTAACCTGCATCTTCACCTGGAGCGGGCCTATTTCGCTCCTGCCGACAGCTTCGATTTGCCTTAACTCATTTGTACAATGGTCCAAAAGACCCCGGGTTATAAGAATATTTTCCGCTCCCGGTTGTGCGTGCTGGCTTGTTTTCAATTATCTCAGCGGGTCTTACGCGGGTATTTTGACGGAAGTGCTCAACTTGATATCCATTGCGGCGGCGATTTTGAGGTATGATGTGTTGAAGAAGGAAAAAAAGACGGGGGATGTTGCTGTACAAAGCGGCAACTGAGTTAATCTTTCACGGTTTGTATTGATTTAAGGGACTGTATCAAGCACTGAAATTCAGCGTTAGGATACAGCCCCTTCTTTATTTTTTGTTTTTCAGTTCAATGGAACAGATTACTTCAAAAACACTTCTTTCCCATTCGCCCTAAGCGACTCATCAGCAGCCTCCAATACACGAATAACAACAAGCCCAAAATCTCCGCCGGACTCTGGCGTGTCATCCTCTTCGATACAGCGGAGAAAATCCGCGCAAACATTTTTCAGCGCGTTGCAGGTATCCGGCTCCGGTATACGCACCTTCCCGCTGCCGCAAACAATTTGAGGCACAGGTGAACCCGGTTTTTCTTTTGCTTCGTAACTGACTTCGTAAATGCGGAGCTTTTCCAAATTTTCGGCATCGTCAAACAACGCGACGCCTTTATCGCCGCCGAGCAAAACTGTGCGGTCTTTTACCGGCGAGCACCAGGAAACATTGATATGCGCGATAAAACCGTCCGCATAAAACATCGTGATATACGCGATGTTTGCCTGCCCGGTTCCGAAATGATCCATCCCCGTGGCGGCAACGCTCACCGGGGATTTGCCCAAAATATATTGAATGATGGATATATCGTGGCAGGCCAAATCCCACATGACATTCACATCCGGCCGGAAGAGCCCGAGATTAATACGCGTCACATCAAAATATTGGAGCTTGCCGAGTTCACCCGCATCGGCTAACCTTTTAAGCTCCCGCACAGAGTCTTTGTACAAAAAGTGATGGTCAACCATCAGCACAAGCCCGCGCTCTTTTGCCAGCTTTACCAGTTCGCGTGCCGTTTCGGCGGAATCCGTCATCGGTTTTTCTATCAGCACATGCTTGCCGGCCAGCAGCGCTTTTTTCGCCATGTCGTAATGAAGGTTTGCCGGCAGCGTGATCACCACGGCGTCAATCTCGCTGTCATTGAACACATCGTCCGGGTCTTTTGAGGTGAGCACGCCGGGATAGAGCGCCTGCGCCGCTGCCAGCTTGGGGTCATTCCGGTCGACAATCCGCTTAATCCTGCAGTCCGACGATGCGAAATTTTTCACCAGTATGGGGCTCCAGTAACCATAGCCTAATACACCGATATTTATCATTTTGTGATTCATGTCCTTTCGCTTACCACACGGTATTCATTGAAATCCGGACTGTTAGCGGTGCGCAAACTCCGCCGAATAATCCAAATACTTCTTGATGCCCTCCGCCGGCACATTCCACGGGATGTGGTTGCCGATGCACATCATATAACCACCCGTCAGTTTGGATGTTTCCACCATGCTCAGCACCATGTCTTTGATGGCCTTGTCGTCGCAGCTGCTCAAAATCCGGTTGTCACCCTCGCCCGCCAAGAAGCAGTCTTTGTGCTTTTTGGCGATCGTTTTATAATCCGTATAGGGTTCGGAGATAATCCCCCTGGCCCCGCACGCAAACACATCGTCCGCGTACGCGTCCATACAACCGTCCGCCATAAAGATGACTTCCTTACCGGCGGCTTTGACAATGCCCCAGAACTCCTCATACCGCGGGAAAATGTAGCGGTTCATCCACTTGGGCGAGCAGACCGGTCCGCGGGTGGTGACAATATCATCGTGGCAGAGGACGAAATTGACGGGCAGCCGCGCGAAGGCACGGAAAACACGGCGGTTAATCTCCGCGAACTCATCCATAATCCGCGCGAAACGCTCATCCAGGCAGCACTGCAGAAAAAGGTCCCACCCGAAGGTCAGCAGCGGCCACATGAACATGGTGTTGTAAAAACTAATCATGGACGCCGAGCCCGGCTCGCCTTTGCGGGGCGCGTGAGGAGAATCATCCCCGCCGCGGCGTTCAAATATCTTTCCCTCACTGCTGAAATCCCAATTTTCCACCACATGCGGCCAATGAACAAAGTCGGCGGCGTGCGCCAGCGGGCTGAAGGCAAACACATCCTCCTCGGTTTTGAAAAACGCTTCACCGTGGAGCCAGGTGCCGCTCTCCCCGTCGCCCCAGCGAACGGTATGGTTTTCGCTGTTCGAACTTATGCCATCGCTGCCAAGCCTGGGGCGCTGCTTCGGGTTGTCGGACCCCGGCACGCCCAACCCCAGCTGCGGGTAAAGCGCCCGCATCTTTAAGCGGCACAGCCGCGGATGCTCATAATAATCGATACCGGTCAGCGCCGTCTCCGCGTCCGGGTTGGACCAATGTTCCCAGTGCGGGATGTTTTGAGGTGCCAACCCCATATACGCCAAATATCTATCTTCATATTGCATGATTTTCAGCCTCCAAATTTCTATTTTGATGCCTGATTGAATTCTACTCTATCCGGTGTAAACCGTCAATGCTATTTGCCGTTAAAACCGGCACTATCTGCAGTGGGTTGCCTGTTTTGTTCACAAAAAATTTAAGTTATAATGCCTATTCCTTCATTTTTCGTAGGCTTTCAGCTTGTATAATTAGAACCTGGAACAAATCTGAATAAAAGAGGACATCGGATGTTACAGCTTAAAAATATCATCAAAACCTATGTAACGGGCGAGCTTTCCCAGGACGCTTTGAATGATGTATCCGTCAATTTCAGGGAAAGCGAGTTTGTCGCCGTGCTCGGGCAGTCGGGTTCCGGCAAAACAACACTGCTGAATATTGTCGGCGGGCTTGACCGCTACACCAGCGGCGATTTAATCATCAATGAAAAATCAACCAAAGAATACAAGGATGCCGACTGGGACGCTTACCGCAACCATTCCATCGGGTTCGTTTTCCAAAGCTACAACCTCATTCCCCATCAAACTGCTTTGGCCAATGTTGAGCTGGCGCTCACACTATCCGGCGTACCGAAAACCGAAAGACGGCAGCGCGCGAAGGATGTGCTGGCAAAAGTCGGTCTGGCCGATCAACTGCACAAAAAGCCCAATCAAATGTCCGGCGGCCAGATGCAGCGTGTCGCGATTGCGCGCGCGCTTATCAACAACCCGGACATCCTCCTGGCGGACGAACCGACCGGGGCGCTGGATTCCGAAACTTCCGTTCAGGTTATCGACTTGTTAAAAGAGATTGCCGAGGACAGGCTGATTATCATGGTCACCCACAACCCGGAAATTGCCGGGCATTACGCCAACCGCATCATCCACCTCAAAGACGGCAAAATAACCCAGGACAGCAACCCGTATACCGACGAGGCGCTCGCGGCGGATACCGCCAAAACAGCCGCGCCTGCAGTAAAGGGCAAACGCAGAGAAAAAAAAGATAAAACATCTATGTCCTTCTTTACCGCGCTTTCTTTATCACTCAACAATCTGCTGACGAAAAAGGCGAGAACGATCCTAACGGCTTTTGCGGGATCCATCGGCATCATCGGCATCGCGCTGATTTTGTCGCTGTCAAGCGGATTTCAGACTTATATCAACTCTGTCCAGGCGGACACGCTTTCCTCCTACCCGCTTTCCGTTGAAACCGACGCCGTCGATATGAGCGCGTTAATGGGTCAGCGCAAAGAAACCAGCGATAAACCGGCAGCAACCCATGATGACGGTAAAATTCATTCAAACACCTCGATGATTGACAGAATGAACACCCGCTCCGCAAACACCTGGAAGAACAATCTCAAAGATTTCAAGGTTTATCTGGAGAGTAAGAAGTCCGAACTGGCCAGCTCCATAAACGCTGTAAAATACAGATACGGTGTCACCTTGCATATCTACGCGCCGGACACGGCCGCCGGTATAAACCGGTTAAACCCCAGCCCGCTCGCTAATGATCTTGAAAGCAACTCAACAATGTCGTCCACTTCCAGCATGTGGAATGAACTTATTGACAACAGCGCACTGCTGGAGAGCCAGTATGATGTTGTCGCGGGCGGATGGCCGAAATCTTTCAACGAAGTGGTCGTTATCGTCAACGCCAACAACGAAATTGACGAGCAGACGCTTATGGCGCTGGGCATCAAAGATGCCGCGGCAGTCATGAAAGCAATCCGGAACAATGAAGTTTATGATCCCGGCCAGACAGTGTTCACCTATGACGAAATTATGGCAAAAACCTTCAAACTTGTGCTTCAGCCCGATTACTTCATGTTGGATGCAGCCACCGGAACATGGCAGGATAAAAGCGATGATGACGCGATAATTATGAGCCTGATCGACAATGGTACCGACCTGAAGGTTGCCGGCATTGTGAAACCAAGCGAACAATCCGTAACCAATACATCGAACAGCTCGATCGGCTACCTCAAAACCCTCACCGAGTATGTGATTAACGAGACAAACAGCCGCGAAATTGTCCGGCAGCAACTTGCCAACCCGGAACTGGATATCTTCAAAAACCTGCCGTTTGAAGTGGTGCCGGAAGAAACCGCCGAAGAAACCACAACAGGGGAAGAAAGCACAACCGCGCCTGCGGAAAGCACCACCGCCGCCTCAGTAACCGGCACCTCCGTTCAAGCACCGGCTGCCGCAGGACTCGGTTTTAACGGCAATACCTACTCCGCCGCATTTGTGGAAAGCACCACCGAGCCCGCGGCTGCCATGACCGAAGAACAAGTTTATTCGTATATCAAAGCAAATTATACCGGTACCGAGCAAGAGAAGCTGCTTGATTTTGCCGCGCTCTTTTTGAAAAACACGCGCACCTTGAGTGAGCGGCAGCGGATGATTGATTTTTTTGACGAAATGCTCGCAGGGCAGCAGATTGAGGGCATGGGCAATGTCACCGGGCAACAGGCATATGCCTACATCAATTCCCCGCTGCTGGATAAAAACGCCAAGCTTCAAATGCTCACCAAAATAATAGAAGCCGACAGTAAGCCCGAGGAAACCACAAAGCCGCCGGCAAAGCCGGGGGTCACAGACCCTGCGGTAACGGAGCCGGTCACCGAACCTGTTACGGAACCGGTCCCGACCGTTTCCAAATCGAACCTCAAACAAAATTTAAAAGTGTTGGGTGTCGCGGACCTTGAAACGCCGAAATCGATTGACATTTTTCCCAAAAACTTTGAGGCAAAGGATAAAATCGTACAGTTCATCAAAGACTACAACACACAGATGACGGCCCAGGGCAAAGAAGAAAATAAAATTGAATACACCGATTATATTGGGCTGATTATGTCCTCCGTCACCAAAATCATCAATATCGTTTCCTATGTGCTCATCGCCTTTGTGTCAATTTCCCTGGTCGTATCCTCCATTATGATCGGCATCATCACCTACATCTCTGTGCTTGAACGGACCAAAGAAATCGGCATTCTGCGCTCCATCGGCGCTTCCAAGCGGGATATTTCCAGGGTCTTCAACGCGGAAACGCTCATTGTCGGCTTTGTGGCGGGCCTCATGGGCATTGGGTCCACGCTGTTGCTATGCATCCCGTTGAACATCGTCATCGAAAAGCTGGCGGATATCACAGGTGTGGCAAAACTGCCGCTCATCGGCGGCGTCGCACTTATCTTCATCAGTGTAGTCCTCACCACCATCGCGGGGCTGATCCCATCCAAGATGGCGGCCAGGAAAGACCCCGTTATCGCGCTGAGAACCGAATAAATGAAGTAACCCAATTTAATAATGCAAAAACACAGGGGCGGTCAGTCCGTTCCCTGTGTTTTGTTCTTTATATGGCCGCAGACATACTTCATGAGCGAAGCATCTTCATGCGCGCAGCGCACATCATTTGCCCCATGTGCCTTGGCAAATTAGCAAACCATCATTGCTCTGCAATCAGCGCAAGCACCCAATCCTGAAACGCGTTGACCCGCGGCGATACCCAGGTGCCGTCCGCATCCGGTGTGATAATCCCCAAATCCGTTTCTTCTCCGTTAACGGGGTTGAAATAAACCGCGCGGTAGGTAACATCTTTTTCAATCAGATAAACCGGGTCGCTGTTCCAGAAATATCCGCCCAAAAACGGCCGGAAGATAATCCTGACCTTGCCCGGAATACCCACTGCAAATCCGCCCGCAACCGTCTCCCCGTCGTTGTGCCTGTCTATCCATTCCGGATGTTTTTCAAACCGCCACCAGTCAAATTTCGTCCAGAACTTTTTAGCAATGCCAACCTGAAAAGAACCCGGCAGCTTATAAGCCTCCTGCCACGGTGTATCTCCCCAGTGTGCCCCGTGCGGGGATACGCCGTAGGGCTTTTCCACCGTGTTGAGCTGCCAGATGCCGTTTGCGCCGTAGGTATGCCCGCAGGCGCCCAGCATCACATTCGACCAGAAAAGGTATCTTTGAACATCATGGTAGCTGGAATTGCATATGCCCTCGTAACAAACCTCGGAGTTGATAACCGGCAGCTTCTTTCTTTCAACCGCCTTCGTTACCTGTTTGATAGTCGGCACCAGGCTTGAATAAGAGCTGTGGCCCGTCTGCAGCATATCCAGCCCCAGCAGGGTTTCATCGTCAATCTGCTCGTGGCCGTTGCTGGTCGGGTGTATCGTCACCAGCCTGTCAAACGGGTCGTTTGCATGGACAAAAAGCGTGATGTCGTTCCAGTCTTTCCGGGAGTTCTTCAGGTGTTCCTCCCGGGGAACGGAGGCGTCGTCATAGAAGGTCATGTTTGCCTCGCCGGCAATGCACCAGACAACCGGGTACGCGCCCCAACGGGCGATGATGTTTTTCCAGTGGCGCTTGATGGTTTCTTTCCCCGCAAACTTCATAAAAAAGCCCCAGCAGCCCACTATGCAGGGAACCAGACCGTTCTCAGCCAAATGCTCTATTTTTTTATCGGCGGCATCAAAATACGCGGGATTGATTGCTTTGAAATCGGGGTCCCAGGGGAACCCCGCCTCGTTGGCTCCCCGTTCGTCAAAGGGCTCCATGTCAGGGTACAGCCCCGCGATAATCTGAATCACGCTGAATCCTTTTTCAACACGGTCCGCCGTCAGGGCAGCGAAGCCTTCCGGCCAGGCAAGGCGCGTTGTAAAGCCCATCCACCAGGTATCTCCCAGCCAAAAGAACGGCGTTCCGTCTTGGTGCGACATGTAAAGGTCTTCCCCTTTACGCACCGGTGCGCCGTGTTTGTAGAGAGGATTGGTGCCCACATATGGTATTATCTCAATTTCTCCGGCAACTCCTTGCAGTTCGGGGTTCGACGCATCGCTGCACTCAGTAACATAGCGGTGGATTCCCGTTTTTTCGGACGAATAGCGGAACTTCCATGTGCTGCCGCCCGCCCAAAAAGCCGGAACGCGGCGTGTGACGCCGTCCGGGTCCGTTACCATAGCATCGACGCACACCGAATTGAACGGGTCATCATAAACTTTCGCGGATGCGAATGTAATTTCAACGACCTTGTTTTGCTCGGTTTTCATGATGCACTCCTGTCATAGTAAGGTTCCAAGGGTGAGGGTTTGTTAAAACCGACAAATCGCGACTAAAACAATTATTGTCATTGACCGTCAGCTATATCATATTGCATAATGCTTCGCATAATTTCTAAAATCATATCGCACGCATCGTCAAATGTAATGTTCTTGGAATAGTGAAAGTTCTTTTGATATCTTATCCAGAAATTTTGCATAGTTGAACTGTTCCTGACTGTGTCGATGATATCTTCATATTGCGGAAGAATATCGATGCTTCCGCGCTTTTTAGCCGTTCCCTCCAATGCGTTTTTCAGGATATTCAGCTTACAATCTTGGCCTCTCATACTATAAAGAATGTAGATATCATAAAAATCTCTTTGCCGGGTGTTGGCAATGTTGCGGGACAAAACCGTTTCCAACTTCTCTGACAGTATTGTTTCAAGATTGTAAGCCGGGATGCAGACTGAGCGGTCATCAAACATAAGCTTGAAGTTATAATCTATCTCGCGCGGCGTAATAATATCTCCGGTAGTTACATCGACTGTAATGGGTACATTCAACGGTGGGTAAGCGGCCAACAGACTAACGCGGATACCCGGGTAGTCGTCGGTTTCCCTGATGTCATCTATCCGAACGATTAAAAAGGCCACATCGTCCTCGACATTAATTGCACAAATATCCGTGAAAATTTCACGGATGGACTCGTGGGTTAGTATCAGCCCTTTAATAGTAGTATCAAGATCCATAGTTGCTCTCGAATCAAGTCCGACAATGGCGGCAATCAGAAAGCCGCCTTTCAAAATAAAGTTGCTCTTATATTTTGACAAAGTTATCCGTTCCAGCAAACGCTCTAACATATAATTTTGCATAACAAGCTGAGCTGATATGTTTTTTTCAGAAGCTTTTTTCTTAATGAAAGCTTTCAATTGCATCGGATTTTTGGTTATCATAGCAAAATCTCCATATAGGTGAGAATTTTCGATTTTACTTGCAGCGCATCAGCATATTTCATCAGTTTTGCCACATTTTTAGTTTTGGAAGCAGCATATGACTTCATCGCTTGGTTGGTTACTTGGATATCTCCACCGTGTCTTGTTTTCACAACATCACAAAGAGTACGTTCAATGTCATATACCTCAATTTTATTTCCGCATGGTGATAGAACCTCAACAACTCCCCATCCATAATCCTCAACTGTTGCGGTCTTTGTTATAATTCCTTGCTTCCTTGCGCTTGTCGTATTATATCCGGTCGGAAAAGTCATGGTATAGCTAATCGGTGTACGGTCTGTCATTGAATGCAGATAAAGGGCTGTTTCATGGGAGAAGATTCCTTTTGAAAAACGGTATTGCAGAAAATACAGGTCATCTTCCCATACCTCCGGCAAGGTATAGATACCCCTGGCAGCTTTGCAAATAGTGCCTTCTGCCAACATATCACTTAAGCAGCGTCTGGGTATGCCTAATTTGGTTATTTGTGTTGTTGTGACAAATCCTTTATTCTTCTTTATGATTTGATCAATAGCATCTGAGTAATTTGACATTGTATTTACACCCCCTTTGTACTTTCTTGCTATGTAGTATAGCACTTAATAGCATGAATGTACAGAGCGTGTTTATTGTTTGCTATGATTTCAGGTTTTTGTTCTTGCCCCTTTTTCACTTGTCTCTTTTTTTTCCGGCGGTATCCCAATAAGTCCGAGCCAGGTTAAAACTGTTGCGATAAGAATAGCCAGAATAGGTCCCAACATCCCAACTGCATTAATCTCACTGCCGGAAAGCAGCTTGCCCAGCAGACTGAAAGCCGGCTGAAAAAGACCGAGCCCGGTTATTGTAAACCAAGGGAATAAGGGTATGCAGCCAACCAGACAGACTGTGCCGTAAACAGATAAGCCTCTGATGGCATCTCTGTCCTTCTTTAAAAAAATGACAACCATGAATAAAACAAAGAGAACAAGAAAAACAGCGGAAACCAGTTCTTTCCAAAGCACTTGTTCCCCAATTGAGTCTAACCAATAATACGGCATATCAAAAGCAGTAGATAATATGCCCAACAAAAACAAAGTAACAGCGATAGATATTGTTCTTTTTATACAAATTCACATCCCGGCATTTAATTTCGTCAATATCAGAAATTTTAAACGGTTTACTTCCTTCAATAAGGGTTGTTTTTTCATTCCCCGTCCCAACAGTTTTTCTTTTTCAGCCGCAGTTTGTCCAGGCTGCAACTGAAGCACAGCCCGTTGTGGCAGCAGATGGTTCCGCCGCAATCCGGGCAGCGCCCCATTTCTTCCTTTTTACCGAGAAAAGTATCCATCCCGAGTTCCTGAATGCTTTCATTGCTATCAGGTCATGCAATACTTAACGAACTAATTTACATATTTATAAATATTATTTAAACGAAGTATAAATAGCGCCCCTACAAAGATATCGCTAGACGGCACCTTGCAGGGGCGGTATATATGCTGATAGCTTTAATCAGGCACTGCCAACTCGCTTATTTGATCAAAGGTTAAATATATTACGCAATCAACCGATTAAAACCCGACAATAAGCCCCGAAGCAAACTGCAACATTTTCAGCGCATCAAGAGCTGTAATGTCACCACTGTTATTAATATCTCCCGCTATAAATTTCATATTATTGAAAAGTGTGATTCCACTGGCATTCTGCAATGTCATTAGAGCATCCAGTGCTGAAATCTGACCGTCGCCATTAACATCACCAGTCACAACGGGTATTATCTCGTCCAGATTATTGCTTCCATCCATCAATTTAATAACCATACCCGTTCCCACTCTTTGATCATCAGTTAAAACATTACCATTAATATCAAAAAATTTAAGACCTGTATTCAGGAAGTCATATCGAAGTTCTGATACCTTGTTAGCATCTATTGCCACTCGCAACAAAAAGCCATTGCTCCGATCCATCTGCATATTTGAAGAACTCTTAAGACATAAGGTTGTTTCCAAGTTCACAGAAACATTTACAATACATTGAGCTTTTTCCAGAGAATCGCATACCGTCACCGTGATGGTTGCTGTTCCTGCCGATAATGCCTTAATATTTCCAATAGCGTCTACAATCGCAACCGTTTCATCACTTGATTCCCATTGCATCTCTTTACCAGTCAGGTTCTCAGGCGAGATAGTCGCTTTAAGAATCATTGAATAACCTGATACAATGGATAGCATACTTCTGTTAAGTGACACAGTTGCATACTCATTTTCCGGAAGATAAATCGGGCTAATCGACATATCTTCTGTAACACATGTGTAGTCATCGTTATCGTCCCATCGGATAAACCGATAACCATCTCTGGAAGGACCAGCCGGTTCAACTGCACTCGCACAAAACAGCACTTGCTGCTCGTCAACAGTATTATCGTTACAGTCTACAAAAGTGACAGTAAAGCTCGCCGGAGTAAAGCAAACATAAAGAATCATACTTTCAAGTATTTGTTCCGTTTGATATGCCCAGTCGTTCATTAGATTGATATCAGTGCATACACGATCGACTTCATATCCGTAATAGCTGTCATAAGCAGTAAGATTAAAAAGACTACCATCCTCAACCAAATAAGACATGTATCCATCGCCGTCAAGACCAATCAAATAAACACTGACAACATGGTATCGTGTGCCATTATTATTGACGGCATACACATATCTCGTAGTGGCGCTGTCGTTATGTAGCGGAGCGGTTGCATAAAAAAGCAACACGCAAGAACTGCTGATCGTGATCGGCCCTGTATACTCTTCACCATATTCGGTTGGATCGTTGCCATCAGTGGTATAGAAAATTTTTGCGTTTTCAGTCTCAGATGAAAGTGTCACAGTAATTTCGTTATCATATTCGCCGGTTTCAACACTTGCCTGGGGAGTTTGTGCGGTATTATCATAAATAAAATGGGGGATAAAAGTCACATTTTCCTTGACCCTGGTATCCGATAAAGTTTCTCCGGTTTCTTTGTTTACCCAATCAAAGAAAATATAGTTTTCCTCATTAAGTTCCGGAACATCCATGAGCTCCCCATATTTGAGAACCTGTTCACCGGCTTTAGAATAAGACTTTGCCTCAGGATTCAGTTCATCATTATACCCTAAGAATTTAACAGAATACATCTGATCAATATATTTTACGGTCACAACTGTGTTTGAAGTTACAATATATGTTCCATCTTCACTTTGTGTTGCGTTGCTTAAATCCCATACTGGAATGTATCCGTTAGGCGCATCTTCTAACGCAGGTGTGATTAACTCTGCACCATACTCAAATTCTTGCAGCACTATTTGTTGTTTTCCCCAATCGACAAAAGCAACAACATATTTTTCCTTTTCAAATTCAGGGTATACCGATAACTCACTCTGAACATTTACCGTTGACTGTGACCAATTAGTAAAATAATATCCTGCTGGAATACTAACCAAAGCCTTATCCGGATTTGTTGCACTACTTCCTTCTGTAATAAACTGCTCAGAAATAATGCTGCTTCCATCAACATTGTAAAATCTAACGGTATATATTGGTTTTGGTGCAATAATTTTACCAAACACTACCGACTCTGTCATGCCTTTAATTGATGCAGCTATCATAAAATCGCCAGTGGTTATACTTGGCGCTTCCAACAGCTTAACATTTGAAAGTGAAATACTGCCATTAGCGGCAATCGTAATCTCATCGCTAATATACTCTGTTGTATAGTCCGATGTTTGGCCGTATTTATATACCCAAACAATTGCCTTTTTCCCGGCATAGGAAGTATCTACTGTTCCGTTTATATTAACAATTCTGTCACTGGTAATAGATGGGTCAGGCACTGTCGCAGTGGTTTTATAACGATAATAATAAGCTGTTGCGCCGGGCACTGTTCTTGTCTCAATATTGTAATATGTTTGATTGGTTGTGCCAGTATCGCTTCCAACTGAAATGGGTACAACCCCGGCATACCCAATCCACGACGACCAATCAGATATTTTATAATAGTCGAAAAGCTTGTTGTAGGTCGTATAACTGCATCGTTTCACTTTAAGATTACCATCCGTGCTGCTTGTTAGCCCATTCCACCAATATGTATCTCTACACGCACTGGCATTTTCAAATTTAATTGCATCGGCACTTGTACTATAAGTTTTTTCAGTTGTGCTGAAAAAAGCATGGAAAGTTTTAAAGTTACCGGTTTGAGTCCAACTTATTGCTCTGTTTATCGGACCGCTGGTATAGGTTCCATAACACCAATGCCAGTATATAAATCCAATATTATTTGTTGTAACGCTCGTTTTCGTTGTTGAAGTTTCTGATGCAGTTCTTGGTGTTTTGTTATATTGTGTATATAAAGCATGGTTTTTATTGAAGCCGGCAGGCCAAGCAGCAACATAGTCTATTGTGCCGGAATCGGATTGTATCCAACTGCCTCCGTTTTGTGTGTATCCCGCAAGGGATGTATCATACGATGTCGCTGTTGTTTTTGTCTGAAAACGGTACTGATAGGCGGTAGGCTCTGTTACGGATTTGGTTTCTACCGCGCTTACGCCATTTAACCCTTGCGTAACAGGGACCGTACCGGTGTAGACTTTCCATTCAGACCATGCTGAACTGTTATCGATATCCTGCTGGTATTTTGATGATATAATACCGCCGGACTGGTAGTTATTTATAACATATACTTCAACTTTATAAGCCAGATTTTCAAATGGCACAAATACCTGCAGGTTCTTTTGTTCGCCGGCATTTAAAACAAAGGCAGAAGATTCAGTTGTTGTCAGAAGTAATCCCGTAGAAGATTTTAATGCGACTACCACTCTTCCTGAAAGAGGTTTTGTCAATGTCGATACAGCGGTTACACTGACAGATGCGTCATAACCTACTTTTGTAGCGTTTCTGGATATTGAGCTAATTGAACTTGCCACAGGATATGCGGTATCATACCACTCGTATACAGTCTTAACTGTTGTATCGCCTATAATCTTTGTATAATCAACATCCCAGCCGGCAAAAGTATATCCACTCGGCGGCGAAACACCTTCCGGAGGTTTAGCAGCATTAAGGTAGGCAACTGTTTGTTGCGGTATGATTGGCTGATTGGTAATACTGTCAATAAACTTGACAGTATATCTATTGGCATCATAAACGGTATTGACTCTGAAACTACTCTTAACATTATTAAAATCTTTATCCCAGCGTGTAAAAGTATAGCCGTAGTGGCTGGGTGATTTCGGAGCAATTGCCGATTGTCCGTAATGAACTATATCATTTTTAATGGTTTTATTCTGAACCGTATCGTAAAACTCAACCGTAACGTCATTATGAACGGTAAAAGTAACGCCTATCGGATTCTCAACTTTAATATCAGATGAATTGCATGCGGTTATTTTTGCGGTATAGACACCTGCAACAGTAAAGGGGTTCGTGGAACATTTCGTATCACGAATATTATCATACGTCTTCATGACACTGCCCAGGCTGTCATATATTTTCACAGTATAATAATCGGTATTGCTAGTCCCAAGCCAGCTAAACTGCGCGATGTCTTGCAAACCGATATCTTTCGTGGTCACATTAAGAGTTGCCATAGTCGGCTGTACATTGGTGGTTGAAAAGTCTTTTACAGGATCGGAATAATATGTGGTTGAACCAATAATTGCCCACATTCTATAATAATATTTGCTGTTTGCCGTTAAACCGGTAACATCCGCGCTGATACTGCTAACGCTATTGTTATATGAAGGGCTGACAGTTTTTTTAGCACTTTCAACTTTATCGACAACATCGCTCTGCGTTTTACTAAGATAATAGCCATATGACTTAACCATTGTTGCCGAGGATATGCTTGCTGATATTTTTGCAGTTATGTTCGTAATAACTGATGCAGGATTAGTCGATATAGAGCACTCAGTTTTATATTTACCATTAAAAAAAGATTCTGTCGGCTGAATAACACTACCTAAGTAACGCCCATTACCTAACCTGTTCCTTGAATTAAACTCTGACCATGTGCATTTCGTTATGCAAACAAGTCCATGATCATCAGCGTTGCCCTCAAGATACCAAATATATGACTTATCATATTTTAAAACGATCATTGAGTGACCAGTATGCTGCGCTGTTACCCCAGTTTTACTATCTGTCGTTCTTATTGAGGCACCTATCCTTACATTTTTATCATTGAACATGGAATAGGTGACGCTAGTTTCCCCACTTCCTAATACTTTTTTTGAGTTCGCTCCATTTGTAAGTTCACCAAATAGTGTTGAATATACCGCTTTTGCATATGCCGAACACTGCCAAGCATCATAATAGGGATTCTGTCCGAAACACTCAACACCCTCATCAAAGTAAAAGCAGCCCAACGGCGCATTGACCTTTTTATATTTACCCTTTTCAATTTTATACAGATTAATATTGCCATTAAAGATTTCATCAAGTTTTCCTGCTAACCCCGGTCGATCTGTATAGTCACTTCCATGCGCGTCACTGGATTTCTTTATATAACTTACTGCATGTACATCAACTAAAAAAGCAGACATAAAGCTAAATAGAATTGATGCAATTAATATGGATGATAAAGCTTTGTCAAAAATTTTCCTTCCAATTTTGTTTTTCATAAAACCTTCTCCAATCTGTTATTTTGTTTGATCAGCACTGTGTGATTTAAAAAGACAATATATTGCCATAGAGATTATACTTAACAATCCTTTGCTTTTCAACCTAGTTGTTGCATATTTGTAATTTCCTCCAAATACTTATAGCTAATTTTGTTTAAATTGCTATATGGCAATTATGAAAAGCAATGTTGAAAACCCAAACTGCAGTGAACTCGATTGAATTCTCTGCAACCTAAAATAAATTGAAATGCATCAAAATATATTATTATATTTCTACCCCCCGTCCCAACAGTACTTCTTTTTCAGCCGCAATGCATCCAGGCTGCAGCTAAAGCACAGCCCATTGTGGCAGCAGATGGTTCCGCCGCAATCCGGGCAGCGCCACTTCTCTTCCTGCTCGCCGAGGAAAGCATCCATCCCCCGCTCTTTGATAGAACAAAGGTTTTCAATCATACTCATGTGGTACTTTTCGCGGTACCGTTTGTCGAGCGCTTTGAGCCGCTTGCAGGGGAAGTCCCCGCACTCAAAGCAGAAACGCACAAGCCCTGTGCCGACCTTTTCGCAGCTGCTGTGCATAAAGGTGCAGTTCTTGCCGCGCGGCACACAGCCCGGGCAATACCTTTTACGAAAGCCTTGTTTGTTAATATCCTTCTTCATCGCCAGGTAGCTGACACACAAACCGCAGTTCATCCCGCAGGGGGCAATCAGCTTTTCTTCCATTGGGCAAACACCTCGTTATTGAACAAATGCCGGCAACTCATCCAGCGTTATTGCGTAATCGCTGTTGTACGCATTAATCAGGTTTTCCTTTGTATTCCATTTATCTTCCATTAAGAACTCCGAATGCCAAGTCATAAAATAGCACCAATCGGTACCCCAAAACTTCAGCTTGTCCATATCCGGTATTGTCCCGTTTTCATGGTAACAAATCGGCTTTCTCTCGCCGATAAAGAGTTTGATGCGATGGAAAAGCGGTGCCTGCGTGCCGCCGTAATAACTGTCCGCCCCGGCGATATCGACATAGCCGTCACCCGGATACCAGCGTTCCGGTGTTACCGGCTTTGCCTGATACCCGCACACCCAAATGAGATTGTTCAGTCCCCAGTAGTCGGTGTAGCGGGTGTACATGATGCGCCACAATTTGACAAAATTATTTGCGCCGCCGCGGCTCCACCAGAACCAGTCGCCGCCGACTTCATGAAAAGGCCGCCATAAGACGGGCACGCCCGCTTCGTCGAGCCGCTTGAGCGCAGCAGCGGCTTTATCCATCCCCGCAATCAGCGCGGTATATTCCGGCGTACCCTGTGTCAGCGCCGCGTCCCAGTCCGCGATATCCGTGTGCAGACTTTCCTCATACCCTTTGCTGAAGTCGCTGCCGCAGTGCCAGCCGATGGTCACGATGCCGCCGCGCTCCCACCATTGGGTGGAACGCGTGACGATGTCGTCGAATTGGTCATGGATAAAATCGAAGCCGCGCAGGGCGGGCAATTTGCCGGTGAGTTGCTCGATGTAATCCATCTCGGTGTCGGGGCCCGCAGCCCTGTTTGATTCCTGCTGACCGGTAATGATGCCGTGCTGATAAACCGAGCAGATATAGTCGTAGACTGCCTTGGTGTTTACCGAAGCATTGGCGTTGGATAGCTGCCCGTATTGCGTTGTCGCGAATCTGCGTGAATTGTACCCTTCCGTCAAGCTTGGGAACAGCGCGATAATGATGCTTAAAACTGCCGCGATAATTCTTTTCATCCGTATCAAACCCTTTCATTTTAAGACTTAAGGAGTATCCGTTCTGATTAATTTTCAATTTAATAATAGCATGCCGCACGCTCCCTGTCCATATTTACCCTTGTATAATTGAATTTCGTTTGAAATCCGATTTTTGCCTTGTATTTTATGATTAGTCCTGATATTATACATTTGTGAGAAGCTAAGACCGATTGTCTGAAGTTGCCACCATACATGTTATGGTGGCATTTTTTTAAAGGAGATGTTTCATATGCTGGCTTATTTATGGCCTCTGCTGCTGATTGTGGCATCCAATGTTTTTTACAACATCATCGTGAAAGAAACCCCCGGAAAAGTTAATCCGTTTTTATCATTGGTAGTCACCTATCTTGCCGGTGCTGTGATATCGTTTTGCATCTATCTTGCCACTGCGGAAAAGCACCATATCCTTCAGAATCTAAAGCAACTCAATTGGACCAGTTATGTTTTAGGCATTGCGATCATCGGGCTTGAAGCCGGGTACATCTATCTTTACCGCGCAGGCTGGCAGATCAGCCTGGGGAGTCTGGCGGCCAATATCGCGCTCGCTGTCTCGCTGTTAATGGTAGGCGCTCTGCTTTACAAAGAAGTGATTCGTGTCAATCAAGGCATCGGCATTGTGCTGTGTATCGCCGGGTTGGTTTGTGTGAATATCAAATAAGTGCCGGCAATCGAATAAAGCATCGGTTTATTTTTAATCAAACATGTATTTCTGCTAAACTGAGCATTTTCACGCAAAGACTTCGGGAAGGATAGGTCGAATGAAAATATATCAAATGGATTATCACTACCACGCGGGTCAGGAAAGAGGCGCCAGGACCCTAAGGGAGCACCTCGACCACGCCGCCGTCACGGGGCGCCGGCTCGTTGGCTGTACGGACCACTATGGCAAATATCTGCCCGACAGCAAGCCGCCGATTTTGCCTCCCGTCTATGAGCGCAGTTTGAAAGGCCTGGCTGATTACCGCGCCGAGATGGACGCGCTGAAAAGCGATTTTCCGGAGATAACACTCTACTTCGCGCCGGAAATCGGCCCGAAAACGGACTTCAGCACCGTGGGGTCCGAAGCGGTGGAACTGTCTGATTACTTCATCTGTGAGCCCCCCGGCGTCGACGGCACGCTTGAGGAGAACACCGAAGCGATGGTCAAACGGTTGCGGGAAGCGGCAGCGTTCTCAAAAAGTGTGAACCGGCCGGTATATATCGCTCACCCGTTTCGCAGTTCCGTCAACTACAGGCTGGTAAAAAACCCCATTGAACCCGCGACGACCTCCATGGCGTACCGTGAAAACTTCCGTGATTACAGCATGGACGCAATCAACGCTTTTTTCATGTTCGACGCCGCCCGCCTGGGCAGGGAAGCGGCGGTTTTGGGTATCCCGATTGAAATCAACGGTGAAACCCACAACCGCATCCGCGCCAACAACATGGCTCCGGTCATGGGCATGATGTGGGCGGCTTATGCGGTGATGAAAGATGAGGGTGCACGCTTCGTGCCGGGCAGCGACCAGCACGGTTTCGAAACCGGCAAACACGGCACCTATGTACCCTGTGACTGCTTCGAGGCACTCGGGGTGAGGGCGGAGGATATCCGTTTTATGCGTTAAACCGGCGCAAATAAAAGAGAGAGCCCCGTGCGTTTTCGCCGCGAGGCTCTCCGTTTGTTCAAAGGCTTCAAGCCGGGATTTCCAAGGGTTTCGAATGCCCATCCTCACCAATTTGCTGGGACACATTGAACAGCGAATAGAAATACCCTTTCCGCTCCATCAGTTCAGCGAAGGTGCCCGTTTCCGCGACGGTGCCGTTGTTCATGGCGATGATACCGTCATACTTTTTCATCATATCCGCTTCCAGCTTGTGGGTGACGATGATTTTGGTCAGCCCTTCGAGCGCCAAAATGGAATTGGTTACCGCGTAGGCCGTCGCGTTGTCCAGCGCGGCAGTCGCTTCGTCCATGAGCATCACGGGCGTTGAGCGTATCAGGCACCGGGCGATGGATACCCGCTGCTTTTCGCCGCCGGAAAGGTTTCTGCCCCCTTCGCCGCAGTCGTAAGCGTCGCCTTTTTCCCGCACAAGTGCCGTCAGGCCGGCCAGCTTTATAGCGTTGTTATATTGATCTTCGTCAAATTCTTTGAACATGGTGATATTGTTTTTCAAGCTGCTGTCAAATAAAAATACATTTTGCTGCACGACAGATACCATATCATACAGACTTTCCACCGCGATATCCCGCAGTTCGCTGCCGTCAAAGAGCACTTTGCCCTCATAATTACGGAAATAACCGAGCAGGAGTCCGAGCAGCGTGGATTTGCCGCTGCCGCTGCCGCCGACAATCGCGTAGCTTTTATTTTTAGCAAACTCCACGCTCACATTTTTCAGCACATCCTTATTGTCCTCATACGCGAAGGTAACATCCCGCAGGGCGATGGATTCTTCAAAACCGTCCGATTTCAAGGGTTTCAGCCCGCTCACATCTTTTTTCTCCACCGCGTCGGCCAGCTTGTAAATCAGCGCGACGGCGGCTTTGCGGTTGACATAAAGGGGAACAAGCCTTGTCAGCGGCCCGAGCGTATAGTTCTGCAACTGGTAAAACGCGAGCACGGAGCCGATGGTCATGCGCCCTTTGAACACCAGGTAAGTGCCGAAGCACAACAGCACGATAGTGACCAGCATCTGCGTCGCGGTACTGATAATACCCACCTTGTCGTGCGTTTCGCGGCGGTTCCTCTTCGCTTCTTCCAACTGGGAATTATTGTCGTTAAAAAGGCTCATGACCTCTTTTTCCGCACGGAAACTTTTAATGACGATAAAGCCGTTGAGCAAGTCCTTCATCTGGTCCACAAAGCCCTCATTTTTGGAGGAGGTCTTTTTTTCCACCGCCGTCATCTTCCTGCCGTACAGCAGCGAAACGGCCGTTGGCACAACCGTCGCCGCCATCACAGCCGCCATCATCACCGGGCTGATGACCGCCATGGCGATAACGCCGCCGACTAAAAGCGAGGTCTGGTAGAAAAACTGAATGTTCGCCGCCAGATAATTGCCCTCAATCTGCCCGAGGTCGTTGGAAAAAGCGGAGATAAACTTGGCGGAAGAGGTATCGGCATAATCCCCGATGGACTTGTCCAAAATCTTTTCAAAAATGAACCGTTTAAACTGCGACAGCCCGTGTTTGAGGTAGCGGTTGCGGTAGGTTTTTTGGACAATGCTGAAGCTCAGTGCCACCCCTGCCACCACTACGGCAATCACCACCGCCCGCATCAGCAGGGAATAGTCCTTGGCCTGCATGGCGTCCGCGATATACTTCATAATAAACGCAATGCCGATGTTGGCCAGCGAATCCGCGAAAACGGTCGCCACCGTCACCCCGAAATTTTTCTTGTTGTTTTTCATCAGCTGGTCTTTGCATTCATCCCGGAAGGTTTTGACTTTTTTGGTTTTTTTCATTTTAATGTTCCTGCCCCTTCGCAAGGTTTTATTTGTTATCGATTCCGCAGCCGTTACGATTTGACACCTTTGCGTTCTTCCTGTATAAGTATAGTGAACCCAAACCGGCACCGCCTTGATTTTTTTACCCTGATTTCCGGATATCTTGATTTTTTTGTCCAATACTTTATGGTATACTATCCCCGGGGGTGATGCGTTGAATAGCGTTGACAGGGACGAACTGCTGATTTGTGAAAACTCGGTGGAAAACGAAGCTGACGCTTCGAAGGAAGCCGTCAGCCATCATTATACGGAACTGCTGTTTTTGCTTGCCGGCGATTGTGAGGTATATATAGAAGAGAAGCTTTACAAGCTCCGCCGCAACTATATGATGATTATCCCCGCCGGCACCAAGCACCGGGTCAGCCCCGGTCCGCTCAAATGCCGGGACATTGCCGTGTGCATCCCGCAGAGTTTCATCAACCTTGCCCTGGCGGCCGATTTCGGCAGTATCCTTTATAAAAGAGCCATCAAGCTCGACATCGGCGAAGTAAAATTTGCGAAAACGATGTTTGACAAAATCAAAGATGAACTCAGCCTGGATGACAAATACGCACCGGAATTATTGAAAAATCTGATTCTGGAGTTTTTCGTCCGGTTTTTAAGGACGCTGCAAAACAACAGCGCGTTTGAAAAAGAAATCACGCTGGTGGACGAGATCATCGCCTATCTGGCAGAACACTACAGCGAGGATTTGGACCAAAAATCGGTCGCTCAAAAGTTTTATGTCAGCCGCTCCTATCTTTCCAAGCTGTTCAAAGCTAAAACCGGCCGCGGCTTCAACGAGTACCTCAACAAAATCCGCATGGAGCAGGCCAAAACCGCCCTGAAGACCACGGCGCTGCCGGTAACGGATATCGCCTTTAACTGCGGATTTAACGACAGCAACTATTTTTCCAAATCCTTTAAAAAAATTGAAGGTGTCTCCCCGCTCAACTACCGCAACGGGTAAACGCGGATTTTTGCAGTTGACAAATCGACACGCGGTGTGGTAACATAATTTCCGCACCATACGGAGAGATACCGAAGCGGTCATAACGGAACGGTCTTGAAAACCGTCGTACCGAAAGGTACCGTGGGTTCGAATCCCACTCTCTCCGCCACTTCAAGCATTCGTGATTGTAAGTTCGCTTTCAGCTGATAATCCACAATAATATATTTTCTGTTGCCATGGAGAAGTACTCAAGTTGGTGACGAGGCGCCCCTGCTAAGGGCGTAGGTCGGGAAACCGGCGCGAGAGTTCGAGTCTCTCCTTCTCCGCCACA
>CAZTCR010000019.1:0-56069 GCA_964612185.1 uncultured Eubacteriales bacterium
CTAACCCGACCACTCGCCGAGCGATGACATCTAACCTGACCACTTGACTATCAAATACCGCCCTTATGGACTTGTTTCCACGGAGCAATATTTTTATGTTTTTCGCTCAATGGGTTTCACACCCATGTGTGCTAAAATCCTTGATATATAAGGGTTCTCAGCACACTTATTCTTTTACCCTTGACATCAATACGACCGTCTCAACGTGCCCTGTCCTCGGGAACATATCCACCGGCGCAACTTTTTGCACCTGATACCCGAGTTCCCCCAACACCGCGCAATCCCTCGCCAATGTCGCCGGGTCACAGGAAACATAAACGATTTTGCCGGGTTCCATTTTCGCGATGGTCTGCAGCAGTTCCGCGGCGCAGCCCTTACGCGGCGGGTCAAAAATCACCACATCAGGTTTGGTGCCTTCCTGCGCCAATACTCCCGCCGCCTCGATTACATCCCCGCAGATGAAGCGGGCATTTTTGATGCCGTTGAGTTGTGCGTTGATTTTGGCGTCCACAACCGCGCGCGGCACCACTTCCACCCCGATGATTTCTTTCGCCTTTTCTGCCATGGTCAGTCCGATGGTCCCGGCGCCGCAGTAGAGGTCCAGCACCGTTTCTTTGCCCGTCAGTTCCGCGTACTCCGCGGCTTTTTGATATAGAATCTCCGCACCCGTGGGGTTCACCTGGTAAAACGATAGCGGGGAAATTTGGAAGGTGAGCCCGCAAAGTTCGTCCGTTATGGTGTCCTGCCCCCAAAGGGTTTTGCATTTTTCGCCCAAAATCACATTGGTGTCGGCCTTGTTTTTATTAAGGATGATACTTCTAACATTTTGTTCTGCGACGGTTAAATTGTTTATCAGTTCCAATGTATACGGCAATTCACGGCCGTTGACAACCGCACAGACCATGATCTCCCCTGTCTTTTGCGCCTGACGGATGTAGATATGCCGGAGCAAGCCGGTATGCGCGGTTTCGTCATAAACCGAGATGTTGTACCGCCGTATCCATTCGTCAAATACGCCGAGGATGCCGTCAAACCCTTGGGGCTGGAGCAGGCAGGCGCGGCAGTCAACCACCCGGTGGCTGCGCGGCGCGTAAAAGCCGATCTTGAGCGTATCCCCGCTCTTTTCCACCGGATACTGCGCCTTGTTGCGGTAACGGTCCGGGTTTTTTGCCCCGGCAATCGGCTCCGGCTCCATGTCGATATGCCCGATGCGCTTCAATGCGTCCTTCACATGGGCTTGTTTTATTTTTAGCTCCGCTTCGTAGCGGATATGCCGGAAGGCGCAGCCGCCGCACTGCGAAAACACCGGGCAGTCCGGTTCGATTCTCATAGGTGAAGCAACGAGCAGCTCGTCCAGCCTTGCGAAGGCGCAGTTGCTTTTAACCTTGACAATATGGGCGGTAATTTCATCCCCCGTCACGGTGTTCGGCACAAACACAGCGCAGCCGTCATAATGACCGATGCCGCTGCCTTCCATGGTGACGGCGGTAATAGCAAGCGGAATTTTTTCGTTTTTAGCAAGTTTCAATAGGTTTCCTCCAAAGTAATGTAAAACAAGTTCTTAAATTGCTTCAAAATCGTCGATAGCGAAGAATACCGGTGCCGTCACGCGGCAGGAAGGGCTGCGCCCGACAGGGATTCTTAAAATGCTTCAAAATCGAAGATTTTGAAGCTATTATATCATATTGTAAATTGTAGAGCAATAAATCAAACTCATACATAATGTATATAAAATAAATAAATGATAAAACGCTTGCATTTTGGCGGGGTATATGGTAAACTCCCTTTTGTCAGACGGATTTTACTGTAAGAGTGGGGCAACCCGCTCTTTACTTTTCGCTTGTTTGTTAGTTCATAATTAGAATTAAGGTGATTTTTTGCCCGTAAAAGGAAAAGGCGGCTCGACCGTCGATACCGTGAAGTCTATTGTGGAGCCAATCGCGCAAAGCCTGGGGCTGAGCATCTGGGATATCCGGTTTGTCAAGGAAGGCGCGGGTTGGTACCTGCGCATATTTATCGACAAAGAAGGCGGCGTGACGCTTGACGACTGTGTGGATTTAAGCCATGCCATCGACGCCCCGCTTGACGACGCGGACCCGATTGAGCAAAGCTATTATCTGGAAGTGTCCTCCCCCGGGCTGGAACGGGAACTCACACGGGACGCGCATTTTGAGGCGGTTATCGGCGAACCGGTTAAGCTGCGGCTGATACGGCCGAGGGGAAACAAACGGGACTTCAGCGGTGTGCTTGAAAGCTATGATAACGGCAGTATGACCATCCGGCTTGAAGACGGCACAGCACTTACACTCAATAAAAAAGAAACGAGTTACATAAAACTCGATGATTTTGATAATTTTGGAGGAATTGAAGAATGAAATCAAGCGATTTTTTTAACGCGCTGAAAATGCTTGTCAGCGAAAAGGGTATCCCGATGGAAGCCCTTTGCGAAGGCATTCAAAAAGCTATCGTAACAGCCGTTAAGCGCGACTACAACAACAAAGATATCGTGTTTTGCGAAATTGATCCGGAAAAGGAAACGATGCGGGTTTTTGTGCGTAAAACGGTTGTTTCCGAAATTTCGGACCCGGATACGGATATTTTGACAGAGGCGGCGCAAAAATACAAAAACTCCGCCCTGCCCGGGGATATTATCGAAATCGAGCTTGAAACCAAGGAAGTCAGCCGTATTGCGGCGGACAAAGGCAAGCATGTGCTGCGCCAGGGTATCCGCGAGGCGGAAAACACCAACAAGAGCGAAAAACTGCAAAGCCGCAATCAGGAGATTGTCACCGCGAAGGTGCAGCGTGTTGACCCGGGCACCGGCAATGCCGTTGTCGAGTTTGACGGGTTGGAGGAAACGCTGCTTAAAAGCGAACAGCTGCCCAACGAATATCTGCGCGAAGGCAGCCTGATTAAAGTATATGTGGTGGATGTAAAAGACCAAAAGAACAACAAAAACCTGAAAGCCACCATATCCCGTACCCATCCGGGGCTTGTCAGGCGGCTGTTTGAAACCGAGGTGCCGGAGATTTTCGACGGTTCGGTTGAAATCAAGGCCGTCTCCCGCGAGGCGGGGTCCCGCACAAAACTCGCCGTATACAGCAGCACGCAGGATATTGATCCGGTTGGCGCCTGCATCGGGCCCAGGGGCGCGAGAGTCGGCAAAATCGTTGACTTGCTCGGCGGCGAAAAGATAGACATCGTCAAATACAGCGATTCGCCGGAAGCATTTATTGCCTCCGCGCTCGCGCCGGCGGATGTGATTGAAGTGATTGTTGATGCCGGCGGGGAAAAAACCTGCAGGGTTATCGTGCCGGACGGGCAGCTCTCACTGGCCATCGGCAACAAAGGGCAGAATGTCCGCCTGGCCGCGAAACTGACCGGTTGGAAAATCGACATCAAGCCGGAAATCGGCGCTGATGAGCAGGTTATCAACTTTGACCTTAAATAAGCAAGGGTACCGGTATTGATTTTTTTTACGGAGTGGAATGCATGCAAAAACGCAAAGTGCCTCTGCGCAAATGCATGGGCTGCAACGAAATGAAGCCCAAGAAAGAGCTCGTCCGGGTGGTCAAGAATCAGGAGGGCGAAGTATCGCTTGATTTAAAAGGCCGCAAACCCGGCAGAGGCGCCTATGTCTGCCACGAGCTTGCCTGTCTGACCAAGGCGCGCAAGGCAAAACGGTTTGAACGGGTTCTGGAATGCCAAATCCCGGAGGAAGTCTACGAAGCGATGGAAAAGGAGTTGCAAGATGACGCCTGATAAACAGCTTTCGCTCCTGGGGTTATGCAAAAAGGCGGATAAACTGAGCATGGGACACGATTCCTCCATCGCGGCGATTGTCCACGGCAAAGCGAAGGTTTGCCTGCTGTGCGCGGACGCTTCAGACAGACTAAAAAAAGAATTCGCCCGCGCGGCCGAATATGAAGAACGAAATGTACCCCTGATTCAACTGCCGTTTACGCTTGAAGATATTAAAAAGGCAACGGGACGACCGGCAGGGGTGCTGACGATAAACGACGAGGGCTTTGCCCGGTCATTTTTAAGGCTTGAGGAAAACAAAACGGGAGGTAACAGCACAGTATGATCAATAAGTACAGAGTACACGAGGTGGCAAAGGATTTTGATGTGAAAAGCACGGTCATCGTTGACCTGCTTTTACAGTATTTCCCCGACACCAAAAAACATATGACGGTTTTGGAGGAAGAGGAGCTCGATATTATTTTCGATACCTTCACCACCGAGCACGCCGTTGAAAATTTCGACGCGTATTTCGCGACGGCCGAGTTGCCAAGGCCTGAAAGGAAGCATACGCCGAAACCGGTTGAGCCGGCCAAAGAGGAAGCAAAACCGGCAGCCGCGGCTGTTCCCGCTGCCAAAAAGCCGGAGCAGGGCACAAAAGACCGCGTTCCGGCACAAGGCGCTCAACCCGCCGCCGGGGCGCAAAAACCTCCCCAACCCTTCCAGGGCAGGGCGCCGCTCCCGCCCAAGCCAAGGGTCAAAGACCCGGCAAGACCGACCCAGTCAAGAACAAAAGGCGAGACGCAGACCGTTGACACCAGAGCGGGCAATGTCGAGCTTGATAAATACAACGAGCGCTATGAGCAAATAGCACCCGTGAATAAATCCCCGCAGAGCGATACAACACTCAACAAACAAAAGCTCAAACAAAAATCACTGCAGTACCGCAGAAAAGGCGGCATGCGTACCTCACGCAGGGAGACGGAAACAGAGCGCCTCAACCGGATTGCGGCGGAACGCGCCAAAAAACCGCAGATGGTTATTACCGTACCCGAAGAGATTGTGGTCGCGGACCTTGCGGCATTGATGAAAATGACCGGTACGGAAGTTGTAAAAAAACTGTTCACCCTCGGTGTTATGGCAACCGTTAACGAAACCATTGATTTTGATACGGCTGAAATCGTCGCGCATGAACTCGGCGTGAAAGTTGAAAAGGAAGTTATAGTCACCATCGAAGATAAAATCATCGATGACAGCAATGACAGCGAGGAAAACCTCAAACAGCGCGACCCGGTTGTGGTGGTCATGGGCCATGTCGACCACGGCAAAACCTCCCTGCTCGACGCTATCCGCAACACCGCCGTCACCGAAACAGAAGCCGGCGGCATCACCCAGCACATCGGCGCTTACCGGGTGGACATCCAGGGCAAGCAAATCACCTTTTTGGACACGCCGGGACACGCCGCCTTTACTTCCATGCGCGCCAGGGGTGCGAACGCAACGGATATCGCCATCCTGGTTGTCGCGGCGGATGACGGCATTATGCCGCAAACCATCGAGGCCATCAATCACGCGAAAGCGGCCGGGGTGCAAATTATTGTCGCGATTAATAAAATGGACAAAGAGGGCGCATCGCCCGATAAAATCAAACAACAGCTCACCGAGTATGAATTGGTGCCCGAGGAGTGGGGCGGCGACACGATTTGCGTGCCTGTTTCCGCCATTACCAAAATGAATTTGGACAAGCTGCTGGAGTCCGTCCTGATTGTTGCCGAAATGAAAGAATTACGCGCCAATCCGGACAGAGCAGCCAAAGGTATTGTTATTGAGGCGCGGCTGGACAAGGGGCGCGGCCCCATTTCCACCCTGCTGGTGCAAAACGGCACCTTGAAGATCGGTGACATCATCGTCGCCGGTTCAGCCGTCGGGCGCGTGCGTGTGATGACGGATGACAAAGGCAATAAAGTGGAGTCCGCCGGTCCGTCCTTCCCGGTTGAAATTACCGGTCTCGCGGAAGCGCCGCAGGCAGGCGATTTGTTTAACGCCGTTTCGGACGAGCGCCTGGCACGCGAATTGGTCGAACAGCGCAAGCACGAAGCCAAAGAGGAACTGTTCGGCAATATGGAAAAAGTGACGCTTGAAAACCTGTTTGACTCCCTGCAGGCGGGCGAACTGAAAGATTTGAACATCGTGGTCAAAGCCGATGTGCAGGGCTCCGCGGAAGCGGTCAAGCAAAGCCTTGAAAAACTGACCAATGAAGAAGTCCGGGTGCGCATTATCCACTGCGGCGTCGGGGCAGTGAGCGAATCCGATGTGATGCTCGCGAACGCTTCCAACGCCATCATTGTGGGCTTTAATGTCCGGCCGAACCCAGTTGCGGCGCAAATGGCAGAGCGTGACGGTGTGGATGTGCGCATGTACCGCATCATCTATGACTGCATCGAAGAAATCGGGGCAGCCATCAAAGGCATGCTCGCACCGAAATTCCGCGAGGTGCAGCTTGGCCGTATTGAAGTACGCCAGGTGGTTAAAATCACAGCCGTCGGCAATGTGGCTGGCTGCTATGTGCTCACAGGCAAGGTCGTGCGCAACGCGAAAATTCGCGTGGTCCGCGAAGGCATCGTGATCACCGAGGGTGAAATTTCCTCGCTGAAACGCTTCAAGGATGATGTCAAAGAAGTGGCGCAAGGGTACGAGTGCGGCATCGCGCTCAACAAGTTTAACGATATCAAGGAAGGCGATATTTTCGAAGCCTTTGTGATAGAGGAATACCGCGACTGAGTAGAGAAGCAGTAGAGAAATAATCACCCGTCAGGCTGCGCCTGCCACCCTCTTTGGAAAAGAGGGCTTAAGATGTTACTGACCAGATACAAGTTTAGAACAAGGTGAAAAAATGGCCGGATACAGAAAAGACAGAATATCGGAAGACATTAAGCGCGAAATAACAGCCGTTATCAGGGAACTCAAAGACCCGCGCATTCAAGGGATGCTCACGGTTGTGCGGGTTGATGTCAGTGCGGACGCGACATTCGCGAAGGTCTATGTCAGCGCGCTGGAAGGCATCGAAACGGCTAAACTCGCCGTAAAAGGGCTGGAGAGCGCAACAGGTCGCGTCCGCCGTGAGGTCGGGGGCAGGCTGCATCTGCGTGTTGCGCCGGAACTGAAATTTGTCGCGGACAATTCGGTGGAACACGGCATGGGTATCGCCAAAATACTCGATGAGTTGAAGGACAAAAAGTCCGAATAGCCGCTTGAGAGTTTTGAAAGGATAGGTCCGATCAATGAGGGTTAACACCGCGCACGCCGCCGAACTCCTGCTTCATCACGATAACATCCTTATTTTAACCCATGACCATCCGGACGGGGATACCTTGGGCAGCGCCTACGCGTTGTGCAGAGGGCTTCGTAAACTGGGTAAGTATTCAACCGTCATCTGTGCGGACACCATTCCGGACAGTTACGCCTTCATGTGGCAGGGGCTGCCGGAGCAAACCTTTAAGCCGCAGTATATCGTTTCGGTTGACATTGCGGACGCGGTGCTGCTGGGCAAAGATTTTGAAACCCTGTATAGAGATAAAATCAACCTGAGCATCGACCACCACGCTTCCAACAACCTGGAAGCCGATTGTGTCCTGCTGGAAAGCGACGCGGCCGCTTCGGCTGTCATTATTTATAAGGTGCTCTGTGAACTCGGCGTCGTGCTTGATGTACCGATGGCGGATTGCATCTTCACCGGTCTTTCCACGGATACGGGCTGTTTCCGCTACTCCAACACAACCGCCCGCGCCCACCGCCTGGCTGCCACGCTCATTGACGCGGGTGCCAACACGCACGAGATTAACCAAACTTTTTTTGAAACAAAATCGCGTGTTTACGCCGCGCTCGAACGCCTGGCGCTGGATAGCATGCAGATGTATTTTAATGACTGCTGCGCCGTGATTGCCGTGACGCAGGAAATGTTCCGGCTCAGCGGCGCGACCGACAGCGAATGCGACCGCATTTCCGCCCTGCCGCGCCAGATTGAAGGCGTGAAGGTCGGGGTAACCCTGCGCGAGACCAAGGACGGTAATTTCAAGGCGTCTATCCGCACAAACGGCCCGGTAAACGCTGCCGCGCTCGCAGCCAAAATGGGCGGGGGCGGTCATGCGAGAGCCGCCGGCTGCCGCTTGGATGGACCGCTGGATGCGGCGTTAAAAGAACTTTTACGCAATATCGCCGATGAGGTTTAACTGTTTGAGGGACGCCGCGGCGTCCCTTGTTTTTTGGGAGGACAGATGACAGGATTTATTGTAATTGACAAGCCAGAACATATCACCTCCTTTTCCGCCGTCGCCCGTGTCCGCCGGATTACGGGTGAAAAAAAGGCGGGACATACCGGCACACTGGACCCCATGGCCACCGGCGTTTTGCCGGTGATGCTCGGGGGCGCCACGCGTTTCGCCGAGCTGATACCCTCGCACGACAAGGGCTATCGAGCCAAAATCAAGCTCGGCATCACTACAGATACGCTGGATATTACCGGCAAGGTGCTTTCAACCGCCGAAGTACATATCACGGCAGCTGAATTTGAGCAAGCGCTGAAAAGCTTTACGGGCAAGATTGACCAAGTCCCGCCGATGTTCTCCGCCCTTTCAAAAGACGGCGTCCGCCTGTACGAGCTCGCCCGCAAGGGTGTGGAAATTGAACGGGAAACGCGCCGGGTGGAAATATACTCGGCAGTAATGCTCGCGGCAGATGAAGCGAACCATGAGTTTGAAATCGAAGTCAACTGCTCCGCCGGCACCTATATCCGCACCCTTGCCGCGGATATCGGCACCGCGCTCGGCTGCGGGGCGGTACTGTCCGCGCTGCGGCGCACGCTCGCCAACGGCTTTCCCTTGGCGGACAGTGTCACGCTTGAGCAACTCGAAAACGCCGCGCAAAACGGCGAAATAGAAAAGCACCTTGTCCCGGTGGACAAAGTGCTTGGTTCCTATCCCGCTGTCTATGTGACCCCCGCGCAGGCAGTCCGCTTCCAAAACGGCGGCGCGCTGGATTTGGCAAGAATCGAACCGCAAATCACCTTCGGATTTTTCCGGGTTTATGCCGGCGAACTGGCGTTCCTCGGCATCGGTGAAATCCGAGAAGGCGGCGCGGAAATGACGGTGAAACGGGTGTTTGTGCCGGCAGACGGTTGACAAGCCGAAGGCTTCCCCGTAGACTGAAATTGACAACAATGATCCGCCTGCCAAGAAAAGGAGGTCTTACTGTGAAAACCATCGCCAAAAAATCACTTTCCCTGCTGCTGGCGTTCATTCTGGCAGTCTTCGCCGCCGTTTCATCTTTCGCTTATGACACCGGTTCCGATGACATCACGAATTTTTATGCGTCTGTCAACGCTTACGGCATCAAACCGAAACTCAACTGGTTTCAGCTTTTGCTGGACAGCCGTTTTACGGCCATTGATGAAGAGTTGTTCACCTTTACGCTCAAGGACAGTACGGGCAGTCTTGTTGCCGATGAAGCGACAGGCTATCTTGAAACCTTTTCCCCTGCCGAAAACGACGGTTTGGGTTTTGAAGTTTATTTTTATTTTGACAGCGATGTGCTCCCCATACTCAAGGCTAAGGACTCTTACACGCTGACAGTAGCCGCGGGCGCGTTCTCCACAGACAGCAGTGAGACGAGCACGCAGTTTGTTGTGTCTTTCGCGGCAGCAGAGTTTATTGACAAACGCGGCGGCTTTTGGGGATTTTTGGATACGATTTACAACACGCCGGTGCTGCGGGTGCTCTTTGCGCCGTTTATCCGGTTAATCGAGGTTATCTACTATATCAGCGTATTCTTTGCGATGCGTTAGTCTTTTCCCCCGCAATAAAAGAGGATGGGCAGCACTATCAACGGTGCAAAACCCATCCTCTTATTTTCGTCGCATTTGAATACTATTCTGCATTAAAATTGTAGTTACAATTTTAATCGGCAAGCAAAGCTTGCCGCTGCGGCTGAAGCCCCAGACAGATAGCATTGAACGGTATTTCCGGCAGCAAATGCTGCCCCCGCTGTCTTTGGACAGCGGCTTAAAAGATAGACTTGTCTATCTTTTAAATGGAGATTAGTATACCGCGGTCGCGAGTGCCGGTCGGTCTGTTAACCCGGTGCTTCATTCATCAAAAATCGTTGAACACCTTCACCGGTAAACCCGTTATCATCGATTCCTCCACAGCGCCGCACACAGCGACCGCCTTTGCGCCTTCCACGGCATCTACTGCGGGGGTTTTGTCGTTGATGATACAGTCTTCCATTTCTTTTATATAGCGGAGCACCGATGCCGTATGGCCGGCATACTCTTGGCCGTCAAAATCCACCGCGTTTTCGGCTTTTGAAAAATCCACCGTCACCGCTTCGCCGCGAAGGCCGTTTTCAAAATACCGTGCGTGGTAATTGGTGATGGTGCCCTTTGTGCCGTAAATACTCACGCCTTCCATTGGCATCACATCGCTTTGGCTGCCGTAGGGCGGTTCAATTATTCCGCAGGCGTTGATGACCCGCGCAATCAGGCCGCTTTTGAATTTCAGGTTGGCGATGATATTAATGGGTTCGTCCTGCGGATATCGGGTGTCCACGGCACTCGGAGCGCCGTAGGCAAAGACTTCATCCACATCGCCGAAATACCAGCGCAGATGATCGACCGGATGGCACAATCCGCCGTAAACTGTTTTTTGCGGCACTTCATACCGCCACGCGCCGCGGTCAAACACCTTCCACATATCCCCGTGTATATAACTTGCCTCCGCCAGCAGCGGCGTGCCGATTTTGCCGCTGTCATAGAGTTGTTTGGCCTGCATATGATGGCTGACATAACGCCTTGTCTGGCCGGTTAAAAACTTAAGTTTGTGTTGCCTGACAAGGTCGACCGTTTCTTTTGCTTCCTGCAAACTCACCACCATCGGCTTTGTACAGATCACATGTTTGCCCGCGCGCAGCGCATACCGAATCATCTCCATGTGAAGATGGTCAGGTGTAAAGATGCCGACAATGTCCACATCCGGCCTGTCAATTACAGCACGGAAATCGGTTGACGCAAACGGGATGCCGAATTCGATTTTATTTTTCAACAGTCTGTCTTCGTCCGTATCGCAGACAGCCCGGACTTCGCTTTTTGCGCTCTCCAGCCTGTTTACATAGAGCATATTGCGCCCCATAAACAAGCCGATAACGCCGATACCCAGTTTGTTTGATATGTTCAATGGATCACCCATTTTGTTGATATTGAGTTACCTGTTACTTTTTCTTTGTCATCATTGGCACAACAACGCATACAACAATAACAAGCACCGCGCCGGCCGCAACAATAACCGGCCACCTTGTTTCGTTTGCCTCACTGCCAGTCGCGGCAACAGCGGTCAGCGTCGTTGTGTCTGCCGAGTAAGCGATGATTTGCAGCGCAATCCCGAGCACACCCGCTGCCATGAGCAACGCCAGAAACAGCGCAACAATACGAACCATAATCTTTCTGTTTTTCATTGCTGTTACTCCTCTATTTTTAATGTGATTTTCATGTCTGCTCCGATTTCTTGCGCAAGCTCTTCCGCTGCGGATTTTTCTTTCGCACGGGTGGTGATATACACCTTGATTTTCGGCTCCGTGCCAGATGGTCTGACGATGACACCGTTGCTCTGCGGCAGTTTGTAGCCGAGCACATTGGATTTGGGCAGGTCAATTACGGTTGTTGTCCCCGTTAAGATATCCTGCGCTTCACTTGTTTCATAGTCGGATATTTTCAAGACGGGCATACCGGCAATTTCGGTGGGCGCCTGCGCCCTTAAACCGCTCATCAGCTGCTGCATTTTGATCATACCGCTCTCGCCCTCAAAGGAAAAATTGAGCACGGTGTTGAGGTATGTGCCGTGTTCTTGATATATCTCCTCCATAACTTCCGTTAGCGTCTTGCCCTGCGCCTTATAAAATGCCGCCATTTCGCAGATGAGCATGGACGCGACGACAGCGTCTTTATCCCGCGCGTGTGTGCCGGCGAGGTACCCGTAGCTTTCTTCCATCGCCAAAATAAAACGGTTTTGTTCGTTCTTTTTTTCAAGGTTGGTGATGTATTCGCCGATGTATTTAAAACCGGTGAGCAAATCGACCACTTCGCAGCCGTATTTTTCCGCAATCGCTAAAACCAAATCGGTGGTCACAAAGGATTTAATAATCAACGGATTTTCCGGCAGGGTACAGTTGGCTGTTTTGCTCCGGAGGATGTATTCCGCCAACAGCGCGCCGACCTCATTGCCGGTGAGCAGTTTGAACTCGCCCTTGTCATAAACGGCAATACCCACGCGGTCGCAGTCCGGGTCCGTGGCAAGGAGCAAATCCGCGCCGTTTTTCTCCGCCAGTTTCAGCGCGTATTCAAATGCCTGCCTGATTTCCGGATTTGGGAAGGGGCAGGTGGGGAAATTGCCGTCCGGGTGCTCCTGTTCGGGCACCACTGTCACATTTTTCAGCCCCATACGCGTGAATATTTCCCTGACGGGGATATTGCCCGTACCGTTGAGGGGGGTATAAATAAGTTTCAGGTCACACGCTTGGCAGGCGTCCGGGTTAACACGCTGTGCCAGTATATTTTGGTAATATTCCTCAACAAGCCAGGGCTCGATCCGGGCGATTTTGCCGGCCGCGATTCCTTCGCTAAAACCCATGCGTTTCACGCCTTGGAAGATGTCTGTCTTTTGGATATATTCGTAGGTTTTTTGCGCCGCTTCATCCGTCATCTGGTACCCTTCCGGGTCATAGCATTTGTACCCGTTATATTGGGACGGGTTATGGCTCGCGGTGATGATGATACCGGATTTGCACCCCAGCCGCCGCACGGCAAAGGACAACATGGGCGTAGGCACAATGTCCGGAAAAATATAAGCCTTAATGCCGTTGGCCGCGAGCACACCGGCGGATTCTTCCGCGAAAAGCGTCGAATTGATTCTGGAGTCATACGCAATCGCCACGGCGGCATGTTCATATCTGTCGTTCAAAAAATCGCAAAGACCCTGCGTCACCTGGTTGACGGTGTACACATTCATCCGGTTTGTGCCGGCGCCCAAAACACCCCGCAGACCCGCTGTGCCGAATTCCAGATAGCGGTAAAACCGGTCGGCAATTTCGTCCTCCCTGCCGCGCACACCCGCAAGTTCGTCATGAAGTTCCGGTATGTTCGTTGTCTTTTCCAGCCAAAGTTCGTAAAGTTCATTTATGTTGCTCATCAAGCCGCTCCTTAAAACAAAAATAGTATTGTACTAAATGTTTATATCTTTTTAGGGAAGATGAATACCGGTGCCGATCGCGACGGGAAAGGCCGCGCCTGACAAAGATGCTTCAGATTATTTTAATTTGAAGCTATTATAGCACGCGTCACAAAACGGCGCAATAACAAGTTGGGTTCCCTGATGCCGGACCGATGAAAAATGATGCTTGACAAACAAGGAATACAGCGCTATAATTTGCTTGTACCTGTACCATTTGATACACTTTTGGAGCATTTATGAACCAACAAGACATGAACAAAGCAGTTGCGCTGCTGCTGCAAACCAAGCTTTTCGAATCGGCCGATGCTGCGGCACTGCGGCAAAGGCTTGAGTCCGGCTCGGTGATAGCCGTTTACGCACGCGGGGATGCTTTTGCCGGCAGCAAGGCTGACCCGGCTATCGGGCTGCTGCTCAGCGGTAAGGCAAATGTTAAAAAGGGACGCGCCGTTATCAGCACACTCGAAAAAGGCGCTTTGTTCGGCGCTGTCACTCTGTACGCCGGCAAACCGGAGTCGGCGACTCAAATCACCGCTGTGTCCGCAAGCCGGGTACTGTATATTCCGCGTAAACTCATGAGCGCCTTGATGGCGGAAAACAGCCGTATTGCCGAAAACTATATCGCCTACCTTTCAGAGAGGATTTACTTTTTAACGGATAAAATCCGGGCATTTACCGCCGGAAGCGCGGAGAGCAGGCTGGCAAGCCGTTTGGCAGACAGTAACGAAAAGGACGAATTAAGCAGAAAATTCGTCACAGCAAACAATTTAAGCTTGCTTGCCCGCGAACTTGACATCGGCCGCGCATCGCTGTACCGGGCTTTGGATTATTTTGAAACGACAGGCGCCATCCTACGCGAAGGCAAGAGAATCATCATTACAGACGAAGCAAAACTAACAATAAACAATAAAAATTGAAAAGGGGTTCACACATGAAATTCACAAAAAAAATGACGGCAGCTCTGCTCACGGCGGCAATCCTGATTGCGGCGGCGGGTTGCCAATCCGGGCAAAAAAAGGATGAAACCACCACAACCGCAGCCCCAAAGGTCGCCATCAGCATCGCAACCCTAAAAGGTCCCACCGGCATGGGCATGGTGAAACTCATGAAAAACAATGAGGACGGGGCAGCGGCGAACAACTACACCTTTGCTGTAGAATCCGACCCTACCGTCATCGGACCGATGCTGATTAAGGGCGATGTTGATATCGCCGCATGTCCGCTGAATATGGCGGCGGCGCTGTACAACAAAACCAAAGCGACTGCCGAAACAAAAGATGATGTGCAGCTGCTCGCTATCAACACCCTGGGGGTGCTGTATGTGGTTGAAAACGGCAGCACTGTTTCAGGTATATCGGACCTGAAGGGCAAAACCATTTTCGCCTCCGGCCAGGGTGCCACCCCGGAATACATTCTCAATTACATCCTCACCTCTAACGGGTTTGACCCGAACAAGGATGTGACCATTGAATACAAGGCCGAACACAGCGAACTCGCGACGCTGGCCGTGAGCGGTCAAGCCGCCATCTGCGTTTTACCCGAACCTTTTGTAACAACTGTACTGAGCAAAAATAAGGACCTGCGTGTCGCGCTCGACCTGACGCAGGAATGGGACAAAATCGGCAAGGCCGCCGGCAAAGAAACGACACTGGCCATGGGCGCTTTGGTTGTCCGCACGGACTTTGCCAAACAAAACCCGGCTGCCATACAAGCCTTTATGCAGGAATATAAAGCGTCGGTCGATTTTGTAAACGCCAACCGGGATGAAGCGGCGGCTTTAATCGCGGAAAAAGAGATCATCCCATCCCTTGAACTTGCCAAAAGCGCTATTCCCCGCTCCAGCCTGACCTTTATATCGTCAACCGAGATGAAAACAATCGCTTTGCAGAACTTCCAAGTTCTGTTCGATGCCAACAAAGTTTCTGTCGGAGGTGCTATTCCGCCGGATGAATTCTTCTATAACGCCCAAAACTAAAGGTTTCGCAATCATCAGAAAACTTCTTGTCGCCGCCTTTTGGCTGGGCATGTGGCAGCTTGCTTTTGTATTGGTAAAAAGCGGGCTGCTCCTGCCTTCCCCCTATCAAACCCTTCTGCGCTTGTTCGAACTGGCCGGAACCGTCGATTTTTGGCTGAAATGCCTGTTGTCCCTTTTACGAATTGTTGAGGGTTTCCTGCTGGGTGTTTTCGCAGGGATTGTTCTCGGCGTGCTGACTTTCAGGTTCCGCTTACTTAAGGAACTCTTTGAACCCGCCGTCAACATCGTCAAATCAACCCCGGTGGCGTCCTTCATCATTCTGGCCTTGGTGTGGATGAGCAAAGACGGTGTCCCTGTTTTCATCGCGTTCCTGATGGTGCTGCCGATTATCCAAGCCAATGTCAGCGAGGGCATCCGGCAGACCGACAAAGACCTGCTGGAGATGGCAAGAGTGTTCCGCTTTTCCGGCGGAAAACTGCTTGCGAAAATCTATGTGCCGGCGGTTTTGCCGTACCTGTTTGCCGGTTCCACCACCGCGCTTGGTTTCGCCTGGAAAGCAGGCGTTGCCGCCGAGATACTAAGCCTGCCCGCAAAATCCATCGGCAAAGAACTCTATTATTCAAAAATATATCTGGAAACAACCGATTTATTCGCATGGTCGGCCGCGGTTATTGTAATGAGTATGCTGCTCGAAAGACTTCTGATATTTTTGCTGGATAAATTCAAGCAAAAATAAGCACCCGGACGATTCGTTTTTCCCGCGGGCGGTTGACCTTAAAGGCCGTTCATGCTATATTTATGCGGTCCGTTTCCGGGTTTTCAGCCCTGTTGTATGCGGCGAGCTCCCCTCCCGGGCAGCTCTTACGCACGCGCCAACAGAATCTCCATGGGTGATCAAATGAACGCTACCGACATTTTTATTCAGACAGTGATATCGCTTTTCGCGATAGCGCCCGTTATTTATGTGATCGCCGGCGTCAGTTTTTGGAAACAAAAGCAGGGGTCGGGGGTCAACTATTTTTCATTGTTCATGTTTTCCGTGGCGCTTTACACCTTCGGCTATTTTCTTGAATTGAGTTCCGCCAATGCGGAAACCGCATTTTTTGTCCGTAACTTTGAGTATTTGGGCGCGGCTTTTGTGCCGACCTTTTGTGTGCTGTTCATTATACAAAACACGAAGCTTTTTAAAATCAAGGCGCGGCTGGTCGCGTTTTTTTGTGCTGTTTCTTCAGCCATCTGGCTGGCGTATGTGACCAATCCGTCGCTCGGCATATTTTACAGAAGCATCGAATTCTCCGTCGGGCGATATGGCGGCGTCATGCTCACGCAAAAGAATATAGGTTATTATTTACTGCTGTTCTACTACATCGTCCAAATCATCTTTGCCGGTGTGCTTTTGTTTAAAGCAATCAAAAGGGCTCAGGCCAAAACAAGCAGACGAAGTTTTCTGTTCCTTTTCTTCACTTTTCAGTCTGCCTGGGTTGCCGTGCTGTTCATCCTGCTGGGTTTTGACGAATATGTTGACCCGACGCCGCTGACTTTGATGCTCATTGGCGGTATGTTCGCCGTCAACGAGGTCTACAACGACATGTTCGAGCGCCATGTAATCCGCTGGAACAACAGTTATATGGATGTGAAAACCCCCTCGGCGCTCATCAATACCGAAGGGCAAATTGTCTGTATCAACCCGGCGGCACAAACGCTTATCAAGGAAGCCGGCAAAAAGCAGGAAGAGTTCATCGAGTTGATGAACGAAGCGGAAAGGAACAGAACACCGCTCTTGCTCACCGGGCACGAAACCACGAAATGGTACGATGTTAAAAAAAGTGTTTTTAACACAAAGAGAACCCTGACAAGTTACCTGCTCACCGATATTACGGACGAAAAAGACGCGGCGCTGTTGGCGGAGCTGTTTTTTAACGCCATCGGTGATGTTGTTTTTGTTATCAGCCCCTCCGGTGAAATACTGTTTGTCAATGACGAATTCAAGACAGCGCTCGGGTACAGCGACGAGGATATCAAGCGCATGAAAATCCTTGACATCCATCCGGCGGATACCCGCAATGACGCGAAAAGGGCTTTTGAGCAGGTATTGCTCAATAATGAAAAAGCCGTTCATCTGTCCCTGCTGAAAAAAAGCGGAGCGGCGATCCCTGTCGAAACCAGGCTATGGCTTGGGGACTGGAACGGCGAGGCGGTCATTTTCGGCATGGCGAAGGATGTTTCGCGCTACGAGCAGGCGGAGGAGAAGTTTAAAAAGTCCTTCTACAAAAACCCTGCCATCATGGCGATAACGGATGTGGACACGGGCGAATACCTCGAAGTCAACGAAGCCTTCCTGTCTAAACTCGGTTTTTCGGCAGAGGAGGTTATCGGCAAAACCGGCGCCGAACTCGGTATTTTTATTGACAGCAACCAGAGAATGAGCGCGAAAAAGCAACTGCTCACGGACGGTGAATTCTCCGGGCTTGAAATTGATATCCGCTCCAAAAACGGTGATAGGTTCACCGGTCTTTTTTCGGGCAGCTATTTTTCTTCGGGGAACTCATCCAACCTGCTCACGGTGATGATTGATGTCACCGAAAACCGTAAAAAAGACAGACTGCTCGGTATCATCACTGCCATTACACAGGATTTCCTAAAAGCCGGCAACTTCATGCAAATTATTCCCGGCGCGTTTAAAATGCTGGGAGAAACGCTGGATGTAAACCGCGTTTTTCTTCTGCGCTGCGAGTTGTCGGAAACGGGGTCTGTTCAAAGTATCCTGCCTGCCGCGGAATGGTGTTCCGACGGGATGCCGCAAATATCGCGGCATCCGGGTTTCCAAAAGCTGCCGGAGGATGCTGTCTGTTGTTATCTGCAGCCTGTTTTATGCGGCGACACCTATGTCTCGGATGTTGCGGCCATGCCCAAGGGACCTATCGCGGATTTTTATACTTATCTGGGTGTTAAAACCGTGCTGACCGTTCCCGTGTTTGACAACGAAAAACTCTGGGGGGTCGTTTGCCTGCATGAATGCAGACGGGAGCGGGTTTGGACAGAGGTTGAAGAGAGCGCTGTAAAAGTATTTGTCGATTCGCTCGGCATGGCGATTCAAGGGCATAACAAGACCGAAAAAATCGAATTTCTCAGTTACCACGACCATCTCACCGGTTTGTTCAACCGCAGGTACTACGAGCAGGAAGTTGCCCGGCTTGACAGCGGCAGTTCCTATCCCTTAGCATTAATCATGGTGGATGTGAACGGGCTTAAACTCACAAATGACGCCTTCGGACACGCCGCGGGCGATACGCTGCTTGAACGGATAGCCCGTATCCTGACCGGCGAGTGCCGCGCACAGGACACCGTCGCGAGAATCGGCGGGGATGAGTTTGTCATTTTACTGCCGAAAACTTCAAAAGAGCAAGCCGCTGTCGTAATCCGGCGCTTAAACGCGGCCATCGCCGCGGAAAAAATCGAAAATCTGGTGCTTTCCGCATCCGTCGGTTTTGCGGTAAAAACCGACAGCCGTGAAAATATGAACGAGATTTACAAACTGGCAGAGGATATGATGTACAGAAACAAGCTGGCCGAATCTTCCAGTGTCAGAAGCAAGACCATCGATCTGATTTTGAACTCACTGTATGAAAAAAACGGCAGAGAAATGCAGCATTCGAACCGGGTAGCCCAACTTTGTGAATCGTTGGCAAAGGCCATGCGCTTTTCAAAGGAAGACATCAGCCAGATGAGCATTGCCGGCATGATGCATGACATCGGCAAAATCGGTGTAGATGAAGCGGTGCTCAACAAAACGGGTGCTCTGCACGCGGGGGAATGGGCGGAAATCAAGCGGCATTCCGAAATCGGGTACCGGATACTCGGTTCGGTAAGCGAATTTTCAAAAATAGCCGATTATGTGCTGGAACACCACGAAAGGCCGGACGGCACCGGGTACCCGAAAGGGCTCAAGGGGGACGAAATATCCACACAGGCAAAAATGATCGCGCTTACGGACTCCTATGACGCGATGACATCCGAAAGGACTTACCGGAAAGTATTCACCAAAAAAGCTGCGATTGAAGAGATAAAAAGAGGCTGCGGCTCACAATTTGACCCGGATATCGCGCGGATTTTTGTTGAAAAAGTTTTGGGCGAAAAATGGTGACGCGATACCCCTTGATACAGATGCCGCGCACGCTCATCAATCAAACAGGAGGGAAGTCGTTTGCCGCTGACAATCAACAACCTGTCGAAAGCATATGACGGGAAAGAAGTCCTTAAAAACCTGGACCTGGAATTACCGGATACAGGCATATTCTGCATCCTCGGCGATTCCGGCTCGGGCAAAACCACGCTGCTGCGGCTCATCGCCGGGCTTGAAACGCCGGACAGCGGCACGATTGCGGGAATACAGGGCAAAAAAATATCCTTTGTTTTTCAAAATGACCGGCTGATGCCGGGTTTTTCGGCATTTGACAATGTCGCGGCGGTCAGTTCGCCCGACTTGGCAAAGCTTTGGCTCACAAGATGCGAACTTGACGACGCGGACGAAAAAAAACCCTGCTCGCTCAGCGGCGGTATGTGCCGCCGGGTCGCGCTGGCCAGGGCGCTCGCCTTCGGCGGGGATATCCTGTTACTGGACGAGCCCTTCAAAGGTTTTGACAGCGAACTGAAAAAAAGAATTATTCCGTATATCATTGAATTTTCCGAACATGCGCTCGTGGTGCTTGTTACGCACGATGAACAGGAAGCGCAAATTGCAAACGAAACTTTCCGGCTTGCCGCCGCGAACTGAACGGTAGAGGTAATTATGTAAAAGGCTGTTGCGGCAGCCCTTAAATTTTGTTTGCAAATATATCCGCTGTCATGTATAATTTATTGGTATGGGCTGAGTATGTTAACTTGGCTGATACAATTCAAAATTCACCCGTGGAGGAAATAAATGAAAAAGAAAATGTCAGGCTTACTCGCGATTATGTTAGTCCTTTCCTTTGTCTTTTCCTTTGCCGCCTGCGGCAAAAAAGATGAAACAAAAACAACCGCACCCGGTGAAACAACCGCCACGCAAGACACCACAGCCCCCGAGCTTACTACCGTGGAAGGCGAAACCACAGTGCTTGAAGAAACCACCGTTGCAGACGAGACCACTGCTGTAGATGAAACTACAACTGTTTTAGCTGGCACGGCCGTGCCTTCAACCGCTACGGAAATTGTTGCTTACTACAATACCGCTGCCAACAAAGTGAAGCCGCAAGCGAAAAGTATTGTGCAAAACTATGAAAAAAATAGACCCATCGGAGATGTGGAAGTCGGCAACAACAAGACACTCGCCAGTATCGGAACGCGCCTTGTCAATGCAAACATGGGCGATATAAAAGATAAAAAAGGGGTTGTCAGTACGTCGCAGGCGGATAAAAACGCCAATTTCCCAGTGGAAGGGCAAATTTGGACAAGCAAACTGACACCTGCAATGGTTAATTCCGCCAAATGTGTGGAAAGCAACGGTCAGTATATTATCACCATCATCCTCAAGGATGAACCCGCGCCTAATCCTTCCGCGGGTAATGGCTACGCCGGCAATGCTTTTTCCGTCATATCCAAAGAAAAAATTGTTGATGGTGCCGGTTCCGCCATGACCTTGGCGAGAATAAAAGAAGACAGCATAAAAATCATCTACACCGACTGCAAAATTGTCGCAAAAATCGATCCGGTAACGGGCAACATGGTATACGCCAATTACGATATGCCCTTGCGTCTTTACATCACAGCCTTGGGTATTGATGTTTCAGTCGGATTTGCTGTGGAAAAAGACTTCACGATTACATGGTGACAAAGACTGATTCCACTGGCAAACGATTATAAATATTTTGGAGGCACACCGAGTATGAAAAAAACAGTATTAATCGAAACATCCGCCCGCCATGTCCATGTCAGCCGCGAGGCTTTGGATATCTTATTCGGTGAAGGTTATGAGTTAACACCGAAAAAAGACCTTTCACAACCCGGGCAATTCGCCTGTGAGGAAAGAGTGCAGGTAATCGGTCCCAAGGGCAGTTTCCCCGCCGTCTCCATCCTCGGCCCTATCCGCCCGAACACGCAGGTGGAGCTTTCCGCAACCGATGCGCGTTCCATCGGCATCACCGCCCCGATTCGCGAAAGCGGAGACATTAAAGGCAGCGGCGCGTGCAAGCTCGTCGGCCCCAACGGCACCTACGACCTGCCGGTCGGCGTGATTATCGCCAAACGCCACATACACATGACTCCGGCGGATGCAGAAAAACTCGGACTCAAAGACAAGCAAATCGTCAAAGTCAAATCGGATTATGCCGAGCGTTCGCTGATATACGACGATGTTGTTGTCCGCGTGAACGAAAACTTCAGCCTCGCGATGCATATTGATACGGATGAATCCAATGCCGCCAATTTGGCGCCGGGGTATTTTGGGGAAATCATCGAATAGTTGAACCTACCGAACAGTTTCATCAGGCGGTCTGCGTTTTGCGCAGGCCGCTTTTCTGTCTATCGATTCATCTTGACAAACGCATAATTTCGGCTATAATGGAATTGGTTTCCATTTTAGCCGAAGGATGTGAAATGCATGACTTACATAAAGCGCGCCATGGAAGAGCCTTTTATGCGGCTAAGCAAGCAGTTCCCGGTTTTACTGATAACCGGGCCGCGCCAAGTCGGCAAAACGACAATGCTGCAAAAACTCATGGAAGATGAAAACATCGGCCGTGTTTATGTGACACTCGATAATATTGCGGACAGGGAAATGGCAAAGAATGACCCCGCAGCTTTTTTAGAGCTTTATAAACCCCCGCTGTTTATTGATGAGGTGCAATACGCGCCCGAGCTTTTTACGTATATTAAAATATGGGCAGACAACCACCATACCCCGGGTGATTTTTGGCTGACCGGTTCCCAAATATTCAAACTCATGCGTGGTGTGCAGGAGTCGCTGGCCGGGCGGGTGTGTCTGTTAAGCCTGTTCCCGCTCTCCCAGCAGGAGATTCAAGGCAACCCCACCATACCGTTCAAAATCGATTTTGCCGCTTTGCTGGAGCGGGAAAAAGAAGTAACACCGGCCACAACGCCGGCGCTTTACCAACGCATTTTCGACGGCGGAATGCCGGCGCTCATGAGCGGGCAGTACACAGACCGCTCGGCGGTCTATTCAAGCTACATCAGCACCTATATAGACCGGGATGTCAAGGAACTGTCCGGCACTATCGATTCCCTGCGATTTCTGAATTTTATCACTGCCGCCGCGGCACTTAGCGGGCAGGCACTCAATTACAAAACCATTGCCGAGGCCAGCGATATTGACCAAAAGACGGCAAAATCATGGCTGAACATACTGGAAACACTCGGGATTATTTTTTACCTGCACCCTTACTCAAACAATGTACTAAAGCGAACCGTTAAATCACCAAAATTGTATTTTTACGATACCGGTCTTGTTTGCTTCCTGACAAAATGGAGTGATGCGCAGACCGCCATGAGCGGTGCCATGAGCGGCAGCCTGCTTGAAACCTTTGCTGTTTCCGAAATAGCCAAAAGTTATTATAATGCTGGCTATCAACCGTATTTTTACTATTACAGGGACAAGGATACCAAAGAAATCGACCTTGTTTTGGAAGGTGACGGCAAACTGTACCCGATTGAGATTAAAAAAACCGCCTCTCCGTCGGCTAAAATGACCGGTGTTTTCAGCGTTCTGGATAGATCGCCCTTGGAACGAGGAACCGGCGCGCTCTTATGCACATCGGAAAAATTCGGGGCGTTTGACAGAAATAGTTTAATCGTTCCGATTTGGATGATATAGTAAAGTACAACATTCAGGAAAAAACCTCTGCCCGCTTTTTTAGCTGACAGAGGTTTTTAAAAATGAGTGAAGATTTGCTTATACTAATCTCCATTTAAAAGATAGACAAGTCTGTCTTTTAATCCGCTGTCCAAAGACAGTGGGGGCAGCATTTGCTGCCGGAAATACCGTTCAATGCTATCTGGCTGCGGCTTCAGCCGCAGCGGCAAGTTTTGCTTGCCGATTAAAATTGTGTCTACAATTTTTAAGCAGAATAGTATTACAACGCGTTATTCAGCAGCGTATCCATATACGATTTGTAGTGCGCAAACACGATGCCCGGCTCCTGCAAATCCGGGTTCCAACGCTTTACCCATTCCAGTGAAACAAAGCCTTCATAGCGGAGGGCTTTGAGCATGATGAGCGTATCGGCTATTGGGATATCACCATACCCCATCATGCGGTACTCAAGTTTCGAGCCCGCCGTAACGGAATCTTTGACATGCACGTGTTTGATGAAGTTGCCGATGTTCGCGATGGTTTCCACCGGGCTTTCCCCGCCGAAACGCACGGTATGGTGAACATCCCAAAGCACGCCGCAGTTTTTTGTTCCCGCTCTTCTAAGGAGCGAACGCATCGCGGCGGAGGAGGAAAGGTCACCGTTGGTTTCAATGAGCGGGATAACACCCTGTGGTTCCGCGTACTCACACAACTGGCTATACAGCCCGGCGGCAAGCCTTAAGTCACCCAACGTTATCTGCGGCTCACCCGTGCCCATCACGCGCACATACGGTACGCCCATCGCGGCCGCCAGGTCAATATACGCGCAGGCTTCCACAAAAGAGGCTTGCGCCCTGTCTTTGTCCGCCAGCACGGCGCCGGAGGTTAAGATGGGGATGGAAAGCGCCATGGCCGCTAAATCCGCTTGGGTTTCTGCCAGGTTTTGGGGCGCGAACTCCGGTATCTTCGGGGCATACATTTCGTCACCGAGGCCTCTGATTTCTATCCCGTCAAAGTTCAAATCCTTCGCGGTGGTGATTACATCTTTCCAGGACCAGCGCGGGCACCCGAGGGTGGAAAATGAAAGTTTCATTTTTTATTTGCTCCTTCACAAACATATTTTTATGCCGTTTCGATCGCGTTGGCCGCCTGAAGATTGTACTTTTCAACTGCCCGTTCACGCAGGACCACTTTTTGAATTTTGCCGCTGGCGGTCATGGGGAAGTCATTCATAAACCAAACATAGCTCGGAATTTTGTAATGCGCCACATTCTGTTTGTAGTATTCCTTCACTTCGTCCTCTGTCAGCTCGACGCCGTCCTTCGGGACGACGCAGGCGCAAATCTCTTCCCCGTATTTTTTGCTCGGTACGCCGATGACCTGCACATCCTTGACCTTATCAAAATGATACAGGCACTCTTCCAGTTCCTTGGGATAAATATTCTCACCGCCGCGGATGATCATATCCTTCAGGCGCCCGGTAACCTTATAATACCCTTCCTCATCGCACACGGCCAGGTCGCCGAAGTGAAGCCAGCCGTCCTCGTCAATCGCGAGCGCGGTCGCTTCCGGCATTTTATAGTAGCCCTTCATGATATTGTAGCCGCGCGCGCAGAACTCGCCGATTTGGTTCGGCGGCAGTGTTGCGCCGGTGTTGATGTCGACTATTTTACACTCCACACCCGGGAATGCTTTGCCCACGGTTGAACAGCGGCGCTCAATGGATTCGTCCGCGAGGGTCATGGTGACCCCCGGTGAGGATTCCGTTTGCCCGAATACAATGGTGACCTCGTTCATGCACATTTTTTCATTGACATCCTGCATCGTCTTCACCGGGCAGGGCGATCCCGCCATAATGCCCGTACGCATGCGGCTGAAATCATATTTTTCAAAATCCGGGTGATCAAGCATCGCGATAAACATCGTCGGCACGCCATTCACCGCCGTGCAGTTTTCGCTCATGAGCGCGTCCATCACCTTTTTTGCGTTGAACGCGTCAATGGGCACAAACGGCGTACCGTGTGTGACGCAGGCGAGGATGGACAAAACCATACCGAAGCAATGGAAAAACGGCACACAGATACAAAACCGGTCCTCATGCGTCAGTTTCATCCCGTCCCCGATGGTCAGGCCGTTGTTGAGTATGTTGTAGTGTGTGAGCATAACACCTTTCGGAAAACCTGTTGTGCCGGAAGTGTATTGGAAGTTGATAACCTCGTGGCAGTTGCAGGAATCCCGCACGACGGCGTATTCCTCATACGGTACCTGTTCGGCAAGGGTATATAAGTCATCCCACTTGACCATCCCCGCGGGGCATTCCCCGTCGCCGGCATAAATAACAGCTCTCAAAAACGGCATCGCGGGGTTGTGGAGATCACCCGGCTCGCTTGTTGCAAGCTGGGGGCAGAGCTGATTGATGATGTCAATGTAGCTTGTGCCTTTAAAACCGTCAATCAACACAAGCGCGTTGGTATCCGACTGTTTGAGCTGGTAATCCAGTTCGAACAGTTTGTAACTGGTGTTGACCGTTACCAGAATGCCGCCCATTTTGGCGCTGCCGAAAAAGGTCAGCAGCCATGCGGGCACGTTGGTTGCCCAGACGGAAATTTTGTCGCCCTTTTTGAGCCCGAGCGCCATAAAACCGCGCGCAATGATTTCGCATTCTTCATCGAATTGCTTCCATGTGCGCTCGTAGTCCCTGTCGGTATATTTGATCATGTTGTCATCCGGATACTTGCGCGCCATTTCTGCCAGCTGCTCACCGAGCGTCAGCGTTAAAAACTCCTGCATACATACACCTGCCTGTAAAAATTTTTGTGGTATAAATATAACAAAAATACTCCGGTATTACAAGAGTAATATAAACAGAAGATTTCCGTTCTATTTATTTCGACTAAGATACGATGTGATCGTATTTTGGTCGGATTCTATATGTGAGTTTTTTGCTTAATTGCTGTAAGCACTGATCAATTCGTGACCCGAAACGAAGAATTTTATAAAAATCAAAAATCTATTGTAATTATTTATAAATTTTTATTGCGCATTATCGAGCATTGTGATATTATTTTAAATAATTATGTAACATGTATTATATGGAGACGAAATATGTTCAACTTATCCAAGCCACAAACAGCAATCTACGAAATGGACAGATTCTTAGGCGGCAGCGTCTGTAACATTGCGGGTGCCATTTTATTCGAACAAGATTACGAAACAATCGTTCTTGAAAAAACAGTAAACATATTAATAAAAAGCACGGATACTCTGCGCACAAGGATTGTTATGCAGGGCAGTATTCCTATGCAAACTATCAATGAATATACAGAGCAAAGCATACCTTCGGCGTGCTTTAGCTCGGACGATGAATACGAAGCATGGGCGAACGAAAATGCCCGCATTGGTATTGACTTATTCTCATCCCTCTATGAGTTCACCGTAATTAAAACTCCCGCAAAAAGCGGCATATATGTCAAACTGCATCACATCATCGGTGACGCGTGGACATTGAGCATCCTTGCAAATCAAATAAACAGCATACTTTCCGGTGACGAAACCGCAACTTATTCGTATACAGATTATTTAACAAAAGAACAAGCGTATATCAACAGCGACAAATACGCAAAAGACAAGGAGTATTGGCTGAGTGTTTACGACAAAAACAATGAGGTTAACTATCTATCCGAAAAAGTCACAAAAGGATATGAATCAGACCGGTTCAATGTAACCCTATCGGAAGAACAGACCAACAAAATTAAAAACTACTGTAAAAAAAGCGACCTATCGGAGTTTATGCTTTTTGCCACGGCTGTTGCCGCTTACTGCTACAGAATCACGGATAAAAACAACTTTTACATAGGCACCCCCGTTATCAACAGGGCAGGAACCGTTGATAAAAACACAGTCGGAACATTTATCAATACGATTCCGGTTGCCGTCAACATTGGCGAAGAAGACACCTTTGCTGAACTGGCCAACAAATTAACAACCGAAATGGCTTCAAACTTCCGCCATCAGAAGTTTATTTACAGCGATATTTTAACAGCATTGCGAAAAGAAAAGAACCAAAGCGAAGTGCTGTTTGATGTTATTGTCAGTTACCAAAACGCAAAAATATTCGGCAATAACGATGTTGCATTTATAACCGAGTGGTATTACCAAGGCTTGCAGACCGAAAGCCTGCAGGTGCATATTGACGATCGGGACGATAAAGGATTGTTTACTGTTAACTACGACTATCAGACAGAGAAATTCAGCAAAACCGAAATTGAAAGCATGCACGGTCATTTAATGAATCTTATCCATTCGGCTACAGATTGTGAAGAAAAAAAATTGTATGAGCTTAGCGTTCTTTCAGTCGAAGAACTACACACGCTGCTTTATACATTTAACGATACGGCCGTCGTGTACTCGAGGGACAAGACCGTTCATCAGTTGTTTGAGGAGCAAGTTGAAAAGTCGCCGGACAAAATGGCGGTGGTGGCATGTGACAAAACATTGACTTACCGGGAATTGAACGAACAGGCAAACCGGATTGCGCACGGATTGATAGAACAGGGCGTAAAGCCGGGCGATATTGTGGCGTTCACACTAACGAGAAAAAGCTATCTGATAGCAGCGATGTTGGGCATACTCAAAGCAGGCGCTGCGTATCTGCCCATTGACCCGCAGTATCCGAAGGAACGTATTGAACATATGCTGGTGGATAGTAGTGCTGTGTTATGTGTTTCGGAAGAAACCATTAACAAGTTCTTCGCTCATCAGCACACAGAAAATCCGTGCATCCTGATGTCTTCCGCAAGCATCTGCTACTGCATTTACACATCCGGCTCCACAGGTCAGCCAAAAGGCACTTTAATTACACATCGAAATGTAGTTAATTTTTGCAATAATAATGTGGTTAACTGTATCATACAGCCTTGGCACGAATCAATAGTATCCGTTACAACGGTTGGCTTTGATATCTTTGTAACAGAGAGTATCCTGCCGCTGCTGAACGGTATGAGAATCTATTTATCCGATGAAAATCAAGCAAGCATACAGAGCGAGCTGAATAAGCTTGTTGTTGAGAATAACATTGATGTCATACAAACCACACCGACAAAAATGCAGTTACTCATATATGACAGCGAGCAATTGCAGTACCTAAAAACATTAAAGGTTATTGTACTCGGCGGAGAAAAGCTTGAAAAACCGCTTATTGAACAACTTGTAAAACATACAGATGCAAGGATTTACAACATCTACGGACCAACCGAAACAACAGTATGGTCAACCAATACGGAGATTAGAAAGACAGATATTACAATTGGCAAACCGATAGCGAATACACAGATTTACATACTGAATAAATATCAGGACCATATGCCCATCGGAGCAATAGGTGAGCTTTGTATAGCCGGAGACGGTGTTGGCAAGGGCTACCTGAATCGACCGGAATTAACAGCAGAAAAGTTTGTGGATAATCCGTTCGGTAAGGGCAAGATGTATAAGACAGGCGATCTTGCAAAATGGCGTGCTGACGGAAATATTGAATTCATCGGCAGAAACGACTTTCAAGTGAAAATAAGAGGACTGAGAATAGAACTTGGAGAAATTGAAACTGTTTTGTCTTCTTATGAAAGTATAAAGCAAGCGGTTGTTGCTTTACAAAAAGACGAAAATCAGCGGCAATATATCTGTGCGTTTTATCTTACGGATTCTGATGTTGACCTAAAGGCTGTTCGAGCTTTCATGGGAGAGAAACTGCCGCTTTACATGATTCCGCATATTTTCACAAGACTAGATGCATTACCGATGACATCAAGCGGGAAAATAAACCGCAAGGCACTGCCGGACATAGACCTTGTAAATATTGCTTCAACAATGGAATATACAGCGCCGATTACGGAGCAACAAAAAAAGATATGCAAAATCATGGAGGAAGTGTTAAAAGCTTCGCCCATTGGGCTAACCGAAAATTTTTTTGAAATTGGCGGGGATAGTTTAAAAGCTATCGAGTTTGTTTCAAAAGCTCATAATGCTGGGATATACTTTAGTCTGCAAGCCGTTTTTGATAATCCGACGGTTGAGGAAATGTGTGAATTTATAGAAAATGGCGATAAAAACACAAATGCATATAATGTTTCAGATTTTGAAAAATATGAACCGATACTTTCAGAAAATGTTGTTGACGAAAACTTTATACCGTTAAAAACAGATGTCGGTGATATTCTAATAACTGGGGCAACAGGCTTTTTAGGAGCACATGTTTTGTCAGAATACGTTGATAGTGAGCAAGGTAAAGTCTACTGCTTGGTACGCGGTAGCGACATTAACGATAGCGGTCAAAGATTAAGAAGTGTTCTTAAATATTACTTTAAGGATAAATATGACGATGTGTTCGGAACAAAAATTATACCTATATGCGGGGATATAACTAAGGAAAAATTAGCAGACGGTGAGATTCCGACTGTTGCTATGGTTATACATACCGCAGCAACTGTGAAACACTTCGGTTCATATAAGCATTTCTATGAAATAAATGTTTTAGGGACCCAAAATGTAATTAAATATGCAAAATCTAATGGAGCAAAGCTGATACACATCTCAACAATGAGTGTTTCAGGAGATGGTCTATTTGATCAATTCGGTTTTAAAGAGGCTGATGAAGAGCTACATTTCTTTGAAAACTGCTTATATATCGGGCAACCACTTGATAATGTATATATACGCAGTAAGTTTGAAGCGGAATGTGTCGTGCTTGATGCTGTTCTCGAAGGGCTTGAGGCAAATATCGTTCGAGTCGGAAATTTGACAAACAGGTATTCAGACGCAAAATTTCAAAGTAACTTTAGCGAAAATGCTTTTGTAAAAAGGGTAAAGGCTATTATAGAAATTGGTATATTGCCTGACTATTTGGACAGCATTGTTGTGGATATGCTTCCAATTGAATACTGTGCAAAGGCAATCAAAACAATTGCGCAACACTTCAATATGAAACGGAATGTTTTCCATGTCCATCACAAGACATCCCTTAATAATATTGTTGAATCCTTTATGTCAATAGGAGTTGATGTGCACTTTGCGAAGGAAACAGATTTTGTTGAGAAAATTAAGTTAATGGCGAAAAACGATGATTTAAAACACGCCTATGAGGCTTTAATTAATGATATGGATGAGAATATGCGTTTATCTTATGTGGTTAATATTTTTGTACATAATACGCTTTCTACAAAATACTTAAATAGATTAGATTTTGAATGGCCACCGATAACTGTTGAGTACATAAAACGATATGTTGAGTATTTCAGAAGCACTGGGTATTTGGAGGCTTGTAATGAAAAATAGTAAATACCCTCTCTATGAAACAGACAATATTTCTACTCTAAAAGAACTGATACATCACGCCGCTGAAACGTACGGTGAAAAACCTGCATTTCGCATACTTAAGTATATGAATGAAGCAATTGAAATATCGTTTGTTGAACTAAAATCTAATATAGAATGTCTTGGCACTTATCTCATAAATGAGGGTTATAAAAATGCCCATATTGCCGTTCTTGGAGAAAATAGTTTTGATTGGTTGTTGATATATTTTGCTGTATCATGTAGCGGTAATGTGATTGTTCCTATCGACAACGATCTACAAATTGATGAAGTAAAACATATTCTGGCTCATAGTGAGTGCAATTTAATCTTCTATTCCAACAACTTCGTCAAAGAGGCTGAACAGTTACGTGATACTGGGATTAACACCATAAATATCAGTATTATTAGCGACTTGATTGTAGGAGGTCAATCACTCATTGAATGTGGTAATGAGTGCTATAGCGAAAATGTTATTTCACCGAAAAATCTCTCATCAATTATTTATACTTCTGGAACCACAGGAAAACCCAAAGGCGTCATGTTGAGTCACGATAATCTTACATTTGATGCTGTTGGTTGTTGTAAAAATGTTTGTGGTAGCGGGGATACTATAGCCGTGTTGCCGTTCCATCATACTTTCAGTCTGACAGTTGGCATTCTTTCAACACTGCATAGCGGATTTTGCACTTATATATGTAAGAGCGTGAAATACTTTAGCCGTGATTTAAAAACAGTCAAGCCTACTTTTTTATTTCTTGTGCCCCTTGTTGTTAATGTTATGCATCGAAACATTTGGGAGACGGTTAAAAACGAAGGAAAAGCTTCACAATTCCAACAGTTAATGAGAATTAGCAATGCTTTGCTTTATATTGGTATTGATATTCGTCAAAAGCTGTTCAAAAAGGTTCTTGATGCTTTTGGTGGTAAGCTCGAATGGATAAGTTGTGGGGGATCTGTTGTTAATCCAGTAGTCGCGACTGATTTTCGAACATGGGGAGTTAACATTATCGAGGGTTATGGCCTGACAGAATGTTCACCTTGTGTTGCCTCAAATCGCAATAAATGTACGCATATCGGTAGCGTTGGAACCCCTTTAGATGGATGTTCAGTTAAAATTGTAGGATTTGACAAATGCAGCGACGGCGAAATCCTGGTAAAAGGTCAAAATGTTATGCTAGGCTACTATAAAAACCCCGAAGCAACCGCCGAAGCGTTTGACGGCGAATGGTTTAAAACCGGTGATTTGGGATACATTGACGAGGATGGCTTTTTATACATTACCGGCAGAAAGAAGAACTTAATTATCCTTGATAACGGGAAAAATGTATATCCCGAGGAAATTGAAGGCTATTTGGCAGCTATTGAGCAGATTAAAGAAGCTGTTGTGTATGAAGAAAACAAATTGATTGCTGCCGAGATATATCCGGACCCGGAAACAGATAACGCCGAGCAAATTATTCGGGACAGAATTGCACTGTTAAATAAGACCCTGCCAATTTACAAGCAGGTGCAAAGCATCAAATTCAGGCAAACCGAGTTTGAAAAAACAACAACAAAAAAAATTAAAAGACATAAAGTAGGAGTGAATGCCAATGTTTGAAAAAGTTAAAAAAATCTTGAGCAGCCATGTAGCCGTTGACAGTTCTCTGATTACACCGGAAGCTGCCCTTGTTGCGGACTTAGGCTTAAGTTCTTTTGATGTTGTGAATGTAGTGGTTGAATTTGAGGATGAATTTAACATTGAGATTGCGGACCGGGACATCCGCTCACTTACAACCGTTAATGACATCTTAGCCTACATTCAAGCAAGGGTATGATACCGGAGATATTCGCGGTTCATTTAACAGAAAGCATTGATGATTTGACATTTGGCTATCTTTTTCAGTTTGTTGAAAAAGATAAACAAGAGCGTATCAAAAGACTGAAATTTAAGAATGACAAAGACTTAACCATGGTCGGGGATATTCTTGCAAAAGCGGCAATGCAAAAAGTATTCGGCATTGCTGCTGCTGATATGAAGTTCGGTGTGGGAGAATTTGGCAAGCCGTATTTGGCAAGCCATAAAGATGCGCATTATAATATCAGCCATTCCGGCAGCATTGTTGTCTGTGCGGTTTATGATAAACCGATTGGCATTGATATTCAGAAGATGAATGATATGAACTTTGATTCAATTGCAAAACGGGTGTTTACCAAGAATGAGCAGGAAATATATTTCTCTGCGCCGACAGAAATGCAAAAAGAACAGTTTTACAGAATTTGGACCGCAAAAGAGAGCTTAATTAAATTCTTAGGCACAGGGGTCAGAGATTTGAGCAAAGAAATTGATTCAAATTGCATCCTCAACTCATCTTGCGTATTTGACGATTATATTTTGGCGGTTTGCTGCAAACCATAATGCAGTTTTGTGCGGTCACACCCGAACTGTCAGCCTCACCCTCTCCATGCAGAGGGTTTTTGTTTTTCTGAGGCAAAAAGCGCACAAAACAAAGAACTTTACAAAATTCCCTTGAACCCTTCACATTTTTCTGCCATAATAGGGTATTATATTATAACTATTATCAAAAGAGGTTAGTGTGAAAATAGATTTCACACTAAAAAAAGTCACTTGCCGGTCATAATACTAAGTCCCTCATTAAAACATATCTTAATAATCAGCACAAAAACCCATATATTGAAGGTTTTTGCTTGATTCTTCAGAGGTTTTATATTCGGGATTAGTAAAACAAGACCGGCATCCACTTCGCGGCACATGCCTTTTTCATTACTGTTTGTGCCGCCACAATGGTGGCGGAATGGAGTTTAAAATGATTTTGAACGATTTTGTAAAATTAGCCGACCTGCTGTTCCCGGACATCACTGTAACCCCGGCGCAGTATGAGGAAAAATATCCCCCCCGCCCGCTGCCGGAAGGCGCACGGGTAACCCGTTTTGCGCCGAGCCCCACGGGCTTTATGCACATGGGCAATTTGTTCCCGGCTTTTGTCAGCAGGCTGACAGCGGCAAGCACCGGCGGTGTTTTCTTTTTGAGGATTGAGGACACAGACAAGAAGCGCGAGGTGGAAGACGGCGTTTCCGCTATCATCAACGGATTAAACGCTTTTGACTTAACACCTGACGAAGGCGTTACAGGCTTTGGCACCGAGCAGGGCGATTACGGGCCGTATCAGCAAAGCCAGCGGCGGGACATTTACCGGTGCTTTGCCAAAGAGCTTGTCAAAAACGGGCTCGCGTACCCCTGCTTTTGCAGCGAGGAAGCGTTGAATGCCGTGAGGGACGAACAGGAAGCGGAAAATGTCAACAAGGGCTACTACGGCAAATGGGCGGTTTGCAGAAACCTGTCTTTGGAGGAGCAGTCCGCTGCCGTCGCGCAAGGCAAACCCTATGTGCTGCGCCTTCGCTCGGACGGGGATGAAAACCGGCGGATACTTGTTGATGACCTGATAAAAGGTAAAATAGAAATGCCCGAAAACATCATGGACATTGTGCTGCTGAAAACGGACGGTATCCCCACCTACCACTTTGCCCACGCAGTAGACGACCACCTCATGCGTACTACGCATGTCATCCGCGGGGATGAGTGGATCGCCTCCCTGCCGCTGCACATTCAGCTGTTCAAGGCTTGCGGATTCAAGGTGCCGAAATACGCGCATGTTTCTCCCTTGATGAAAGAAGACGAAGGCGGCAAACGCAAACTGTCCAAACGCAAAGACCCCGAGGCCGCCGTTTCCTTTTTTGTTGAACAGGGCTACCCGAAAGAATGCGTGCTGGAATACTTGCTGACTTTGATCAATTCTAACTTTGAGGATTGGCGCAAAGCAAACCCGGCAGCCCCGCAAAGCACTTTCCCCTTCAACTTGAAAAAAATGAGCCCGAGCGGCGCTTTGTTTGACTTGGTGAAGCTGACGGATGTCAGTAAAAATGTCATTTCCGTTATGCCCGCCGGGGAGGTATTTGAAAAGGCGGCTGCTTGGGCAAAGGAATTTGACAAAGAGCTGTCTGGGCTGCTCGCACAAGATTCGGACTATGCGACGGCAATTTTGGCTATTGACCGCGGCAATACAAACCCGCGCAAAGACATTGCCAAATGGTCCGATTTGAGGGGCTATATCGAATACTTTTATGACGAACTGTACGCTCCCTGTTTTGAGCTGCCGGAGAATATAGCGTCCGCGGACGCGGCGAAGATTTTAAACGCTTATCTGCCGGTGTTTGATATGGCGGATGACAAGGATGTTTGGTTCGGCAAAATCAAAGAGCTATGCGCCGGGCTTGGCTACACACCGAATGTCAAAGAATACAAGCAAACGCCCGAAAAGTTTAAAGGGCATGTGGGTGATATCTCAACAGTCATCCGGATTGCGCTGACCTCCCGCCGCAACACACCCGATTTGCACGCGATAATCCAATTGCTCGGTGATGACAAGGCAAGGCAAAGAATGAATGACGCTATCAATTTCTTCCGGGTGCAATAAGTCACCTTTGGAGGAATCAGTAAGGATGAGGAATATGGAAGAGAATACCGTAAAAACTTCGAATTTTATTCATGATTTTATTGACGAGGAGTTGGCTGCCGGCATCAACACCCGGGTGCAGACACGCTTTCCGCCGGAGCCGAACGGCTACCTGCATATCGGACATGCCAAGGCCGTGTGCATTAACTTCACGGTCAAAGAAAAGTATAATGGTATTTGCAACCTGCGCCTGGACGACACCAACCCGTCCAAGGAGGATGTGGAATATGTGGATGCCATTATGGAAGATATCCGGTGGCTCGGTTTCCAGTGGGACAACCTCTACTATGCGTCGGGTTACTTTGATTTTATTTATGAATGCGCCGTGAAACTCATTCAAAAGGGCACGGCGTATGTATGCGATTTAACCGCGGACGAAATCCGCGAATATCGCGGTACCCTCACCGAACCCGGCAAAAACAGCCCGTACCGCGAACGCTCCATTGACGAAAACCTGGACCTGTTCAGCCGCATGACCGCCGGTGAGTTTGAAAACGGCGCGCGCGTGCTGCGGGCAAAAATTGATATGGCGTCCCCGAACCTGAATATGCGCGACCCGGTCATCTACAGAATCGCGCATGTGCCGCATCACCAAACAGGCGATAAATGGTGCGTTTACCCGATGTACGACTTCGCGCATCCCCTCTCCGACGCGGCGGAGAATGTCACCTACTCGCTGTGTTCATTAGAGTTTGAAAACCACCGCCCGCTCTATAACTGGTTTATCAACGAAATCGGCTTTAAAGAACCGCCCCGCCAGATTGAATTCGCGCGGCTGAATTTGAACTACTGTGTCACCAGTAAGCGCAAGTGCCTGGACCTTGTGGAAGCCGGCAAAGTGGCCGGCTGGGACGACCCGCGCATGGTAACCCTGTGCGGTATGCGCAGAAGAGGCTATCCGCCGGAGGCGATAAGAGATTTTGTTGAACGCGTCGGTGTGGCAAAAGCATACAGCGTGGTGGATTACGGCCTTCTGGAAGCATGCGTGCGGGACAACCTCAACTTGAACGCCCCCCGTGCCATGGCGGTGTTAAGGCCCCTGAAGGTGATGATAGACAACTACCCGGCGGATAAAACCGAGGAATTCGAGGTAGAACTCAACCCCAACAAACCGGAGCTCGGCACCGGCAAAGTGACTTTCTCCCGCGAGTTGTATGTTGAACGGGAAGACTTTATGGCGGAACCCGTTAAAAAGTATTTTCGCCTATTCCCCGGCAGTGAAGTGCGGCTTAAAAGCGCGTACTATGTAACCTGCAACAGTTATGAAACGGACGAAAACGGCGAAATTGTTTGCCTGCACTGCACCTACGACCCCGAAAGCCGGGGCGGCAATACCCCGGATGGGCGCAAGGTAAAAGGCACACTCCATTGGGTAAATGCTGCGGACCATGTGAAGGCGGAAGTCCGCTTGTATGACCGCTTATTCAACACCGAAAACCCCGCGGATGAAGCCGGCGGCGGCATGATGGCCAACCTCAACCCGGATTCCCTCACCGTGCTCAAGGACTGCCTGCTGGAGGGCAGCCTGCGCAAGATGAAACCGGGTGAAGTATTCCAGTTTATGCGGCAGGGCTACTTCTGCGCGGATAAAGACAGCACACCGGAAAAACTGATTGTCAACCGCACGGTGGCGCTCAATTCCTCCTGGTAAGTCCGGCCTGCTTTCACCGCACCATTTTGCCGTATTCAGCGGCACGGAACGGAGCTTGATATGAAAATTGTTTTTCGCATTGTTACAGCCGCACTGGCACTGTGTGTGATCCCGGCGGCATATTTCCTCTCCTTCCTCAAATTCGGGTTTTCCGCTGTTGTGATGAACATCGCGGATGACATCAGCATCAGCCGTGTTGTCACAGCTTTAACGGATGAAACCAGCCCGTTCAACGGATTCTTCAGCGGTTCCGGCGGCGGAAATTTCTTTGAAAATGAATGGGTGCAGAGCCTGATGCCGGCGGCCATCAGCTTTTTGGTCTTCTTTGCCATTGCGATTATCCTGTCGCTTGTCATTTTTTTCTTCGCTGTTTTCAGCAATAAGCGGTTGGTGATGACCTGCCTTGGCGGCGGCGGGATTCTCGCCATGATCGGGGCTTACATATCTTTTGGCCGGTTTGCCGCGCCGCTGCTAGACGGGTCGATTTCCGTCGGGAGTCTTATCAGCACCAAAGATTTATCCGCGCTGCTGAGTATTGCGGTACAGTTCCTCGGCTCCGCGATTAAAGTGGATATTTTGCAGCTGACTTCCGCCACACTGATGATGACCCTGATATTCGCGGCTATTGTTATCTGGGGGCTTGCTTACATTTTAACGGAAGACGAAAGCGAAAAAGCCGCGCGCAGGCTGCAAAAAGCGAAAAAGAAAAAGGCATAAAATGCACAACGGCCTTTGATTTTTCAAGGCCGTTTTTTTGAGGGTGAACACTATCAAGCGTTTTGACACCGTTATTTTTGATTTGGACGGCACGCTGTTGGATACGCTCGGCGATCTGACTGACAGCGTTAATTTTGCGCTGCGACTGTGTGATTTCCCCGCTTTAAGCGAAGACGATGTCCGGCGTTTTATCGGTGACGGCTACGCGAAACTCATCGAGCGGGCTATCCCCGGCGGGACAGAAAATACGCACTTCAGCCAATGCCTTGAAGAGTTTAAAAATCATTATAACCGCAACATGATGAATCGTACAAAACCATATCCCGGTATCATGGAGCTGCTGGCTGAACTGCAAAAAAGAGGTTGCCGCATGGCGGTTGTCTCCAACAAAAACGATATCGCGGTGAAGGCGCTGACCGAACACTATTTCGGAGCATATATTCAGACAGCCGTCGGCGCGTCGGCGGAGATTCCCCGGAAGCCGGACCCGACTTCGGTTTTCATGGCGCTGGAGGAACTCGGCGCGGATAAAAGCGCCGCTGTTTATGTCGGGGATTCAGACATCGATATTCTGACCGCCAAAAATGCCGGTATGCTTTGCGTGAGCGTCAGTTGGGGTTTCCGGGATGTCGATTTTCTTTTGGCACGCGGTGCCGCGCATATCATCGGTGAGCCGGGAGAACTGCCGGCTTTGCTTGGCGGGTGACCAACGGCATACTCTGTGCAAATAAATGAGACGGCTTCATCCGATTGAACAAATCGATAAGCCGTCTCTTTTTTAATATCCTATTTTATACCAGTCTGTTTTTGATTGCAAAAAGCGCGATCTGCGTGCGGTCATTAAGCCCTGTTGCAGCGAGGATATTGGACACCCGGTTCCGTACGGTTCCCTCGGAATAATTCATTTTTTCCGCGATGGCTTTGTTTGACATGCCCTTTGCAATCAGGCAGATGATTTGAATGTCCCGCTCGTCAAAACTGTTTCTGCCGAGTCCGTCCTTAACCGATTCAGCTAATGTCAAGTTCCCGGTCACGAGCTTTTCGGCAAGCAGCGCACGGACTTCTCTGCTCATCACCACAAGGCCGCTATATACACACTTAATTGCCTCTATCAGCACTGCGGGCAGAATGTCTTTGAGCAGATAGCCGTCCGCCCCGCCAAGGTAGGCGTCAATAATATTTTTATCGTCGCTGAAAGTGGTCAGCATAATAACGCCTGCATCGGGGTTGATCGCCTTAATCTTTTCCAATGCGAATAACCCATTGCTCTCCGGCATTTGAATGTCAAGCAGGCAAATATCCGGTTGGTGTGCCTGGTACTGCTCAACCGCCTGCCGGCCGCTGGCCGCGTATGCGGTTACCTCAAAATCCTCCTGCGACTGCAGAATTGTTTTGAGCATATCCGCAAACAGCCGCTGGTCATCCGCGATTAAAATCTTAATCATTCTTTATTTACTCCTTCCTGCTCTTTGGTTTGATAGACAATTCTTCTGATATCCGCCAGCATACGCCTGAGTTGCCCTGCAAGGCTGCGCAGGTTTTGTTCTTTTTGGGGACTGTTTTCCTGCGCCGGAAAATTTAATGTGTCGATAAAGCGCAGCGTCTTATTCATCTTCACATCGAGTTCCTTCCGGATTTCAGCAGCGATTTTTTCCCGTTCTTCCTGGGCAAACAATGCCCCGTCAATGTCTATCGCCTGCATTAATTCTTCGTTCGTGTTTGAGATTAAGATATTTTTTTCTTCCAACTCATCAATCAGCCGCTGTTCTTCGGTGATGTCGTGAAAAATAATCGCAACGCCGGCCATTGTGTCCCTCTTATCCCGGATGACGGAAGCCTTGACAATATAATGGCGCTTGTTTAGTGTGATTTTCTGTTCGGTATCGCCCGAAATGTCACCGGTGAGACAGGCGTTTTCAAACATGCAAGCGACATCCTGCAACGACTTCAAATTTACCTGTAACGGCTCTTCTTTGCCATTCGGGTTGTTGTGCAGGACCTGTTCGCCCGCCGAATTAAAAATATAAACAAAGTCGTCAATATCATCCAAAAATTCTTTGTAACGAATGACCGGTTCTAAAAATGTTTTCTTTGTACGCAGATAGATGAGTGCGGCGGCGGCACACACAACGGCACTTGCAACGCAGGAGTACAGCAAGAAACCGCGCAGAAATTCAACATATCGCTGTGACGGCGCGGTGGTACCGATAAAAGCTGTCGCAAAAACAACCGCAAGCGACAAGTATGCGCCGGCTTTGAGTTTTGATGAAAGCTGCCCGTTGCTTTGCACACCGGCTCTGATGCAGGCAAGCAGAAAAACAATGCAAAGGGCACCGCAGACCGGCAGCTGACGGATAAATTCCGGCTTCATAGTATCAAATATCATTGCTCATCTGCCCCCCCCCGCTTTTGCGTGAATATAAAAACCGCAGCCGATGTCCGAGGCAATCTCGACCGATCCGCCAACATCGCCGAAGGATTTGATCATACCGCTCAAACCTTTGCCGTTTTCAATTTTTTCGCAGCCGCTCCCATTGTCGATGGCAAACACTTCCAAGTCCGTTTCATTAAAACGGATGACAAGGCTGAGTATTGTCGCGCGCGCATGTTTGACGGCATTGGTAACCGCTTCACGGCATAAACCATATACTGCTTGTGACAGTGCTGAGCCTGTATCAAAAACCGACCCCTGAATGATTAGCTCGGTGGTCAGCCCGCTCTTTGTCGCGGTGGATGCCAGCTCTTCAAGTCTGATGAGCAACGGGGTCCGCAGAAGTGGACTGTCTTTTGCTGTTATAATCCCCTCAAACTCTTCGCTGCCCATCGTCAGCATTTTTTTTATTCTTTTCAGCGTATCGCTGTAATTCGCCGCGCCGGATAAAATCTCCGCCTCGCATAGCGAAATTGCCAACACAACGCTGTGCCCCAAAATGTCGTGCAGTTCCTGCAACATACGATTTTTTGTTTTTAAATCAGCCAGCAAACGCTTTTTTTGAAGCAGCTCTTCCAGATTTCTATTTGCCTGTGTCAGCTCCGCATTCTTTGTCTTTGTGAGGCTTAGCATCGAGTGTATGCCGGTTTTGTCGGTCAGGCTGATGATGTTCACTTTTTTCTTTTGTTTGACCGTCACTTTCAAAATCTTCGTGCCCGCGGTTATATGCCTGCCGTCATCTGCCGTTAGACCTTCAGGCAGGGCTTTTCCCTGCCCCGCGTGGGGATAGATTTTGCTAAACCCCGTGTTTTGCCGCAGTATTCTGCCTTTCTTATCCGTTATCGCAATCGCGTCGCCGATGCCGTCAAAAATCTGCCGCCCGGCCATGGGCAGCATGTCAAGAAAACGGTAACGGAAGGCTGCTAAAGTAAAAAGTATTAACGAAAAATTAGTCGCAATGGGCGTGTAGTCAAACAGCGGTGTGTAGTCAAACAGCGTTTGAAACAGCCCGGTGATATAAAACAGATTGATAACAAAAGGAAAGAGTATGCCGGCCGCAAACAGCGCTGCCTTTTTTCTCTCACGGCCGAACATCTTAATAAAACCGCGGGACAGCATCAGCACGGCAGCAGCGATATACAGGTATGAAATCGCCATATTGATGTAGAACAAATCACCGAAGGTGTCTTTGTAAAAACTAAAAGTGGCATACATTCTGTAATGCCACGGGTTCGTCAGCACCACAACAAAACTGTATGTCGCCGGGACGCTCAAGAGCAGAAGCTGCCAAACAGCCGGCATCTTTTTTTTAACATAAACCCAGGCAAAAAGCACCAGCGCCGGACCCAAAAAGGAAGCGCCGAAATACTGCGTTACAATAAAAGTCCATCGCAAGCCGATTGTCGGCGAAACCGTCTTGAATATTTTGGAAACAATCCAGATAACCAGCATCGCCTGTGCCGAAAAATAGGAATAGAGCAGCGGTGTCTTGTTCGCCTTCAAGGCGATATAGTAATTGACCGAGAGAATCAGCATAAGCGACAAAATATGCCAAAACTCGATGTAGAATATTTCATACGCGAGCGCTGCGGATACCGGCAATTTCTCAACTCCTTTTTTCAGTCGGATAAAATTATATCATGCTGTTCATCATTAATAAAGACAGAAAATGACAATTGTCATTATTTTTTGGCGTAATGTCATTCGCTTTTTAGCCTGTCGGCACTTATATTGTTTAAAATAAAAGTGTTAAAATTGTGTAGGCACGGTGTGTTTGATTTTACCTTCAATTTAATTAAATCTTTATACCGAAAGAAATGGAGAATCATCAATGAAAAAGTTAATATCCCTCGTCCTGTTTATTGCCATAATGGTTGCGGTTATACAAACCGGTTTAGTTCCGGTTTCGGCCGAAATCAGCGGAGACTATAACTATACCCTTGTAGACAGTCCTCACGGCAATTATGCAATTATTAATTATTATTTGGGAACGGGCGGATTTGTTACAATTCCCTCTTCTCTTGACGGGTACCCGGTTACTGTAATAGGTACGCAGGCTTTTTCTTTGCAGTCTTCCGTCACAGGTGTTCTTATCCCCGACTCGGTTGTTAACATTGAAATGGAAGCCTTCAAGTCATGCATCAATCTTACCGCAGTCACCTTCCCTGCCAGCGTTGAAACCATTGACTTCAACGCATTTGCCGGCTGCTCAAACCTTGCCAAAGTCTTCTTCTTAGGGAATGCTCCCTGGATGGGGTTTGATGTTTTTCGAAACTGCAAACCCTATACCGTATTCAGAGCATATTACTTAACCGGCAGTACCGGCTTTACGAACCCATGGCAAACGCACATAACCACCGCGGTGTTCACTCCGTTGACACAGCCCGTTCTTACGCCGAACACTTCCGCGCCCACGACCGGTACCGTGACTGTCACAGCCGTTTTTCAGGGGGATGAAATCTACCGTGAATACCGTCTGTTTAACGGAAGTTGGCAGGCATACACTGAACCTGTTGTTGTCACCGGCAATACTGTTTTCTACGCGCGTGCTAAAGATGTCAACGGGCTGACCAGCCCTGTCGCGGAGTTGCTGATTCAGAATATTGCGCATCAAGGCATGGTTTATACCATTAATACGCAGGATAATACCGCAATCATCACCGACTATATCGGCAGCGGCGGCACAGTTACCGTTCCTGAAAATATTGGTAGTTTTACCGTCACAGCCATCGCAGCCAATGCTTTTGAAAATACGACATCGCTGACCGGCATTACCTTGCCGAACTCAATTATAAGCATCGGTGCCTGGGCATTCTCCGGTTGCTCTAACCTCGCAGCCGTTACCTTCGGCAATAAGCTGGCGACAATTGGCAATTCCGCATTCCGCAACTGTACTGCGCTAACCGGCATTGTTCTTCCGGTCAGTCTGCAAACGCTTGGCGAAAGCGTGTTTTTCGGCTGCACAGCATTAACAACGGCCTCTCTTAACAACGGGCTGATAGAAATCAACCTCAACACCTTTCAAAACTGCAGTTCCCTTACCCGTGTAATTCTACCCGAAAGCCTGAAGTGGATTCAAGGCAATGCTTTTAAGGGCTGCACAAAGCTTAAAAGTGTTGTTATCCCGGAAAGCGTCACTTATATTGGAAGTCAGGCATTCAACGGCTGCTCCCTTTTGGCGGACGTGTATTTTATGGGTAACGCGCCCACAATGTCCACAGCCGTTTTTGACGGCTGCGCCTTTGGCGAGTTCTTCGTTCGCTGCCGTTCTGACAGAACCGGGTTCACCAATCCCTGGTACAACTACGGCACCATCATTTTCACACCGGAGCCCGCGCCCGTATTAGCGGCAAATATCACCACGCCGACAACAGGAACCGTTACGGTCACCATCACATACCCGGACTCCAAAGCGTCTGATTATGACAACAAAGAGTTCTTGCTGACAGGGGGCGTTTGGACCTATTACACTCAAACGCTGACGCTGTCTTCCAATACAACCGTCTCGGCAAGATATACAGGCTATAACGGCAGACCCAGCCTGACCGGTACCCTCGAAATAACAAATATTTATAAATTCTCCTATTCGGTGAGCAACTCAGAGGCAACGGTAACCTCATATGCCGGTCCCCGTGCAGCAGTTATTCCGCAGACAATCGACGGGTACCCTGTGGTTTCCATTGGACCCGGCGCTTTCCATTTTGCCCATACCGTCACCTCTGTATCTTTACCTGTGGGGCTTAGAACAATTCAAGACAGTGCTTTTTACAGCGCCGGGCTGCAAAGTATATCACTGCCGCCCACCCTGTTGAGCATTGGTGAACGCGCTTTTTATTCAAACCGGTTTCTGACAAGCATCTCCTTCCCTGACGCGCTCGAGAGTATCGGGATTGAAGCTTTTAAGGAATGTGAATTGCTTACCGGGGTTTTTATCCCCCGCAATGTGCGTGATATCGGCTCCCGCTGTTTTATCGAATGCCCCTCCCTGAGTGCTTTTACCGTTGACCCGTCCAATACCATGTTTTCTTCACTGGACGGCGTTCTCTTTAGCAGGGGGCGCGATATGCTGATTGCCTATCCGGGGGGCGGACCCGCGGAGTATGTTGTGCCTGCCGGCGTTAATCAAATCAGAAAATCCGCATTCGCGTTTTGCGATAATCTCGAAAAAGTCACCATCGGCGCTGCTGTATTCTCTATCGGTGACTATGCCTTTGACGACTGCCAAAACATTACGATTTATTGCCCGGCCGGCTCCGCCGCGGAGGCTTTTGCCATCAACAACGATATCCCATATGTTCTTGTCGGGGTTTCATTGGAATGTGTTCATGCCGCCGGAGCGGTAATTGACCGTTCGCAAGGTTTTATCTACGGACTGCCGGCCGGACTGAGCAAAACACAGTTTGAAAGCAATAAAGTCCAAATCAGCGGCGACGGGTATCTGAGCTACACCCCCGCAAGCGACACCTTGGGAACCGGCATGACGGTTGAAGTAAAAGAACAGTCCACCGGCACCGTTTGGGAAACCTTCCGTATTGCCATTTTCGGGGATGTCAACGGTGATTCGTCCATCGACAGCATTGACGCGGGTGTTTTGGTGGATGCGGAAAACTATTTGATCAGCTGGGATAGCCCTGCCGATGCTGTTTATAAGTTCGCAGGGGATGTCAACCTGGACGGTTCTGTGGACAGCATTGACGCCGGCATCATTGTTGACTATGAAAACTATCTGGTACCGATCAGCCAGGACCCGTATTCGGTGATTGAAGGGTAACCCCTCTATTAATATCAGAAGAGGCTGTCCTGCGCGGACAGCCTCTTCTTTTGTTTTTCTCAATTTACAACGGATTACTCCATTAACAGAACCATCACGGCTTTTTGCGCATGGAGCCTGTTTTCCGCCTCTTCGAATATCTCCGCGGAGTGTGCCTCAAACACCTCGCCGGTAATTTCCTCGCCCCTGTGCGCGGGCAGGCAGTGCTGCACCATACAATCCGGGTTGGCAACGCTCATAATTTTTTCGTTCACCTGATAAACGCCCTCAAACGCGGCGCGGCGTTTATCTTGCTCCCCCTCCTGCCCCATAGATGCCCATACATCGGTAAAGATGACATCCGCGTTTTTTGCCGCTTCCAGCGGGTCGCGGCAGAGCGCGAATTCCTGATAACCTTTAGCGAAATCAAGGACTTTTTTGTCCGGGTCATAACCCGCAGGGCAGGCGACGCTCACGCTCATGCCGGTTTTAAGCCCGCCGACGATGAGGGAATTCGCCATGTTGTTTCCGTCGCCGATGTAGCACATCTTTAAGCCTTCCAGCGCACCCTTGTATTCCCGCACGGTCATCAGGTCAGCCAGCACCTGGCAGGGGTGGCTGAAATCCGTCAGCCCGTTTATCACGGGAATATCGCCGTATTCCGCGAGCGCTTCCACCTCGCTTTGGTCAAAGGTGCGAATCATGATACCGTCGATATAGCGGGACAAAACGCGCGCGGTGTCCTCCACCGGTTCGCCCCTTTTAATCTGCATATCGGTCGCGTTTAAATACAACGCCTGACCGCCCAGTTGGAACATGCCCGCTTCAAAAGAAATTCTGGTGCGGGTGGATGATTTTTGAAAAATCATCCCGAGGCTTTTGCCCTCCAACCTGCGGTGCAGAATCCCGTTTTTCTTTTCATATTTGAGCTGATCCGCCAGATTTAGTATTTCCAATATTTCCTCACCTGTCAGGTCAAGCAGTTTTAGTAAGTGTTTCATGCGGTTACCTCCATCTTTATTCCTTTTGTTGAACAGTTGGTGAGCGATAGCTGAGCAATCGTTAAACAATCGCTAACCCATTGTTAACCTATTGCTAACCCATTTTAACCTATAATTAATTGCCCACCGACCACTAATCACTGTCTTTCAGGACTTTTTCAAGGATTGCGAGCCCTTTGTCAATTTCGTCATAGGTGATAACCAGCGGTGGCAGCAATCGCAAATACTCTTTCGCGGTCAAAATCAGCAAGCCGTTCTCAACGCACTTCGCGGCAACTTCCTTTGCTGCCTTGCTTTTGAGTTTAACACCGATCATCAGCCCTTTGCCGCGCACGCTGTCCACTTCATCAAACGCTTCCAGTTTCGCTTTGAGGTACCCGCCCTTTTCGGCGACTGCCGCCAACATTTTTTCATCGAGGCATCGCAGTACTTCCGCCGCGCCGGCGCAAACTATGGGATTGCCGCCGAAGGTGGAGCCGTGCGTACCGGCGGTGAGAACATTGCCGAGTTCTTCCGTACACAGGCAGGCGCCGATTGGCAGACCGTTACCCAGCCCTTTTGCGGATGTCAGGATGTCCGGTTTGAACCCGAAATGCTCCCACGCATACAGTTTGCCGGTTCGCCCGACGCCGGTTTGCACCTCATCGTCAATGAGCAGGATATCCCGCTCGGTACAAAAATCCCTTGCCGCTTCAATGAAAGACGGGTCCAGCGGAAAAACGCCGCCCTCGCCTTGAATAATTTCAATAAACAGCGCGCAAACGCTCGAATCCAACGCGTCATCCAGCGCTTTTATGTCGTTGGCGGGCGTATATTTGTATCCTTCCGGAAAGGGGTGGAAAAACTTGTGGTATTCCGGCTGCCCCGTCGCGGTGATGGTTGCCATGGTTCTGCCGTGGAAAGAGTTGCCGAGTGTGACAACAGTTCCCCTGCCCTCGCCATACCGGTCAAAGCTGTATTTTCGCGCAAGCTTGATGGCGCACTCATTCGCTTCGGCACCGGAGTTTGACAGGAATACCCGCGCGAAGCCGGACAGTTCGCAGAGCTTTTGTGCCAATTCTGTCTGAGCCGGATTGTAATAAAGATTGGATATATGCTGCAGTTTTGCTGCCTGTTCGCTGACAGCCCTCACCCAGCCCTCGTGCGCATAGCCGAGGGCATTGACGCCGATGCCGGCTGTGAAATCAATGATCTCTTTACCGTTTGCATCCTGCAGAGTCGCGCCTTTTCCGCTGACTATCGCCGTGTCGAAACGGGCATAAGTCGGCATAAAATGTTCCTGCGCGTTTTTTTTGATTTCATCAAAATTCATAGGTCTCCCCCGGCAAGTATTTTTGAAGCTTCATTTAATTTTGCGGCAATAAAATTAAATGAACATCGTCCCAACGCCTTCGTCGGATAGCATTTCAATGAGTATCGCATGCGCAACCCGGCCGTCGATAATGGTGGTGCGTTTCACGCCGCGGCGGACAGCCTCCACACAGCAGTCGATTTTCGGGATCATCCCGCCGGATATAATCCCCTTGTTTTTGAGCGCAGGCACTTCGCTGACCTTCACTTCCGGTATCAGGGTGCTTTCATCATCCTTGTCTCTTAAAAGACCTTTCACATCCGTCAAAAGCAGCAGCTTTTGCGCGCGCAGTTCCGCGGCAATTCGCGCGGCGGCAGCGTCGGCGTTGATGTTGTACACCACGCCGTCCCCCGCGCCGATGGCGGAAACAACCGGGATATACCCCTTTTCAAGCATATCCGTAATGACGGTGACATCCATACTGTCAATATTGCCTACAAGGCCCAAATCTTCGCCGTCGGTTTTTTTGGATGCTTTGATAAGCCCCGCGTCCAGCCCGCAGATACCCAATGCTCTGCCGCCGCGTTTGCTCAGCAGCTGTACAAGGTCTTTGTTGATTTTACCCGCGAGCACCATTTGGACAACTTCCGCTGTTTCTTCGTCCGTATAGCGCAGACCGTTGACAAACTTGCTCTCTTTCCCCATTTTTTCAAGCACTTTTGTGATTTCCGGTCCGCCACCGTGTACCAGAACAACCTTGATGCCCACCAGCGACAGCATCACGATATCCGTCATCATGCTGTCCCTGAGCTCCTCGGTAATCATGGCGTTGCCGCCGTATTTAATCACTACAATTTTGTTGTTGTACTCCTGTATATAGGGCAGCGCCTGCACCAGAATTTCAGCCTTGTCAAAATCGGAAATGTTCATCACAATAATCTCCTTGAAATTGAATTTGTATCTTGTTGAACAGTTGCGGAGCAATAGGTGAGCAATCGTTTAGCCATTGTTAAGCTATTGTTCACCCATTGCTCACCTTATTCTTATGTCCGATAATCGCCATTGATTTTCACATAATCGTAACTGAAGTCACACCCGAAAGCGGATGCGCGGCCGCTGCCGTCCTTTAAGGTTATATCAATGATAATCTCCGCTTCGGCCAATACTTTTGCCGCCTTTTCTTCCGAAAAATCGAGCGCCATGCCGTTTTCACACACCACTATCGTTCCGCCGGCGGATTGAAACGCAATATCCACCTGATTAACATCCAGCCAAACGCCCGCGTAACCCATCGCGCAGATAATTCTGCCCCAGTTTGCGTCCGCGCCGAACATCGCGGTCTTGACAAGTGCGGAGTTGATGACGCTTTTTGCCAATGCCCTCGCGGCGTTTTCATCCGCCGCGCCGGTGACAACGCATTCAATCAGCTTTGTCGCGCCCTCGCCGTCCCGCGCCATTTCCCTGGCAACTTTTACACAAAGCGCGGTCAGCGCCGCCTTGAACAGTTCATAGTCCGAATCTTCGGTTTCAATCGTCTTATTGCCCGCAAGACCGTTGGCCAGGATGCTGGCCATATCGTTGGTGGATGTGTCACCGTCAATGCTGAGCATGTTGAAGCTGTCTGCAACAGCCGCATTTAAAGCGGTTTGCAGCATCGGCGCCGTTATGGCTGTATCGGTTGTGATAAAGCAGAGCATGGTTGCCATATTGGGGCAAATCATACCGGAGCCTTTGGCTATCGCGCCGATTTTACAAAGCTTGCCGCCGAGTGTAAATTCAACCGCGTATTCCTTCTTGCGGGTGTCGGTTGTCATGATGGCCTGCGCGGCGTAATCGGAACCGCTTGCGGATAACCCCCCGACCAGTTCGTTCATGCCGTTTGCCACGGGCGTCAGGTTTAATGGCTGACCGATAACACCGGTAGAAGCAATGATAATATCGTCCGGCGCGATGTCTAATCCGGTGGCTGTGAGTGCCCGCATCGCCCTTGCTTTTTCAAGCCCGTCGGCGTTGCAGGTGTTGGCGATACCGCTGTTGCAAATCACCGCGCGCGCGCGGCCGTCAGCAAGGCTTTCTTTGGTGACGGTAATCGGCGCGCCGAACACAAGATTCTGTGTGTAAACAGCCGCCGCGGAGCAGACTGTTTCGGAAAAAATCAACGCCAGGTCGCGTTTGGATTTATTCTTGCGGATGCCGCAGTGAATCCCGTTGGCCAAAAAGCCTTTCGGCGCGCAAACACCGCCATCTAAAAAATTAATTTGCTGTGTTTCGTCGGTTTTACTCATTTAGTATCTCCCTTATGCTAAAATGCCGGCGGAATAAAACGGAGCCCCGCGTCTTCCGGCAAATCAAAAATGATGTTCATATTTTGCACCGCCTGCCCCGCCGCACCTTTGACCATGTTGTCTATTGCGGAAACGATAATCAGGGTGCCGGTGCGTTCGTCCACATGTAAAGAAATATCGCAAAAATTGCTGTATTTAACATCCCTCAGGTTCGCGATTTTTCCATCTTCTTTGATACGGATAAACGGTTCATTTTTGTAAAAAACCTCGTATGCCGCGCGAACCTGCCCGGCATCCGCCCCGCTTCGCAGTTTGGTGTAAATGGTGGAAAGAATGCCCCTGTTTACCGGCAAAAGATGCGGCACAAAAACAACCGTAATCTTTTCCCCCGCCGCGGCAGACAATGTCTGCTCAATTTCCGGCGTATGGCGGTGGGAGGCTATTTTATAGGGCGAAAAGGCCTCGTTACAGGCCGGGAAATGCGTTGTGTCCGACGGTGCCCTGCCCGCTCCGGTTACCCCGGATTTGGCATCAATGACGATGCCGGTATTTTCAACCATTCCCGCTTTCAGCGCCGGGTAAAGTCCGAGTGCGATACTGGTCGGGTAACAGCCCGGGTTGGCCAATATTTTGCTCTCTTTTATTTGCTCCCTGAACAGCTCCGGCAGCGCGTAAACCGCCTGCGTGTGCAGCTCTTTTTGCGTGAATTTTTCGCCGTACCAGCGTTCATAGTCCGCTTCGTCTGCCAAGCGGAAATCGGCACCCAAATCGATAAAAGCGACACCCTTTGCAGCGCACTGCGCCGCGAAATCCTGCGACATGCCATGAGCGACACAGGCGAACACGACATCGCTTTTTTCGATAACCTCTTTGGTCGAACAGCACACTTTGTCGCAAAGTCCCTGCAAGTTAGGATAAACTTCGCTGAGCGCCTTGCCCTCAAAACTAACCGAGCCGACAGCGGCAATTTCCGCCTGTGGGTGGCTGAGCAGCAACCGCACAAGTTCTACGCCCGCGTAGCCCGTCCCGCCGATGATGCCGGCTTTTATTTTAATGTTGTTCATATCACACATCCCGTTACACAATCCGAAGCGGGACGGAAAACCCGTCCCCTACTTCGTTGAAAAAATTCAACTTCCGCCCTGCGGTGCCGGCAGCCTGTACGCCGGCAGTTGAATTTTAAAATGCGCAGCTTGCTGCGCTATGGCCACTAACCACTGACCACTGATAGCTGGCATGCTCACATGCCCCGTCTTTTCACACAATTATCTAAATTGATGGCCTCATAAACGCCGTCGTCAAAAAGCTCGCAAATGTTTTTGTATTCAGCCAGCGGCAGTGCTTCAAGTGTCGTGTTTTTTCCAATGCAGAGCGCAACCAATTCACCGGTTGCTTTGTAGGCGTCACGGAAGGCGAGGCCTTTCGAAACAAGATAGTCCGCGCAGTCCGTGGCGTTGATAAACCCGCCGGCCGCCGCGCGGCGCATGTTTTCGGGCAGTGCCTTCATGGTGTCAATCATTGGGATAAACGCCGTGAGGCAAATTTTCACCGTGTCCACCGCGTCAAATATCGCATCCTTATCCTCCTGCATATCCTTGTTGTAAGCAAGCGGAAGGCCCTTCATCACGGTTAAAAGACCCATTAGATCACCGAACACTCTGCCGGCCTTACCCCGGACCAACTCGGCAATGTCCGGGTTCTTTTTTTGGGGCATAATGCTCGAACCGGTGGAAAAGGCGTCGTCCAGTTCAATGAACTTAAACTCCCAGGAACACCATAAAATAATCTCCTCGCTGAATCGCGAAAGGTGAACCATGACGATGGCGAGCGCGCCTGCCAGTTCCAGGCAAAAGTCCCTGTCCGCAACACCGTCCAGCGTGTTTTTGGTGAAAGAGTCAAAACCGAGCGCCTCGGCTGTCATTTGCCGGTCAATCGGGTAGGTGGTGCCGGCCAGCGCGCCGCTGCCCAAGGGTGAGCTGTTCATGCGGCGTTTGGCGTCGGCCAGCCGGTCCTTATCACGCAGGAACATCTCCACATAAGCCGACAGATGATAACCGAAGGTAATCGGCTGCGCGCGTTGAAGGTGGGTGTACCCGGGCATCACCGCGGTGGAATACTCCTCCGCTTTGTTTTTCAGAACCGTGATGAGTTCCTCGAGCTGCGCGCTCAATGCGTCACATTCTTTTCTAAGGGTGAGCCTGATATCCAGCGCCACCTGGTCGTTTCTGCTGCGCCCGGTATGCAGGCGCTTGCCCGCGTCGCCGATGCGCGCGGTCAGTGTTGCTTCGATATAGGTGTGGATATCCTCGGCATCGGTATCAATCTGCAGTTCACCGCTTACAATATCTGCTTTTATTTTTTTCAGTTCCGAGGTGATTTTTTCGCAGTCGGCGGTGCCGATGATCCCCTTTGCGCCGAGCATCGCGGCATGGGCAATACTGCCTTCAATATCCTCCGCATACATCCGGCTGTCGGTTGCGATGGAGGAGTTGAAATCGTTTGTTTTTTTATCCGCTTCTTTTGAAAAGCGCCCAGCCCATAATTTCATAATGTACCTCTTCGTTGTAGGGAACGCATTTTATGCGTTCCGGTAAATAATCCGTTTTGGAGGCGGAACGCATGCAATGCGTTCCCTACGAATTTTTCCGTTCTTCGTCCAAAATGGCTTTTACCTTAATCGGCAAACCGAACAGGTTGATAAAGCCTTCCGCGTCATTCTGGTTGTATACTTCGTCCTTATCGAAGGTTGCGAACGCTTCGCTGTAGAGCGAATAGGGGGAGGTCACCCCTGCGTTTGACATGTTGCCTTTATAGAGCTTCAGCCGCACTTCGCCGGTGACCGTTTCCTGCGTTTTGTCGACAAACGCGTCAAGTGCCGAACGCAGCGGGGCAAACCATTGGCCGAAATAGACAAGTTCCGCATAACGCAGGGCAAGAATTTCTTTGTAATGCTGGGTGTCGCGGTCGAGCGTAATCGTTTCCAGCACCTGATGCGCTCTGTACAGAATCGCGCCGCCCGGATTTTCGTATACGCCCCTGGACTTCATGCCGACCAGCCTGTTTTCGACCAGATCCACGAGGCCGATGGCATTTTTGCCGCCGATTTCGTTGAGCTTGTAAACCAATTCGACCGGACCGAGCTTTTCGCCGTCCACGGCAACCGGTACGCCTTTTTCAAATGTAACCGTCACATAAGTCGGCACATCCGGGGCCTGTTCCGGTGAAACACACATCTCCAAAAAGCCGGGTTTATTGTATTGCGGCTCGTTCGCGGGGCTTTCCAAATCCATCCCCTCGTGCGAAAGATGCCAAAGGTTCTTATCTTTTGAATAGTTGGTTTCGCGGTTAATTTTCAGCGGGATGTTCCTCGCCTCGGCATAGTCAATCTCTTCTTCACGGGACTTGATGTCCCAGATACGCCAGGGCGCGATGATGGCCATTTCCGGCGCGAAGGCTTTAATCGTCAGTTCAAATCGGACCTGGTCGTTGCCCTTACCGGTGCAGCCGTGGCAGATGGCGTCCGCGCCTTCCGCCTTGGCAATTTCAACAACCCTCTTCGCGATTATCGGGCGGGCAAAGGAAGTGCCCAGGAGATAATCCTTTTCATACACCGCGCCGGCTTTGAGCGTCGGGAATATATAGTCTTCCACAAACTCTTGCTTTAAATCTTCTATATACAGTTTGGAAGCACCGGTTTTGATTGCTTTTTCTTCCAAGCCTTCCAACTCGGTCCCCTGACCGACATCGCCCGAAACGGCGATGACTTCGCAGTTGTCATAGTTTTCCTTTAACCACGGTATGATAATCGAGGTGTCCAAGCCCCCCGAATATGCCAACACAACTTTTTTAATCTTTTTCATGACAGGTCCTCCAATTATTTTGAAAATTAAACAATATACGCCATTATACACTAATTATGCAAAATATCAACCCCGTTTTTGAGTTTTTATTCATTTCTTGCTTTTATTAGCAACTTAAACAAAACGCCGTTCGAAAACGGCGTTTCTGCTTGTATATTTTACAACAAACCTATTTTTTTCGTAACCTTGTCCAGTGTTCGCTGTGATATCCGCGTGGCGGTTTCGGTTCCCTTGTCAATGCAGGCGTTCAAATATGCTGTATCCGCGATAAGTTCTTTAAACTTTTGCTGGAACGGCCGCAGTTCCTCAATGACCGCCTGCGCAACAGCAACCTTGAAGTCCCCGTAGCCTTTCCCCGCGAATTCCGCTTCAATTGCTTCAAACCCCAACCCGGTGCAGCAGGAATAGATGGACATGAGGTTATTGATGCCGTCCTTCCCGTCCGCATAGCGGACAACCGCCTCTGAGTCGGTTACGGCGCTTTTAAACTTTTTTAGTATAACATCCGGTTCATCCAGAACGGATACGGATGCTTTCGGATTCTTATCGGATTTTGACATCTTTTTTCCCGGTTCCTGCAGAGACATCACCCTGGCGCCTACCTTACCGATAAACGGCTGCGGTATGGTGAAAGTTTTACCGTAAAGGCCGTTGAAACGCTCCCCGATATCACGGGCAATCTCCAGGTGCTGCTTCTGGTCCTCACCGATTGGCACAAAATCCGCCTGGTAAATCAGAATATCTGCCGCCATTAAAATTGGGTAGGTAAACAGCCCGACATTGATGTTGTCGGATTGGCTCGCTGATTTGTCTTTGAATTGTGTCATACGGGACGCTTCGCCGAACTGTGTATAGCAGTTCAACACCCAGGCAAGCTGCGCGTGGGTGTTGATGCGGCTTTGTACGCAAACAACATTTTCATCCGGACTCAGCCCGATAGCCAGCAGCAGCGCGAAGGTTTCAAGCGACTGCCTGCGGAGCAGCGCCGGGTCCGGTCGGACGGTAAGGGCATGCAAATCCGCCACGCCGAAAACGCAGTCATAATCCTGCGACATCTGCTTCCAATTTTTTAAAGCGCCCAGATAATTGCCGATGTGCGGTGTTGCAGTCGGCTGTATGAGGCTAAGCACTTTCTGTTTTTTCACGGGTGTGGCTGTTGTGTTATCCATCGTTGTTCCTCCGATATTTGTAGGGGACGGGTTCTCCGTCCCGAGTTCTCGTTTGAAATAATATCAATTTATATCCTGCAATTCACGGGACGGATGACCCGTCCCCTACGACTATTTGAATTTCTCGGCAACCATTCCCAATATCTTCATGCCCGCAACAATCTTTTCGTCCGTCGGCGTGGAAAAATTGAGTCTCACCGCCTGTGTTTTTTCGCCCTCGTTCACTAAAAACGCCGAGCCGGGCACGATGGCTACCTTGCTTTCGACCGCCGATTTGCAGAAGCCGAGCATGTCAACGCCGTCCGGCAGATAGCACCAGACAAACAGCCCGCCTTCCGGGCGGTTGTAACAGACGAAATCGCCAAGCTCACTGTCGATTAAATCGCACATCAAATTCAGTTTGCCGCGGTAGATACTTTTAATTTTTTCGATATGCGCCTCGAAGTCATATTTTTCCATCCAGTCATTCACCAGCAACTGGCAGAACATCGTTGTATGCACATCGCCCGCCTGCTTGCCCACGGTCATCTTTGCGATAACCGGCGCGGGCGCTATCGCGAACCCGACGCGGACACCGGGGGCCAGAATCTTGGAAAAGGAGCCCGCATAAATAACAAGCCCGTCTTCATCCATACTCTTGATGGTCGGCAGGTCCTCGCCGGCCACGCGCGTGTCACCGTACGGGTTGTCTTCCAAAATCATCACACCGTATTTTTTGGCGAGCGCATAAACCGCTTTGCGTTTTGCCAAAGACATTGTCGCACCCGACGGGTTTTGAAAGTTCGGAATAACATAAATGAACCGCACATTCTTTTCTTCCTTCAGCGCCTTCTCCAGTTCATCAACGCAAAGACCGTCCGCTTCCATGTCGATGCCCCTGAGTTTCGCCTTATAAGAGCGGAAACAGTTGAGCGAACCGATAAATGTTGGGGATTCGCAGATAACCGTATCGCCCTCGTTGCACAGCACTTTTGTTGCCAAATCCATCACCTGAGTCGCGCCGCTGGTTATCATCAGGGAGTCAAAATCCCTGCCGGTATTGTGCTTCTTTTTCATGTAGGCGGCTACTCTTTGGCGGAGCGGTTCGTATCCTTCCGTCACACCGTACTGCAGCGCCAAAATCGGCCTGTTGGCAAAGATATCCGCGGAAATCTCCCGCACCGCGTCAATTGGGAATGCCTCCGGCGCCGGGTTTCCGGCGGAAAACGGAATGACATCCGTATTGGCGGTGGCCTTTAAAATCTCACGGATCGCCGACGGCTGCAGAGAAGATATGCGGTTTGAAAATGTGTAATCCATAATTGTCACCTTCACTGAATAAGATTGTTGATTAGTATATCACACCATTCTATAATTGTAAATTACTCCGGGCTGTGTTAAACTACTGACTGATCACATTTCGGGGAGTATTTCATGAACAACAAATATGACGCGGTACTATTTGATTTTGACGGAACGATTGCAGACACGGGCAAGGGAATTTTTAACGGTGTATACCATGTACTGGCCTCCATGGGCATTGACCCGCCTGAACCGGAAAAGCTAAGGTTCTTTATCGGACCGCCCCTATACGAAAGCTTCCGGGTAATTTTCGGTTTTGATGAAGAAACCTGCGCCGCTGCGGTGTTAAAATACAGGGAATATTACTCGGCAAAGGGCATCTTTGAGTTAACGCTGTATGACGGCATGGAGGATCTGTTTTGTAAACTGAAAGCGAAGAATATCAAGACCGGTATAGCAAGTTCCAAACCTGAAGTGTTTTTGCTGCGGATTGCCGAATCACTCGGTCTTTCCGGATTGGTTGACACCGTAAAGGGTTCCGATATTGACTACACAAATTCCGACAAGTCGGCAATCATTCGGCGGGCAATGGAAGCGATGAGTCTGCCGGCAGGCGCGAAGGTGTTGATGGTCGGCGACCGCTGTTTTGATATAATCGGCGCAAAGAAAGCCGGAGTGGACAGCGCAGGGGTGCTGTTCGGGTATGGCAGCCGGAAAGAGTTTGAGGAAGCTGGGGCGGATTATATCATCGAGAAGCCGATGGATATTTTTGAGATTGTTATAAAAAAGTAGGGACAAGGGGTGCCTTGTCCAGATAATGATGAAATGACCGCCGTTGGCGGTCATTTGTTTTGATTATAGTTTTACAATAAGTCTTATAAATAGAATTAATAATATATCGATGAAACATATTTATAATATCCATTTCCATCCTTTGTAAAATCATGGCTCTGTAAAGTTAAAATGAAGAAATAGGTCACGAAATCGTAGAAAAGCTT
>CAZTCR010000020.1:0-53812 GCA_964612185.1 uncultured Eubacteriales bacterium
CAGCCTTAAAAAAGAACCTCATTTTCTCCTGAAAACAAGGTTCTTCGACAAGCTGGCCCCGCCTTTTTGGCGGGGTATTTTTTGGCGAGAGAGGTATTTGAGAAGCCCGGCGCAAGAACGCGGAAAAGAAAACCTTCCGAAACAGCTTATGCATTCTTGCCGTGAACCCCACCCCGGGGCATCCTCAATTTGATCCGCTTTTTATCGCCAATTTTTATCCTAACTATATAAAAAACATCATTCATGTGTTATCATTTATAAAATCTTTCTCGCCCGCGTCAAGTTTTGGGTTCATCCGATTCTATTATTATTTGGGGGTAACAATGAAACAGGACACGATTATTATTTTAGACCTCGGCAGCAGCAAAAGCGCCGAACTCGCCCGCGCCATCCGCACACTGGGTGTGTTCAGCGAGATTTATCCGCATGATATAACAGCACAGGAGCTTGGCGCAAAACCCAATGTGAAGGGGATTATCCTCAACGGCGGGGAAAACAATGTAGTCGACGGAAAAGAAATCGATGTCCGCCCGGAAATATATGCCTGCGGCCTTCCTCTGCTGGCCGTCAGCCATGCGGGCGGTGCCGGGTGCGACAGTGTCCGCGAAGAAGAGCTTGACAGCACGCTTAGCCCGTTTGTTTTCGGCACATGCGGCTGTGAGGCCAACTGGAACATGAAAAACTTTGTGGAAGACCAGGTGGAGCTCCTGCGGGAACAAATCGGGGACAAACGGGTACTGCTTGCATTGTCCGGCGGGGTGGACAGCTCCGTGGTCGCCGCGCTCTTAATCCGCGCTATCGGCGACAAACTGACCTGCATCCATGTCAACCACGGCCTCATGCGCAAGGACGAGTCCGAACAGGTATTAAAAGTGTTCCGCGATGAGTTAAAGGCCAACCTGATCTTTATTGATGCGGTTGATCGTTTTCTGGATAAACTCGCCGGCGTAGACGACCCCGAACAAAAGCGCAAGATTATCGGCGCCGAATTTATTGAGGTGTTTGATGAAGAGGCGGGTAAACTCAACGGCATTGAGTTTTTGGCGCAGGGCACCATTTACCCCGATATTGTGGAAAGCGGCACCAAAACAGCAAAAGCGGTCAAGGCGCACCACAATGTCGGCGGATTGCCGGAAAAAATGAACTTCAAACTCGTTGAACCGCTCAAATTTTTGTTCAAAGATGAAGTCCGCGCCTGCGGCAAAGAACTCGGTTTGCCGGACAGCATGGTTTACCGCCAGCCGTTCCCCGGCCCCGGGCTCGGTGTGCGCTGCCTCGGCGCGATCACGAGGGACCGCTTGGAGGCTGTACGCGAATCCGACGCGATTTTACGCGAGGAGTTCAAGAACGCGGGACTTGAAGGTAAAGTCTGGCAGTATTTTACGCTGATTCCGGATTACCGCTCCGTCGGCGTCAAGAATAACGCGCGCTCTTTCGAATACCCCGTCATCATCCGCGCGGTCAACACCGTTGACGCGATGACCGCCACCATCGAGCATTTGGACTGGGCGCTGCTGGACAAAATTACGATGCGTATCATCACCGAAGTTAAAGGTGTGAACAGGGTCTGCTACGACCTTTCGCCCAAACCCACGGGCACGATTGAGTGGGAGTAATACAACGGCGCAAGGAGGCTGCTCACCGGTTGAGCAGCCTCCTTATTTTGGCAGAATATACGGTCTATTTTTTATTATTCGCAATCTCTTTTGGTTTGAGGAACAAAATTTTATCCAACGGGAAATAGACGAAAAACTGGATGAAGCTGCAAACCATTGTGGCTAAGTTGGCCGACAGCTGGCCGCCAATACCTTTGCCGATAAAGTAGGTGTTCAGCAACGGGGAAAGCCAGGCGGAAAAGCAGATCAACGCCACGGTGAAAACCAGGTAAATCGGCAAGGTCACCGCCACATTGGCGCCGCTTTTGAAGGTCTTTTCTTTGTTTACGAAAAACGCGACGATTTGCGCGAGAATATTTGCGGCATTAAAGGCGATAAAATAGCCCAGCGCGCCCGACACGATAATTCCGGCTGCGTTTTGCGTGACCGGATAGTCAAAGACAAACCATTTGAAGGGTGTCCCGAACAAGTCCTTTATGACAGGCAGCAGCAAGAGGATGTTAAGCGCGCTGTATTGCACCACAGTTGCAAGCAACCCGACAAGCGTGAACTTAATGAATTCCCACATTGTTTTTTTGCCCGCGCTTTGTGTGGCTGAGTTCTTCCTGGTTTCCTCTTTTTTTACCATTTGAGTACCTCTTTCGGTTTAGATTATGTATACGCGAATTTCGGTGAAGGGTAACTGCGCAGTCACCTGCGGCAATTGTGATTTTCACCGTGCTTAGTTTAGCACAGAACCTGTGCCTTATCAACCGGAACCGCCCGTTTTTTATTGCTTGACAAGGTAACCCCTTTATAGTAATATCAATATGTACAGAAATGGCTTACCGCCGTTTTAAAACAGAATATTGAACAGAAAGTGAAAGGGGCCCGATTAATGAAAACCACGCTGAAAAAAGTCATCGCATGCTTACTGGTATTTTCCTTTGTTTTCGCCTTTGCCGCGTGCAACGATGACAAAGACAAAGAAACCACCACCGCAGCCGAAACCACCACCGTAGGCGAAACCACCGTTGAGGCTACAACCGTTGAGGGTGACACCACCGCAGAGGCAACCACCGTTGAAGGCGATACGACAGTAGCCGGAACCACCGTCCCCGGTGAAACAACCACGGCTGCCGCGGCTGTCACAGCGCCTGTCGGTTCGGACATTGCAAAAGTCGTCGCTTTTTATAACCAATACGGCAACGCCATGAAAGCCTATCAAGGCAAAGTAACAGTTACAAAAACTGACGGCACAACTTCAACCATTCAATCCATCACCGGCGGAGCTGTTGTGAAAAATTTAGCCCTGGATATGCTTCCTAATGACTATAAGACGAAACCCACCTATACATTCGTAAACGGCAAATCCACTGTTGACAATAAAGATTTGTCAAAATGGCTGCCCCGCGACGACAACCCAAAAATCAGCGACCTGAGCCCGACCGGGGACAACGGTGTCAAGTCCGCCTCCTGCGTCGTGAGCGGCAGCGGTTGGAAGGTCACCATCGTCATGAAAGACGACGCAACCTCCGGTGCTACGGCTTTAAATGATAAACCGAAATATGTTTCCAAATGCATGGATACCTTGGGCTTATCAAATGAAGACCTTGACCCGTTTACCCTTGAGAACGCGAATGTCAATTATACCGGCTGCACAATCGAAGCTGTTTTCGATGCTCAAGGCCGTTTCACCAAGCTTGACATTACCACACCAGCTAACATCACCGGCAAGCTGAAATACGGCATTATCGGCATCAATGCTGATGTTACAGGTACTTACAAAGGCAACTATACATTCACATACTAATATTTCCGCTTTCAAGGCCTCCCGCCGTTTGCGGCGGGGGGCTTTTATTGACAAATGATTGCCGTGATAGTACACTTTGCATTGGGGCATCTTTCCATATAAAGGTACTTTTGGATTAATGACGAAAGAGGTTGTTGTATGAAAACCAAACCGGTCAAATTTCTCGCGCTGCTGCTGGTTTTTTCCTTTGTGTTCGCTTTCTCCGCATGCAAGGGAGATGAAACCGTAACAACCACATCCGATACAACCGCACAAAACACCACTCTTACCGATGAAACCTCGCAGGAGGAAACCTCGGCAGGGAACACAACCGCACCCGGCGAAACAACCACGGAAGTCTCCACCGCTCCGGGTGAAACCACCGCAGCCCCCGCGGGCATTACCGCGCCGGTCGGCGGCAGCATTGCCGACATTGTCGATTTTTACAACCAATATGCCAACGCCACAAAGGAGTATAAGGGCAAAGTCACGGTGAATCGAAAGATGGGTACGGAAACTCAAATAACAAAATTTTTGCCGGTTGTAAAGGGTGTTCTTCAGGGCGTTCTGGACAGGCAGCTCAAAGACAAGGACGAAACCAAGACCTTTGTCAACGGTAAAAACCCCGCCAACAGCAACGATACGCTCGAAAAATTTCTGCCGCGCAGCGGCGGCCAAAAGATGAGCGTGCTTACCCCCGCCGGTGTAAAATTTGCTTCCTGCGTCACTGATGGCAGCGGCTGGAAAGTATCTATAACGCTGAAAAAGGAAGTTATGAACGGCATAGATTCCATTCCGCCTTACCATTCAAGCGTGATGGACCCGCTTGAAATCGACAATGAGAGCATGGATCCCTTCACACTGGGTGAAGGCCAGGTGGTTTACGGCCAGACAGCCGAACCCAACAACGGCGGTACCATTACCGCGAAAGTCAACCCGAACGGAACACTGGATACCTTAAACCTCAACGCGCCGCTTCAGATCTCTGGCAAACTCGGCTACAAAGGCAACCTGAACATTGATACCGTGATCGACGGCAGATTTTGGGGCGATATGACCTTTACTTATTATTCATAACCGCGGCGCAAATCTAACCCCGCCCATAACAAGGCGGGGTTTTTCTGTTATTTTTGCCGGGGATGTTGTGTAATGCCCGGGGTTTTGTTATACTGTAAGTGTAGAAAAGCGCGCACAGCTCTGCCTGGGCGCCAGCCGGAAGGGGAACCGTTTTAATGAAAAATCCGTTTGCCAAATTTTTACTGACCGCCGCTGTGCTCGCGGCCGTTTTCAGCCTTTCCGCCTGCGGCGGCACCGGGGCGGACGAAACAACCGCCGGCACCACAGCCGCCGAGACCACTGCGGTGGAAACGGCCACTGTGCCCGATTCCGCATCGGTAACGACCGCCGGAACAACCGAACAAACCACTCAGGCGGCTCAAACAACAGCCCTACCCGCAACCCAACCGCCGGGTGAAACGCCCGGAGAAACGCCGGATAATCAGCCCGCACCCCTTGCCGTCGGGCAAACGGCAGTTGTCAGCAGCTCCGCGACTCGTTTCGGCAGCAAAAGCGGCAGCGTGTGGATGGCAAAATTTGTGCCCGGTTACAGTTTCACGGTCTACCAAATCGACGGTGACCAGGTGCTTATCGGGATCGACGGCGTCTATACCGGCTGGGTAAACAAAACGGATATGAAAGGCAGCGGGACAGACCCTGTTACACCGCCGGACCCTGACACCGAACCGACTGTCCCCCCCGTCACACAACCCGGCACAACAAGCCCCGCAACCACCAAGCCGGCTGCCACGAAACCCCCGACTACCATGCCGGCCGATACCGTAAAAGCGCCTGTGGGCGGCACAGCCGCGCAAATTGTCAGTTTTTATAACAAATATGCCAACGAACTGAAAGCATACAAGGGCAAAGTAACCGTCACCAAAGCAGACGGCACAACGACTGTCATCAATGCCATCAGTGGCGGCAATGTTGTACGCAACCTGGCGCAGGACATGCTCCCGAACGACTATAAAACCAAGCCGACGCTTACCTTCGTAAATGGCGTCAGCGGCGGCACCACACTGGTGAAACATCTGCCCCGCGGGGATGAAGCTAAAATGAGCGTTCTCGAACCTGCGGGCGTCAGTTCTGCAAGCTGTGTCAAAAACGGCAGCGGCTGGAAAGTCACCATCGCCCTGAAAAAGGAAACCGTCAACTCCCTGAGCGGTGTGCCGAAGTACACGGCGCAGTGCATGGACACCTTAGGGTTAACGGCTGACGATTTAAAGCCCTTTACCCTCCAATCCGCCCAGGTCGATTATATCAACTGCGCCATTGTGGCTGTGCTGGATGCCCAGGGCCGGATGACCAAGCTGGATATTACCACCCCGGCGCAAATAACCGGCAAGCTCAAATACGGCCTGATTGGCATCAACGCCGATGTGACCGGCACCTACAAAGGCAACTACACCTTTACCTACTGAAAACCTGCCCCCGACCAAAAAATCCCCGCCCTATTTGGAGCGGGGATTTTTCATCTCTTTGTTTTACCTGAGCCGGAAAGTTTTTACCTCAAACGGTCTGATACTGAAAGCAAAAGCGCCGCCGGCTGTTTCAATATCCGTTTCGTTCTCTTCCATGAGGTTGCATTCCGTCACCCGTTCGAACGGCAGGGCGCACTCGATTTTTACCCTGCCCCTGCGCTGTTCGGCCTCATAAACCCGCAGGATGATCCCGTCGCCGTCCTGCGCGGTTTTCAGCGCATCAACAAGGACATTCGCGCTGTCCGTGCTTAAAAAGCTCTGTTCCTTGGGCAGCGCTCCGCTCTGATTTTCCGCCGCGAACGCTTCAAGCGGCACATTGAGTTCGAAAGCCCTGTTCACCGTGCCGCCGTCCTGCCAGCCGTTTTTGTGCGGATACAAACTATACACAAAGGTATTGGTGCCGTGGTCGCCCGTGCGGTCCGGGCAGGTGGGGGCGCGCATTAAGGAGACGCGCATGGTGTTGTCCTTGATATCGTAGCCGTACTTGCAGTCGTTAAGCACGCTCACACCGTACCCGCCCTCGGACAGGTCCGCCCATTTGTGCGCGCACTGCTCAAAGCGGGCAAGGTCAAAGGAGTTGCTCCAATGGTTGGGCCGGTTTATCGCGCCGTGCGCCGTTTCAAACGCCGCCTGCGTGCTGAGAATATCCACCTCAAATGCGGCTTTGAGCAGCTTGTCGCTCTCGTACCAGTCCACGGTGGTATCAAAATCAAGATGGTCCGCGCCGGTATACAGAATAATATCCTGCGTGACGGTTGATTTGTTGAACTTGCGGACAATCCGGATCATACCCCGGAGTTCATTGGCCTCCATCACTTGGATGCTTTGGGCGTCAACCAAGTCCCAATACTTCTTTTGGTAATTCAGTTCCAGGTTCCATGCGGTTTCGTGCACGCATTTGTCCTGGAATACGGTGAGCAGGTTGCCCCGGCCGCTAAGGACTTCCCGCGTGTTTTTCTTGTCATAAACGGAGGTTAGGATGCCGTTTTCATCAAACGACGCTTTCAGGCATTCGTTTTCCAGCAGCTGCGGAGTTGCCGCAACACGGGGCATAGCGGTATTCCGCCGACCGAGTTTGAAAACCTTATAGCCCATTGCCGGCACATCCTGCGCGATAAAACGCAGCACCGTACCGCCGTCCTTTTGGATATATTGCCCCGGCAGCTGCCTGCCGGCAGCCCAAACCGCCAAGTCAGCCTCTGCCGCGTCGATGCCGATTTCTGCCGGCGCGGTTACCGTATGCCCGAGCAGATTCCAGACAATTACTCCGCTTCCCTCCACAGCAATTTGCGCATTGAGCGCGTTAAACGCACCGGCTTTAATCACTTCGCCCAGGTCGTTCATCCGGTTGTAGTCCCCGCGGCAGTCCTCATGCGCCTCATGGATGGAAGTGCCCGGCAGCGTGTCGTGGAACTGGTTTTTCAGCAGGAGTTTCCAGGCTTCCTCCAACGCCGCTTTGTTGTACAAGTGCCCGGCTGCCCCGGCAAAAACGGATACCATTTCAGCACGCGCGAGGAGAATCTCCCCCTTGCGGTTGTTTTTTTTCACAAAAGCCTGGCTTGTGTAAGTGCCCCGGTGGTTTTCATAATACATTTCGTTATTGAATACCGGCAGACGGTCCCATGCCTGGGCGGATTTTGCAAAAAATTCGCTCACATGCCCGATTCTGCTCGCGGGGAGGCCCGGGAACTGCTGCAGCCGGCTGCCGCGCTCCACCATCGCGTAGGTGCAGCCGCCGCCGCCGTCGCCGTAGCCGAACATGCCCATGGCGGTGTCGGTCACATCCTTTTGGTCGTTTTCTTTCGCCGCGCGCACGAGGTCCTGCGGTGAATATTCCCCGCCGTAGCCCACTCTTTGCATGTGCGCCAATATTTCGGAACCGTCGTTGCCTTTCCAGCGGAAAATCGTATGCGGGAAACGGTTGGTGTCCTGACCGCCGAGCTTGGCGGTGATAAAATTCTTCATCCCGCTGCGCCGGATAATCTGCGGCAGCGCCCAGGAAAAGCCGAAGCAGTCCGGCAGCCAATAGGTGTCCGACACCACGCCAAACTCTTTTTGGAAAAATTCTCTGCCGTACAGCAGCTGGCGGATGAGCGCCTCGCCGGAGGCGATGTTGGTGTCCGCCTCCACCCAGACATTCCCCACAATATCCCACTGCCCGTTTTTGACCTTTTCCTTGATCCGCTCATACAATTCCGGGTAGAGTTTTTTGGTCATATCATATAATATCGCCTGGCTCTGCGCGAAGATAAAACCCGGGTGTTTGTCCATGAGTGCCAGGTTGTTTGAAAAAGTGCGCGCGGCTTTGCGCTCGCTTTCCTGCACACGCCACAGCCACGCGATGTCGATGTGGCTGTGTCCGGTCATGATCACTTCGCTCTGCGGCAGGTATTTGATTTTCGCCAGCCCGGCACGCAGCACATCCGCTGCGTTTTTAATAGATGCCCGCACACGCGCGGCCTCAAAATCAAAATCGACCGTGTGCAGGGATTCGTCCAGTGCCTCATACACGCGGGCTTTGATGTATTCGTCCCCGATCAGTTCGAGCGCTTCCCACACGATAGTCACATCAAAATCATACGCTTCGCAAACCGGGTCCACGGCCACGAGGCGCGCGGTATGCATCGTGTAGGTGACACTCTGCGCGCCGTCCATGGCGGCGTTGCAAAAACCGCCCGCGTCAACGGCGTATTCCAGCTCAATATCAAAGGTTTCGCCCGCCGCCGGCGCGTCAAAAAATATCCGGTCGCGGCTCACCCAGCCGGAGCCTCTGCCGGAACTCACGGCGCCCGCGATTTTGCCGTTGACCTTGACAAGCGCCTCACCGCCGAAATCAATTTCCAGGTACAGTTTCTGTCCGGCGAGCGAGGGCGGAATGGTAACCTTCGCGTTAAACCAGCGGGCGCAGTCGTAACACGCTTCCCAGCACTCCCCGATACTCAGGGTGCTTTGCGTGTCAACATCCTGTTCGTAATCGCCGTTGCCCAGGTACATGCCTGTGCGGGTTTGCCAAAGGGGGATGTCCAGGCTCCCCAGTGTAATATACTTTTTTAGCCCTGTCATCATGTACTGCAGTACACGCGGTTTTACTGTTTTCATCTCCTCAGTCCTTTCATTACAACTAATAATATAATACAGTAAATCCCCGCAAATGCAACAAAAGTTGTAAAATATGATTGAATTGTGAAAGTACCTGTGTTACAATTCTACGGATACTATGCTTTGGCATACTATTAAACATAGACGCGCCGGGGGGGCAGGCTGCCGCCGCTGTGCCGTCTTAATCATAAGGAGGAAGTTTTTTTGAAAGTGTACAACGCGAAAAATATCAGAAACATCGCTGTCGCCGGCCATGGCGGCCGGGGCAAAACCACCCTGGCGGAAGCCATGCTGTTCCTTGCCAAAGCGACTGACCGCCTGGGCAGAGTTGCGGAAGGCACTTCCGTGCTGGATTACGACGCGGAAGAAAAACGCCGCAGAACATCCGTTTCCACCGCGGTCGCTCCGCTGGAATGGAAAGATGTCAAATTGAATTTGATTGACACGCCCGGCCTGTTTGACTTTGCCGGCGGTGTCAGTGAAGGCGTACGCGCGGCGGAAAGCGTATTGATTGTCACCGCGGCCGGCTCGGGCTACGATGTCGGCGCCGCCAAAGCGTTCCGCGCCGCGAAAGACCGCGGCATTTCCAAAATGTTCGCCGTGACCCGCTGTGATGCGGAAAACACTGATTTTTACAAAACTTTTGATGCGCTCAAAGCGGAACACGAGGCAAAAATCTGCCCCGTTGTCATCCCCTTTATGCAGGGCGACAAAGTCGCCGCTTATATTGACCTCACTTCGGGCAAGGCGTTCGAATACAAGGACGGCAAGGGCAAAGAAGTTCCCCTGCCCGCCGGCGGCAGAATAGACGAGATGAAAGACATCTTCAACGAAGCCGTTGCTTCCGCCGATGACGCCTTGATGGAAAAATTCTTTGAGGGCGAAGCCTTCACCCCGGAAGAAGTCGCCATGGGGCTTGCCAAGGGCGTCGCGAAAGGGGATATCTTCCCGGTGTTCGCGTGTGCCGGCCAAACCATGGACGCGGTTGACCTGATGATGGACTGTTTGGTTGCCTCCGCCCCCAACGCCGCGGAAAACGCGGGCGAAACGGTTGAAGGGGAATTCCTCCCCTGCGATGAAACCGGACCCCTGGCCGCCGTGTGCTTCAAAACCATCGCCGACCCGTTTGTGGGCAAAATGTCCTTCTTCAAAGTGATTTCCGGTAAAATTACGCCCGATGCCGCCGCTTATAATGCCCGCACGGGCGAAAGTGAGCGCATGGGTAAAATCATCACCATCCGCGGCTCCAAGCAGGAAGACGCGACCTGCATCCCCGCCGGTGACATCGGCGTTGTGACAAAACTGACGGGCGTCAACACAGGGGACACCCTTTGCAGCCCCAAAAAGATAATCAGCCTCAACGGCGTCGCCTTCCCCGCGCCGTACCTGTCCATGGCGGTCAAGGTGCGTAAAAAGGGCGAGGAGGACAAAGTTGCCTCCGGCCTCGCAAGGCTTGTGGAAGAAGACCCGACCATCAAATATTTCAACAACAGCGAAACGCGTGAGCAGGTTCTTTCGGGTCTGGGCGAGCAGCATTTGGATGTTGTGGTGTCCAAACTGAAATCCAAGTTCGGCGTTGAAGTCGACCTCGCCGTGCCGAAGGTCGCTTACCGCGAAACCGTCCGTAAAACTTTTGAAGCCCATGGCAGGCACAAAAAACAGTCCGGCGGCCACGGCCAGTTCGGCGATGTGTATATCCGCTTTGAACCGGGCACTTCCGAAGAACTTGAGTTCTGTGAAGAAATCGTCGGCGGTTCCGTGCCCAAACAATACTTCCCCGCGGTGGAAAAAGGTCTGCGTGAGGCCGTTTCAAAAGGCTTTTTGGCCGGCTACCCGATGGTGAACCTCAAGGCTACTCTCTACTTCGGTTCCTACCATCCGGTGGACTCATCCGAAATGGCGTTTAAGACCGCCGCCGGCGTCGCCTTCCGCGAAGGCATCCCCAATGCCTCCCCGACCATCCTCGAGCCCATCGGCACACTCAAAGCCTATATGCCGGACGACAACCTCGGCGACATCATGGGCGACATCACCAAGCGCCGCGGCCGCGTGCTCGGCATGGGCCCGTCGGAAGAACCCAAGATGCAGGAACTCATCGCAGAGGTTCCGATGGCCGAAATGGGCGATTTTGCCACCGTGCTCCGCTCCGTTACCGCCGGCAGAGGCTTCTTCTCGCTGGAATTCGCGCGGTACGAGGAAGCGCCCCCCGCCACGGTGCAAAAGATTATTGAAGCGCATAAGGCCGAGGCTGAAGAAGAAGATAAATAAGATTGCAAACGGGGCGGGCAAAAGCCCGCCCCTGTAACTTTCATCGGGAAAGGATGGAAACCGTTATGCGCCGCAACAACTTGCTTGCCCTGCTCATTCACACCGTCATCGGCGCCATACTCTACATTTTCGGTAATTTGATATTTCAGTCAGTCAACCGAGTAACCGCCATGATTGTGCTGGTTGTATTTTACGCGCTTTACTTTTTGTTTGCTTTTCTGCTGGCGCGTTTTCACGCCTTTGATACCAGCAAAAAGAAACTGACTCATGTACTCCTGCCGAGCATCGTCATGCTCGCCGCCGTCGCTTCGCTGTACGCGGTTAAGTTTTCTTCCGATTCCGCCGTGTTCGGCATGCTTGTCGGCTTGTTCGGGCAGCCGGTGGAATTTATCATGGCTGTAACGGGCAACCGGATGCAGCGCGGTTTTTCCATCCTCGGTGTGCTGCTGCAGTGCGTTACCCCCGCGCCGCTCATCTGGTTCGGGCTCGTATCCGGCAGTAAAAACAAGATTGACGGCAGTTGAGTTAGCCGGTAATAAATGGTTCCGGGCGGACAATTGTCCGCCCGGTTTGTTATATATGGGGTTGTATTGCACGGTCATATTAACCCTGCTTTTGTTGGCTCGTCGTTTTAGACAAGCTGGCACAAAGTGACTGAGGGGTTGAACCCCCGACATAAAAACAGGGCGGGAATCTCTCCCCGCCCCACACCATATCAACGCTATTGGCCTTTCTTCCGCTTCGCGGCCATCCGCTGGAACGCTTTCACCACTTCCACAATCGGGAGGACCGATAACGCGAGCCCGATGGCAATCGCATACTCAACGAGCGATATTTCCGTAAATTCGAACGCGGTTTTGAGGAAGGGCACATAGATAACAGCCGTGGTCATCACAAGGGAGGATATCATCGCAAAATACAAATACTTGTTGTGGCTGCCTTTTAACCCCATGCCGAGCACCGAATTCCTTTGCGAGCGCATGTTGAAGGAATGGAAGATTTCACACATGGACATGGTTAAAAATGCCATTGTGGTTCCGTCCGCGCTTTGCGCGATCTGCCAAATACCGGTTTCTATACGCTCACCGATAAAATATGCCGCCAGGGTAAGCAGGGTAACAACTGCGCCCTGGTAAAACACATCAAACCCCAACCCGCCGGCAAAGATACCGTCCGAAGCGGAGCGCGGCTTGCGCTGCATAATGTCCGGCTCGCCCTTTTCCATACCAAGCGCAAGCGCCGGGAAAGAATCGGTAACAAGGTTAATCCAAAGCAGATGAACCGGGTACAAGATGTTAAAATTCAGCAGCGTCGCAACAAAAATGGATAACACCTCACTGAGGTTGGACCCCAGTAAAAACTGAATGGCTTTGCGGATGTTGTCGTAAATTCGCCGGCCTTCACCGACCGCATGGACGATGGTGGCAAAGTTGTCATCCGCCAGCACCATGTCGGCAACATTTTTGGTGACATCCGTGCCGGTGATGCCCATGCCCACGCCGATATCGGCGCTCTTGATGGACGGCGCGTCGTTGACGCCGTCACCGGTCATCGCAGTAACATAACCCTTTGCGCGCCAGGCCTTGACAATACGCACTTTATGCTCCGGCTGCACACGGGCGTAGACAAATATTTGGTCCACCTTGCCGGCAAACTCTTCATCACTCATTTCAGCCAGTTGCGCGCCGGTAATTGCTTCCGAAGCTTCGTCAATAATGCCGAGTTCCATGGCGATCGCCACGGCGGTGTCACGATGGTCGCCCGTTATCATGACCGGTGTGATTCCGGCGGTTCGGCATTCTTCAATGGCCGCCTTGACCTCGGGACGCACAGGGTCGATCATGCCGGTCAGGCCGATAAACACCATATCGTTTTCCAACGAATCCGGTTCGTAAGAATCCGGGGTGCCGCTGTGCTTTTTATATGCTGCTGCCAGCACGCGCAGCGCTTTGCCGGCCATACGGCGGTTTTCTTCGGCAATGATCTGCTCATATTCCTGTGTTAGGGGGACCGGCTCTCCGTCGATGATGATAGACGCGCACTTTTTTAAAATTTCGTCCGGTGCGCCTTTGGTAAACTGGACAAGTTCGCTTTCATGGCTATGCACAGTCGACATCATTTTTCGCATAGAATCGAACGGGGCCTCGCCAACCCGGGGGTGATTATCTTTGAGGTCGTTTTTGTTGATACCGAGTGACAGCGCATACTTAACAAGCGCAACCTCCGTCGGCTCGCCGATTATTCCCCCGTCCCGGTCCAATTCCGCATCCGTGCACAACGCCATCGCCCGGGCCAACAGGGGTTCATCCGAACCGTAATGGTCGACAACGGTCATTTTGTTCTGCGTAAGGGTACCGGTTTTATCCGAGCAAATAACTTGGGTGCTGCCCAATGTTTCCACCGCGGTCAACTTACGAATAATCGCGCTCTTCCTTGACATATTGGTAACACCGATGGACAGAACAATTGTTACCACAGCCACCAGTCCTTCGGGTATAGCCGCAACGGCCAAACTGACCGCAACCATGAAGACATCCAGCGCAAACGCCAGGTTGATGGAATCACCGTTCACGGCATGCACAATAAACTGGAACGCAAAGATAAAAACGCAGATGCCAATGACCAGAAAACTGAGAACTTTGCTCAGTTGGTTGAGTTTGATTTGCAAGGGGGTCAACCCCTGTTCCGCCGTGGCGATGGCATCGGCGATTTTGCCCATTTCGGTGTCCATTCCGGTGGCGGTAACCACCGCTTTGCCCCTGCCGTATACAACCGTACTGCCCATATAGACCATGTTTTTGCGGTCACCCAACGCGATATCGGCATCTTGGCCGGTGAGCTTTTCAATGAGCTTGCTCACCGGTACGGATTCACCCGTAAGTGCCGCTTCTTCAATCTGCATGCTGGCACATTCAAAAATACGGCAGTCGGCCGGCACGGCATCGCCTGCATCCAGCAGAATAACATCACCGGTTACAAGGTCCTCACTTTTCACGCTGATAATTTTTCCGCTGCGCAAAACTTTTGATGTAGCCGCCGCCATTTTTTGAAGTGCTTCTATCGCTTTTTCCGCCTTGCTTTCCTGGTAAACACCGAGCACCGCGTTAATGATGACGACTGCCAGAATGATCATAACATCTGCGGGAAACTCATTGTCCAACACGGCCATTACTGCTGAAATCACTGCGGCAGCAATTAAGATGAGAATCATCGGATCCAGCATCTGCTTGATTAGTCTTTTAATCAACGAATCTTTTTTCGCTTCGTTGAGCTTGTTTTTGCCGTTACGGGCAAGCCTGTCCTCCGCTTCTTTGTCCGTTAAACCGGCGGGCATACTTTTGACTTCCGAAAAAACATCTTCGATTTGCTCCAGGTAGAACTTCATTTAACAATCAAAACCTTTCTTTTGCGGCAAAAAAGACCTTTGGCAGAAACTTGTCTGCCAAAGGTCTTGCTTCCCATGGGTCCGGTGCCAGCCGATGAAATCGACGGTTGTTGACAGACGGATCAAGCTCCGGGATCGCCGAAACTTTCAAGCTACTCCCCTTTAGTATCATAAAGGTATGCTTTATACTATCACATTCTCATGGAATGTCAATTGTTTTTTTGCAATCAGCGGGTTCTGACTAATTGACAAGGATTCGTTTTATGATCTCCCCGTCGAGCCGAAGCCGCCTGTGCCTCTTTCGGTTTCATCCAGGTTTTCCGCTTCAAACACGGGTAAAAGCGAGACCGGCATCACAATCATCTGCGCAATACGCTCCCCGGGCATAACCTCATACGGTTCATCAAACTGGTTGACCAGCCCCACGCAGATTTCACCCCGGTAGTCACTGTCAATAACCCCCACACCGTTTGTCAGCCCCAAGCCGTGCTTGATAGCCAATCCGCTGCGCGCGAACACAAAGGCGGCAAATTCTGCCTGCGGCAGCGCTATCGCGATGCCGGTCGGAATAACAGCATGCCCCCTGCCCGGGACAAGCAGCGGCGCATCCAAACAAGCGCACAAGTCCAGCCCGGCGCTGCCCGGCGTCGCCCGCTGCGGTATTTTTGCGTTGCTTCTTGTCTTGATGATTCTAATACTATTCATTCGCCGCATCCTCCTTGGCCTCATGACGCCTTTCATTGAGCTCAGCTAAAAGCCTTTTGTGCTCCTCATCGCTCAACGCATATTTCCAGGTCGGTATTACCGATAATACACCGCCGATAGCGGGCGGGATGGAAACGAGAAAAAACAGCACCATCATATAATTTGCGTATTTGGGTTCCAACCGCGGAATGCCGCCCGCGGCGATAAAATCATTGAGTTCGCCCACCGCCTTGTCCGAAAACCCGACAATGGAATAAGCAACTCCGCTTAAGACCGTCGCGATGCCGGTGGTGAGTTTGACAATAAAGGTTTGTCCGGAAAAGAACACCCCGTCCGGCCGGATGCCGTTGTGGTATTCCTCATAATCCACCGCGTCGGCAATCATATAGCTCTGCAGAACCGTCGTGACACCGTTTGCCGCACCGCCAAAGGCAAACATCACAAAGCACAGCACCAAAAACAACGGCTGTGTCAGCCCTTTCGGGGAGCTGAGGTACATCAGGAACAGCAGCACAAAGGGGATGATGCCCAGCAGATTGCCATAGTTGTAAATGTCTTTTTTAGCGAAACGCTTGATTAAGTTCGGCGCGAAAGCCATCGCGGCAAATTGCCCGATGAACATCCCGCCCCCGAGCATTACCATATAGATGATTGCCATCTTCGGATCCTTGCTCGCGTAATAGTAGGACACCAGCGGCATCGCCGCAAGACCCAGCAACGCCTTCGGGCTGCCGAGCAAACCGGACAGCAGGATTTGCCGGAACGGCTTGTTGGTCCACATCAGGGCAAAGTTTTCTTTTAAGGTGTGCGATTCCTTGGAAGCGGGTATCCTTTCCCGCGTGAAGATACCGACCAATTGGAAAAGCCCGGACCCGATAACGCCGAAAATAACCGCTGTTACAATAAAGCCCATTCGTTCCCCCGCCGCAGCGGCGGAAACCGTATCCGTTGCCTGGAACAGATGCGTGAATTTTTCGCCCAAGGCGAGTGCGATGGGTTGTATGGTCAGCAACGCCGCCCCGCCGCCGATACCCGCGGCGATTCTCGCGAGGGAAAGCAGCTTGGCGCGGTCTTTGTCGTCCTCGCTCATGAGCGCGGTGATGCTCCACAGCGGGATGTCCCCCACGGTGTAAGTCATGCCCCATAAAACATAGGTAACCGCAGCCCAAATGACAATCAGGGCATTGTTGCCCTCAAACATGCGCATGGACGGGTCGAAAAAACCAAAGTTGACAAAACACAAAATCGTAATAATCAGGATAGGACCCGGCACGGCGAGCAGATACGGGCGGCATTTGCCGATTTTTGTGCGTGTTTTATCCACAATCGTGCCCATCATCGGGTCGTTGAAGGCGTCCCAAACGCGCGCGATGGCCATAATGGTGCTCACCGCGATGGCAGGGATTAAAATCGTAAATTGTAAATAATAGGCAAGCGATGCGCCGATGATGTTGTAGAGGATGTTCTGCCCCGCAAGCCCCAACAGATACATATTCCGTTCTTTGCCGGTGTAGGTTTTTAGCTTTTGTTCCATGTGCCGTTTTTCTCCCTTGCATTTTGTATAATATCGTTTGACGGCTGATATCCATTGTGTTCATCGAACAAGGGACAGCTATTGTGTTCCCTGTTCCGACTCATCTGTGCTATGCCGCCGCTCATTGAGTTCGTCAAGAATCTGCCGGTGCTCTTTGTCGCTGAGCGCATAACGCCATGTCGGCAGTACAGCGAGCAGCCCGCCGATGGCGGGGGGGATTGAAACGAGAAAGAATAAAACCATCATGTACGACGCATATTTCGGTTCCAGCCGCGGAATGCCGCCGGCGGCGATAAAGTCGTTGAGTTCCCCGACCCGCGCATCCGAAAAGCCCACAATTGAATAAGCGATTCCACTTATGATAACCGCGATGCCGTTGCATAGTTTGCCGATAAAGGTAAGCCCCGAAAAGAACACGCCGTCCGGCCGGATACCGTTGTGATATTCTTCATAATCCACCGCATCGGCAATCATGATGGATTGGAGTACGGTCGAAAAGCCGTTTGTCGCGCCGCCTATGGCAAATAGCACAAAACAAATTGCGAGATAGGCAGGGTCCACCAACTTTTCCGGCGCGCTCAGGTACAAAAGAAACAAGAGCACAAACGGAACGACACTCACCAAATTGCTAATGTTGTAAATCGTCTTTTTTTCATGATATTTAATGAGTTTCGGCGCGATCCCCATGGCCGCAAATTGACCGGCAAACATTCCGCCGCCAAGCAATATCATAAAGAGGAGCGCTTTCATCGGATTTTTATCGGAGTAATAATAAGTGACAAGGGGCATGGCCGCAAGGGCAAGAAGATACCGGGGGCTGCCCAAAAGACCCGATAATAAAATCTGCCGGAAGGGCTTGTTGGTCCACATCAGGGCAAAATTTTCTTTGAGTGAGTGGGTTTGTATGGATGCGGGTATCCTTTCCCGGACAAAAATTCCAGCCGTTTGAAAAAACAAATAGCCGACAACACCGAAGACGGCTGCCGCAACAATAAACCCCATGCGTTCGCCCGCCGCGGCGCTGCTGACCTTATCGGTCGCGGCAAAAAGCGGAGCAAATTTTTTGCCGAGCGCCAAAGCAACCGGCTGAATGGTCAAGAGCGCAATTCCGCCGCCTATACCCGATGCAATGCGGGCATAGGATAGCAGTTTGGCACGATCCTTGTCGTCTTCGCTCATGAGCGCGGTGATGCCCCACAGCGGTATATCGCCGATGGTGTAAGTCATTTCCCAAAGTAAATAGGTGAAAATCGCCCACAGGACGATCAGGGCGTTCCTGCCCTCGAACACACGGAGCGACGGGTCGAAAAAACCGAAGTTGATAAAGCATAAAACCGTCGTAATAAATATCGGCAGCGGCACTGCCAAAAGATATGGACGGCATTTGCCGATTTTTGTCCTTGTTTTGTCCACTATGGTACCCATCATCGGGTCATTAACCGCATCCCAAACACGCGCTATCGCCATAATGACGCTCACTGTTACAGCCGGGATTAAGATGGTGAACTGCAGGTAATAGGCAAGGGATGCGCCGATTATATTATAAAGTATATTCTGCCCTGTCATCCCCAGCAAATACATGTTCCGCTCTCTGGGCGTATAGGTTCTTAAACCTCTTTCTTTGATAGGTTTTCCCTCCTCGTGTTCGTTTTTACTCCACACCCCTGTAATACAATCCTCTTGTAAACTCGCCCTGCGGCGGTTTTCCGTATCTGTAGGCGTCAATAATCCGGCCGCATTCCTCCTTTGTTTCCACGGTAAAATAAAGGAGGATAAAATCCATATTTTTTATTTCATTCATCCTGTCCGCCATATACAGCGGACGGGAATTAAGCACCTCGGCGCAGCCGTTGACGCACACCACGGGGAAGTCAATACCCATTCTGTCCGTTATTTTGCCATATCCGCCGCAATCAGCGCATTTCTTACCATTAGCAACGGGGCAGTTGCGTGTGAGCATGAGCGGCAGCCGCCCGTATGCAACGAGCCCGCGCGGGAGCGTTCCCCCGATGGCGGCGGCTTGTTCGAGCGTCAGCTCAAAAGACAGCGCGGCTTCGCTGATGCCCATGGCCGCTTCCGCAGCCATCGCGCGCGTATTAAAAATGTTCGTCCCTAAACCCGCTTGTATGGCGAACCCTTCGCCCCTTGCGAGCGCCACCCCGTCGAGCGTACCGGCACAGGCGGTTTTGACGCCTGCCCCTTTTGCCCGCCGCAACAGTCCGATAATTTTTTCACTGTTGCCGAAAATGCCGCGCGGGAGCTCAACTGCCGTATTCACACCGTTATCTGTCAGCTTTTTCAGTTCTTTTTCCGCGGTGTCAAGCGGCAGAAAAACACGCTTGATGTGTTGAATATCCCCGGGTATTTGAGCCGCGGCGGCAAACCGCGCGTAAAGCGCAGGGGTTTTCGCGCGGTGAACAGGCGGCGCGGGTGCGGTTGGTGCCGCAAAGCTCAGCGGCTTTCTCTGCTCCAGGGCAGAGTTCAGGCTTTCCAGCGCCTGACGGCGCAATGAATTGATTGCGGACACCGGGACATTCAGCCCTTCATCCAGCTCTATTTCTATTGTATTGGCATAAAATTGCGTACCGCCGCATTTTTGCAGCTGTTCCTCAGCCGTTTCTCTGCCGAGGGGGGAGTTCTTTGCCGGCTGCGGTATCGTTTCCGATTGAGTAAAAACGCTTTTACCCCATGCACCGGCAGCCAGGGTAAGCGGCTCGCCCGCAACGCAGGTAAACGCAAAATCAACCGGCACCAAGGGTTTCTCGTTATCATAAAGCCGCGCGAGTGTTGAAAGCACAGGCGCCGCCGCGGTAACATCCTCTTTTTGCCGCGTGCCGAACATCGACTTGCCCCGTCCTGCGCGATAATAGCCATCCGTAAATCCGGAGCGTGAAAACACCGCCTGCAGGCTTTGCGTCATATCGGGCTTCAGTTCCCCGCGCAGCGCTTCACGGCAGGCGGTCACGGCGGCGGCAACATACTCCGGCCGTTTCATCCTGCCTTCGATTTTGAAGGAAACGATACCGAGACCGGTCAAGTCATTCAGATGTTCGATGAGCGACTGGTCTTTTAAGCTCAAGTCGAAACCCGTGCCGTTTTCCGCCGCGAAAGGCAAACGGCAGGGACCGGCGCAAAGCCCGCGGTTCCCGCTGCGGGAGCCGAGCATCGCGCTCATATAACACTGGCCCGAAACGCTCATACAAAGCGCGCCGTGAACAAACATTTCCAGTTCATGCGGCGCGTTTTCCGCCAGTTTAACAATTTCCGCCCGTGTGAGTTCCCGCGGCAAAATTGCCCGCGAAAATCCGAGTTCTTTAAGGACCTTCAGCCCGGCCGGCGTCTGCACCGACATTTGCGTGGACGCGTGCAACGCCATGTCCGGCGCGGCTTGCCGCACAAATGCAGCCAGCCCCAAATCCTGCAAAATAAGCGCGTCTGCGCCGGTTGCGCAGGCACGCTGAGTGATTTGAATGACCCGGTCAAAATCGCTGTCCGCCAATAGTGTGTTCAGGGTGATATACGCTTTCACGCCTCTGGCATGGCAATAGTTAACCGCTTCCTGAAGCTCACCGTCGTCAAAGTTTTCCGCGGAGCGGCGGGCGTTGAGCGATTTGCCGCCGAAATAGACAGCCCCCGCTCCGCAGCGCACCGCGGCTTTTAACGACTCAAAACTGCCCGCGGGCGCGAGAATTTCGACATGGCCGTGCTCACTCAATTGTTCTGGAATCTTGCGCGCAGGGTGGAAAGCTCTTTGCCCAGACGCTCGGCTTCACGGCGCGAAACCTCAGCGTTTGTTTTGGCTCTTGCCGCGTCTTCGAGGTATTCCTGAATCTGGGAGCGGAGATTGTCCGCGGTCTGTTCGGCTTTTTTTGCGGTATCGGCATATTCCAAAGCCGCCAGCACGGACGCCTGTGTGATGGAAATCCTCGCGTTCTCGCGCATGAGTTTGGTTATTTTTAAATCCAGCTCGTCGCCAAGAATTTGAATGTACTTGACATCGTCATCCGTGGTGATGAAATAGTCTGCTCCGCAAATGGTGAGCCTCGCCTTGTTTTTTTCCATATTATTATCTTCACCTTTCCGGTGCGCGCGGCGCGCGCAATCCATATATTTTAACTCCGCTCTATTATACTATATTGTAAGCAGGTAATAAAGAGTAATTTAATATTTTTTATCGCTTTGCGCGTACTTGCGGTTTTTGCCGGCCGCACCCGCGGTTCCATTTGCCTTTTGCTTGACAAGGCTTTGATTTTTTGTTAGAATTAGCACCGTTTCATCAGGCGGGTGCCGCTACTTTGTCCCCGTAGCTCAGCAGGATAGAGCGTTCGCCTCCTAAGCGAAAGGCCGTGCGTTCGAATCGCGCCGGGGACGCCACCTAAGACCGGTATATTTTATTATACCGGTCTTTTCATATGCCGGAAGTCCTGTTGTTGGCAATTCGGTGAAATTTTGATGATTATCGAGCCGATTTCGCTTGATATTACCTCCGCAATATCTTATAATATTACAAATACAACAGAGTGGAGCTTTGTGTTGGTCATGCGGCGGGCGGGTCCTGCGCGACGGGGCGCCGTGAATCATGTCAGGCGGGGAACCGAGCAGCATTAATCGGTTTGCACTGTGCGCCGCAGTCCGCCTGCCCGCCGTATGACCAAACCAAAGGACGGCTCTGTTTTTTTAAGAAAGCCGGAAGATTTATGTATCAGGCACTTTACAGAAAGTGGCGGCCAAAAACCTTCGACGATGTCGTAGGGCAGCAAAACATTACCGCAACCTTGGCCAGCGAGGTGGAAAGCGGCAATATTTCCCATGCCTATCTTTTTACCGGCACACGCGGCACGGGCAAAACCTCCTGCGCCAAAATTCTCGCAAAGGCTGTCAATTGCCTTCATCCGCAAAACGGCAACCCCTGCAATGTGTGCGAAATTTGCACGGGGATTGAAAGCGGCGCTGTGATGGACATTGCCGAACTTGACGCAGCAAGCAACAACGGCGTGGATGATATCCGCGCGATGATTGATGAAACAAATTTTACGCCGGTAAAGGCAAAGTACAGGGTATACATTATCGACGAGGTGCATATGCTTTCGCCCCAGGCGTCCAATGCTTTCCTTAAAACGCTTGAAGAACCACCCACGCATATTATCTTCATTTTGGCCACCACCGACCCGCAAAAACTCCTGCCGACTGTCCGCTCACGCTGCCAGCGGTTTGATTTCCGGCGTATCGGGCCGGAGGACATCGCCAACCGGCTGACCTTCATTGCGGAGCAAGAGGGATTTTCGCTTGACGAAGACGCGGGAGCGCTCATTGCCAGAATCGCGGAAGGCGGGATGCGCGACGCGATATCCCTGCTGGACCTTTGTTCAACAACCGACAAAAACATTACGCTGAAAACCGTCGGCATGGTTGCGGGTATCGCGGATAAATCCTTCCTTTTTGTGCTGACAGACTGTATAAAAACCGGGAATGCCGGCAAAGCGCTGGAACTGATTAACGACTTGCACAGCAGTTATTCGGATATGGGAATTTTATGTTCGGAACTGATTAACCACCTTCGCTCCCTGATGCTCATCAAAACGCTTCAATCCGCCAGGGATCTGATTGTCTGCACAAAAGCCGATTATGATAAACTGACCGCGCAGGCCGCGCTTTTCTCGCCGGAAGAAATACTGCACGCGATGTTTCTTTTTGAGGATACATCACTGAACCTTATAAAGGGTTATAATAAAAGGACAGAGCTTGAACTCGCTTTTATCCGGTTGTGCACACCCTCCCTCAATGACGGCAAAGACGCTGTGATAAGAAGACTTGCCGCGCTTGAGGCTGCTGTCGCAAACGGTACCGGCTTTGCCCCCTCGCCCCCCGTAATGCCAACGGTTGTCTCCGCGGCGCCGCCGCAGGAAACGAAGGAGACCTTCGACAACCCCGAACCCTTGCGCGAAACGCCGGAAAGTTTTGAGATGCCGGGTGAAGAAACAACCGAAGCCGCCCCCCTTGCGGGGCAATTTTCGCTTGAGATGCCGCCGGAGGCAGCCGAACCCGCGGTGCCGGAACTTGTTGACGCGGCCCTACAAGCCCCGGATGAAAGCGAAAATCAACCAGAGGAACCGAGCTCAGATAACGAAGCGCCCGAGGAGCCTTGTGCCGCACCCGGCAGCCAAGAACCCTTGGATGGCTGGCAATCAGTGATAGCCGCGCTCTTTGAGGGGGACAAGCCCCTTTGGGGCACCCTGACAAAAGCCTGTGCTTATGTGGAGAACGGTGTTTTATTCCTTAGTTCCGAGAATATTGATGCCGCCGAAGAGTTGCTGAAAACCTGGAACCATTTAGATATTTTTAAAAAATTGATTGCTGATATCTGCGGGCTTAACTGCGAAATCCGGTTTGTTAAAACAAAACCGACAGATAAAAAAGGTCCCGTGCAGGGCGTTACCCGTTCCCTTGACTTCCTGAATAAATTTACTTCCGATAAATAAGGGCAAATAAATATTAAAAGACTGAAAGGATGGCCTTTGATATGAAAGCGAGAATTCCGGGCGCACCCCAGGGCAACATGATGCAGAAACTCCAGCAGATGCAGGAGGATATCGCCAAGGTGCAGGAAGAAGTGGAAAACAGCGAGTTTACAGCTTCTGTCGGCGGCGGCGCGGTTGAAATAACCGTCAACGGCAGACATGAGGCGGTCCATATTAAATTGCAGCCGGAGATTGTAGACCCCGAAGATATAGAAATGCTTCAGGATTTGATCATTGCCGCTTTTAATGAAGGTGTGCGCAAAGCCTCCGAAGCGATGGAAAAAGGGATAGAGCAAGCCAAGGGCGGTCTTTCCATCCCGGGTCTGATGTAAAAAAATATGTCACAAAATGTAGCGCCGCTTGCCAAGTTAATAGAACAGTTTGAAAGAATGCCGGGTATCGGACGCAAAAGCGCCCAGCGCATTGCTTATTATATGCTGAGCCTGAGTTCCGACGAAGCAAAGACATTTGCCGACACCATACTGTTGGCGCATGAAAAAATTCGTCATTGCAGTGTTTGCTGCGATTTGACCGACCGTGAAATTTGCAGTATTTGCTCAAACGGCTCGCGTGACAAGAGCATTATCTGTGTGGTTGAAGATTCCAGAGATGTCGCGGCTGTTGAAAGAACGCATGAATACACGGGTGTTTACCATGTGCTGCACGGCGTGATATCACCCATGAATAATATTGGGCCGGAGGATATCACCGTTAAAGATCTGATTGCGCGCCTGGGTTCTGATGAGGTCAAAGAAGTTATCATGGCCACAAACCCAACAGTCGAAGGGGAAGCGACCGCAATGTATTTGTCCCGACTGATTAAGCCCCTCGGGTTAAGTGTAACCCGCCTGGCTTACGGCGTTCCGGTGGGCGCTGACCTTGAATACGCGGATGAGGTAACGCTCATGCGGGCGTTGGAAGGCCGGCGGGAAATTTAGTTTTTTATTTAAAGTTTTCCACAAAGTTTTCATTTTCCACATCGTATTTTCAACAGTTTCCACACGCTCTTTTTCCGGCCGGTAAAAACAGTTTTTTTTTCAACAATTATTAAAGGGTCTTTTTTTAACAGCCTGCTTTACCTGAAACGCTTTTTTGAGTTTTCCATAGTTTCCACACCCCCTACTACTACTACTATAATCATTATTGTTATTATCTATACTGAAGGAGGATTTTTCAATGAAGTTCATCTGTGAAACAGAAATACTTTCCCAGGCATGTCAAAATGTTCAGCGAGCGGTTTCGGTAAAAACATCCATTCCTGCGGTTGAATGCATTTTTATCAAAGCGTTGAGCAATGAACTCATTCTCACGGGTTATGATCTGGAATTCGGCATTTATACCTCTATCCCGGCAAGGATTGAGGAAAGCGGCGGAATTTTGATCAATTCAAAGATACTCTGTGAAATTTTGCGCAAATTGCCCGGTGAATTTGTCAGTATAGAGTCCGATGAAAGGCATTTAGCCAATATAACCAGCGGTGAGACAAAATATTCAATTATGGGCATGTCCGCAGACGAATATCCCGAATTACCATCGGTCACCGGCGGGCTTCCGGTTAATATTCCGCAGGGAATGCTCAAAGAAATGGTTCGTCAGACCATTTTTGCAGTCGCCGTGAATGATGCCAGTAAAATCGTTCATACAGGGATAAAAATAGATATTGAAGAAAGACTTATCAGTTTGATTGCCGTCGACGGTTTCCGTTTAGCTATCCGTAAAGAACCCATTGACTATAGCGGCGAAGCACTTTCTTTTGTAGTGCCCTCCAAAACAATGTCTGAGGTGGTCAAACTCATCACAGACGACACCGCGCCCGTTTCGCTTGGTGTGGGTAAAAGGCATATTGTTTTTGAAATTGGCGGATACAGTGTTGTATCAAGGCTTTTGGAAGGTGACTTTTTAAATTACAAAACAGCCGTTCCGACAATAAGCACCACAACGGTCAAAGTCAACACAAAATTGCTGATTGAAAGTATAGAAAGAACATCCCTGATTATCTCCGATAAACTGACCAGTCCTGTCAGATGTCTGTTTAATGACAATACAATTAAAATATCCAGTTCCACCGCAATCGGTACCGCAAATGATAAGATAAACGCCGAGATTGCCGGAGAAACGGTGGAAATAGGCTTCAACAACAGGTTTTTGCTTGACGCACTGAAGGTCTGCGATACGGATGAAATTAAGATCGAACTCAATACAGCGGTGGCACCCATCATTATCCTGCCGCCGGAGGGTGACAGCTTTATTTTCCTTATTCTGCCGGTCAGACTGAAGGCCGAGTAGAAGAACAATCAAAGCTTTACAGAGAATTAATGCCGCGCTGTTCATACGAAGTACTCATCAAAACCGAACAAAATAATCCGCACAAAACCACATATATTGAAGCTTTTTCTTGATTTTTTAATCGTGAATTAGTATAAGGAAAAGAATAGTCCATGAAAATAAAAATCAAAGCGCACATCAAAGAAAAGCAGGTAAAATCTGTTCAAATAGATACGGATTTTATACGGCTTGACGCATTCTTGAAGTTATGCGACTGTGTGCAGAGCGGCGGCCACGCGAAGGCTGTTGTGCAAAACGGCGAAGTTCGGGTGAACGGCGAAGTCTGTCTGCAGCGTGGCAAAAAATTGCGCGCGGGGGATACTGCCGAGTATAATAATATGGTTTGTACAGTGAAGAAAAATGGAAATTGAACATTACAGCGCGGAAAATTACCGCAATATTACAAAGGCGGAGTTTGAACCTTCTCCCGGTATCAATGTAATATACGGGGAAAACGGGCAGGGCAAGACAAATATCATCGAAAGCATCTGGCTTTTTACGGGATGCCAAAGTTTCCGTACCCGCAAGTGCGGCGAATTAGTGAAAGAAAATGAGTCTTTTGCCAAAACAGAAATCGATTTTTTTGCAAGAGGCCGGTCTCAAAACGCGCAAATGACCATTGACATGAAAAGACAGGTGAAATTAAACGGAATTTCGCAGGAAACTCCGCGTAAACTGCTTGGTGAGTTCCAGGCGGTTGTTTTTTCGCCCTCGTCGCTGGCAGTTGTCAAGGACGGTCCGTCGGAAAAAAGGCGATTTTTGGACATCGCAGTTAGCTTGCTCAAGCCTAACTACGCTTGTCTGGCATCCCGGTATTTGAAAGCCATGGCGCAACGCAACGCGCTGCTTCGGCAGCTTTCTGAAAAAAGGGTCAGTGACGCCCTGCTGGAACCCTGGGACGACGAACTGGCGAGAATCGGCGCGAAAATAATCGTATACCGGGTTAACTATATCAAACAGCTGTCTGTCGCCGCGCAGGAAATATATGCCGGCATCTCAGGGGGCAGGGAAAGTTTATCTGTTGCTTATACGCAAAGCGTCAAACATGAAGGTTTAGAGGAAAAAGAACTGAAGGCTGCCATGCTGACAGCGCTGGAAAAAAACAGGCAAACAGACATCCGCCGGCAAGTGACCGGCATAGGACCCCACAAGGACGATTTATCGCTTGAAATCAACGGGCTATGCGCGAGGACTTTCGGCTCACAAGGGCAGCAGCGTTCTTGCGCGCTCGCGTTGAAACTCGGGGAAGCTGCGGTGTTGAGAGAGAGCAGCGCAGAGCAACCCGTTGCCCTGCTTGATGATGTGATGAGCGAGCTGGACAGCGGCAGACAGCGATTTTTACTCGATTATTTAGAAGGCTGGCAGGTTTTTATCACCTGCTGCGACCCGTCTATTTTAAGCCGCGTGAGCACCGGTAAAATCTTTGAAGTGACGGCAGGACAGATACAACAAAGTGGTTAGTGATTAGTGGTCAGTAATCGGTAGAAGGGTACGGCGTAGGAGACGGGTTTTCCGTCCCGATAAATTGGGAAAGGATGTGCCATTATGTATTTACATCTCGGGCAGGATACGGTTGTGGCCTTTGAGGAAATTGTCGGCATTTTTGACCTGGACACCTCTACGGTATCGAAAACAACCAGGGACTATCTAAAAAAAGCCGAAACGGCAGGGCGTGTCGTTAATGTGAGTATGGAACTGCCCAAGAGCTTCACGGTTTGCCGCAGCGCAAAGGGTGAAATTACCGTTTATATCTCCCAAATCTCCTCCTCAACGCTGCTCAAAAGAACGGGGTATATACAAGGGCTGGCAAACATATAGATATAAAATAGATAAGCAGAAAGCGACGGAGCAGGGTGATTACCCTGCTCCGTTTCATCAAATCCTGTTGGTTTATTTTTCGGGTTTTGTCCAATCCAGTTTGTAAGTGATACGGCTGTCGTATTTAAGCGCCAGGGGAACTGTGCCCATGTCCTGTAAAGAGCCGGTACCGGTGACAACGGAGTCTGCGTTCACATTAAGAATATAGGTGACGGAAAGCACCTGGTCCGTCGCCCGGTCCACACTGCACAGGATGTAGCAGCCGGTATAGAGCAAATCAAGCGAATCAACTTTAATATAGTCAGCTGCCTTTTCAAACTCTTTTAAAACAGAGGCTTTGTCAACAATGTCATAGGCTTTGCCGATGGCGCTTGTCAGCGGCAGCGGATCTTTCTCATCTTTGAAGCGAATGGTGATTTCATAGGTCTTGAGCGCTTCAAGGCAAGAGGCATACCGGACATCGCCTATAGTGAGTTTGCTGGCCCATATCTGCCCCTTTACCGGGAAAATGTTCGTCAAGTCATCGCCCAAAGCCGCGCCGTCCGCTTTGGTGTTTAGCATATACTTTTTGATGGTGGGGATAGCGGCTTTGAGTTTTGCGTTTTCAGTCTCAATACTGCCGACATTCTTTTTAACTTCCGGGGAAACAGCAGGCTTGCCGGTTTTAACGGCGTCCATCACCCTGTTGAAGTATTCAACCGCTTCTCCGCTTGACTGCGGCTGCGGGGTTTTGCTCACAACCGGCGGTTCTGTGGTGGAAGTCTCTGTCGTTTCATCCGCGGTGCCGCTGCAGGCAGCGAGCGAAAAGACAAGGGTAAGCGACATAACCGCGGCGAAAAGTTTAATCATTCTTTTTTTCATAATGTATCTCCCTTCAAATGAAAAGCGTTATTGCGTATACCGTTTGCCGGTTCGGATTAGTAAGATTATATCATACTTATTTGCAACATGACAGCACAATTTTAACAAAAGGATGCAAAAATCAGTAGCTTTCCTTCAGTCCCTGTTCATCGAACAAAAACGCCGATTCAATCAAGATGTTTAAGCCCGCTTCAATGCTTTTTATATCCAAAATATCAGCAGTGTCAAGGCGAGTATGGTAATAACGCGCCGGCGCTGGGTCCATTGCCGCAAGCGTAGCGGCTGAGATTCCGGCTTGAGTAACGGCAGCAGAATCAGACGCGCCAAGATAGATTGACTTATACGGAAGGTCAAACCCGGCGAGTTCCCCGCCTTTTTTTAACAAGGAACACGCTTTGGCACAATGATTAACCGTACCGGAAAGGTCTTTGCTGTAGATGGCAATGTATTCAAGGTCTTTGAGCGTGTCCGTGCTTAAAAAAACGGTTTCAATCTCTTTACTTTCCGCAAGATGGTTTTTACAATAATTCTTTGCGCCGCGCAGCCCCGCCTCTTCTGAGCCGGTTATAACAATACGAACCTCAGTGTTTTCAAAGTGAATACTGTTTTCCTGCATAAATTTAACCACCGCGACGCTTGCAAGAGAACCTGTAAGGTTGTCGTTAGCTCCCATCACGGTTCGTTTTGGATTCTTAAAAAATGAGGCAAAAATATAAATTGGAATAAAACCGAGCAAAATATAGCCGAAAACAAGCAAAAACCTTTCCCCTAAAACGGAAAGCCCATGACCGCGAACAACCGCTATCGACGAAAAAATAAGGCTTATAAAAAAACCGGCAATCGCAGCCCCGATAACCGAAGCAAGCAACTTTTGGCCGCCAAGATAGGCGAAAGTCCACTCGTTGGAGGAATCCGCATGACCCGAGAAGATGATTCGCTGTTTGAGTTCGCCGGACGGAGACCTTACGCCGATAACATTTCTTGAAGTTTTCTTTTTGAAGAACGGGTCAAGAATTTCACGGTATAATACAAACTCGAAAAGGACAACGATTATCGAAATAATTGTCAGCGCCAAAGCGATAAGGCTTAGCCGCGTATTATACAAAACAGCAGCTATCGACATAAGCAAAGAACACAGCGGTACCCAGCCTAAAAACGCGTTCGGATGTACCGGGAATTCTTCGATGGTTACGGCGTCGCAGCATTTTTCCAGCTCCTGTGCGAGAAACTCCTGGGCTTTCTTTTCATTTTCGCTGCCGGGCGCCCGGGGACCGATGTTTTTACAGATTTGTTTAATTGTCCGCACGGAATAGTTCGCGCTCTCACGGAGTTTGGACGGATAATTTTTCACACTTTCGCTGGCTCTCATACAAATCTCCTTTTATCAACTCTAAACTATAGAAAAGTTTTTGCACGAACTGTCCTTTATAACCCCTGAAGGAACGATGTAACAGGATGTATCGTTATTTTAGTAAACAGCATCAAAATCTTCTACACTTTTTTTACCTGGTCGCCTTCAACAACATTTTCGCCTTTCAGGACGGTTTTGACCGTTTTAGCGATGATTTTCAGGTCATAGCGTATGCCGATGTTGTCGACATATTCCTTGTCAAACTTGACTTTTTCCTCATGCGATATCATATCTCTGCCGCTGATTTGTGCCAACCCCGTCATCCCCGGGCAGACATTGTAAACGCCGCAGGCAAGCCGCAGTTCGTGAATGTTTTTTTCCTGCGGAATCAGCGGCCGCGGGCCGACGAAACTCATGGTGCCCTCAAGGATGTTAAACAGTTGAGGCAGTTCATCAATGCTGGTTTTGCGGATAAACCGTCCGCTGCGGGTAATGCAGCGGGACGCCTCGGTCAGTTCGCTTGTTGCCGCAGTACGGGTGCCGTTTTTCATGGTGCGGAATTTTTTGACCTTGAATATTTTACCGCCTTTGCCGATTCTGTCCTGCTTAAAAATTACGGGGCAGCCGTCATCAAGAAAAATCACCGCACAAACAATTCCCATTAAGGGGAGCAGCACGATGATGGCCGCTGCGCTGAAAACGATATCAAAAAAACGCTTTGCTTTCATTTCTTCACCTCGAAATATTCATTAAACGGAAAATAATGGCGGCGTACCGCATCGTTTTAAGCTATGGTTTGCTGCTCCAAAAGATATAGTCTGTAATCAACAACGCCCGTACAGGCGCGCCCTCAAGACCGCCGAGTTTCACAGGAGGCGCTATTAAAAAATAATTACCGGGCTCGACGGCGCTTAAATCAAGCCCTTCTAAAACCCCGATGCCTTTGCCGAGGAAGGCTTTGTGCGGTTTAATTTGATTGCCTGAGTAACCGATGGAACCGGCGTCCGTGCCAATCAGCCGAATTCCGAGCGCCGCGGTTTCTTCCGCCGCGCTGTCCATAAAAAACGCCTGCCCGTTGCCCTTGATGAGCAGGCGCTCGCAGTTGTGCGGAAAATTCCCGTTAACATATTCACCGGTGATAACGCCCTCGCGCACATCAATGACGGTGCAAGGCCCCACAAAGAGCGACGGGTGAAGTTGGTCGATACTCTCCCCGTCTTCAATAAAATGCAACGGCGCGTCGGCATGGGTGCCGGTATGAACGCAGGCAAAAACCGCGGAAAGGTTGCAGTCATTCCCGTTCGCGATTTCCTTAATGCGGTCGACAACGGTTTCCGGGTCGCCCGGATATACAGCAGACGAAAGGGTATCGCCGGAAATATCGATAAAATTCATGCGGAAACCTCCAAAGGCTTGTTCTGCTTAATTAAAGGCACAAAAAACAGCGATTAATTCTTCATGGCTTCCAGGGACTCCATTTTTAAATAGGCGTTGATAAATCCGTCCAGCATACCGTCCATGACGGCGTTGATGTTGCCGACCTCAAACCCCGTCCGGTGGTCTTTCACAAGGGTGTAGGGCATAAACACATAGGACCGGATTTGGCTGCCCCAGCCGATTTCCATTTGAACACCTTTGATATCCTCAATCTTTTCGAGATGCTCTCTTTCCTTGATTTCGACCAGTTTGGACTTGAGCATACGAAGCGCAACTTCCCGGTTTTGGTGCTGGCTGCGCTCTACCTGGCAGGAGGTCACGATCCCTGTGGGGATATGCGTTAAGCGCACAGCGGAGGATGTTTTATTAACTTTTTGTCCGCCTGCTCCGCTTGCGCGGTAGACATCCATTTTTAAGTCATCGGGGCTGATTTCAATTTCAATGGAATCATCAATTTCCGGCATCACTTCCAGCGAGGCAAAAGAGGTGTGCCTCCGGCCGGACGCGTCAAAAGGTGAAATTCTGACCAGACGGTGAACACCGCTTTCGCTTTTTAAAAAGCCATAGGCGTTTTCACCTTCGATCAACAATACGGCGGACTTTAACCCCGCGGCATCGCCGTCCAAAAAATCCAGCATGGTGGATTTGAAACCGTGCATATCGCTCCAGTGCAGGTACATACGCACAAGCATGGATACCCAGTCTTGCGCTTCTGTTCCGCCGGCGCCCGCATGGAAGGTTAAAATTGCGTTTTTGCTGTCATATTCCCCGGAAAGAAGGGTGCTCAGCGTCTGCCGTTCAAGTTCAGTAATGACTTTTTCAACACTACTTTTGCAGTCGGGCAGCAGTTCCAAATCCCCTTCTTCATCGGAGAGTTCAATCATCATCAGCGCGTCATCGTATTCACTGTTCAGCGTTTCAAAAGAAGCGACCTTGGTTTTCAGCATACTGATACGCTGCAGGACTTTTTGGGAATTGCTTAAGTCGTCCCAAAAACCCGGCTGCCCGCTTTCCTGTTCAAGTGCCTGTATTTCTATTTGCGCCTGTTCGAGCCCCAGGGACGCTTTTAAATGCGTCAGCTTCTCCCTGTATTCCAAAAGCTCCAGCCGCAGTTCTTCAAATGGAAGCATAGTAATACCTCTGCTGTATTCCGCCGCGTCGGCGATATTCTTGACGATATTATATATAAAAAAGGGCAATATGTAAAGAGTTTTTGCGTCCGGGCTATTTGAACAAAAAAAACATATAGGGAGCCGTTATGTTCGGTACACGCGTGTTTGACACGCTCTGACCCTTGTGCTATCATAGTGTCAATATAGGTTTCTATTATATTCGGAAGGATGTTTTTATGTACGCAGATATGGTTGACACCATCGGTTTTGTTGCAAAACACGACCCCGCAGTCGGGGAGGCCATGCAAAAAGAGCTTGAGCGCCAGCGGCGCAATATTGAACTGATTGCCTCAGAGAATATCGTCAGTCCCGCAGTTTTGGCGGCAATGGGTACCGTACTTACCAATAAATATGCGGAAGGATATCCCGGCAAGCGATATTATGGCGGCTGCGAATGCGTTGACATCGCGGAGAATCTTGCAATTGACAGGGCAAAAGAGCTTTTTGGTGCTGAATTTGCTAATGTGCAGGCACATTCGGGCGCGCAGGCCAATATGGCCGTCTATTCCGCGCTGATGAACCCCGGTGATGTGGTGATGGGGATGAACCTTGCCCACGGCGGTCATCTGTCGCACGGTTCACCCGTGAACATGAGCGGCAAACTGTATAAATTCGAACCCTACGGCGTGAACGACGACGGATTTATTGACTATGACGCGATGGAAAAACAAGCATATGAGATAAAACCGAAGTTGATTGTCGCAGGGGCTTCCGCTTATCCCCGTATCATTGATTTTGAGCGGATCGGCAAAATCGCCAAATCGGTCGGCGCGCTTTACATGGTGGACATGGCGCACATCGCCGGACTTGTCGCGGTCGGGCTGCATCCCTCACCGGTCCCTTATGCGGATGTTGTCACCACAACCACACACAAAACCCTGCGCGGGCCTCGCGGCGGGCTTATCCTGTGTAAGGAAGAATTCGGACTTGCTATTAACAAATCCATCTTCCCGGGCAACCAGGGCGGGCCGCTCATGCATATTATCGCTGCAAAAGCAGTCTGTTTCGGCGAGGCGCTCAAACCGGAGTTCAAGGAGTACCAGACGAAGGTTCTTGCAAACTGCAAAGCACTCGCAAAGGGGCTGAAAAGCAGGGGCGTTTACCTTGTTTCCGGCGGCACGGACAACCACCTCATGCTCGTTGATTTGCGCAGCCTTCACATAACAGGCAAAGAGTTGGAGCACCGCTTGGACGAAGTGTATATTACGGCCAACAAAAATGCGATTCCAAACGATCCGCAATCCCCGTTTGTCACCAGCGGCGTCAGGCTCGGCACCCCGGCAGTTACCTCAAGGGGATTTGACGAGGCGGATATGGAACAGATCGCCGGGTTTATTTATCTTGCGGCAACGGATTTTGAAAACAGCGCGGAAAAAATTCGCGCCGGTGTCAACGAAATCTGCGGCAGGCACCCGCTTTACGAGTGATACCGTATCAAGTGAGCGTATAAAAATTCTCAGGGGCGCCCCGGTCGGGCGCCCCTGCATAATAGCCGGAACCCTTCATTTACGGTTGCCGGTTACCGGTAGCTGTCGTCAATCTCTCCGCTGCGGATGACCTTGGTACAGGAGGCGGTTTTAACCACCAGCCCGCCGTCCGGGGCAATGTCCAACGCGGTCGCGGTCTCCTCGCCGTCGGGCGCGGCGATGGTAATTGTTTTGCCGATGGTGCAGGACAGGCTGCGTAATTGTATGACATAGGCGGAGGCATCCCCACACAGGGCGTTTTTCTCAAGCAGCAGGGTATCCAATTGCGTGATGATTTGTGCGCAAAGGACCGCACGGTCTACCTCGCGGTCAAGCGCGATGCGCAGGGAGCCTGCTTTTTGCGCCAGGTCTTCAGGGAATTCGCCCGCTGTTTGATTAACATTGACGCCGATGCCGATAACGGCGTGGGTCAGGGTGTTGCTTTTCGTGTCCGATACAAGTTTGGTTAATATACCGCAGACTTTTTTGCCGTCAATGAGGATATCGTTGGGCCATTTGATTTTCGGCTGTATGCCGCAGACGCTGTTGATAGCCGAGCAAACGGCGAGCGCCGCGAAGGATGTGAGCAACCCCGTGTTTTCAGCGTTTTTGGGCAAAATCTTTATATACGAAAAATAGAGACCCACCCGGCCGGGCGAATAGAAGCTCCTGCCCAGTCGGCCGGAGCCGTTTTTTTGTGTGTCGGCCACCACAACGGTGCCGTCCGGCGGTCGGTTATCCCGAATCATCCGGTCGGCAACCAGATTGGTCGATGAGGTTTCTTCCAAACAAATGATTTCACCGCAGCGCGGCTGTTCAAGTAATTTGAGCAGTTTTTTTCTGGTTAGCATAAATCCTCCGCAATGGTTTGGCAGGTATAATGTGGATAAAAAGATAATTGAATGGGTTTGTTAATATGTTCAAACAAGGAAATTATATCACACTAATCCGTTAAAGTGCAAGTATCATAACTGCGAGACGCGTTTTGATAAGCTGTTGACATCCTGTGAACATTGTGCGATAGTAGAACAGAAAGAACACCCATCACACCAAAACATACCCGTTCGGGGTCGAGGGTGACGATGTTTGGGTTGGAGGAGGACATTGTTTGACAGCAGCCGCAAAAAACACGCTTCCCGCCGGCAGGGCGGAAAACGCGAAGCAGTATTATGGGCTGGATGTGATGAAAACGGTGATGGCTGTTTTGGTTATCGTCATCCACCGTTCGCCTTTCGGGCCGGGGTTGGCTGCCTTCACGGCGCAAAATATATTCGGCAGGCTGGCGGTTCCTTTTTTCTTCGCGGCGGCCGGATTTTTATTTTTTCGCCCGGCGCAAGACGGCGGCAAAAAAACAAACGCGGCGTTCTGCCGTTATATAAAAAGGCTTGTGGTGCTGTATGCGGTTTGGACCTTGCTGTATATGCCCGCGGCGGCGTACCGCTTTGATTTTGAAACATACGGTGTGCTAAAATTTATCCTCAATTACGCCAAGCGAAGCCTCTTGGAGGTTTCCATTATACACCTGTGGTATTTACTCGCGCTGATCATCGCGGTCTGTATCGTGTTTGCCCTTTCAAAAAAACTCGGTTACGGGTCCATTCTAATTTTGAGCGAGGGTGTTTACACGCTGTATCTGATGACAACCGAATTTAACAGCCTTGCTGTAAAAGCGCCTCTGTTGGAACTGTTCCAAAAAGCCGTCGAACAGTATCCGGTTGCCGGTATTAAAAACGGAGTTTTTATCGGGTTTGTTTTTGTGGCGTCGGGCGCGTTAATTGCTAATCGGGAATTCACCATACCAAGCGTGTTGAAATGGTCGTTGTTGGCGCTCAGTATCGTAATGGTCGCGATAGAGGCATTGGGGCGCCGGCACTTCGGACAAACCGAATACCTCAATGTGGCTGTTTTTCATGTTCCGGCAACCTGCCTGCTGCTGTTGACCGCTACACAAGCGCAGTTGAAAGAGCGGAAGATTTATTTGGCGATGAGGCAAACAAATTCGCTGATTTATTTTGCCCACCTGCTGATTATTACCGAATGGTACAATTTGATATTTGCCGGCACAGTGCTGGAGCAATTATCAAAAGTACCGGTATTTTTCTTTACCTTCACACTTTGTTATACCCTTGTGTTTTCGTTCGTTGTGGTTTGGCTGGAGAAAAAGAAACCGTTCACATTTTTAAAATACATCCATTGATGAGATATAAAAAACGAGGCTGCTCAGTAAAGCAGTCTCATTTTTTATACAAAACATGTTTGCACAGCAAGTGCGCCGGCAGGAAAAGCCGGTGCGAAACACACCAAAACATCAGCCAGTCCAGTGAGCGGGAGTGAATTTCGTTCAAATCAAATGCCGCGAAAGCTTGCCGTATCATAGCCGAGTTTGCCAGCCCTTTCAGCCGCGTCTTTTTTTTGGTTATATTATTGAGATAAAGATTCGCGAGCATCACCGGGAAGAGCGCCGTAATATTGTACTTTGCCATATCACGCACAAATTCCTCACGGTGTTCGGGCAGAAACTTGCCGCAAAGTGCGAGTTTGCGGTCATACTGCTTTTGCAGGGATTCCTCGAGCTGAGGTTTGTGTTTTTTTTGCATAACACTTTCGGAATGGATTCTGTAGTGATAGCCGGTGTAATCCAGTCCGATGGCGCTTTGCGCGCGCAGAAAACAGTCCATATTAAATAGTGTGTCTTCGCCGATGCTGATTCCTTCTTCAAAGCAGATGTGATGTTCGGCAATCAGCCGGCGGGCAAAAAGATTGCGCCAGACAAATAAAAAGCATCCGCTGCTGTGCATAACTGCTGTATAGCGCAGGATGTCATCATGTGCCAGAACCCGACCGGGTTCAAAAGGAGGCGAAATTATTGCATCCGGTTCGCTGTCGTTTTTGCTCAGCCGGTAACCGGCGCTGACAATATCTACCGAACAGTCAATTGCATAATTATAAAGCTTTTCATAGAGCTCCGGTTCAACATAATCATCAGCATCAACAAAACCGATGTATTCCCCCCGCGCGCGTTCAAGCCCTGCATTGCGCGCGGCGCTGACGCCGGCATTTTTTTGGCGGATGACGGTGACCCTATTATAAACCTCCGCGAGCGCGGCGGCGAGCTCGCCGCTGCCGTCGGTCGAACCGTCATCCACAACAATCAGATCAATGTCTTCGAGCGTTTGAGCCAACAGCGAGCGCATACATTCTGCAAAGAACGGCATGGCGTTATAAACGGGGACAATGACACTGACCTTGACGGGTTTTTGTATCTCCGCCTGCTTTTCCCGCCGCTGCGCATATGCTTGCAACAGGAAGCCCGCGTTATTTAAAACAGAATCAATATTCATCATCCGGTTACCTTCGCGATTATTTGTGCTTGATACACTTCATCGTCAAGCTCACCGACCCCTTCGCCGGCGCCGGCTTCGTAAACCATTTTATTTTCGATCGGTATTTTTTTGGTGCATCCGCGCAGGAACCACTCATATTCGGTGTCAATATTGCCCAAGTCAACAGCCCGGTAGCCGTCTTCCAGCAAATCATATGGTATGACCGTAGCGACCGGGCCCATCGCAAGGACAATCAGCACGGATTTTTCAAGTTTTTTGACCTCTGCAAGCAGGTTCTCATATTTCAAAAAAGCCTGCGCGCTCGGGCCGAGAATACGGCGTAGGGAACGGGCATTGTCAAACAGGTCATTGCCGACCCCCAGGCGGCTCTTTTCGCCCTCCACAAGCACTACATCCGCGCCGTCCCAGATTTTTTTAAGCGCGTCAAAGTAATCCCTTGCCAGATCCTTTTCATTAAAGCACATATAGACGCGCGATATGAATGAGTTGCCGTATGTCTTGTTTTTCAGTGTGAAACGGTACCAGTATTTTCTGTAGCGGGAAAGGTGCTTTTTCCAATAGCGTCCGTCATCTTGTGTAAAATGTTTGACCGACTCAAAAGCGTCGGGAATACAAACTAAAAGTCTGCGGTCATCCGAACCTAAAACCGCTCTTAATTTTTGACAGAGTAACGGCTGAGCCATTTGAAACGAAATGTTCTTTGCGGCGGTCAGTTTAATCTCACCATCCCCGAATCGGCTCACCGAGCAGCGGCTGTTGAGGATATAATCAATGGTTTCCTGCTTTGTCATGACCTTAGGCGGAGAGACCAACCGCCGGTAAACAGAATCGCCCAACAAAAACAAGCCGTCAACAATTTTCGTCTTGGTGTCAAAGATGAAATTCCAGATGATAAGCAGAAATTTTTTCATAGTTTCTTCACCGTAATCACGCGTTTGCATAAGCGGGGGCTGATGCCGAAAAGAGTAATGAAGACCTTTTCCTTTTTTGAAAGCACGGTGTTTTTCATGATACCCGGGTAGAGGCGGCGGAAATCCCTGTTTATTGTTTTAAATTTTGCCCGGATATCTTTTTGTCCCAAATCAAACCTTTTCAAATTATTGATGATGGCGCCCACATATTTTGTCTGCGCTTTTGCTGCCAAATCAACACAGCCCTTCTCTAAAAGGAATTCAAGTGAATCCCTGTCCGCATCGACCCCGTCCAGGTTTTTAAGCGTAAGCGAGGCAGTGGTGATGCTGTTGACACGGGCAAAATAATAATAAAAACATTCGGGGAGACAGACAACCTTATTACTCGCGTAATAATACCGGAAAGCGGCGTAACCGTCCTCAAAAAGTTTGCCTTCGGGGAAACGAATAGAGCCAAACAAGGTTCTTTTAAAAAGCTTGTTGCAGGCGATGGTGAAATATTGATAATCCGATGTGTATAGTTTTTCAAGCGCTTCCATCCCTGTCAGCACATAAAAAGGCACACTGTTTTCCCCGCCGCGGGGCAGTAAATTTTCATCAACCCGCTGAAACCCGCAGATGCTCAAATCCGCGTCTTCTTTGAGCAGAGCGTTGAGCAAATTGCTGATCATCCCGGGCGCTATAAAGTCATCGCTGTCAACAAAAATGACACAGCCGCCTTTGCAGACATCCAAACCGGTGTTGCGCGCGCTGCCCAAGCCGCCGTTTTTTTTATGAACAACCTTCACTCGACTGTCTTGGCGCGCGTATTCGTCACAGATGGCCGGGCAGTTATCCGGCGAACCGTCATCGACAAGAATGATTTCCAAATCCGTCAATGTTTGCACGAGAACGGAATCCACGCAACGCCGCAGATACACTTCGACATTATACACGGGGATGATGACGCTGACAACCGGGTTATCCATTGGCAATCTCCTCAAAGAGCCGGTCGAAATGCTCGCTGAAATCCGGACCTTGCGGTTGTTCGCATTGCAGCGCCTTTTCAACGAGTGCGGGGACATCCTCCATCGTATCGGCGTAAAAAACAAAATTCAGTTCTTTAAACCATTGCATACCCGAAACGATTTTATGGTCGGCTGAACGCAGCACAACACAAGGGGTTCCGGTTAATACCGCGGTAATAACACCGTGGAAGCGGTCGGTAACAGACACCGTGCTTTTAGAAAAAAGAGACAACAATTCATCAATTGCAGTTTTTCTTTGCGTTGCGGATACAGGATATGCCGCGCCGGTGTCACCGAGCGATATTTCATATTTTTGTTTGAGCGTGTCCATCATATTTTTCATTTGCGTATCGCTGTAAAACTTTTCGGCATCTTTTCTCAAACAAAGAAACACGCCGTTTCTTTCATAAGGTTGTGGCTGATAACTGTTGAACAGAAACATCGCGATATCCGGACAAAGGCGGACTTTCACGCGGCGAAACATTTCAGTCGCAAGAGCAAAGCTGGTTTCATCCCTTGCATAAAGAGTAAAGTCGGGGTGAGCGTCATAAGCCCTTGCTGTTAATTCCTTTTCCCGTTCACCTTCCGGCGTACTGCTGAAACGGATGGATTGCGGGAACATAACGATTTTATTGTTCGGATAACACTTCAGCACATAACGGATAAAGTATTCATACCCGACATACCAATCTCCGACACTGCCGCCGCCTCTGAGAAAAATCAAGTCCTTTTTTTTAATAACCAACTTCAAAATATCAAAGTAAGCCCAGTCTTTATAGATACTGTCGTCATACTCCATATAGGTGTATTCAGACAGGTATTTCTTACACCAATTCTCCATGCCGAACACAATCATTTGGTCGCCGATATTGGTATGCGTCGGCGTCGCTAAATGGAAGATATATTTGTTCCGGCGAAACAGCCGTTTCAAGGAAAGCGAAAATACGGGGAGAACTTTGCTGAAATTTTTCAACATAAAAACCGTTGAGCAATAAAGTTTTACCAGTAGGCGATGCAATGGCTGCCTGAACCCGGAGCTGTTCGAGTTTTTTCTGTTTTCCATGCACGCACCGCCCTTTGCAAAAGAGTTAACACAAATCATTATTTTTCTGCCATTGTACCTAACCCAACTTGCTTTGTCAATTAAAACGCGGGCGGAAAGTTTCCCGCCCGCGTGAATATTTGGTGCGAAAACTATCGCTGAATACCAATCACGAACCGCTTATTACTCAGCGGACTCTTCTGAGGAACCCTGCCCCCACAGCCGCCGCTGCCCAGAACGCCTGGTACACAACAATCTGCAGTGCGCCGGCAGCGCCCGCAGCGGAAGCGGCAGTCAGAATAATCAGCCCGAGCAGCCCGAGCCCCACGCCGGCAGCTTGCACAATCTGGCCGGCTTTGATCCCGTAAGTGATACCGAACGCCGCGGCAATGCTCTTGACAAGCGACAGGGTGGAGCCGTCGTGCAGTACGCGCGCGGGGGCGGTTTCTTTCACCTGCTCACGGATTCTTTTAAACAGCCTGCCTGCTGTGGCACTGACAACCTTGACATTGGTAACCGGCAATCCAAAGCAGTCCGAGAGCAAATCTTCGGTTATGTTCGCGTCGCAGGTGCGCACGAGCAGCTGAACGCCGTTGTTTTCAAGCGTTTTCAGGTACGGAAGCAGCGTTTCGTCCGCTGTGTAACCCACGACAAAGATGGCGGCGATTTTATTGGCAATGGCGAGATATAAAATCCTTCTGCCGTCGTGCTTGTATTTGTCCTCGTCGCTCTTGCTGGGGACATCAATGCTGTGGTTGACCATTAAAGTCCGGTTACCCAGGAGTATCTTGTGGGTATGGATCAGCGCGGAAATCCCCTGTCTGTCCTCATAAGAAAAGGACTTGACGGGCGGCAGCAGTTCGCGGTGGCCTGCAATTACCTTGTCAAACACATCGGTCAGCGGACCGCCGGACTTGATCACCAGCGCCGCCGCGTACAGGAGAACATCATCAATACGAACATTTTTGAAATCCTTCATTCCGTGCATACCGCAGCGGGCGCGGTCAAAGAGTTCCGAGCTGTCAATAACAACGGCATTGCTCGCGGACAAGTCCTGTGCAGCCCCCTGGCTGACGATCATCCCGCCGCTGTCATTCAAATGCTTGTTGGCAAAGCGCAGCGGCATTACCGAGGCAAGCAGGGAGGCGGCGGGGACGCCAAGGCACATTGATGCAGTAAACAGAGAAAAGCCGAATAAAAAGTTTTTGGCAACAAGTCCGGCGATGAAGCCGGTAAGCACCGCCGCGCCGGCGGAGGCGGGTACGATAATACGGCAGAATTTTTCTGCCAAGCCGACCTCTTTGGCGTTGGCAATAAAGCTTGCCGGAAAATTGATTTTACTCGAATAAACAACCGCCGGGTTGCCCATCAAAATACCCCGGCCGAGTTCAAACGCCTCGTTGGCATCATCCACCGCGCTTACACTGTGAAGTGCCTGTGATTGGTCAAACGCGCAGAACCGGAAGTTGTCCAGTGTGCAGGTGTGGGCGGTTTTTTTGGCAGCGTTGTTGAGCAGCAGCGCGAAAACAGCCGCGGCGGAAAAAGCCGAAACCGCATAACCCTCGGGCGCATTGAGGAACAACGCAAAAACAAGGTGCGCCGCGCATGCCGCCACCGCGAGCGATACGCCGGCGTCACAGTTGGGCTTGAGCCTGATGAGCGACTTGAACCCTGAGATAATCCCGCTCAAGCCGACAAACGCTGCCGAGAACAAAAGAAACAGATTGATAATAATTGTGGCGCTGCCATCGGCTGCCAGCGACGGAGAATCAACGGCCGCGGACGCCAGCAGTTTCGGCAGAAAAAGAAGAAGGAGACAAATCATTTCAATGACAGCCAAAAAAACGGTACTTGTTGATGCCCGTTTGGCCGCGGTGCCAATGGCGTTGTAAATCCGGTTGCGCTGTTCGGGGAAACGGTATTCAAGCGGTGCGGTTTCCTGCTTGCCGGCGGCTTCTTCGCCGGGGGCATCCTCTTTAGTATCCGGTTCGTCATACCCTTTAAAGATGTCCGCCGGCGCGTTTTCATCCTCTTCGTCCGGGATACCGACAATTTTTATAAATTTTTTCGCTTTTTCACGCCGCTTGGCAATCAAAGCCTCTTCCACATTCAACTCACTGACCGTCTCGGCCTGGGGTTCTTTGGTTTCAAAGCCGCGCAGGATGATTTGCCCGTCCAGCACATCTTTTTTATCGGCCGGCGTATCACCGGGCGGCGCGGCTGCGCCGCTTAGTCTTGTTTTTTCCTCAGCCAGCTGTGCCGCGCGGAGTACTTCTTCCGCGGGGAGGACAGTTGGCATGGGTTCCAGGTCGGATGTCCTGGCGGAAACGCCTTTTTCAACAACAACCCCCGGTTTTTCAATCGGGTCATTGGGGCCCGGTACATCGTGTTCCGCGGTTTTTTCGAGCACCAAATCGTTGAAAAAACGCTCGCGCGCCTCATCGGTTTCCATACCGTTGCTGACGGCAGGCACGACCGGTGCCGGCGGTTCGGGCGCACCGGGTGCGGTAAAAAACACATCGGCAGGTTGCGCGGGCACAGCCTGCGTATCCGTTGTATCCTGTGTTTCCACCGGTTCTATAATAACTTCCTCCGGCGGGTCAACAGTTTTGCGCGGCCCGAAGATTTCCTCCGCTTCCGGGCTTTCCCACCAGGGCAAATCGGGGCTGCCGCTAAAAAACGGGTCAGGCTTGATTACGGGTTCGTTTCCCGTTTCGTCTACAGATTCAGCTGCAGATTCAGGTTCTTCCGCTTCAAATAAAGCCAAAAGGGGCGCAGCGGCCGGTTGTTCCGCGTCCTCCGCGTCCGGTTCCTCTTGTGTGTCCGGGAGCATTTCGCTTTCCTCGTCCGGCAGGTTGGTTTCGGGCATGCCATTCGTTCCAACGCCTTCGAGGCTTTCCCCGGCAATTTCGGGTTGTTCGCCGGTTTCATCGTCCGCGGAATACGGTTCACCGGCAGGGCTGTCATTCCCCTGCGGGTCCGCTGCTTTCATTGCCCGGACTTCGGCAAGTATTTTGTCGATGTCGAACTCATCGGTTGAATAATTGTCTTTGTCATCGTTCACATGCTCACTCTCCAAACACCTGTTTTTCGGGCTAGCTTATTTGGCCAGCGGCCCAGCACCGATTGCCCGGATACCCGCGCGCTGTCTGGCGGCTTCAAACATCAGGATGCCTGCCGCGACGGAAGCGTTGAGGGAATTTATTTTACCCTTCATCGGCAAAGTGACGATGAAGTCGCATTTTTCTTTCACAAGACGGCCAAGTCCCTGCCCCTCGGAACCGATTATCAAGGCAACGGCACCCGTATAATCCTGCTCGCACCAGGGAGTTCCGCCGATTTCCGCGCCGTATATCCACAACCCTTTTTCCTGGAGTTCGCAAATGGCCGCGGCGATGTTGGCGACTCTCGCGACCGGTACATACTCCAACGCGCCGGCTGAAGCTTTGCCCACGGCATAACTTAAGGAAGCCGAGCGTCTTTTGGGCACAATAACGCCGTGCGCGCCCGCGGCTTCGGCCGTGCGCAGCACAGCGCCGAGGTTGTGCGGGTCTTCGAGTTCGTCGCAGATAATGACAAACGGTTTTTCTCCCCGGCTTTCGGCAAGGGCAAGAATATCTTCTATGGAAGCGTATTCGTGCACGGCGGTAAACGCCACAATGCCCTGGTGGTTGCTGTGCCCGCACAGATAGTCGAGCTTGCGGGCGTCCGCTTCTTTGACGACAATGCCGCGCTCCCGGCACTCACCGATAATTTTGCCAAGCGTTCCGCTGCGTTCCCCCCTGGCGACAAGGATGCTGTCAACGGTTCTGCCGCTGCGCAAGGCTTCGGTAACGGCGTTCCTGCCAATGATGATATCGTCTTTTTCATCTTTTTCAGCCATGGACAAGGAGTTTCCTTTCTTCCCGGACAAAGCAAAACACAACATATTGAGTTTGCTTTAAACTTATTTAGCGTAATTATACCATACTTTGCGAAAAATCAACAGTTCAAACAGCCGTTTTTTAGACAGAATTTGACCGTTTTTTTAACGGAAGCAAAGAAATCGTCCGCGGTCACCCGCATGGCGCTAAACTCTGCCGGAAAGCAAATTCACAAGCGCAATAAGCGCGTAGAGCACCGGCACATGCACAATATAGACAAGCAGCGCTTTTCTGCCCAGCCATGCGACGGGTTTCACACGGGTTTTACAAACCCATGCCGGCAGTTTTTCGGACTTGACAAAGATGCCGAAATAGGTGCCTGCCAAAAATAAAAATATGCGCGGGAAAATCGGAAAGTAATCGGCTGAGGTGAAGTCGGCTGTGCAGATACCGATGGGAAACAGCCAGGGAAGCTCGTAAAACTGAGCCGGGATAATCAGCTTGAAGTCAGGCGCGATACCGAGATAGCCGTCCCCGATACCGGCGGTGAGCACATACAAAATCATGCAAAACACAATGCCCCATGCAGGGGGTATTATGTTGAGCGCCGGCTTGATGAGCGCAAAAATCAGCATCGACACGGAAAGAAAATGCAGAATGCCAAAGTAAATACCGAAGCCCTCAAGCCCCATCAGCGGCAGAATAACCGCGGTTGCAAGCGTAAAAGCCAGCGCAATGGCGAGGATTTTGCCCCCGCGTTTGGCGTTGTTGTGCGACAGGCGGGAGGAGATGCCGGCTACGGCGATAAAAATGCCGGAGATGAGCGGCTGCACCGGCATGAAAAACTTGAACAACATACTGCCGGACGGAAGGTCAAACACCTCACTCATCAGGTAAAAACCGTGGTAAAGAATCATCAGGAAGACCGAAAACCCCCGGATTTCATCCAAGAGCCCGATTCTTTTGCGGTCATGTTTTTCCGCCGTTTCCATCATGGACTGCCCTCCCGATTCTCATCATACACCCGTGCAAACAGCACAGCATTATTCTAACATACCTGCGCGTAATTGCAAGCCTTGCACCGCTGCAAGCAACCGCTGCGCCGAATCAACTTGACAATGTATTTCGGCGGAGGCTATAATTGCAGTAACAAATGATGCCGTTGCGGCTTTTTTCAAATGAAAGGGCTGAACAGACCATGAAAGACACCTACGAAACCCCGCTGAATGCCCGCTACGCGAGCGCGGAAATGCAGTATTTGTTTTCGCCGGATTTTAAGTTTAAAACCTGGCGAAAGCTTTGGATCGCGCTGGCGGAAAGCGAGATGGAGCTGGGGCTGTCCATCACCTTGGAGCAGATTGCCGAGCTGAAAGCGAATGCGGATAACCTCAATTACGAAACCGCAGCACAAAGGGAGAAAGAGGTTCGCCACGATGTGATGGCGCATGTGTTCGCCTACGGCGAGCAGTGCCCCTTGGCCAAGCCGATTATTCATCTGGGCGCGACCTCCTGCTATGTGGGGGACAACACGGATGTCATTATCATGAACGAAGCGCTCAACCTCATACTGAAAAAACTTGTTAATTTGATTGATGTGCTTGCCCGGTTTGCGCTGGCAAATAAAGATTTGCCGTGCCTTGCCTTTACGCATTTTCAACCCGCGCAGCCCACGACGGTGGGTAAAAGAGCGTCGCTGTGGCTGATGGATTTGCTCATGGACTTGGCCGCGCTCGAATTCCAACTCACGCAGATGCGCCTGCTCGGTTCAAAAGGCACCACCGGCACGCAAGCGAGCTTTATGGAGCTGTTTGACGGTGACGACGAAAAGGTGAAAGCGCTCGATAAAAAGATAGCCGAAAAAACCGGGTTTGCCGATTGTTACCCCGTAGCGGGGCAGACTTACCCGCGCAAGCTCGATGCCCAGGTGCTGGGGGTGCTTTCCGGCATCGCGCAGTCCGCGGCCAAGTTTTCCAACGACTTGCGGCTGCTGCAAAACCTAAAAGAACTGGAGGAGCCGTTTGAGAAAAATCAAATCGGATCTTCTGCTATGGCGTATAAGCGCAATCCCATGCGCAGCGAGCGGATCGCATCCCTGGCGCGGTACATTATGATCGACGCGCTCAATCCGTGCGTCACCGCCGCGACCCAGTGGTTTGAGCGGACGCTCGATGATTCCGCCAACAAACGAATCAGTGTGGCGGAGGCGTTTTTGGCAACAGATGCGGTGCTGGAGCTGTATATCAATGTGGCCGACGGGCTGGTCGTTTACCCGAAAATGATTGAAAAACACCTGCGCGAGGAGCTGCCCTTTATGGCGACGGAAAACATCATGATGGCGGCGGTCAAGCGCGGCGGAGACAGGCAAGAGCTCCATGAAAGAATCCGTACACACTCTATGGCGGCGGGCAGGGAGATCAAAGAAGAAGGCGGCAAAAACGATTTGCTTGAAAGAATTGCGGCCGATGATGCCTTCGGCATGACGCTCGAAGAACTCGAAAATCTGCTGCAGCCGGCCGATTTTGTCGGCCGGGCACCCAAACAGACAGCGGAATTCATAGAGAATGACATCAAGCCTGTGCTCGCAAAATACGCGGCGCTTCTTGGGTTGAAGGTCGATATTAAAGTTTAAGGCACCCTTTTTCAGTGAGGTTTACTGTCCTTTTCGGGCAATGAACCCGGAAAGGAAATGATTATAGTTTTGGAAAAAATATGGCGTCTGATAGAAAAAAACAAACTTTACCGGAAAATCAGCGAACACAGGTTTTTCGGCAAGTTGTTTAACCGGGAAACGATTAAATATATTTTCTTCGGTGTGCTGACAACACTGGTCAGTATCATTACCTATGCGGCAGTTCTTTGGCTGTTTGAAAAAGAAGGATGGCTGGCCGGCGAATCCGGCAAAATGGCCGGGCTTATGCTTCAATACCCCTGGCTGGAACATGTGCCGAATCTTTCAAAATCCCTGCGTATTTTTGCTGTCAACATTATTTCCTGGCTGATAACGGTGGTTTTTGCGTTTGTAGTCAACAAGCTGTATGTTTTTGAAAGCAGGAGCTGGATTAGAAGCGTCGCGTTGAAAGAGCTTTCGGGCTTTGTCGGCGCACGGCTGTTTTCACTCGTTGCCGAAACAGCTGTGATCATATTGTGGGTCAATGTTTTAAACGGCAGCGAGCTTTTCGCAAAGGCGGTTATCGCACAGGTTTTGGTCATGGTATTGAATTACATTTTAAGTAAGCTGTTTATTTTTAAGAAAAAATGACAGCAGCTTGCCGCCGAACAAATTGTCCAATAAAAAGCTGCCTGCGAAAGCAGGTAGCTTTTTGCACCATTTATAAAATAAGCGAATGCGTGGCAAGTTTTTTTAACAAAAAACGAAGGCAAGTTCACAGAGGGTGAAAGCAATCGTTTACCCGATATCGAGACCAAAATACTTTAAAAAAACTTCCTTGCGCATCTCTTCGCTCGCAATCGTCACCTTGTGTTTGCCGTCTTCGTCCCAATAGGAAAGGTTGTCGCCGTTGAGTGCGTTTTTGCCGCCGAAACCGGTTAATACCGCAAGCATATAGTCTTTGATGAAGGGGGAATCCGGATGCTTTTCGCAGTAAAAGGACGGCATCACAAAATCGATGTCGAGCTGCGGCTCGTCCGTGAACGAAAAGAAACGGTCCCAAACGCCGTCGACACACTGGTGCAGCACCGTACCGAGAAAATCATCCTTTTCAATCCGGTAGCGCTCATTGCCGATTTCCTGCACTTCAAAGGTGTCCAAACGCACGGGGAAAACGGGGCTGATCATCCCCACGCCGGCGTCGCATAAAAACAAGCTGTCGCCGCAGCGCACTTTCAGCACCCGGTGCCGGCGCATCGGGATTTCTTTTTCGTTTTTCAAAAACCGAGCCATGCAATCCGTCACATCAAAACCGAGCCCGCGCAGCAGCGCGCCGAACGCGCCGTTAAGTTCAAAGCAGTATCCGCCCCTGCGGCGGACAACAATTTTTTCAAACAGGCTTTCGGTGTCAAGTTTTAGCGGGATGCCCGCTAAAATATCCAGGTTTTCGTATGGTACCGCCATCAAATGGCAATGCTGCAGCTTTTTCAGCGTTTCGTAATCATGCGCGGCGGAGCCTTCAAAACCGATTCTTTTCAGGTAGCGCAAAGTGTCCATTGGGGGTACTCCTGTTCTTTTAAATTGGGATAGACTAAGCTATAAAAAATGCCCGAAGAGCACCGTTCCAAGGCACCTCGGACAAAACTGAAGGGCAAAGCGCGCGGCCGTGACTGAAACCGCAAAGCAGTGGAACGGCGGGGGTTATTTGACATCCAGACTGTCCAGATGTTTTCGTAAATCATCCATAAACAAGCCCTGCAAATCCGAAATTTCATTCGCGCGGCCGGCGCAGGCTTCCTTTTCAACAAGATAACCGGAAGCGTTGGCATTGAGCACGATCTTGCTGTACCAATAGAGTTGCTGCCCGCATTTGGCAAGGACAACTTCAAGCAGCCCGAAAAGTTTTTTCGGGACAAACGGCGCATATCGTTTGAAGGTTTTATCGGCCGCGGCACGGCTTGCGGCTGCCTTGCGCGCCAACTCTTCAAAAACAGCGGTCTCCTTGTCATTGTCCTGCGGCAGGGGGTCTAAGTCCCGGGGGAACAGCAGCCCGGTATCAGCGGTCATGGTCAGCAGGGTTTCGGATATATCCTGATAAATCTTGAATTCCGTGTCGAATTTTGCCTTGCTGATATAGGATTTATTGCCTGCCGTCGGCTTAACTTCCTCTTTTTTGGATTCAAACTCTGACAGGTCTATTTCGTACTCAAGGGTTTTACAGTTGTAGTCGCTGTCCAGCCCGATGGTGAAAGAAAGCGGAAATCTTTCGCAACAGACCCGGTCGTCCGCTGATTCAACGGCGCCCTCCGCTTTGTACTGTAAGGTGACATAAAGGGTGGAACAGCCGGAAAGGGAAATCAGTGAATGCTCGAAAGAAGCGGTGAAAATCTCTTCCACTTTGACGGCGTTAATCGCGGTTTCACCGGGCAGTTCCGCCAGTTCGGGCGGTAAATCACCGGACAAGAAATAGTCGTTGATGATGGTTTCAAGCTCGTCAAACAGAATCTGCTTTTCCACCGGTGTTTTGACATAAATCACGATTGGTTTGGCGCCGACACTTTCACAAAGGCTGTTTAATATCGCGGTTCTATCGCGGTGACCTTCTTTTTTACCCGCGAGCTGGAAGTCATAAATCCTTTTTTCCGACTCGTTTTCGGCATACAGGTCGGCAACAAAAGCTTCGCCGCCAAAAAGAAACTTCTTTTTGGTTTCGGTCGCGAAGCCCTCTTTTTTGAGCTCGTCGTTATATTGCAGCATGGTAGCAACAAAATAACTTTTGCAAAGATAATTGCTGTTCAGCTTCAAAATAGCCCACCCCGTATCATGCCTTAGCGGACACAAGCGCCCGCAGTTTGTACCCGTATTGTATCACCTATAACCGGACTTGTAAACCGTTCCGATGTATAATTATTTGGTGCAGACGGCTATATTCTTCGGAAGGAATCAATAAACACTATATGTTGTATGAGTATTTCATTTTAAATCAGTATACAGGGTGAATAAAAATCACCTACGGGGTAAGCGTGCCGTCAGTTCTGCCAAAACTTCCGGTCCAGGCTGCGGAACTGGATGGCCTCGGCAATGTGCGGGACTTCGATAATATCGCTGCCCTGCAGGTCAGCGACGGTGCGGGAAACCCGCAGCACTTTGTCGTATGCCCTGGCGGAAAGCCCGAGGCGTTCAAACGCCTGCTCAAGGAGTATCATGGCGTTTGGCGTCGGCCGGCAGTACTCTTTGGTCATGGCGGCGTCCATGCGGGCGTTGCAGGAGATGTCTGTGCCGGCAAAACGCAGCTGCTGCAGCTTTCTTGCGGCGTTGACTCGTTTGCGGATGGACGCGGAGCTTTCGCTTTTTTCGTCGCTCGCGAGCTTGTCAAAATCCACAGGCGGCACTTCCACATGAATATCCAGCCTATCCAGCAGCGGGCCGGAAACCTTGGCGAGATAACGCGCGGCGGAACCCTTGGGGCAGGTGCAGTCCTTTGTCGGGTGGCCGAAAAAGCCGCACGGGCACGGGTTCATCGCACACACGAGCATAATCGAACAGGGGTAAACAAGGGTGCCCGCGACGCGGGAGATGGTAATCACACCGTCCTCCACCGGCTGGCGCATGACTTCCATCGCCTTGCGGGAGAATTCGGGCAGTTCGTCCAAAAACAGCACGCCGTTGTGGGCTAACGAGATTTCGCCGGGCCTTGGTATGGTGCCGCCGCCGGAGAGCCCGGCGGGCGATACCGTGTGATGCGGGGAGCGAAACGGGCGCGCCCGGATGAGGGAAACACTTTCCGGCAGAGCCCCCGCAATGGAATAGAGTTTGGTGGTCTCCAGGCTTTCCTCAAAGGTCATATCCGGCAGAATGGACGGCAGCCGCTTGGCGAGCATACTTTTGCCGGAGCCCGGCGGACCGATCATCATTACATTATGTCCGCCCGCGGCGGCAACTTCCAGTGCGCGGCGCGCCTCAAATTGCCCGCGCACATCGCAGAAGTCCGGCATATGGGGCGGCAGATCATATTCGCTGTAATCCTTCGCGTTCACCGGCGCAATCAGCACAACGCCGTTCAAGTGGTCGATGAGCTGCGCGACGCTTTGCACGGGGTAGACCGTGATGCCGCGCACGACGGAACTTTCCGCCGCGTTGGATTCCGGTATGAAAACTGCTTTGATACCGGATTCCTGCGCCTTGATCACCATGGGCAGCGCGCCGTTGACATGGCGGACCTCGCCGTTGAGCGACAGCTCGCCGATAAACGCGATATCCTCCAAACCGCAGCGCAGCTGGCGGCTCGCGACGAGCACGGCGATTAAAATAGGCAGGTCATAAAAAGGTCCTTCCTTGCGCTTATCCGCCGGGGCGAGGTTGATGGTGATGCGGCTCACGGGGTAATTATAACCGCCGTTTTTCATGGCGGAGTGTACGCGGTTGCGCGCCTCACTCACGGAAGTGTCGGGCAAACCCACCACATCAAAACGGGGCAGCCCCTGTGTCAGGTCTGCCTCCACTTCCACCATATAGGATTCCATCCCGTAAAGCCCCATGCTGTTAACGCGTGCGAACATTTAATCTGCACTCCTTTATCTGTAAGGGGACAGCATCCTTGATGTCCCGTTAAAATCACTCATAAACAGTCAAAGAAAATGACAATACCACGGATTATTAAGTCAGCTTTTGATACCGGATAATTCTGATAAATAGATTAACATATAATAACGGAAAAAGAAACAGGAAAAAACCGAATAAACTATGCAAACTAAAATTTATCGGGTATAATTGTTTTCAACACAAGGAAATGAAGAGGAACATCATGCAGCAGAGTCTCAAGCACAAAAACCGGGAGTTGCTCGGCATCTTTTTCCCGTATCTTTTCAGATACAAGGGGCTGCTGACGCTTGACCTGTTTTGCGCGTCTTTAACGACCATCTGCGAACTGGTTTTACCGCTGATTGTGCGGAATATTACGGATGCCGGCATCAACGATATCGCGACGCTGACGGTGAAAAGAATCGCGACAATCACCTTCTTTTACCTTTGCCTGCGCTGTGTGGACGCGGCGGCAAGCTACTTTATGGCGTCGGGCGGCCATATCATGGGCGCGAAGATTGAAACCAACATGCGCAATGATTTGTTTTCACACCTGCAATCGCTCTCCTATTCGTTTTATGACAACACCAAAGTCGGCCAGCTGATGTCCCGCGTGACGACGGACCTGTTTGATATTTCCGAGTTCTCCCACCACCTGCCGGAAGAAGTTTTTATCACCGTTATCAAAATCACGGTGAGTTTTGCGATATTCGCTTCCATGAACATTTGGCTGGCGCTGACGGTTTTTGCCGTGATGCCGGTGATGTATGCGCTGACCAGGCATACCCGGATGAAGATGAAAAACGCGTTCAAAGAGGCGCGCAACCAGCTTGGCGAGATCAACGCAAAAACCGAGGACAGTCTGCTGGGAATCCGCGTAGTGAAATCCTTTGCGAATGAAGAAGTGGAAAAAGAAAAGTTTGACGAGGGCACAAAAAAGTTTTTAACTATCAAACGCAACAGTTATAAATATATGGCGGGCTTTCACACAACCATGCGGATGTTTGACGGCGTGATGTATATTTTGATTGTCGCGGTCGGCGCGGTCTTTATGGCCAGGGGCATCACAACGCCCGGGGACTTTACCGCGAGTTTGCTCCTGGTTGCGACACTGCTCGGGTCGATACGACGCATTGCAGACTTCAGCGAGCAGTTTTACCAGGGAACGACAGCGCTTGACCGCTTTGCGGAAATTATGGATGAAATTCCGGATATCAAGGACAGTGAAAAGGCTGTGCCGTTGGAAGAAGCAAGGGGCGAAATCGAGTTTAAAAATGTCAGCTTTACTTACCCCGGTACCACCCAGCCTGTGCTCGAAAACCTGAATTTGCATATTCACCCCGGGGGCAATGTGGCGATTGTAGGCCCTTCCGGCGCCGGAAAAACAACGCTGTGCAATTTGATTCCGCGCTTTTATGAAGTAATCCAAGGCGAAATCCTCTTGGACGGTAAAAACATCAAAGACATCACCCTGAACTCCCTGCGCTCGCATATCGGGGTAGTGCAGCAGGATGTTTATCTGTTTTCGGGCACGGTGTATGACAATATTATTTACGGTAAGCAAAAAGCTTCACGCGCAGAGGTGGAAGACGCCGCCGTTAAAGCCGGCGCGCACGATTTTATTGTGCAGCTGCCGGACGGGTATGATACTTATATCGGCGAGCGCGGGGTCAAGCTTTCCGGCGGGCAAAAGCAGCGGATATCCATTGCCCGGGTGTTTTTGAAAGACCCGCCGATTTTAATTTTGGACGAGGCGACATCCTCTTTGGACAACGAAAGCGAGCGCATCGTGCAAAAATCACTTGAACGCCTTGCGAAGGGCAGAACCACCCTCACTATTGCCCACCGCCTCACCACCATCCGCAACGCGGGGGAGATTTTGGTGCTCACGGAGGACGGCATCGCGGAACAGGGCAGCCACCGGGAACTGGTGGATAAAAAGGGTATTTACTGCGAGCTTTATAATATGTATAGTATAGATTAGCGGGGTTGAATAAATTCAACCAATGAATAATTGCGGGCGGGACACCCGCACCCGATTAATAATTGTGAACACGAAAGGACTGTTTCGGTATGCTCAAAAACATTTCCCCGATTCTTTCCCCGGAGCTGTTGAAAACTTTGATGGAAATGGGGCACGGCGATGAACTCGTAATCGGTGACGGCAACTTTCCTTCCGCGTCAATTGCCCAACGGTTGATACGGGCGGACGGCCACGGCGTGCCGGAACTGCTTGACGCTATTTTGAAGCTTTTTCCGCTGGACACTTATGTCAGCTGTCCCGCTGCGTTGATGGATAATGGCGACAGCGCGAACCCGCCTGCTATCTGGGCAACCTACAAACAGGTTATCGAAAAAAACGAGGGCGACAAAGAAATAGAGCTGGTCGAACGCTTCGCGTTTTATGAACGGGCGAAAAAGGCATACGCGGTTATAGCGACCGGCGAAACGGCAATTTACGCGAATATTATTATTAAAAAAGGCGTTGTTGTTTGAAAATCCCACCACCGCAAATGAACCGCATAGCGGTTCTATGCGGTCCCCCTTGTATGATATAGTCAAGACTAAATCATACACCTTTTAGTAGGTT
>CAZTCR010000021.1:0-51709 GCA_964612185.1 uncultured Eubacteriales bacterium
ACGGTGGTGTGAGAGGACGGCTACTCAACTAATGGGTAGCCTCCTACTCGATTATGCTGCTTCCCAGTCAGTTCCATCGTTCTCTTGTTTTTACTTCGTTGTAAATTGCCTTATAACTGTCATATCGGGATCGTTCGATCGTCCCGTTATCTACTGCATCTCTGATGCTGCACCCGGCGTCAGTCAGGTGAGAACAAGTCGAAAACTTGCATCTGCCAAGTAAAGGTGTGAATTCTTTAAAACAAAATTGCAGATCATCTCTAAGGATAGCCTCATCGTTTCCGAAATCAAGCGATGTGAACCCGGGTGTGTCTGCCACATACCCGCCAATGACTTTATAAAGCTCTGTATATCTTGTCGTATGCTTTCCTCTTCCGAGTTTGCGGCTGATTTCTCCTGTTTTTAACACCAATTCTTTATCGATGCAATTTATCAATGTTGTCTTACCGACACCCGAATTCCCGGTGAAAGCGCTCACATGACCTTGCAGAACATTTTTTATATCCCGAATGCCTTCGCCGCTTCTTCCCGATACACTGTAAGCCTGAAACCCTGAATTCTTATAGATTTTTATCAGATCATCGGTGTCTTCTTTATCTGCCTTTGTTATAACAATGATGGCCTCAATATCCTTGAAATGTGCAATTGCGGTGAGCTTATCTATTATCAATGTATTTGGATTCGGTTCACAGATTGAAGTGACTATTATTAGCTGGTCAAGATTTGCAATCGGCGGCCGCTGAAAACTGTTTTTACGGGGAAGGATTTCATCAATCACATTTTCGGTGTCTGGATTGACAGTAATATGAACATAATCACCCGTCATCGGAGATATTTTATCTTTTCTGAATATTCCTCTCGCTCTGCATTCATACACTTCACCGGCGGTTTCTACATAATAAAAGCCGCCAATCCCCTTCAAAACAATGCCCGTTAATGTCATTTATCGCCCCCGCTGCGGTCCATATCGTTTCTAACTCAGTCAGGTATTCCTATCTCCAGCGTAATTGGAGTGTCCAATGAACGCGAAGTAAATATGCTATAGTCAGGATTTTGCGAAATAACTTTACCCTCTTGGTTTTTATTTGATACCTTTTTTTGTATGACTGTAATGTTATTGAAGCCGGCTTTATTGAGTTCGTCAATCGCATCTTCTTCGTCCTTTCCGGTAACTTTTGGAATGATTGCGAAGGACAGAGAAGCATATGTTTTTTCATCGCTGATTATGCCCGGCGTAACAGTGAAGTTAATCTTGCAACTATATATCAATTGCGCATCAATGAAAACTTTCAAAGAATTGTCTGCACCGGTTCCAATGACATCGTAAGTATAATCAGCACCGTCAAGCAGTACATTTTTTTCTGATTTGATGTCGCTGTTTAGCGTTATCATAAGACTTCCCTTTACACCTGATGGTTTGCTTGGAAGTTTAAACGAGATTTTCACTGTTGATTCCGGTGGTATCCCGGTACTTACAGTTACTGTAACCTTGCTCCCTTTGGTTGCTTTGAGTTTTTCCTCGGGATTTTGTTTGACAACTTTATCTTTTCCGGCCAAATCGTTCTCTTGCAGCACATTTTCATCTAATGCCAACCCGAGCGACTCTAACAATCTGCGTGATTCTTCAACCGTGAAGCCAATAAGGTTCGGGACTTCCACCAAGTTTTCGTCGCTTGCGTAATATACAATTATTGTTGAGCCTTGTACGGCTTGCTTGCCTTGTTCCGGAACTGTTCTTAAAACAGTCCCAAAGGGAACGGTTGTGTTCGGTTCAGCCACCTCGCTGACAACAAAGCCTAAATTTGTAAGCGCGCTCTTGACCTGCGCAAACTGCATCGCATATATGTTGGGGATGGTAATCATCTTGGTACCAACAGCAATTTTTAATGTAATCGTTTCGGTCTTCCTAATTTTTGCGCCGCGCAGCGGGCTTTGCTGAAAAACTTCGCCGGCATTATACTTGGTATTTTGTTCGAACTCTGTGGCTATTATAAAGTCCTTATAAAGCGGGTTGTTCTTTATTTTTGTTTCATAATCCATTTCCAGGAAATCCGGAACTTCAAGTTTGTCAGTCTTAAACCAATCGGTAAAAACAGCAAAACTCCCGATTACAATCGCCAATAATGTCAACAGCCCAATCGCAACACCGATTATTACAGATGCTGTTCGATTTTTTATCTCTCCATCTTCTATCTTAACCGGAGTTTCATTTTTTGGTGTTTTCGATTTTACAGGCATCTCTCCGACATATTTCGTCGGTTCTTTGTCAACAAAATAGGTATAAGCAAATTTGACACCAGGATTCCGCTTGAACTCTTCAATGTCCAGCAACATTTCCGCAGCGGATTGATACCTATCCTCAATCTTTTTTTGCATAGCCTTCATCGTTATTTGTTCCAACCCAACGGGTATAGTGTCATTGATATCTCTCGGACGCTTTGGTTCGGCTTGCAGCTGCATGATTGCTACTGAAACAGAGGTGTCCGATTGAAAAGGAACTTGTCCCGTCAACATTTCATATAAAACGACACCGACCGAATAAATGTCAGCTTTATCATCGGTAATGTCACCTCTTGCTTGTTCCGGGCTGATATAATGTACGGATCCAATCGCATTGTTGCTCATTGTTCTGGTTTCGCTTCTGCTAAATCTTGCGATACCAAAATCCGTTACTTTTATATTGCCGTTTTGAACGAGCATGATATTCTGCGGTTTAATATCGCGATGAACAATGCCCTTGTCGTGAGCGTGCTGTAAAGCCCTCAATATTTGGGTGATAAAATGAATTGCCTCTTTTCCGGACACCGTTTTAACCTGTTCAATGTATTCTTTGAGTGTTATCCCCTCTATATATTCCATAACGATATATTGAAGTCTGTCTCCGTAACTGACATCATAAACTTTTACGATATTGGGATGGGAAAGCACTGCTATTGCCTTTGACTCATTCTTAAATCTGCGCCTGAACTCTTCATTGGCAAGAAATTCATCCTTTAATATTTTGACAGCTACTACTCTGTCATCAATACTGTCATAAGCCTTGTAAACTACAGCCATTCCGCCGACACCAATTATTTCTTGAACTTCATATCGGCCATCGAGCCTTTTCCCGACATAATTCTCCATTTGCTTCACGCTCCTTCAGTAGTGTTGGCTAATACTACAACAGTAATATTATCTCCTCCGCCGTTTTCGTTAGCGGCCGTAACAAGATTTTCCGCCAACACAGCATTATCACAGGACAAATAAATTTCAAAGATTTTTGCCGTTTCAACAAAATTTGTCAAACCGTCTGTGCAAACGATTATTAACTCATCATTTGTGATTGTTTCTTCATTAAAATCAACATCAATGGTTTCTTCAACGCCTAACGCTCTTGTTATTATATTTCTTTGGGGATGATTTTTTGCTTCATCCGGTGTTAATTCGCCATTTTCAACCATCGCTTGAACAATTGAGTGATCGCTGGTAATTTGCCGAATACCCGACCCGTTAACTATGTATGCTCTGCTGTCACCCGCATGGGCAAAGTACGCTTTTTTTTCATGAACGATAACTGTAACTACCGTTGTTCCCATGCCGGTAAGTTTGTCATCCTTTTTCGCCATATCAAAAATTTTTATATTTGAACCTTCGATGGCAGCTGTCATTAAATTTTTTACCGAGTTCCCGCCCATGGCGACATTAAAACCCTTCTTGATTTTGTCGGAAATAATATCAACCCCGATTTTACTCGCTACACTACCGCCCTGTGCTCCGCCCATACCATCACATACAACAGCCCAGAAAACTTCACCCGGTAATTCGCCCGCGGCAAAACTGTCTTGGTTTTGCTTGCGAACCAAACCCCGATCCGATTTTGCAGTAATTAACACATGTACACATCCTTAGCTCTTAATTTGCTGCTCTTTCTCTGTTCTGCGTCTGAGTTGACCGCAGGAAGCTTCTATATCGGAACCCAAAGTTCTTCTGACCGTAGCGTTTATTTTGTTGTGCCGCAACACATCAGCAAACCGTTCAATCGCAGTAATATCGCTTTTTTCAAATGAACAGCCATCAACATTGTTGCCCGGTATCAGATTAACATGGCAATTTATGTTGTTGAGTATTTTACTCAACTGCAAAGCACATTCTTGGCTATCATTTATCCCTTTGAACATTGCATACTCAAACGATATTCGCCGTGACGTAACGCTCACATACTTTTTACAGGCTTCGAGCAGGTCTTTCATCGGAAACTTTTTGTTAATTGGCATAAGCAAATTACGAACTTGATCGTTTGGAGCATGCAGGGACACCGACAAGGTAAGCTGCAACTTGTTTTCAGCCAGCTTGTAAATAGCCGGAACAATTCCGCAGGTTGAAAGTGACAGGTTACGAACACCTATATTTAGGCCATCTTGATTTGATACAAGTTCAATGAATTTAACAACATTATCATAGTTTTCCAAAGGTTCACCCATTCCCATAAGCACAATGTGTGATACACGAATGTTCATATCCCTTTGAACTGAGTGGATTTGGCTGAGCATTTCGGAAGGTGTAAGATTTTTGACAAATCCATTTAATCCCGTGGCGCAAAATCTGCAACCCATCATGCAACCGACTTGTGTGGAAAGACAAAGCGAATAGCCGTATTTATACTTCATCAACACCGTTTCAATAAGTTCACCATCGATTAATGAAAACAGGTATTTCACCGTGTTATCACTCTCGGAGATTTGCTTTTTTATCATCCGGCATGTATGGATTGGATATTCATCGAAAAGCAGGCTGCGCAGTTGAGCCGGGATATTAATCATCTCATTATAATCGGCCGCTCCCTTTTTATGAAGCCAAGTATATAATTGTTTGATTCTGTACTCCGGTAATTTCAAGTTAGCAAGCTCTGCGGCAATTTCAGGAAAAGACATGGACTTTATATCGGTTATTGACAATCATTTAACCCCGTTCTCTTAAATATGGCAAAAAAGAAACCGTCTGAATTGTTGATGTGAGGTAACAATGTTGTATACTTTTCGCCCATAATTCCAGTGACAATATTTGATTTGTGAAGAGTAAAGTAATCGGAATGATTCTGCAAAAATCGATTGCAAATGTCTTCATTTTCTTTTGGATTCAGCGTACATGTGGAATACGCGAGCAATCCGTCAAGTTTCACATAGCTTGACGCATTACATAATATAAAGTACTGTAATTCGGGCAATTTGTCAATATTAGCGGCTTCTTTGAACCTTATTTCAGGTTTCCTGCGTATTACACCCAGCCCGGAACAAGGAACATCACAGACAACAATATCAGCAAATCCGAGCTTTGGATTGAACACAGATGCATCGCCGATGTTCATAGTAATGTTTGTAAGGTTAAGGCGGCGCGCGCCTTGTTGTATTAACTCAAGCCTGCTTTCGTGTATGTCAAAAGCAAATACTTTTCCGGTTTCTCCGACTTGCTGTGCTAATGTAAACGATTTGCCGCCGGGTGCCGCGCAAAGATCAAAAATTACATCACCGACTTTTGCGCCCAATGCACTGCAGAACAACTGAGAAGATAAATCCTGTAAATGAAATAAGCCATCTCTGTACGAATCAAGTGCTTCTATTGTACCTCGTTTTTTAATTGTTATAGTATTGAAATATTCTTCATGGATTTCCGATTCAATACCTGCTTCAAACAGAACACTAATGAGTTCTTCTGCCGAAATTTTTGAAATATTAACCCGCGCATATGACGGTGCTCTTGTTAAAGAGTTTTCCAAAACACCAATCGTGTTGTCTATGCCATAACTGCTCGTCCAAAAATTAATGAGCCAAACGGGGCATGAATATTTTATACTCAGGTAATCCAAATAGCGGTTAACTGCAGGCAGCGTGAAGCCGTTAATTGAAATCTTTCGTAAAACCGCGTTAACCATGCCAGAAGCAAATGACAATTTTGTGTTCTTTATAATTTTAACGCTCTCATTAACAGCAGCTGATACCGGTATCCGATTCATAAATAACAATTGATAAGCTCCGAGCCTGAGAACAGTGAGAATCTCGGGTCGGAGCTTATGAATAGGCTGAGTCAAATAGAGTTCCAGGTTGTAATCAATACCGATTGTTTTTTCGATAGTACCGTAAACAAGAGCGGATAAAAAAGAGGCATCTGTTTCATTCAATTTGCCCGTTTCAATAGCCGAATCAACGGAGATGTTAGAGTAAGCTTGATTTTTCAGGATGTTTAATAGTATTTCATATGCAGTTTGCCTGACGCTTTTCATATTGAGTCCTATCTCCTTGATCCAAAGCGAAGAATCAAACGAAGGATGTTTGCAATAGATACAACGAGTGCCGCAACATAAGTAAGCGCTGCGGCTGTTAACACTTTTTTTGCGCCCGGTTGTTCTTCAACTGAGAGTAAGCCGATTTCATCAATAACCGCAACTGCCCTTTTGCTGGCATTAAACTCAACAGGGAGTGTAACAATTTGAAATACGGCAATCAAGGCATATAAAAAAAGGCCAATCGCTATTAGTGGCTGAAAACTTAGAAAATAGCCTATAATTGCCAGCGGTAAACCAAGCGCTGAGCCGATATTGGTAACCGGTAATATCGCATTGCGTATTTTTATTGGCACATATTGCGTGTTGTGCTGTGCTGCGTGCCCGGCTTCATGGCAGGCAATTCCAATGGCTGCAATGGAAGTGTTTGAATATACGCCTTCAGAAAGCCTTATAACACTGCTTCTCGGGTCAAAATGATCGCTCAGTGTTCCACTGACAGGTTCAACGCTTACATTATCTATTCCATAGTATGTCAGAACACTGATTGCAGCTTGAGCGCCTGTTACACCTTTTGAGCTGAAAACTCGCGACATTTTTCTATATATTGACTTTAAATAACCTTGCGCGATCATTGCAAGGATCAGGGCCGGAATAACAAGAATAAAATAATAAAGATCCGGATAAGAAAACAACCCCATGAATCTAACCTCCGTTTTAAGTTAATATTAAATGTTTTTCAATTCTGTTGCCCAACAAGAACTCTTTTGCGGGCATCGCTCGTCTACCTTCAGCTTGTAATGTTTCCAATCTGATTGCCGTCTTATCCGCACATGCGATTATCAGTGTTTCGCCGTTTTCAACAACCTCGCCGGCATCGCCTGTTTCCCAGTCGCAAACAGCTGAAGAGATAATTCTGACAACTTTTCCGTTAATGATCGTCGATGCATATAGAAACGGAGCTAAGCCTCTAATCAGATTATGGATTTTTTCCGCCGTCGCTTTCCAGTTAATTCTGCACATCGACTTTTGAAGCATCGGCGCATAGGTAGCCTCGCTTTCAATCTGTTTAACAGGTGTTATGTGCCCGTTCAAAAGACCATCGATTGTTTTTGACAAAAGACTTGCTCCGATTAACGACATCCGCTTGAATAGATCACCCGAATTCTCATTTATGTCAATAATTGTCTTTTCAGTCAATAAAATATCGCCGGTATCCATTCCCTCATCCATCAACATTGATGTTACACCTGTTTGAGTTTCACCATTAATAACCGACCATTGTATCGGCGCAGCCCCTCTGTATTTCGGTAATAATGATGCGTGAATATTGATGCATCCGTAAGTCGGTATCGCCAATACTTGTTTTGGCAGTATCTTACCATAGGCAACCACTACAATCATATCGGGTGAAATTTGCTCAACCAGTTGGACAACTTGTTCGCACTTGATTTTTTCGGGCTGATAGACCTCAATACCGCTTGCCAAGGATTCCGTTTTAACGGCTGACTGTGTAATAATGTTGCCGCGCCCCTTTGGTTTGTCAGGCTGCGTGAAGACCCCAACCACTTTATGTTCATCAGCAAGCAGCTGTTTAAGGCAGGTAACAGAAAAACTTGGTGTCCCCATAAACAGAATATTCAATCAGCCACCGCCTATTCGACTTCATCGTTCGTTTTTCTAATAACTCTGTCGGTAAACAATACACCGTCAAGATGGTCTATTTCATGACAGAAACATCTTGCTTTTAATCCTTCCGCTTTGTAAATAAACCACTTTCCATTACGGTTTTGAGCCTTTACTTTTATAATTGAAGGCCGTGATGTTATTCCGCATTCACCAGGGAGCGAAAGGCAGCCCTCTTGCTCTTCCTGGACACCTTCGGTATCGATTATTACAGGGTTAACCAGTTCCAGTAAACCTTCACCTGTATCAGCAACAAAAGCCCGCTTTAATATGCCAACCTGCACCGCGGCAAGACCGGCTCCGTTTTCTTTGTACATTGTTTCAGCCATGTCATCAAGCAAGACAAAAAGCCTTTCGTCAAACTTTTCAATATTCCTGCTTTTTTTTAGTAAAATTGGATCTCCGATTTTTACAATATTTCTGATTGCCATTTTTTGCCCCCAAACTCCATTATGAACGCAGTCAGCATTATTATCATATAATACTGACAGGATTCATGTCAATATATGCCGTAACATCCCGGAACTCGTTTATGTCGCTATAAGACACCAGTAGTTCCGAGATAAGCTGCCTGAAACGCCTTGTGTTATGACATTTTATAATAATTCTGTAACGAAACTTATTGCTGACTTTCAATACTCTCGCCGGAACGGGACCCAATACAATCAACTTTTCTTGTAAGTATTCCGTGTTTGTTTTAATCCGAAGGATTTCAAAAGCATTTTTTGCAGCTTTACTTACCAGCGCTTCAACATCACCGGAAAAACAAATGACGCAAATATCACAGAAGGGAGGATATGTCAGCAGTTTTCGAATTTGAATTTCCGTTTCGTAAAAGGCCTCATAATCCTGTTTAGCCGCAAAACGAATTATTTCATTTTCCGGTGTAAAGGTTTGAATGATGGCTTTGCCGGTATATCTGCCGCGGCCTGATCGGCCTACAACCTGTGTCAAAAGTCCAAATGCCGATTCCATACTCTTGTAATCATCATTATACAACTGCTGATCTATGGAAATAACGCCCACGAGCGTAACATTTTCAAAATCAAGACCTTTTGCCACCATTTGGGTGCCAAGCAAGATATCGTATTCCATCTTCCGAAACTGTTCAAACTTTACTTCATGCGAAAGACGCGACATTGTTGTGTCAGTATCCATTCTTAATACTCTGGCTTGCGGGATAAGTGCGCATAACTCATCTTCAACTTTTTGTGTGCCGAAACCGGAGTATCTGACATCTTTTTTTCCGCACCCTGAACAGGTATCCACATAAGGTTGCGAAAAACCGCAATAGTGGCACATTAACCTTTTATTTCGGTTGTGGTATCGCATTGATATGCTGCAAGATGGACATGTGATAACTTTTCCGCAAGACCGGCACGCGGCAAAAGTGTTATATCCCCTTCTGTTGATCATTAATATCGATTGCTTGTTTTCATTGAGATTCTCTTCCAACGCTTTGTGAAGGGGTCCGCTGATTTCAGATGTGTTGCCCCTTATTACCTCAGAGCGCATATCAACCGTTAATACCTCCGGCAATAAAGCTTTACCATATCTGTTTTGAAGCACGCTAAGCTCATATTTGCCACCCTTTGCGGCGGCATAACTTTCAACACTTGGTGTAGCTGACGCTAATACAAGCAAAGCATGATGTATGGTACACCTGAACTTGGCAACATCTTTAGTATGATATCTCGGCGACTGTTCAGATTTATATGTTTGCTCTTGTTCTTCATCAATAATAATAAGACCTATGTTTTCCAAAGGGGCAAAAACAGCTGATCTGGTACCGATGACGATTGAAACTTCCCCATTTTTTACCCTCTTCCACTCATCCAATCGTTCCCCCATCGATAGTGCACTGTGAAATACCGCAATACTGCCATTGTATCTAAGATCAAATATGGAGAGCGTTTGGGGTGTCAGCGCGATCTCTGGGACCATAACAATGACCGATTTACCATCTGAAACAACCTGGTCGATCAATTTCAAATACACAAGTGTTTTCCCGCTGCCCGTTATACCGAAAAGGAGCGAAACAGAAGCATCGTCGCTTCGATATTGCATGAACAATTCATTATATGCTTTTTCTTGCTCTTGGGTAAGTTTAATTTCTTTCCTTTTTAACTTTTTTTGATTTGAATAATGTGGTTTTCTTAATACAGGATGATCATACAACTCGATAATCCCTTTTCGGTCAAGTGTTTTGACAACAGAATCGGTCAAGCCGGTAAAATAGCAGATTTCCTTGACGCTTGCGCTTCCCGCCTCCAACAAAACATTTATCACAGATTTTTGGTTATTGGTTAGTTTGCAGCTTATACCAATTTCTCCAATTTTAAAATCCGGGTTTTTCAGTCTGGCCATTTTTTCTGTCAAATCGCCGATTTTGCGAATCGCATCGGACATACGGCATAATATATCACGCAGAACAAGCTGGTCCGGGATTTCTGAATGTTCCGGCAACCCGATTGCTTTAAACAGAATCTCCTTTTTCACCGGAGTTTTTCGTGAACCAACATATTCTACAATTTTTCTTTCTTCTGGCAGTAAAGAGTTGCAATCTGAGAGTGATATGCTTTCCGACACAGAATAAAATACCGTGCTTTTGTAGTTTATACCTGTCGGAAGCAAAGCTTTAGCCGCCTCATAGAGTGTACAGAAGGTGCGTTCTTTCATCCAGGATACTAGTGAAAGCATCTCATCGTTAAAAAGCGGCGCTTCATCCAGCACCGCTTCAATAGGTTTCAGTTTCTCGCTTTTTGTTTCACTGCAAAGCTTAGTAATAATACCGATGCGTTTGTTTTTTCCTCTTCCGAAATACACTGTAACGCGGCATCCCGGTAAGGCTTTTTCGATCAATGCAACCGGTACAAGAAAGTCATACTCTTTGTCAAAACGATATGTCGTGTTCTCAACAGCAACTTTTGCTATGATATGAGCCATTTTAAACCTCGCAAACAATCCTATATCAGAGATTCCGAATCTCCTCGGGTTCGACGATAATATAGTCGCCTCTGAGTATCTCCTCAACTGCGACGCTAACCGGTTTTTCGGTTGTAATCATTTTCTTTTCATCCGATTCCTCGGCTATTATTCTTGCCCTTTTCGCTGTTGCTGTAACAAGTGAATAGCGGCTCAAATGGTTCCTTAGTATTGATCTGAGATCAGGGTTAAGCATTATTGATTACCTCACTAATAATATTTTTCATACGAAATGTTCTTTGCTTCTCTGCTTGTATTATAGCACAAATATCGCTGACTGCATACCCGACAACATCATTTATTACATAATAGTCGTATTCAACAGACCTTTTTATCTCACCGACAGCTATAGATAACCTTCTGTTTATTTCATCCTCATCTTCCGTTTCTCTTCTCCGGAGTCGTTCCTCCAGTATACGCAATGAGGGGGGCATCAGAAATATACTTACCGAGTCGGGGTATAAGGAACGGATTTTCTCCGCACCCTGAACTTCAATTTTCAGTATCACTGTTTTCCCCTCTGCGAGCCAAAGATCAACAGGTGCCTTCGGTGTACCGTAATAACTTGAGCCATACTGTGCATATTCAAGGATTTGTTCACCCTCAAGTTTTCTTAAAAAATAGCCCTCATCAACAAAATAGTAATTTTTCCCGTCAGCCTCCCATTCGCGCGGTTTGCGGGTTGTCATGGAAATTGATATCCTGATATCGCTTTCCCGCCTGGCAAGTTCGCACAAAATTGTATCCTTTCCCGAACCCGAAGGACCGGAAAGAATAACCAGCAACCCGTTTTTACTCACTCTCGTTATCCTCCTCAAGTTCTGTATCGTCGACATCGTCCTCATTAAGTCTATTGGCTACTGTTTCGCTTTGTAGGTAGGTCAATATAACATGGTCGCTGTCGGTGATAATAACCGCTCTTGTGCGACGCCCGTGTGTAGCGTCAATGAGCGTACCCCGTTCCTTACAGTCTTGAATAATTCTTTTAATCGGCGCGGATTCGGGGCTGACAATAGCAACAAGGCGGTTGGCATTCACCATATTCCCAAATCCAATATTGATTAGCTTCACAATTCAGCCCCCCTTAGATTTTGAAGTGAAAAAGATTGTTCATTCAATATTTTGAACCTGCTCTCGTATTTTTTCTATTTCCGATTTAATGTTGACAACACAGCGGGAAACTGAAAGATCTTGTGTCTTTGAACCGATTGTATTGGCTTCTCTGTTTATTTCCTGCACCAAAAAGTCCATTTTTCGCCCGATAGGTTCGTTCATGTGAAAAAGACTGTTTAGTTGGTCAAGGTGACTGCGCAACCTTACAGTTTCTTCCGCTACGGCAACTTTATCCGCAAAAATAGCAGCCTCGTTAAGTATCCGCTGTTCATCAATCTTTGCATCACCCAGCAATTCTTTTATTCTTAAGCAAAGCTTTTCGTTGTGCTCTTTCACTGTTTCAGGTGATCGTTCCTCAATATAATCAACATTTGTCAAAATCTCAGCTGTTCTTGCTTCAATATCGATTTTTAGTTTTTCCCCTTCAACTTCACGCATAGCTATAAACTTTTCAACAGCTTCACCGGCAACGCTTATGACAGCTGCTATGATTTTATCTTCGTCATCCGTATCTTTGTGAATACAAAAAACATCATCAACACCAAGAAAAGAAGATGCGGTTATGTCGTTCTTAATACCGTATTCCGTTTGAAGCACTTGAAAAGTATTTAAATACCCATTGAGAAGAGACTTGTTTAGATTTACAACAACATTTTCTTGTTCATGAGTGTCAATTTGAACAAAACACTCAACCTTACCGCGCGACACTTTGCTTTGAAGAAAACTTTTAATTCTTTCATCAAGAAACCCATAGTTGCGTGGCACCCTGACAGAGAATTCAAAAAAACGATGATTGACGCTCTTCATTTCAAATGTCACATGAATTCCGTCGACTGAACCGTCGGCGTGTCCATATCCGGTCATGCTTCTAATCATAGTTTTCTCCCCTGTCTTTCCTTGGAAAATGATTGGTACTATTACTTGGAATGAATACGAATAAAAAGCTTGAACTATTTACTTTATATCCCTTTTGTAGGTTCCAGCATTAAGCTGCATAAACTTTTCAAGCTCTTCCTTTTTTAAATCTCGCCATTTTCCTTGGGGAAGCATACCAAGTTTGACTGGACCTTCCGCGGTTCTCTTCAACCTTGCAACTTCAAGATTTAATTGCTCGCACATTTTTCTAATTTGTCGGTTACGACCTTCATGTAATACTATCTCTAAGACTGAACGGTCTTTTTCTTGCTGCAATATTTTGACTTCCGTCGGTGCGGTTTTTCTGCCGTCAACTTCAAATCCAATAACCATTGCCGTTATTTGTTCGTCACTGACAGGCGGGCGCACTGTAACTCTGTAAGTTTTTGATATATGATTTTTGGGATGAGTAACGGCATTGTGAAACTCGCCATCATTTGTCATGAGCAACAGCCCTTCAGAATCCTTATCAAGCCTGCCCACAGGATATACTCTTTCGTTCACATCCTGAACAAGCTGTGCAACGCACTTTCGCCCCATTTCATCATTCATTGTTGTAACAAATCCGCGCGGCTTATGCAGAATGATATATCGCAAATTATTCTCTATCTTAATGGATTTTCCGTTAACAGATATGCTGTCTTTTTTCGGATTAACTTTATCGCCTATTTTTGCGATTTTCCCGTTAATGAAAACCTTGCCCTGCATAATCAGCTCCTCTGCTTTACGCCGGGAAGCTATTCCGCATTCCGATATAAACTTTTGGACTCTGATTTTTTCATCAGTCAAAAGACAGCCCTCAATCACTCTCATATATCGTTTGGTATTGTTTGTCAAATAATTGTCAGTCCATAATTTTTGTGTAAACTATTCACTTGCACTTGTTTCGGTTGCTTCCGGTGACTTATCTTTCACAAACTTATTAATCACATTTGAAACCTTGTCTATAACATCCGGAACCATACCGATTATCCGTTCTGCAGAATTTTCACTTGAAGTAATATGCTTTATAGTTACCTCACCATTATTGACAATCAGGAAGGCAACAGGGTTTATGGTTATCCCCGCGCCACCTCCTCCGCCAAATAATTCGGCGTTGTTTTTGGATGGAAAATCAGATCCGCCCGAGGCAAAACCGTATGTGACCTTCGAAACCGGAATGATTGACACTCCGTTCCCAACCTCAATTGGATCACCGATTATCGTACTTACATCAACCAAATCTCTGATTTTTTCGATCGCGGTTCCCAAGAGGCCTGACGCTGATTGTTCTTTCATAATTAATCCGCCTTTCTGTATGTACTTTTCTGTTTGGCGCCCTTATAAAGCTTAAATAATACCTTGATTGAAAACTCGAACAGGAAAATAATTGCAGCGATAACGAGTCTGATTGGCGAAACTAAAATCACTGTATTAAAATTGGCTTTGCTTTCATGACCCAAAAAATCAGGGTTGATATTCAAATGATACTTTTTAACGCGAATCGTTGCGCAGATTGTTCCGACTGCCGGAAATATCAATGAACATATTGTTCCGTATCGTATGGCAGTTTGGGCAGAATCTTCACCGGCTACTCGAAAATCAATACATAGGTTTTTAATGGTAACAGCATGAATCGTTCTTTTAAATATCGTATTCAGTGATGCCGCCGTGTTTTGAATTAATGTTACAACGCCATCGAAACCCTGATTTTGATAGAATTTAGCGAAAATGCTTGATTTTGGTTTTTCATTTTTAGCCGGCTTCTTTGATTGTTGCTTTTTTTTATCAGGCTTTGAATCTTTTTCTGTTTTCTCTTTTTCGGGGTACACACGATATTTCAGAAAAAGCCATTTGACATCAAACGAAAACTCGGAATGGTAATCCATTATTATAACAATATTTATAAAGAGCAACGCCGATATTATTGATGCTGCGGAGATAAATATATATAGAAATAGCAACGCGTCGTTCCTCCATCAATCAAGAATCCGATTCTTTCTCTTCCGATGCAAAAGACAATTGGACTTCGACGGTGTTATCAGAATTTGGAGTATCATTCTTATCAGGTAAATTTGGCAATTCAATTAATGAGGAAAGGCAAAAACATCGAAGAAACTCCGGTGTAGTGCCATAGAGCAATGGCCTGCCCGGTAGATCCAGCCTGCCTTTTTCTTCAATTAAACCTTTTACACTAAGTGTTGACAAAACACCGGAGCAATCAACACCTCTTATTTGTTCAATATAAGACTTTGTGACCGGTTGATTATAAGCAACAACCGCAAGAACTTCAAAAGCTGCTTGTGAAAGCGGCATGTTGCGCTTAATTTCAAGAATACTGCGGATTTTTTCGGCATACTCCAGGCGCGTACACAATTGATATCTCTCGTCAAGTTTCAGAAGACATAAACCACTTTGTCTTTCGTCCAAAGCTTTTGCGTAATTACTTAGAATGAGTTGTGTTGTTTCGATATCAGTTTCCAGTGCTTCCGCGATTCTCGCGATTTCAAGCGGTTCTCCGGAGGCAAACAGTATTGCTTCGGTGAGCGATTGCATTTGGTTGGCATTCAATCTTGGATGGCCTCCGTTCTGCTTTTATTGAGACTTACTTCAACATTTTCACCGTTTCCGGAAAAAGTGACTCTTTTCGCTTTTGCAAGTGTCAGGAAGGCTAAAAAAGTGGCAACCATCTCTGATTTCGAATCAGCCTTTTCAAAAAAAGAAATAAATTTCTTTTTCTTTAGTCCGGCAAACTTTTGTATGATATATTTAATTCTTGAAGAAACCGAAACTATTTTCTTCGTAACGATATTTGAAAATGCTTCCATTGGAGGCGGCAGCTTTCGCTTGCCTTTACCAACCGCATCCACATAAGCTCGGTATAGCTCGACCGGTTCATGTAATCGCGAATAAGTAAAATTTTCTTCGAATTCCTGTGGCAATCTGGAAAAATAATTAAACCCGACGGCTTTTTCATTTAGCTTGCCTGCAATAATTTGGCAATCAAGATATTCGGTGAGCTCTCCCTTAAGTTCCTCAGCTAATTTGTCCGCTTCTTCATGAGCCGGCAGCAGTGAAACAGTTTTGATATAAACAAGCCGTGCAGCCATTTCAAGGAATTCACTTGCCGTATCCAGGTTCTCTGGACTAAGTTGTTTGACATAACTCAGATACTGTTCAATGAGTTCAAGTATGGGAATGTCGTTAATACTTACCTTATGTTTGCTTACCAAAAACAACAAAAGGTCCATCGGGCCTTCGAACATATCTAGCTTATAATGGATTTTTTCCAATTCGTACCCCTTATCACTTAGAACACCAAACCGACAAACCAGTTCATTGAATTAAATAGGATACCGGAAATGTAAATTAACGGGCGTGTAAGAATTCCGGTAAAAAGCAATACCAAGACACCCAGCATTAAATATCGTTCATATTGCATGATCTTATAATATTGCCTATCCGGAATGATAACCGCAGCAAGTCTTGATCCGTCAAGCGGAGGTATGGGAATAAGATTAAAAACCGCAAGGTTGATATTTATGACTGCAGTGAAATACAAAAACATATAGGTAACTTCAAATATTGTTCCATTGCCTAACAAAGCAACAAGGTTCATGAAAACAATCGATATGAACGCAAGGATAAGATTGGACACCGGGCCGGCGGCCGCGGTAATTGCCATTCCTTTTTTGCGGTTCCTAAAATTCCTGATATTCACCGGAACAGGTTTGGCATAACCAAACCCTGCAACGAGAATCATTAACGCGCCGATTGGATCAATATGCGCCAATGGGTTTAGTGTGAGTCTTCCGCTCATTTTAGCCGTCATATCTCCTTGTTTTGTCGCAAGCAGGGCGTGTGCGTACTCATGAAACGGCAAGACGCAAAATATAATAAAAACCCTTGCCAGCAAATTAACAAAAGTTTGAAGTGAAAAACCGTTTCTGACAATATCAAAAATCATGAAATCTCCCGTGCGTTTATCTTTCGAAATTATTATATATAGATTAGTTGAAAAACAAGTTTGTGTCAACACTTAACAAGAAAAAGACAAGATTCGCTATTTTTTTACAACTACTATCCTTTCAGTATTGTTGCTGTCAAGCAGGCAATATTTTTCATTAAATGGTTTTGAAAACAGATTTGATACTATTGCTGCCTGATGATCACCGCATTCGACTGCCAAGATACCCTCATTATTTAGGTAAGGCAGCCATAAGTTAGCTATCGTTTTGTAGAAACAAAGACCATCCGGTCCTCCGTCAAGTGCTTCAACCGGTTCAAACAGCACCTCTTTCTGTAGAGTTTCTATTTCTCCTGTAGTAATGTACGGTGGATTGGACACAATAACATCCGGTTTTGGTAGGCCAAAAGATAAAAATCCGTTGAAAATATCGCCTTGAACAGCCGTTGTATTCAACAGTCCTTTTTCAATAATATTGCGTTTTAAATAAAATAATGATTCTTCATATTTTTCTATTAAATACACTTTCGCGTTTGGGCATGCATTTGCGATGCTGATGCCTACACATCCCGTTCCTGCGCAAAGATCAAAAACAACAGTTGACCGCCCGTCATTTATATGGTGGATAACAGTTTCAACCAGTCCTTCTGTTTCACAGCGTGGAATCAGACAACCGGTGCCAACATGAAATTCAAGCCCCATAAACGCCCATTTACCGATTATATACTGAAGCGGTTCCCTGTTGCAGCGTCTTTCAACAAGCATTTTGTAAGCATGTTCTTTTTCTGCCCCGAGTTCTTTTCCGCTGTAAAGAAAGAGTTGAGTTCTGCTAAAGCCTGTCACATTTTCAAGAAGACAAATTGAATCGAAGGAAGCGTTGCCGCAACCTGCTTGTTCAATCGCATTTTTACCGTATTTTAACAAATCCGAAAGAATCATATGGTATCTGTGCCCGGCATTTCACTACTGTCAATTATATCTGCCAAAATGTCATTTTCGTTTGTTTCGCCCTCATCAATTATATCATTTAATAAATCTTCAGATTCCGGTTTTTGCAAAACAGCTTTTAGTGCAGCAATCCCCACTTCAATAATATCGTCGGTAGGCTCTTTTGTCGTAATTCTTTGCATCCATAATCCGGGAGCAGAGAGTATCTTGATAAAAATATTATGATGACAGCCGGCATATCTGATAAATTCATAACCGATGCTCATAATAACCGGAACTATCATCAGTTTGACAAGCATCCACCAAGCCCGGTTGCCCGGTTCGGTTAACACCGGAAACACAAGTGCAACAACAGACGATATCAGAATACTTAATATAATCATGACAAAAATGAAACTCGTACCGCACCTTGGGTGAAAACGCTTTTGTTTGCGGACATTTTCTATGGTCAGTTCTTCGCCGCTTTCATAACAAAATATTGCTTTGTGTTCTGCACCATGATACATATAAAGCCTTTTTATATCTTTCATCATCGCGACAAGTGCCATATATGAAACGAACAAAATGATTCTGATGATTCCCTCAATAATTACTTTAAAACTTATAATATCAAATGACAAATATTTATTGATTGTATCGAAAATAAAACTTGGAAGATAGAAAAATAGCAGAAAAGCGAGACCAAAACCCAGAACTGCTGAAATGACGCCAATTACGCCCATCAGTTTTGGACCAAAATGTTTTGTGAGCCATTTGTCAAATTTTGATGTGTCTTCTTCTCCGCTTGAATCGAACCCTGTTTTTTCAGCAGATTCCATTAAGCATTTATAACCTAATATCATCGATTCAATAAAACCGACAAATCCCCTTACCAAAGGCCAGCCGAAAAGCTTATATTTATCTTTTAGCTGTTTGATTGTCCGATTAGTCGTTTCGATTGTCCCGTCCGGCAAGCGAAGCGACATAGCCAAACCACCCGGTCCGCGCATCATAATCCCTTCCATGAGTGCTTGACCGCCCACTGAAACAAATTCTTGTTTTTCTTTCCTATTTTTCATTATTGCCACCATTTCCATCAATCTCTATATTGTCTAAAATATTAAATGAAATTGTTACCGTGGTTCCTTCCCCCAAAATACTATCGATTTCCAAACTGCCTCCGTGTAGTTTAATGATCTCGTCCGCAACCGCAAGACCAATACCGGACCCACCAATTGAATTGTTTATTTTATAGAACTTTTCTTTGACCTTTGGTAAAAAGTCTGCCGGAATACCGCATCCGGTGTCAGTAATTGATATGCAGATGCTGTTTGCATTCTTAAACTCAGCAAAAATTGTTATTTTCCCGCCATGTTCGGTGTATTTAAGACAGTTGTCGAGAACATTAATGAATACCTGTCGGATTCTGTCTGCATCCGCATCCATTTGTGCAGGCAAATGGGGTGCATTATATATTATTTCAATTCCTTCGGTCGTTGCCCGTTCTCTAAAATAGAACACCGTTTCGTCAAGTTCTGCAAGAACATCAATTCTCTCAAGACGGAGTTTCATTCTGCCGCTTTGCATTCCGGAAAAATCAAGAAGCTCCTCAACAATCCCGGACAATCTGGATACCTCGTTTAGAATAACTTCAAGTCCCCGTTTGGTTAGTGTCGCATCTGTATCCCCAACTTGGATAAGTGTTTCACCCCAACCCATAATTGCCGTTAGAGGTGTTCTCAATTCATGTGATATCGTTGATATGAAATCATGCTTAATTCTATCCGCTTCACTGAGTTCTTTCGCCATATTGTTGATGGTTAGACAAAGTTCACCAATCTCGTCATCGTGAGCATAGGGATCGATACGAGCGTTTAAATCACCTTCGGCTATTTGCTTTGCTGTAGCACTAATTTCTTTAATCGGCTTTACAATTGATCTTACAAAAAACAACCCGGATAAGACTATAAGCAAGATAGCAAAAATGCAGCTAAAAGCAATCAAAATAAAAAGGAACAGTAACTGTTTGTCTATTTCTTCTAACGAAATCATAAATCTTACCGCACCGGAGCGTTCCCCGTTTTCACCGGGAAGAGCTGTTGTGATTGCCATTATCTTTTGCCCTGATGGCATTTTGCCGGTCCAATCCGATTGTCCCGATTCCGAGTTCAAAGCTTCATTATATTCCGGAATACTAATATTGCTGTCAATGTACAAACCGCTCGAGGTTATTCGCACTATACCTGAACCATCAATAACCCAAACCTCCATGTTTTCCTTAATTGATAAGCTTTCAATAAACTCATTGGCATTTGTTAAGAATTCTTCAGTATTACCGTTGTAAATATTTATGCCTTTTAGAACAACATCATTTGAAGCCGACTGAAGTTCCAAATAAGCAGATTTATAATAATTGCCTCTGATTGTTACAAAGGCCGAAATTGAAATAATTACAAGCAGTGCAATAATGATAAAAAGAGTGCTAGCAATCCATCTTTTGGTTATTCCGCCGATTTTAATTGTTATCACCACTCAGTTGCATTTTAAGTAATAGTATTAACTAAGCCATTTATAACCTATACCCCATATAGTGATCAGATGCGTAGGTGAGGAAGGATCAATTTCAACTTTCATTCTGATCCGGCGAATATTAACATCGACTATTTTTTCCTCCCCAATATAATCGACGCCCCAAACATAGTTTAAAATTGCCGTTCTACTCAAGGCTGCTCCCGGATTCAAAAAGAAATACTCCAAAATTTGAAACTCAACCTGTGTCAGGTCAATTTGAGAACCGTTTTTCTCCAGTGTTCTATTTCGAATGTCAAGAGTAAAATCGCCGGACAATACTCGTTCTTTGCTGTTTGTTTCCAGTACCCTGCCCTTGCTGATCTCGACACGCCTGTAAACTGCATCAACCCGCGCGATTAATTCGGATGTCGAGAAAGGCTTCGTGATATAATCGTCCGCTCCCGAAACAAGACCGTTAACTTTATCAGTTTCCTGTGTTTTTGCGGTTAGTAATATGATGCCGATATTCTTATCGATAGCCCGTACTTTTTTACATACTTCCAACCCGTCCATTATTGGCATCATGATATCCAGTAAAAGAATGTCAATTTCATCCGGTGAAGCAGAATACGTCATTAAAGCTTCTTCGCCATTTTCCGCTTCGTATATATCATATCCGCTCATTTTCAAATTTATTACAATAAACTCTCTTATCGAGGTTTCATCTTCAGCAACAATAATTTTTTTCATGGTCATCTCCCTCCCCGCTTATAAGGCGGTTATATTCATAATTAACAGCTCTGCGATTTCAAAATAATAATTTACTGATCGTGATTTGCTTCGTTAATATACATCTTTATCCATCTTGAATGCTTAGGAAATTTCGACATCAAGTGAATATTGTCCGTAAACCCAGCAACTGTCAAAACCTTTTATATAGATTCTTACGGGTTTGGTAATGGTTCCCTCCTGCAGCACCTCATTACCCAAATCGATCTCCGCATATACATCTGCCGCCGATATACTATCAAGTACCGTCTGCTGACCGACAATTGTTATACCGGGAATCCCACTGCTTCTAAAGGACGCTTTATTTTCAACATTGATATTTATCAGTGAAATGTTTGATTGCGGAACATTTAATTTCTTCTCAGAAAAGTTTGCAGCGTTAATAACTATTTTAAACTCACTGGTATCATCCAACACTTTATATTGCTTCAACGAGTTGCTCTGAACAACTATTTCATTTTTACCTGCTTTTATCATGCTAAAATCGATTGTGCTGATGCTTACTTCTTTTATGGTCTCCAAAATGCCTTCGTCGATACCAAACACTGCTTTTTTGGGGGTGCAATTGTACTGCAATGGGTTTTCGATAAAATTTGCCGGTATATTTTTAAATGTTACAGCAACAGGCATTTCAATAATTTTGTAAACAGGAATTGTCATAGTGATATCCGTATTACCGTTATTGATTGTTAAATATCGAAGTATGCTGGAGTATTCGCCCAAAACTATTATTTCAGCTTGTTCAGTTTTCGTTGCGGTTAGTTCCTTATCAACACTTACACGCGCTAACACTTTATCGATTCTATTCATCTCTGTTGTAGGCCCTGATACCTTAACGGTTTTTGCCGATAGAATTTCCGCATCTTTATAATAGCCTTCGGGTATTATACTTCCGGTTGACATAATCTCCGGAATAAGCGAAAACTCGCGCTCGCTGAATGTGTCAAAATAAACCTCAATATTATCATCGGAAACTTTTGTAATTTCATAATCCGCTTGTTGATTTTTTTTCTTCACTTCAAGTTTTAAGGAGTATTTTCCGGCCGAATCCACATAATTCGTATTAGCTGTTACAATTATGTCTTCAGCTGTCAGCACGGTTTGTGCCACAACATATCGCTTACCTGTAACCGTCACATCAACTGTAAAATCACTTGTGCCGAAAACCTGTAAATCAAAACTCTCAATGCTTTGTGACATATCGATTTTAACCGGGATATCTTTGATAACCCGTTCCTCGGCTGGACTGAATTGAATCGCGACAAAAAGCCATATAGAAACTGCAAGTAGAAAAGAAAATAGCATGACATATTTATTGTTGTAAATAAGCTTATCCAGAGAATATTTTTGTTTTTTCATCTTTTAAATCCTCCAAAAAGCCGCTTCACAAAACCGCCGTCAGAATCGGTTGTGCCTTGTTCAAGCAACAGAAAGTTTATCAGTTTCTCGCGGAGAACTGCCTCGGTCAGATTTCTTTCCAGAACACCCTTCACCGCGGTCGATATATAGCCCGTCTCCTCCGAAACAACAACGGTTATGGCGTCGCTCTCCTCACTAAGTCCGATAGCCGCTCTGTGTCTTGTTCCCAAATCGCGGCTGATTGTGTTATTTTGTGTGAGTGGAAGGATGCATCCCGCAGCGCAAATTCGCCCGTTTCTGATAATAGCAGCACCGTCATGAAGCGGTGACATCGGAAAAAATATATTGCCGATAAGCTCCTTTGTTGTTTTAGCGTCTATCGGCGTGCCCGAATTGATAACATCACCCAGTAAAGTTTTGTTTTCAAATACAATAATTGCGCCGGTCTTTCTTTGGCTGAACTCATTGCATGCTTTGCATGTCTCATTAATGGTATTTTTAATGATTTCATTTTTTATTGCATTTTCACTTTTGGAGCCGCCCAAAAGTCCCAGTCGAATAAGTTTGGTTCCACCGACACTTTCAAGGGCATGCCTTATTTCCGGCTGAAAAAGAATAATAATCAATATAATTAAATCAGAAAACAGCTTCCGAAAAATAAACTCACTTGTCGTCATGTTGAAAGATAAGATTAGAATATAGGCAACACCGAGCAGAACAAAACCTTTTGCCAACTGAAAAGCTCTCGTTTCTCTTATAAGCTTAATCAAATTATACAAAATGAAGGCAACAAGCAGAATGTCCAACAAATCCGGTATTCTGAAATTAATCAAGATCGTAAGAATCTGGTCCCAAAACATATTTAATCTCTCCATAAAATGCATAAAGCCATCTCTTTTCACTTTATTCTATATGCCCACTGTAAACAAGTATCTGATTAATGAGTACTTTGTAATCAAATGTATGTATTGTTTTTTAGTAATGTATTGTTCACTATCTCTCTATCAGGCAAATTGCAGTTGCCGCTATTCCTTCGCCTCTGCCCGAAAAACCGAGACCTTCTTCCGTTGTTGCTTTAACGCTGACGAAATCACCGTTTAAACTGCACGCATTTGAAATATTCTCACGCATTTTCAAAATGAATGGCTGAACTTTCGGTTCTTGCGCGATAATTGTTGAATCTATATTGATGATTTTATAACCTTTTTTTGAAAGAATCTCCGCTACCTTTTCTAACAATTGTTCGCTGTTCGCATCTTTATATGCCGGATTGGTGTCAGGAAATACTTTCCCGATATCCCCCATTGCTGATGCACCCAAAAGTGCGTCAGCAATAGCGTGCAGTAAAACATCCGCGTCAGAGTGGCCATACAATCCTTTGTCAAATGGAATCTCGACTCCTCCGAGAATTAGTTTTCTGCCTTCAATTAGGCGATGTACATCATACCCTTGTCCGACTCTAATCACGAACATCATCCTCCCCTGACCGGCTGGCAATAACAGCAGATTTATATTGATCGTATGACATAAACAAGTTAATGATTTTCAAAAGCGAATTTGTTGATAATCTTGCAGGCAGATCAATATATTTCAAAAGCGCGGTTTTTAACTTCCTGCTGTTCTTCCCCCCGCTGATACCGTCGTTAAAAAAGTCATCATGTGTTATCCGTCTGCCAGTCTCTTTCGCTTCTTCAAAGACAATACCGGCTTTTGTTAAGGAGTCTATGATAATGCCTGTTGATACCCCCTCAACGCCGAGTTTACCCTCTTTTGACAAAACAGTTTTCCTTTTCTCTTTCCCTGCAATATCGGGAATGTACGCATGATAAACATTATCGTTATTGACTATTCCGCAAACAAAAGATCGAATTTTAAAACCGGCAGCATCGCTGTCTGTAATAATCAATATACCGCAGGTTTCCGCCAATTTTCTGATTAGTTTTTGCTTATCTTTGTCTTTGAAAACTTTAAAACCATCTGTTTCGACAATAATCGTATCTATTATGGATGAAAGCTTAATCTTATCATATTTACCTTCAACGATTACCGCTTGTTTAATCTTTATCATTTTTTAGCCGTTCCGGAGACACTGTCCCCTATACATGGTTGTTACGCAAAGCAAACATAATCCCAGTCATCGTCTGTTCAATGACAGTTTGTTTTTCAATTGCGCTTGTTTTTAATTTTACATCCGCATCGTCAAGCAAATCGAGGCAGCGACAGATCTGAAAAAGCGACAATTTTCTGACATTGCCCGCTGCATTGTTCAATCTGTTTTTACTGTCATAGCATGGGAAATAACATGCTAAGTCATCCGGACGGCAACCTGACTGTACGGCTGTTTTCACCCGATACATATCCATAAAGGGATAAATAAGAGCCCCGACAATCATAAGCGGCTCGACTTTTTGCGCGAACAGTATATCCAATATTTGATATGCCGATCTGGAATTTCCTGCAATCAGACTATCTATCATGTCATATGTTCTTGCTTCTATAGTTTTAACTGCAACTGCATCAATATCATTAACCGTAATGATAAACCCTTTAACATAACCGCAAAGCTTATCAAGCTCGCTGTTCAAATTAGCAATATCGCTGCCAACGCTTTCGACAAGATAAAAGGCAGTATTTTCATCCAGTGCATATCCTTTATCTGCCGCTTTTCTAACCAACTGCCCCGCAAGTGAGGCAGCCGGTCTGTTGTTCAACTCAATTGCCAGACCATCTTTTATGGCAATTTCAAGAATTTCGTCCCATGCATCAATTTTTTTCTCTGAAGTTTCCCCCTGATTTTTAGATTCATCTGCTTGCCCATTTTCTTTATCCTTGCTTTTCTTTTTTTCAACTGTATCCATAAGTAAGATGAAGGAACAGGTTTTGGGGATATTGCCAAGTACTGATTTAAGATTTTCATAATCGATTTTTTTCAGATTATTAATCGGTAAGTCACTAATTAGAACACATGTGCCTTTTCCAAACACCGGTAAAGCTTCGACCGCATCCTTAAGTGTTTCAATTGATACAGTTGTGCCGTCATATTTGCGCAGATTGAAGTCCGCAAAATTTTCATCGACTGATTTTTTCGCAATCTCATTTGCATAATGCAACTTAAGTTGATTTTCATTTCCAAAAATAAAGTACAATCCACCGAGATTACCGGATTTTATTGCGCTGACAATTTGCTTCTCTTTAGCAACTTTTTCAAGAAGCTTTTTATCCATCAATCACCCCTCCTTACGGAGTATGTATCGTTGCCTTGGGTAGTTATCACAATGTTCCCAATTCCTGCAGTTGAGAATAAGCCGATACCGCTATTTCTGTATTTTTTCACCAGACTTTCGGGGACTGGCTCATCATTGCTCACGATAACGGTTGTGAATTTTAGTTCTTCGCAGTCAAGTGGCGGCTTTGATCGGCAAATCAATATGTCCGAATTCAACCAATCATCCGGAATTTTTGAATAATCCGTTACCGGATAAAACATAAATAATATTTCTGTGTCGGAGAAATCCGCATACGCACAACAGAAATCATCGTTATATAAATAGTAGAAATTAACCTTATTCCATAAAACCGTTTCGGTTTGGCGGGAAATTTCAATGTCTGTATTTCCATATAAATAATCAAGGCTATAATCTATTTCCGGCACGATTATTCTTTTCGTTTCACAATTATTAACGATATCCAAAGCAACGCCAGATTCTGTGGACGCTGTCCTTGGTATCAGCAGCAAATCGAGAAAACCGGCATTTTTAGTTTCCAAAGTATCAATAATCCTTCGTGATGAGAATTGGTCGCCCCCGCACGCAATTAATGCCGCATTCGTTTTGTTGGTTATCAATGCGGAACTTGCGTTTCCGATGTCAATCACGGAAATCTTGACGGTATTGCGATTAACGATAAAATTTGTTGCAAGACCTGCTGACAAAACGAACATACAAAGAATCGATGTGATTCCAAGATAATTTTCACCTTTTCTTTTGCCGGCAATTATCGCAAAGGCAACCAAAAACAACGAAAGAGAAAACCAAATATAAACGAACTTATCACCAATATAAATGCTGGCATATGGAATATTTGCAAACAGGCGCGAAACGGTCAGTATAAAACCGGCAAACAAGCCCGCAAGCAATGACAGCGGATAAGCTAAAAAAGACAGCAATGGAATATTGAAAAGAATTGCTGACATTGCACCGAGTATCATCGCGGGAGTCGAAACATATAGCAAAAGCGCATTAGACAAAACTGTGATTAAAGAAAACCTGCCAAAATTAATAAGGATAACCGGAAATGTAAACAACGAAGCCGAGAGAGTTATAACAAGTGTATCCAATAAAATCAAGCCAGGCTTCTGTAATATGCCTGATTTTATTTTGTATATAGATTTTTCTATAGCTCTTTTTAATTGCTTCTGGCTTGTTACGATACCAAGGGTTGCAAAAAAAGACAGTTGTAAGCCGATATTGCCTGCAGCGAAAGGATTAAAAGCAGTAATCAGTAATACTGCCAATCCAAGGGAGTTCAATGAATCCGCTTGTTTATTGAGCATCTTGCCTGCTTGAATGATAAGCAACATAAATCCTGCACGCAAAACAGAAGCGGAAAAGCCGGTTATTGCCATAAAGAATAATACAAAAACAAATGCGAGTAGTGAAGATGCCCGTCTTTTTATGTGCATTTTTTCAATAAAATATAGGAATGCGAACATAAAAACAGTTAAATGCAGTCCTGATACCGCCATTAAATGTGAAACACCGATATCCCTGAAATCGGATAATGTTTCATCAGATAAATCTGTTTTATCGCCGAATAAGAAGGCGGCTAAAAGTCCTCCGTTTTCATTTGGTAGCAGTTGATCCAAACTGTCAAGGAGCGCTAGTTTTGCGGTCTGAATGAAATATATAAGTGGTTTATTATTACTTGATATCAACAATGGTTCTGCATTTGTATGTGCGCCAAGAAATAATCCCGTGGATTTATAAAACCTTTTGGAATCTTGATTGTTACCGCCAAGTACATATATTTTCGCTTGCGCTATAACAGAGTCATAGGGATAGGCGTCGATAATTTCTGAACTTGTTAGCCGGATTTTAATCTTGAGAGGTTTTCCGTTTACGCTATCTGTCTTAATCAAATATCGCGTTTCCCCGGACTTCGATTGATCAATACTGACAATTTTCCCTGAAATCTGCGCATCTGTTCCGTCTAATGCCATTGCCGGTTTATATAAGAATTCGTGAACGAGACAAAAGGATAGGCAGGCAGCAAATATGCTTAGGGCGGCGAATGAAAACACCGCAGGACTTTTGAATTTTTCAACAAAAACCGTAACAAAGCCGCAAACGAAAGATAATGCAAGTAATATATACATAAGCCTATCGTTTAATAGGGAAAGAATACCAAGTGTTAAGAAAAAGCTAATCCCGATTACAGCAAAAGGGCGTGGCATCTGTTCAGCTCCTTGCTTTCATATTCAGCCGGGAGGCCACGAAAAGTCTCTGCCGCTTAGTAGATGAAAATGCAAGTGTTTTACACTTTGTCCGGCGCTTTCACCGGCGTTTGTCACAACTCTAAACCCACATTCGAGTTTCAAATCTTTTGCAAGCAAGGCAATTAGTTCAAATATTCTGGCTGTTAAGCCGCTGTTTGTTTGATCGATGTCTGCGGCAGACTCGATGTGGCACTTTGGTATCAATAGAATATGGGTAGGCGCCTGCGGATTTAAATCGTAGAAAGCAAGGATTTCATCGTTTTCGAACACTTTTTTCGCCGGAATGTCACCACAAGCGATTCTACAGAAAACACAGTCCATTTTGTAATCTCCTGTCAAACTTCATTATATTATTTTAACATTTTTAACAATACTTCGTCAACTGCTGCCATTGCATCATTTGTTTTTGCGATGTTTTTGGATCCTGCCATTGCGCTGTCCGGTCTTCCGCCGCCGGAACCTCCCGCTATAGATGCTATTTGCTTGACCAACAAACCGGCGTTTACCCCAGATTGAATGGCGCCCGGCGCACAGGCTGCAGAAAAACTCACTGATTCTTTTTCCTTATCGATACCCGCGATAATGATAGTTATTGATTCATCCAAAGATTTTACCGCGTCACAAAGCAACCGGATATCCTCGGCGTTCATGTTATACAGAACAGCTTTTATCAACTTAATACTTCCGATATTTATTACCTGCTCCATCATATCAACAGCTTTATATGAAAATAATGTTCTTTTTAGGGCTTCGATTTGCTTATCCTTCTCTTTTATTTCTGCCGCAATCGTAACCGCCCTTTGTTCCAAATCGCTTATATTGCTTTTCATGGTTATTGCAAGGTTCTTCATTACTTTTTCCGAATTGTTAATCATTCCAACAACGGCTTTCCCGGTGATACCTTCAATTCTTCTTACACCTGCAGCAACAGAAGATTCGGATAATATCTTAAACAGACCGATATTGCCTGTGTTTTGAACATGTGTGCCTCCGCAAAGTTCAACTGAAAAATTCCCCGCGCTTACCACCCTGACAGTATCGCCGTATTTAGATTCAAAAAGAGCGATTGCACCCGCTGCCTTGGCTTGTTCCAATGACATTTCGGTAATTGTTACGGGTTGTGCCGACATAATGATATTGTTAATCAAATTTTCCGTTTCTGACAATTCCGTATCCGTCATAGCGCTGAAATGAGTAAAATCAAAGCGCATAAGCTCAGGGCCAACCTCTTGACCCGCTTGCTGAACATGGCTGCCGAGAACACTCTTAAGTGCGGCATGCAACAAATGAGCTGCGGTGTGGTTATTCCCGGTGGCGTATCTTCTATCTTTATCTACAGCGGCAAATACACGATCTCCGGGTTTAACCTGAGTTCCTTCGACTATTTGACCATGATGATAAATAACGCCTTTGTCGGTTTTTGAAACCGTTCTGACTTTAAAGACAAACGCATCGCCTTTTATTACCCCGACATCGCCAAGTTGGCCGCCGCTTTCGGGATAAAATGAAGTATGCTCAAGCACAATAGCCACATCAACACCGTTTTCAAGGGATTGTAACAAGGTATTTTCATCTATTATCGCTAATACAACACTTTCAGTTTCTAAACGGGAATTATTGCATGCTGTAGTGGCCGGCAAATCAGTTATAGTGTGATTTGTTGTTACCCAACCGTCTTCGCCGACTTTTTTTCTTGCTTTTCTTGCCCTTGAACGCTGTTCCTCAATGAGTTTTCTGAACTCTTCCTCGTCAACGCTCAAGCCTTTTTCCTGCGCAATTTCTATGGTAAGTTCCAACGGGAATCCGTAAGTGTCCGATAACTTAAACGCGTCGAAGCCACTGATTGTTGAGTGGCCGGTATCGGATATAATTTGTGACAACATTTGCAATCCGGTGTCAACAGTTCTTTCAAAATTAACTTCTTCGTTCATAACAACCTTTTTGATAAAGTCCTGTTTTTCAGAAAGATACGGGTACGCTGAGTGATTCATTTCAATCACCGTACTACATATTTCAGACAAAAACGGCTTTGTAATGCCCAATAATCTTCCATGTCGTGAGGCTCTTCTTATAAGACGCCTGAGCACATATCCTCTGCCCTCGTTGGATGGAACCACTCCGTCGCCGATTAAAAAAGTCGTACTCCGAATATGGTCTGTGATGACCCTGAGAGAAGTATCTGTTTTCTCATTTTCGCGGTAGCTTGCTCCCGCGACCACCATTACATGATTCATAATTTTTTGAACAGTATCAACTTCAAAGAGATTGTCAACCCCTTGAACGATACAGGCTAATCTTTCAAGCCCCATCCCGGTATCAATATTGCGTTTTGAAAGATTTATGTAGTTACCATCACCGTCGTTTTCAAATTGAGTAAACACCAAATTCCAAAACTCCACAAATCTGTCACAATCACAGCCTGGTTTGCATTCGGCTGAACCGCAACCGGACTTTTCGCCGCGATCGTAATATATTTCTGAACAAGGTCCGCAAGGACCGGCGCCCAATTCCCAAAAGTTATCTTCTTTACCTAGTCTGACAAGATGATCCGGCATAATACCAATTTCTTCCCGCCATATTCTGTATGTCTCTTCGTCATCAACATATACGCTGATATATAATTTTTCTGTTGGCAAGCTGATTGTCTCTGTGCAAAACTCCCATGCCCATGCTATAGCTTCCCTTTTAAAATAGTCGTCAAAAGAGAAGTTGCCGAGCATTTCAAAATATGTACCATGCCTTGATGTTTTCCCGACTCTTTCAATATCAGGGGTGCGAATACACTTTTGGCATGTGGTTACCCTAACGCCGGGGGGCTCAAGCTCCCCTGTAAAGAACTTTTTCATAGGAGCCATACCCGCATTGATCAAAAGAAGGCTCTTATCGCCCTGCGGTATCAACGAATAACTTGGCAACCTAAGATGACCTTTGCCTTCAAAGAATGCTAAAAACAACTCTCTTAATTCGTTTAGTCCTTTGTACTCCATAAAATCACTCCCTAAAAAAATAAAAGAAGACGCTTTTGATATTATGGGACGGAATAATCCGCGGTACCACCCAAATTATGCAAACGCATCACTCTATACCCGATAACGAAGGCATCGCCACTGTTCATCACAGCAGAGCTTTGTTAATTTTTTAACCGTTGACTCTGGACGGCCGGTCTAAGCACATTGCACAGAATGCCTTACAGCCGGAAAAGTATAGTATCTTCCCGGGCATCCCTCTCTGGTTGGTATGCTACGACTTCTTTCCTTTAAGCTTGCATGTATTATAACCCACTTGAGTTTGTTTGTCAAATTCATCGTGGATTCACTTTGAAATTTCCGGTGCTCTCTTTATTCTCAAAATCGAGTTTTCGTTGGCACCGGCTTCAGATCTGAATTTAACGACCATCATCGGGTGTGATGCGCTGTCGAGTGGGGTTCCACATTCATCTTGAAGATCTTTCACTCTTATCAAAACAGGTTTGACACCCGGTTCGAGCAGTTCAAGCTCATCACCTTCAAAAAATCTATTTCTTTGTATCACCGTGAGAAAACCGTTTTCACACCGCAGAACTGTTGCTGCCAGGTCCCATTGTCTGATATATCCACCTGTATAAAAAATATGAGCTTCCTCACTGGGATTGTTAAAATAATACCCTGTGCAATAGTCTCTGTGACTTATTTTATGCAGTTCCTCAAAAACCCATTGTTCTATTTTATGGTTAGCATCCGGATTGTTTAATAGGGAATCCATAGCTACTCGATATGCGTTTGTTACAACGGCAGTATAATATGCGTTTTTCGCCCTTCCCTCGACTTTGAAACTATTAATTCCCGCGCGGGTAAGTTCAGGCAAATACTCAATCATATTCAAATCTTTTGCGTTTAAGATATATGTGCCATTCTCATCCTCGTAAACCGGCATATGAATACCGGGTCTTGTTTCCTCAACAAGTTTATATTTCCATCTGCATGGTTGTGTGCAGTTTCCGCGGTTTGCATCCCTTCCTGTCAAGTAACTTGAAATGAGACATCGGCCGGAAAATGAAACACACATGGCGCCGTGAATAAAGCATTCAATTTGCAAATCCTTTGAAATGTTTGAGCGAATATCAATGATTTCAGCAAGCGTCAGTTCTCTTGCTAAAACAATTCTATTTGCTCCAAGTGCTTGCAGCATTCGAGCAGACTCATAATTTGTTACCCCAAGCTGCGTCGAAATATGGATATCTACATGCGGTGCATACTTTTTGACAAGTGAAAGAACACCAAGGTCAGCTACTATAACAGCATCAACGCCTAATGATTCCGCAACTTCGAGCAACGCAGGCATTCTTCTGATTTCATCATTGTGCGCAATAATATTACAAGCCAAATATAACTTAGCACCCTTCTGATGAGCAGTTCTAACCGCGCTGCCAAGATTATCCGGTGAAAAATTGTTTGACGCTGCCCTCATACTAAAGTCTCCAACGCCTATATAGACAGCGTCGGCACCAAAATCCAGGGCAGCATTTAAGCACTCTTCGTTGCCGGCCGGAGATAAAAGTTCAGGTTTGTTAGTGTCGATGCCGGTTTGATTACTGAAGTTCATATTATTTGTTGTTTACTCTTAAAACTTCCATTGTATTTGAATTATGCTCATCCAGAGTCTTGCCTAAGTAAATCTTCCCGAATTTATCATGCTGAAAATAATAGTAATTCGTTTCTTTTGGATTAAGAGCGGCTTCGATTGCATTAATACCCGGGTTACAAATAGGACCCGGGGGAAGACCGGGTGAGAGATATGTATTATAGGCATCAAAATACGAATTGGCTTTTGCCTCACCCAAAACCGGTTTAACAACGCGTATAATATAATCTTTTGTGGCATCACATTCCAATGCCGGATAAACAGACGGCTTTGCCAGTCGATTGTGCAATATGGATGATATCAATGCCATTTCTTCGGCGTTAGCCGCTTCTTTTTGAATAATAGAAGCAATTGAAATAATTTCGTCTGTTGACATCCCCATTGCCTGTGCTTTTTTTGTGTATGTGTCTGACCATCTACTTTCAAAATTCGCTAAAAGTCGGTTTATAACGCTATTAGCGTTTTCTTCAACAAAAAATTCATATGTATCCGGGAAGCAATAACCTTCAAACTTTTGTGTTCGGTTGCTACTAGTATCAATTGCCCCAACAAAAGAATAGTTAAAACCGGTCTCATTTAACGCGGCAAAAAGGTATTCAGATTTGCAGACTTTATTATCTTCAAGTTTTTTTATCATTTGAAACAGCGACCAACCTTCGGGGAAAACAAGTTTGACAGTTTTCGCAGCACTTTGCGCCGATTTAAACTGATTCAGCATTGACTCAATACCATCGTTTGCATTCACATAGTAAACCCCATTCAGGTACTTTGGATCTTCAGTGCCTTTCATCTTATTAACAAATCGCATGAAAATATTGCAAAATGCTTGCTGCTTAATCAACCCGTTTTGGTCAAGAATTTTTATTATGTCTTTTGTTGTGGCATCTTCTGGAATACTCACCGTAACAATATTTCCTTCCCCTTCTTCGCGATTGATTGCCAATACATCGTTAATACAAGAAATCGCAATATAAGTCAGAAATGATGTTGCTAAAAGGACAATAGACAAAAATATGATTAAGTTCGTGCTGAAATGTTTGCCTTTCTTCTTGGCTGAAGGTTTTTCCGTTTTTTCTGCCAGGTTCCGCGGTGGGTTTGAAAAATAGATTTCGCCTTTATAATTCGGCGGGTTGCCGGCTGATTTTTTTTGTCTGCCGACTTCCGTTTCTGTTTTGTTAATTTTTTGATTCATACCATTGTTTTTCATTTTCGATTACTCCATTTTTTTGGTTTACGGGGTAATGTCAATAATCCGACTCTCTGTGACAATCATATTCACCCTTTTATCATATCTTCCGCGGGGCAGTTCATTATATAAGCATTCATCGTAACATATACCGATAGTTCGTATATCCACATCCGTCAAAAACCTGTCAAAATAGCCTTTCCCGAAGCCAAGACGATAACCGCCGTTATCGTAAGCAAGTGCTGGCACAATACAAAGTGCCGTATCAAACTCAGTTAATTTTTCGCATTTTACGATATCGGGTTCCGGAACACTAAATGATCCCGGTGACAGATCTTCAAATGATTTGATCAAGTAAAAGTCAATATTTCTTGTTCCTTCAATACAACGAGGCACAGCAACACGCTTACCTCTTTCAAACGCTTGTTTTATAATAAATTGTGTATCGACCTCTATAGCAGTCGATACATAAGTCAATAGGAGTTCACACTCTCTGAAATGCCATAAGTTAAGAAATTTGTTTGCAATTTTTTTATCGAGACGACATTTTTCGTCAAAAGCTAAACTTTCCCTATACGCTTTTGATTTTTCGCGGAATGTGTTTTTTACAACGCGGATATCTTTATAGTATTTCATGGGCATTGGAGTGACTCCCTCAATTTGATTGCTTGCTGATCCCCAATGAATAATCTGGCAATTTCAATTGAAAAATCAATTGAACACCCCATGCCTTTCGCTGTAATCAAAGTCCCGTCCCTGCAAACATTCTCATTAACCGATATTGCGCCTTTCATTTCTTTTTCAAAGCCCGGATAACAAACAGCCCGCCTTCCGGAAAGAAGCCCCATATGACCCAAAATTGATGGAGCGGCGCAAATCGCGCAAATATATAAATTGTTATCATACGCGTATTTGATGAAGGCTTTGACTTGATTTGAATTTTCCAAATTCGTCGTTCCGGGCATTCCCCCGGGTAAAACAACCGCATCAAGTTTCGGGTTGGGTGATAGTTGTTCAATCTCGCAATCACAAATAACAGTGATATTATGTGCGCCTGTAATTTGGCATTCGCCGACACCAACGCACACAACTTTCTGCCCGGCTCTTCTTAATACATCTACAACCGTTAACGCTTCAATCTCCTCGAAACCCGGAGCGAAAATTACAATAATCATAATCGTCCCTGCCTTGTATTATTCAAGAGTTAATCCAATATAAGCGTTTCGTATTCTTTCAAGCGTTTGTTTTGCTTTACTGCTCAACGGCATGACCATACCATTATTGGAAATGGACATGTCATCAGTTGAAAAAGGGAAATCGACCGGAAGAAGAAAACGAAAAATATCTTTGGATGAAGATTTCAGTAAAACATTCACCAAGTGCCCGGTATGGCCTTCAAGTGTGCAAAACTCTTTCACAGTTATCATATCGGCTGACTCACTAAAAATCGCGTATCCGACAAGCGATCCGTTTTGCGAAGCGAAAACAGAAATGCCGCCCGCGTTGCGGTTCTCCTTTATCGAGTACCCGATAACATCAGCGCCCCAAGAAAAGTAGTCATGCGGAGAAAGCGCATTGTCTCTAAAATTCGCAATCTCTTTCATATCGGGTGAATGGTATACAGACCCCTTATCAGAAATGAGATTCAACACTGTGCGGCTAATCGTTAATTCCTTCCGATTAAATGCTATTTGAAATCCAAGTTTTGAATAATAATCAAAAAGAGATTCATTTGCAGGTACGAGACACAGAAACTCGATTCCATTTTTGCATGCATACTCGGACGCATAACCAATCAATCTTGTCATAATCCCACGGTTTCTGTGTGACGGTTTGGTACATGCTGCATATATGTAAAAAGAGCCGAAACGGCTTCCGCCTGTTACCACATCACCTTTTAGCAGAAACAACATTGCGCAAATAGTTGAATCATCCTTATAAACCAAACAATTTTCAGGTGTTAGCAAACAATCCAGGAAGTTCTTAATGTATGATTCCCGGTCTCCGAAGCAGATATGCCAAAGTTCTATAACTTCGCTGTAGTTGTCATGCGATGCAAACTCAATCATATTTCCCCTCTGCGGCTTACCTTGTACTTTTCAAATATTATTGCAGGATAATACGACATTTTCGCTTTCCTTAATCCATCGGAACCTGTGTCATCTTCGCGATTGACATATTTATATCCCCTTAATGCCGCCTTGGCAAATTCGCGGTTGATGATTGGATAAGCGCCGCGAACATCTGCAAATGCCTTCTCAAAATGTGTACAAAAGGTAATATCATTTAATCTTTCGCCAATTGTAAATGCCACCGGCTTTTCATCTGCTCTGATAATGGCGCCCGAAAAGCCAAGTTCAAAATAATGTTCGAACCCGCGATTAAGTGCTTTTTGTTCCATTGCGATCGATTCGCTGTCTTTGTCTTTGTTTTCTTCCACCCAAGCTGCATTCATCTTTATACATTCGTCAATGTTCTTTTCGCTAATCATTTCCAAAGAATGCTTATAAGACCTTTCAAACGCGGCTATATGATTTCGCTTACTGTGATATTTTTTGCCTTCAAGATTAATTAGATCATTGGTAAGATAAATGTAGTCAAATCCATCCCGGTAAGGTGTAAAATCAAACTGATTCGGAAACTGCTCTTCCATCATCAGGGCACAGTCACGGGACAAACCGAACATTTTAAATGGATGTCCGCATTGTTCGGCATCTTCCATTAAAGCATTGATAATAGTTTTAAAATCAGCCGAACCGGCCGGACAGCAGTAAGAAGGGTTTTTACCCGTCCCTTTCGTAATCAGACAATTCTTATAATAAGCTATTTTAGTTTTAAATACGAAACTCCACATAAATATGTTGCCAAAGGAGTATTCGCAACCCATGTATTGAGATACGGATAAACACCGGTCCGCCCAAATCTTGTCGGCAATTTCAGGGTAATGGAAATCAAGCATATAAATTGAGCTCCTTAAGAACATATGAATAAATCGCGTCGGATATTGCATCGATTGAAAGCGGAAGTCCATTTGTGGTGCACTCTATCTTTTTCCAACCTAATATTTCACAAGCGAACAAGGCTGCTTCTCTGCACGCATATAAGTATTCAAGATTCATTTCATGGATGTCTTTTTTTATTTCGTCACCCAAATATCGATTGGTTAACAGTATCTGTGATACACACACCGGCATATCAAGATAAACTACAACATCGGGTTTCGGAATGCCGAGTTTTATGTATTCATAATCCTCAAGCCAATTTAAGTATTCATTCCATTGTTCGCGCGGTAATTTAATGGCCTGATGGTATGCGTTGGATGTTGTGTATCTGTCCGAAAGAATCAGCTTGCCTGCAAGATAATCACTTTTCCAATAGCAGTTATAACTGACATAACGGTCTACCGCAAAAAAAGAAGACGCTGCATAAACATTAACATCTTCCGGCTTTTTACCGAACCGGCCGTCAAGATACATTTTAACCAGTTCACTCGAAGCATCCTCGTAATTTGGCAGTTTAATCTCTCGAGTTTCATACCCGAGCCGGGAAATCTTATCTCCCAGCAATCCAAGTTGTGTTGACTTTCCGCTGCCGTCCAGCCCTTCGATAACGACCAGTTTGCCGGGCATCATTATTTCTCCCAACTCCGTTATTTAACTGTCATCAAGATGAAAAAGATTTTATAAGGTTAATATAATTGCCAAAATAATCAGCGTGTCGCTTTGGGAATTGTTTGCAATCGAATGCTTTTGACCGGCAAGACAAATGCAAGCATCACCTTTTTCCAAAACTTCGCTTGAGCCGTTATCGTTGTAAAGTGCCTTCCCCTCAACGATGTAAAAGACTTCTTCCTCATTCACATGCACATGCTCACCGATAGAACAGCCGGGTTCAAGTGTTATTGTTGCAATAAGCCTTGCCTTTCCAAAATATTCGCCGGCGTTAAGCATATCCGTGACAACAGCCTGCCCTGTACCGCCGCGCATTTCAGGTTTAACAGTTTTTAACATTTCGTTGGATTTTTTAATCATTCAATGACCCCCTATTTTCTTAACAATTATAACATATAATATGGATAATTCAATATAGGACCCGCAAAAATAAAATAGCCCCGCCGTGTTTGCTGACAGCAGAATAGCACATCCGTCGGGTTCCCGTCCGTTTTACATATAATTCTGTTGTTTCATGCTCAAATATGAATCACCGGCAACTATAATATGATCGTTAACCGTTATACTGATTGTTTCCAACGCCCCTTGTATTGCCTTAGTAATATTAATGTCTTCTTGCGAAGGCAAAAGACTCCCGCCCGGATGATTATGTGTTAAAATAACGCTGTGTGCTTTATGCCTTAGAGCTAATTCAACAATCAATCTCGGATATACAGGAACTTCATTCAATGTGCCTTTTTGTACCAGGGCGGTATTATTAATTCTCTTTTGCGAGTTTAAACACAGTATGTAAAACTCCTCGTAACCAACACCGCTGAAAAGTTTTATCGCAGCTATACCGGCTGCTTCCGGAGTGTTGATTTTTTCATTTGTACCGCTGAGTTTTTTATTTACCATTGTTCGCTTCGATAATTTTGAGACAAGCGTGAGCAAAATCGCCGTGTTTACCGAAACCTCGCACGCATTCGATATATCCACAGGATCTTTTTCACACAAATCCGCGAGCGTTCCGAACTTTTCAATCATTTGTTTGGCAATTTCGTTTGTATTTTTTCTTGGTACTGCATAGAAAAGAAGCAATTCCAGAAATTCCGCATCAGTTAAGGTATTTGGGTCATAGAGATATTTTTCTTTCAATCTTTTTCTGTGACCGTCATGAAGCTTTCCATCCATATTTCATATGTTCCCTCTATGTTTATTTGACAAATTCTGTTTATTATACCACATAGATTAATATTTTAAAGTGTTAATCGTCACAAATCATATTCAGATTAGAAGTAATTTGCAACAAGGGTATTTCATTTTTATCCTGCATGCAATATAATGAGATTGTAGATTTGATTTTGATTGGAGTGTTATCGGTTTTGCCCGAAATTGAAAGCGTACTTAAAAAAGCAAAAAGAGTTCATTTTATCGGAATTGGCGGTGCGGGTATGTGTCCCCTTGCCGAGATTCTGTTTAGCCTGGGCTATAAAGTTACAGGTTCTGATAATAACGAGAGTGAAACATTAGAACGCATCCGGTCGCAGGGAATTCCGGTCACCTTAGGCCAACGCGCGGAAAACATCATCGGCGCTGATATGATTATTTTTACAGCGGCGCTTTTAAGTGACAATCCCGAGCTTTGTGCCGCAAATGCGTCCGGAATCCCAACATATGAACGGGCAAAACTTTTTGGAGAATTAACGCGCCGTTACAAAAACAGCATTTGTATCAGCGGTACACACGGCAAAACTACCGTTACAGCTATGATAACGCAAATAATGTTGGGCGCCGGACTTTCGCCGTCTGCGGTTATCGGCGGCAAGCTGCCGTTAACGGGTACGAACGGTATTGTCGGAAACAGCGAAAACATGGTTTGTGAAGCCTGTGAGTTTGTCGACACCTTTCTCGAGCTATACCCTGATGTCGCGGTGATACTGAATATTGATGCAGACCATCTTGATTATTTTAAGACTGTAGACAATTTGATTAATTCCTTCACAAAGTTTGCTGAAAAGTCAACGAAAGCAGTAATTTTTAACGGTGATGATCCGAATACGCTCAAAGCTGTGAGCAAAATACAAAATAAGAATTTCATATCTTTCGGATTAGGTGAAGGCAATGATGTTTACGCAAAAAACATCACAATGCAAACAGCCTTCCCAAGATTCGATGTGTATGCAAATAATATATTTCAAGGCAAAATCAGTCTCATGGTTCCGGGCAAACACAATATATCAAACGCCCTCGCAGCCATCACGGCTGCAATGGAGTCAGGGGTTACATTTGAGCAATGCCGCAAAGTTCTTGAAGTGTTCGGCGGAGCGGGCAGAAGATTTGAAATTCTCGGCAATTTCAAAGGGATAACGATTGCCGACGATTATGCTCATCATCCGAAGGAACTGGAGGTTACGCTCGAATCCGCCATGCTCATGGGTTATAAAAAAGTTTGGGCAGTTTTTCAGCCTTTTACTTTTTCCAGAACAGCGATGCTGCTTGATGAGTTCGCCAAGGCTTTAAAAATACCGACAAAAGTTGTCATGACCGAGGTAATGGGTTCGCGTGAAGTAAATACTTATCATATTTATACGGCACAGCTTGCAGAAAAAATCCCCGGCAGTGTTTGGTTCAACTCTTTTGAAGAGGTTGCGCAATATGTTGTTGATCATGCGGAATCGGGCGATCTGGTTATTACATTAGGTTGCGGGGATATATACAAAGCAGCAAAGATAATGATTAAAATATTGACAGCAGAATAGTTTGTTTCATTAGTGGACGACGGGGTTAATCGTACGCATCCACCCGCTTTCCCCTCTTTAGTTTTTTTAGATTGTTCTTCTCCAATGCAGGCACACGATGCGAATCTGTTATTTTGTCAATTGCTTTATTGAATGTAAAATCATCCAGATCATTTTCCATCAGCAGCGCAATGGTTTCATTTTTGAATTTGTTATAGCATACAGATATCGCCCACGCTACCGACATTCTGATATAGTATGAATCGTGGTGAATGTTGTTGAGTGTTTCAAGAATATAACAGATATACTTCTCTTCAACATAATAGTTCAGCAGCATAACAACCGCAAATCGAATCGTATATTGTTCATCAGACGTAAGACATGCTTTTAAAAAGGGAAGGAATTCGTCTTTCGATTTCGCAACAATTTTCAAGCTTGCACAAAAACAGTCGCAAAGTGCCCAATTGTTTATTTTGGGCAAATAATCTATGGACATTTTTATAACTTCTTCGATTTTTATGTTAGCTTTTCCGATTATAATCCCCTGAATCATTACCTCTTCGAGTGTGTTATCTTGAGCCTGTATCAAAAAACCTGCCCAATCACCTTTTGCAATCTCTTTCGCCGCCGTTCTAAGCATTGGAACTCTTACACCTAATATGTTTTCCGCTCCCGGTATGATTCTTGCTGAAAATTGAGCGTTCTTTTTTTGTGCGATACTTTTTAAGTATTGCTTAAAACTACAGTAACTGACAGCATTCCACTTTTCTTTGTTAATGTCCATATTTTTCTCCATTGAATTCATGTTTTCCGGCATTCCTAATAACAAAGCTGAATCAAAAATTATATTAAACTAAATCGGAGGTTCAAATGGAATACGCAATTAACCGAACCAATCACAGTAATTTTGATTTTTATGAAATCAACAAAAGAGCCGGCAGAGCATATTTTATTCCCTATTTTTCTAAGGATACCCTTGAAAAAACACCCGTTTCAGACGAGCGCTTCTCTTCTGACATCGTTACGGTATTGTCCGGTGAATGGGATTTTAAATACTACGCAAATAAATCAGCAATACCCGATATGTTTGACACCGACAGCGTGAGTTTTGATAGAATTACCGTCCCGTCAACCTGGCAAAGGACCGGATATGAACCGCCGGTATATTTAAATTGCCCGTATGAATTTGAAACGAGGCCGCCGAAATTGCCTGCCGATTTTTCAGCCGGCGTTTATCGCAAAACCTTCACCGTTAAAGGCACAAAAGGAAACTGCATAATATCTTTTTTAGGTGTAATTCCCTGTATAGATTTGTATGTTAACGGTGCGTTTGTCGGTTACTCCGAAGGAGCGCACAATACCGCAGAATTCGAGATAAATGATTATATTAATGAAGGTGAGAATGAACTGCTTGCTGTAGTTCACAAGTGGTCAACCGGAACATTTCTTGAATGCCAGGATATGTTTAGAGAGAACGGCATATTCAGAGATGTTTTGCTGTATGAAATGCCAAAAACCTACATCAACGACTACTATCTTGAAACCGCGAAAACAGGTTCCACTTGGGCTGTAAATGCTCAAGTCGATTTGCACGGCGATTTTAGCGGATATCTTGTGAATATGGCAATTAAGGACAAAGGCAAAATTATAGTCCAAAAAACGGTACCCGCCTCTGAGTTGGTGGTTATTCCTTTTGAAAATTTGACGGTTGAGGAGTGGAGCGCCGAGATTCCAAAATTATACGAGATTTATATTGTCTTAATACATGGAAATGCTGAAATCGAAGCAGTCAGGAATTTTACAGGATTTAAACAAATCAAAATCATCAACAATATTTTCACTTTTAATGAAGCTAAAATTAAAATTAAAGGTGTTAATCATCATGATACGCATTATAAGAATGGCTATGTCATGTCTTATAACGACTTGGAAAAAGATATTATATTGATGAAATCACTCAATGTTAACGGCCTGCGAACTTCACACTATCCGCCGGATGCGAACTTGCTTTCTCTTTGTGATCTTTATGGTTTGTACGTCATTGATGAAGCGGATATTGAAACACACGGCTGCGCTGTTCATCCACATTTTCGGATGAATCTTATCAGCAATAATATTAAATGGATTCCCCGTTATGTGGACAGGGTCAGTCGTATGTATTACCGTGACAGAAACCACGCTTGTATCACTATGTGGTCCTTGGGTAATGAAGCCGGCGGTTACAAATGCCAGGATGCCTGCTATGACTTTTTGCATAAAATATGTCCTGAAATTCCGGTTCATTATGAAGGCGTCATCCGAACACCCCGGCATTCTTATGATGTTGTTTCCGAAATGTATACAAGCACCGGCAATCTCAAGGAAGTTCGTGAAGGCAACAGAGGAAAAAAGTACAAAAACAAACCTTTCTTTCTATGCGAATACTGTCACGCGATGGGCGTCGGACCCGGTTGTCTGGAGGAATACTGGGACATTATTTACTCCGCAGATGTTTTCATGGGTGGTTGTATATGGGAATGGGCAGACCATGCGGTATACCATGATGAAGGTGAGCTGAAATACACTTACGGCGGAGATCATGGGGAAGTCAAACATGACGGAAACTTCTGTGTCGACGGGCTTGTTTATCCGGACAGAACTCCGCACACGGGCGCGCTTGAAATGAAAGCAATTTACAGACCGGTTCGTGTCAGTCAAGCTGAAAACGGGCGCTTTGTCTTTATAAATACAAACCGTTTCAGAAACGCAGATTATATAACAGTAAAGTGGGTGCTACTGAAAAATGGTTGTCCTGTTGACAACGGCACCTTCGGGCTGAATATGGTTCCTGGCGGTGAACAAGAAGTTGCTCTTGAGCTTGAAATGTCTGCGGACATTGATTTTCATATTAATTTCTGCTATTTTGATGAGTTTGGTCATGAACTTGCAACGGAACAGCTATCGCTGCGGGAGAAAACAACTCCTTTTGAATTTGCCGAAGGAAACAGTTTAAGTCACAAGGAAGACAGAGATTTGTTGTCAGTTAACTTTGATAACGGGTATGTCGTCTTTAATAAGACAACAGGCGTGATGGAATCATATACTGTAAACGGTAAGAAATTTCTGAATCAAGAACCGGTTTCATCAAAAGGATTTATACCGAACATTTTCAGAGCTCCGCTTGACAATGACACCCGCAAGAAGAGCAGTTGGCTCAAATTCAGTTACAATGATTTCAGCACAAAGCTGGAAAGCTTTGAGTTTTTTGTGAAAGACACTGCCGTCACCGTCATTTCAAAACATTCGATTTTGAATGCAAAAACCGGCCTTTTTACTTATGAGTTGAAATATTATATCAAGGCAAACGGTTCCATCAATATTGATGCAAAGCTTGAGCCTCAAAAGGCACTGTCGTTGGAAACAGATTTGGCACGCTTCGGTTTAATGCTTGAAATGCCAAGAATGTTTGACAATGTTGAGTATTTTGGCTTGGGCGAGCTAGAAAATCTTTGTGATTTCAAAGCGCAGGCAACAGTCGGCATATATAAAAACAAGGTTGCAAAGATGCACGAACCGTATATCAAACCTCAGGACAACGGCAACCATACAGAAGTGCGATGGTTAAAAATTACAGACAGTCTTGGCGCAGGCCTTATGTTTTGTGCCGGGACAAGTAAATTCAGTTTCAGCGTACACCATTACACACAAAAGCTGTTACAGGAAGCAAAGCATCAGGAGGATCTTTTTGACCAAAACACAACGGCGCTCAGCATTGACGGCTTTATGCGCGGTGCCGGAACCGCAAGCTGCGGACCGGATACACTGCCTCAATATACATTTGACGCAAAAGACGGCTTAGCTTTTAATTTTATCATGCTGCCGATCATTTAGCATAACTTTATTCTTTTCCGCCCCCGAATGATGAATTCGGGGGCGGAATTTGTTTTCAATTTACATTGCAAATTGAGGTAAATATTCCTTGTGCGCCAGTTTCATTTCTTCAAAGCATTTAGAAGCATTAGCCCAATCGCCCACCAAAGGATGTATCAGCAATGCGTTCATCGCATCTTCATTTGAGCCTGTCATTCCGGCTTTTACCGCGTACTTCTCATATTCTTTGACAACCCGCATCAGGCCGATGATATGCCGGTTGTCAATATGTTCTACCTTAACCGGTACGGCTCCGTCCTTGCCCACTACAGCAGCTATTTCAACGATATCATCCTTATCCATAAACGGCAGAGTATCTCCGTTTTTGATATTCACAACATTTACAGTTTTCTTGTCATTGGCAATAGCATCAATAAGGGAGACTGCCGCCAGCGAATACTTATGGCCTCCCCTTTTATCAAGCAACGCAGGTTTGACCGTTAGATTTACATCAGAATACATCTCTAAAAGTTGTTCTTCAATCTCCATGCATACCTGTGCCCTGCTTTTACTTTCTTCTTTTAAATGTTTAAGTTTTGCTTCACGCCCATAATAGTACTGAAGATAGGAGGAGGGAATTGCTTTAATTGCGCGCAAGCATTCCATTGAGAAACCATCATCCGTAATGTTTTCCATAACTTTTGTCGAAAAACCCGATTCCATCATGGCTGGCAAAACATCTTCACCGTCTTTTCTAACACTGGTAATCCAGCTTAAATGGTTAATACCCAAGTAAGTTATTTCGCTGCCATCACCGCTGATTTCTCTTGTATCGTCAAGCATGTTAATCGGCACATTACACAAACCTATGCTTTTTACTTTGGTGTGGTTTTGAATAAATTCGCTTATAATCCCCGATGGGTTTGTGAAGTTTATCAGCCAGGCATCCGGACAGATCAATTCCATTTTATCGCAAATATTTTTCATTACCGGTATTGTCCTCAATGCTTTGAAAAAACCGCCTATGCCCGTAGTCTCCTGCCCGATTAGGTTGTATTTGATCGGAATTGTTTCATCCAAATGGCGGGCAGGCAACTTACCGACGCGAATTTGCGTGACGACAAAATCAGCATCTTTGAGTGCTTCGTCAAGATTTTCGGTTATCAGTATGTTGCAGTCTATTTCCGCTTTTTTTAACATTCGAACGCAGAGATTACCCACAATCGTTCTCTTTCGTTCATCGATATCCATAAACGAAATACTTTTAAGTTTTAATGAATCCTTTGCTTTAATAAACCCGTCAATCAGTTCGGGGCAATAAGTACTGCCCGATCCTATAACGGCTACGCTGATATCTTTCAACAATAACATCTCCAGTCTGTTTCATCTGCATTTTACATAATTCTATAAATAATCCTGAAATATCCAATTGATACAGCCTACAACCGGGGGACAGTCCAGTTTGATAAATTTAAAGTTTCGATTACTCTGCTCGCGTACTTTTTTCTCCATCAGTTGAATATATTTCTCTGAAGGAAGTTTTGTGTGAATTGAACCGGACAGAACCACTTCTATGAAATCACCGTTAAAAATCAGCTGATTGGAATGGGATAAAATGAGCTGCGCACCGCGAGTTGCCATTTTTTCAACACAATCAAGCGCAGCGGGATCACCTGCATTAACTGCCCAAAAGAAGATATCGATTAAGTCTCTGATAAATTGTTCCGCATTTTCACCCTCAATTTCAGCAAGACTTGCAATAAACTGCTCTCTGTGTTTGATATTATACTTTTCATAAAACAGTTGAGTCATTTCAGTTTTGTTAAGCCCGAGATAAACATCGTCATAAATCAGTTTGAATGCATTTATCGCAATCCAGTGCCCATTGCCAATGTCACCTGAAAAATCACCCAGTCCGGATAGTTGGAGCATATGCCCCGTTGAATCAATTGCGTTGCAGCAGGTGCCGGTCCCGCAGTTGTAGCCGATTGCCGCACCGGTTTCAGAGCCTGCTTTTACGACAATAAATCCGTCATTAAATATTTCAAAATTTGAAAGCCCGAACTCTTTTAGTCTGTTTAACATTACATCATACTGAAACGGATGATCAATACCGGCAAGTCCCATGAGTGTAAACTGCACATCATTAAGCGAAATCCCGGCCTGATTAACGAGCTTGTTCAACCCTTCCCAGATGATTTCGGATGCTTCGTCAAAGGCTCTTTCATAATTCTCATGGTTGCTGCCCGCAGTTTTAACGGATGCAACCATTTCTTTTTTGTCGTTAAAAAGGGCATATTCTGTTTTTGTTCCTCCGCCGTCTACCCCGATGTAGTAGTTCATTGAAAACCTCCACTTATTATGTTATTCAAAATACTCGTTACATACTTCTTCCAAACAATATTTGCCTCTTTTAAACGGTTCACGGTCAATCCACATTCCGTTTGTAAAATCGGGTACGGGTACCGGCATGCCCCCCATAGCAATCGATTGTTCTGAAAGGCATGTAATCGCCATCCATGCAGCTGTATCATAAACATCGATCGGTGATTTTTCATTATTGATCGCGCTTTGGGCAAAAGCAGAAAGCACCAGAAAATCCATGCCGCCATGACCGCCTTCGTGTATGCCGTCTTTGGCATATTGTTTCCATAAAGGATGCTCATATTTATTTCTGTAAGGCTCGAAAGATTCCCAGTTATGCTGCGGACTCTCTCCATCAATGTAAATCGCGTCTTTATCTTCCATATAAATCCCTTTTGTTCCTTGAACACGGTAATTCCTTGAATAAGGCCGGGGTAGTGTACAATCATGAATGAGCAGTATTGTTTCACCGTGAGCACATTTTATCATTGTTGTGACGATGTCTCCCTGTGCGAAATGAAAGGTTGACAGGTCATAATCTTTCGGCATGTTATTCAATATTCCTTCATGCAAACCTCGTGTTTTACTGGCCATTGAAGTCAATGTAACAAAACGGTTCCCCCTGTTTATGTTTAACATCTTGGCAATAGGTCCAAGTTGATGGGTCGGATATAGGTCACCGTTTCTGTTCATGAAATTGAACAGCCTTCCGTGACGGGTTTCTCTGCCATATGTGATTTCATCACGCAAATCGTGCTGATACCCTCCCTGCGTATGAATAATTTCGCCAAAAACGCCTTGTCTTTGCATATTGAACAAAGCCAGTTCATTTCTGTCATAACAACAGTTCTCAAGAATCATGCAAAATTTGCCGGTTTCTTCCGATACGCGAACCATCTGCCAACATTCCTCAGTTGACGCTGCCCCGCCAACCTCAAAGGCAATATGCTTACCTGCACGCATAGCATCAATCGCAATCCTGCTGTGTGTAATCCATGTTGTACAACATAGAATCGCATCAATGTCGTCCTTTTTAAGCAGTTCTTTGTAGTCTAAATACATTTCAGGTGTTGTGCCGGTTTTTTCCTGTACTATTTTAACGCCGTTTTCTGCCCGGTCTTGATACTTATCGCAAACCGCTGTAACCTTAACACCCTCCACAGAAAGCAACTCACAGAGCATTCCGCTGCCCCTGCCGCTTATACCGATAACACCAAAATTTGCTGATTTACCAGCCATCGATAATCCTCCAAGCCAATATTTATTTTACTTACCAATTATACTTTCATATAGGAGCAAAAACAAGCCCAAACAGCTTGACTGTGCTTATATATATCGTAAAAATGAAATAATAATAATGTCATCTAAACATTTTCCTGAATCGTTTCTGAAATTTTTGAATATATAAGACAATTATTTTTGAAACAGCATAATCGTATAAAACGAATGCAACCGAACCTGCACCCAAAAGTATCGGTATTGCAAGCGCACCAAGGGTCTCCATTTCATCTATGCGAATACCCATGAAGCGAAGCATAACATAGTATGACACCGACATTGAGAGATTAAAGATAAATATCTTAACTATCCATTCGGCGACAAATTTCATTTGTTTTTCGATAAATGCTTTTAAAATCGGATAATAACCAAAAAATGCCGCATAAATGACCGCAACTTCCTTATTGGGCACAAGTATAAGTCCAAGCAGACTGACACAAAGATATACACCCAAAGCCCACTTTTTATTTATTTCAATAACAATTGGTACAAGCATAACAGCAGCGGCAGCGGGAACAGCATATGTAAAAAAAGGTACAATTGATATTGAAAACATCATTGATATGGAAAGAGCGGCAACAATGCCGCCCAAAGCTGTTTTTGAACTTTGTTTCACGCGTTATCACTCCCCCATATTAATCAACAGCAAGGTATTATGTCTCCGCCGAAACACTCACAGCAGCAATCAGCGCAAAGCAGACCTGTGCAAACATCGCATCCGGAACAGCCGTTGTTTGAATTCCTTGGTGTTTTATAACCACCGTTTCGTGAATTATTGAGGTTATTCAGTGCTGCGCGGTATTCGTCATTGCCGGGATCCATATTACAAGCTGTGTTAAAATTCTTTACGGCTTCTTCAAGCCAACCCCTTCCGTGGTGAACCGTACCCTTCAAATAATACCATTCGGCATCCCTTGTAATTGGAGGAATTCCGTCCAATAGCGTTTCGGCGTCATCTATTCTTCCGTTTTGTATCGTTGTTCTGATATCATTATATTCCGATTGTGGTCTTCGATTATATTGGCTGTTGCTGTTTCTGCCGGAGGTGTCACTGCGGGATTGTGTATTGGATGTTCCCGTAACGCTGCTGCGATTTAAAACGACGGCATCATAAGCATCATTAAGTTCTTGCATTTTTTTTTGTGCGATACCGGCAAGCGGACCGCTGGAATACTTTTCATCGCTGTACTTGCGCGCAAGATCTTTATAGGCCTGTTTAATTTGATCCTCATTTGCGTATTCGGAGACGCCAAGGACCTCATACGGGCTTTTCAAGAGCACACCTCCTGTATTTTTTTAAGACAGTTTCGGCAGATTCAATTAAACCGTCATATATAATATTCTCCAAAATCTCCCGGTATCTTTTTGTTTCCAGTAATTCAAACGCAAGTGCCGCCTCGCCCGAAGTTGTCATCAATACTTGAGAAGCATAGTCAGCGAATTTCTCCATTTCATCCTTTATTCCTATGTTGGTATGTCTATCGGAAAATGAATTATATGCGTTGTTTTTTATATCGTCATCCAAATCGTCAACCGCATCAATAATATATGTCCACCTGCCAAGCAAATAACCCAACCTGCTGAGAATTATTCTTTGTTCTTCATCTTTTTCACCAATTGCGAATAATTCAGACAAAGCTTTTGCTGTGGGCTCTGCTGCTTGATCAATGCCCGGATTTTGTTTTTTTTCGAGTATTTTTTGTTCAGCTGTAGCACTTGCAACAGTTGCTTCATAATCCGGCGACCTTTTTTTTGCTTTGAAGTGAATGAATGATATAAAAGGTAATATCAAAACGGCAGATATTCTTTTTAGCCCCTTTTTATCAAGCATATCATCTTTTACTTTATAGTATGAAATGATTACAATTAAGTCTGCACACTTTTCAATATAATCATTTGTACTTATACATCTGCATTTTATGAAAGGATTGTATTGGCAGCGTTTGATTTTTGTTCCGGGGCAGTTTGAAGACAGGGATAACTTTAGCAGAAGTAAAAAGACAAAGTCGTAGTTCAAAAGCAGTTGCGCAAACGGTGTATAGCTTTTACCGAGTTGCTTGCACAAAGAACAGTATATGCCCTTGTAAATCTCAAAGTCCTTCATTTTCAATTCAGGTTTGTATGCTTTTACATATCCTATCAAGCGTGTTCCTCCGTTTAAAACCCTAATATAGTTTATATCATTTCTGCACAGAATAAATTAACACAATGTAAATTTTAGACAATATTGAAGACCTTGCAATGCCTTTATCCGGGTTGTATAATTTGTGGGGATAGTTAATATTTAATTATTAAGCAACGCGAAATATATAATGTCAGGCAGGGCGGATATTTATTGATGAATAAGTTTTTATTAGAAACGCATGCTCACACTTCTGAAGTCAGCCCTTGCGCATATAAGACGGCCGCGGAAACTGTTGCAACCTATATTGCCGAAGGATATAACGGTTTAGTTATTACCAATCACTTGTCTGAAAATACTTTTATACATATGATGAATGCAAGTTGGAATCAAAAAGCCGAATACTTTCTCAAGGGATATCGCAACGCAACGCATTATGCCCAAGATAAAATTAACATCTTTTTAGGTGTTGAAGTCTCTTTCCCGGGCGACCCAAATGATTATTTAGTCTATGGTATAGACGAAGATTTTATTCTTAACCAAAGCATAATTCTTGAATTGGGGCTTAAAAGATTTAAAAAAATCGCCGAAGAAAACAATCTCCTTATTTTTCAAGCACATCCCTTCAGATGCGGTATGAGGATTACGGAATGTAAATATCTGGATGGAATCGAAGTATATAACGGAAATTCAAGTCACAATTCCAACAATGATATTGCTGATTATTGGGCGGAAGCGAACAACATGAGGAAATTATCAGGTTCTGATTTTCATTACTATTTCGGCATGCATCCCGGCGGAATATGTTGTAAGGATAAGATAAAAACAAACGCAGAACTTGTCGAAGTCCTACGTAAGGGTAAGTACACACTAATATGAACACCGGTTGATTTAACCTAAAGCATTCAGTTTTCCCGTTGCTTTGTCCTCAAAGTAGGATGAGGTCGACGGGATTACAAATTTAATGCCCTTTTCCACAATCTCGAACACAGCGTCATTACCGCTTTTTTTCTCGCCGTCACAATTTATTGCCGCTACTTCATCGCAATGTATTGAGATTTTTTTGCCCCTGACAAAATTGGTGAAGTCCCATTTCAGATGTTGTCCCGCTTTATATTTATTTACAAGTCCAAGCAATTTAAATCTACTCATATTCTTCTTGACTATTATGAAGTCAAGTAATCCGTCGTCAGGAATAGCGAGAGGCGCTGCTTTGAATCCTCCGCCGTACCATCTGGAGTTGCCCGCAACACAAAAAAGCGTGTTCTGTGTGAAAGGTTCTCCGTCATCAATGGTTATTGTGAACACATTATTGAGTTTTTTAAAAAAACAGTAAAGTAACGCAGCCATATAGGCTGTCTCACCTTTCATGAACGGCATTTTTTTAAAGTATGACTGTTTTGCGTTAATTTCGGCATCAAAGCCCATTGAACATTGGTTGATCGCAATAATATCCCCGCACTTAATAACATCAAGGTGTGTTGCTGTCCCATTCACTTGGGCTTCAATATCCAAAAACTGTTCTTTTGTCCCGAACAAGCGGATGAAGTCATTCCCCGAACCAAGAGGCATTACAGCAACTTCTGCATTTGGATAGCCAAACGCACCGTTTACTACCTCAAACAGCGTGCCGTCACCCCCGCAGGCATAAAACCGTACCGGCTCCCCTTTTTTTGCTTTTTCACGGACGAAATCGATCGCCTCGTACGCGGCCGAAGTCACATGGATTTCATAATCAATTGACTTACGCTCACAGTACTGTTCAATTTTTGGTTTGATGTCACACGTAGCCTTGCCTTTGCCTGCTGCCGGATTAATGATAAAAATATGCTTCATTCATAACCCTCCTATTTATAATACACGTACTGTAAAGTTAAATGAAAGTTGAGAACCCGAACTCCTTAGTGGTACAATG
>CAZTCR010000022.1:0-51034 GCA_964612185.1 uncultured Eubacteriales bacterium
GTTCGAATCCCACCTCAAAAAAGCAGCTATCCCGAAGGGATGGCTGCTTTTTGGCGGAAGAGGTGGGATTCGAACCCACGAGCCCTTGCGGGCTACCTGATTTCGAGTCAGGGCCGTTATGACCACTTCGATACTCTTCCATATTGTGTTGCGGCAGCGTTCTTTTACAGATACAAGTACCTTTGCTGCCTGTTAATCTTAGCAAATGCGCCGTGCTTTGTCAATCGAAAAGCGCAAATTTTGAGCAAGTCTGACACCCACCGACTCTTTGTCCCGGGTTTCTTTCGGAGGTGAAATCCATTATTCAGTCGTCCTCAAATTTCTCTAAAAATGAGTGCTCCTCATTATGGAGCTTGTAACCGACGAGTGTGTCCACATTGGCTTTGTGGATGCTGTTAAAAATATTCAATTCTACATTCGGATTACCGCGTTTGAGCTGTTTGATGAGCAGTTTTGTTTCCAGCCGCTTAGAGCCTTCTGCTCCGGGCTCATTGTTTTCCGTAAACCGGCAGGCACATTGTATGAATTCCAATTTGTTGTGGTTTTTCCAGGCGATGATGTCTTTTTCATGAATACAATACATGGGGCGTATGAGTTCCATCCCCTCGTAATTGGTGCTTTTCAGCCGCGGCAGCATCCCCTGCAGCTGCGAGCCGTACATCATGCCCATCAGGGTGGTTTCCACCACATCGCTCATGTGATGACCCAGCGCGATTTTATTGCACCCGAGTTCCCGCGCTTTGGCGTACAGATGCCCGCGGCGCATGCGCGCGCACAGGTAGCAAGGGGAAACCTTTGTTTTATTAGCCACATGAAAAATGTTCGTTTCGAACACCGTAACCGGTATGCGCAGCAGTGCCGCGTTTTGCTCAATCTTTGCCCTATTGGCGGCGTTGTAGCCGGGGTCCATCACCAGGTACACCGCTTCAAAGGGCACATCGCTGTGTTTTTGCAGCTGCTGGATGAGTTTGGCCATGAGCATGGAATCCTTGCCGCCGGATATGCACACGGCAATTTTATCCCCGGTTTGAATAAGCCGGTAACGCTTGACCGCCGCAACGAACGGATTCCACAGTTCTTTACGGTATTTTTTAATGATGCTTCTTTCAATCATTTCGCATCTTTCAAGTTCACGCGCCATTGTCCCGCTCCTGTTCCGCCCGGGCATACAGCCCGGCGCATGGTAATATTATACTATATCTCCCCCGCGATACTCAATAGCCGCTGCTCTATGGGTGTTGTTTTTTTAAACATTATGCGTTATCATGTTCCGGTCCATAGCAAAAAGCGTTTACCCTGCCCAAGGCAGTATCGAGAAAGGATTTGATAATTGTATGTACATTTTACGCTTGCTGATTTGTGTGATGGTAGCCATCCTGAGCAGCCTGAACCTGTACCCCGCGAATATCACCGGCAACACCGTCGCGCTTGAGCGCACAGACGAGCCCGTGCTGCGCTTCGTTGTTTGCAGTGATATTCACATGGAAGATGTCGCGGAATGCAGGCAATACGGCCGGCTGAAAAAGCTGTTCGAGTATTCCTACGCTTATGCGGAAAGCCAGCCGTATAACGCCATCGATGCTTTCGCCTTTGCAGGGGATATCATCACATCCGGTAAAAAGGAACAGGCGGACCTTGTCAACGAAGTGGTCGCCAACAACATAAAACCCGGCACACCGCTGCTTTATGTATATGACAACCACGACATCGGCGGCGGCAATACCATTGCCGATTGTGAGGAGTGGCTGGGCGTCCCCGCGAACCAAGACCTGAATATTAACGGCTTCCATTTTATCACGGCGAGTTATGACGACAATCATTCCTACCTTTCCCGCCTGCCGAGCCTTTATAAACAGCTGAACAACGCGAAAACGGAAGACCCCGAAAAGCCTGTGTTTGTTTTTAACCACCGCCACATTCAAGGCACGGTATACGGTAGTACAGCCTGGGGCACTGCGCAGCTTTCCCCGGTGCTCAACAACTTCCCGCAGGTGATTGATTTTTCCGGTCACTCCCATTATCCGATCAATGACCCCCGCTCCTGCAGCCAATACTTTTTCACCAGCTTCGGCTGCGGTACACTGTCCTATGTGGAGCTGGAAGACGGCATGACCTACGGTTCCGTACCGCCCAACGCGCAGGATTTCGCGCAGTTTTATATGGTGGAAGTATATGCGGACAATGCGGTAGCCGTACTGCCGTTTAATATTATGACGGGTGACTTTTTCAATGTTCCGTCCTCAACTTCCGACGACCAGCTGATTTATTACATCGCCGAACCGTCCAACCGCGCGTCATTCGGCTACACCAATGCCCGCTATCAAACAGCGGACACGCCCGTTTGGCCGCAGAACGCGCAGGCGAGCTTTACCGGCATCACTACCACCGGTGCCACCGTCACCTTCCCCCAGGCGCTTGACGGGGAGGAAATCCATCACTACTCGCTGGTCGTGAAAAAGAACGGCTTTCCGGTGAGCAAATACAAGTTTTGGTCTGATTTCTACTTTGTACCCATGCCGGCAGCCATGACCTGGACCTTGGATGATTTAAAGCCGGACACCGAGTATACCGTGGAAATTACCGGGTTTGACACCTACCTGAAGCAAACCAAGGCACCGCTGACGGCAACTTTTCGTACAGCTGCAGGGTGATCCTTTAGTAAAATGTCGGGGCGGCTCTTATTTAGTAAGAACCGCTCCTTTTCATCGTTATATTGTTGTCAGTTCTGCCGAAAAACTGCATTGTTGGCAACCAATTCCTCAAAAGTCACCGGTTGATAACCGTTTACCTCAACCCCGGCGTTGAGCGCGTTTTCCATTGTTTTAAGCAGCGGCCAGTAGACATTGCCCGTGTTGTTGTGGATGTGGCCGTAAATCAGGTATTCACCGTCAAAAGCCATCATCGGGTAATGACAGAGCGTAACCTTGCACTTGCCGTTATTGATCACCTTCATATGGGAAACACTTTCAAAATATTGGTCAGTGTCCGCCTTTTTCATCCAGCAGCTATCGTGGTTGCCGATAATCAGGTGTCTTTTTCCTTTGAGCCTGTCCAGATAATCAGTCGGGAGACATTTGACATAAAACATCAGGTCACCGATGATATAAACGGTGTCCTCATCCGTTACACGCGCGTTCCAGTTGGCAATGAGCGCCTCGTCCATCTCCGCCGCGTCGGCAAAAGGCCGGTCGCAATGCTTGATGATGTTGGCATGACCGAAGTGTAAATCGGCGGTGTAAAAAATCATAACGATACTCCTTTTTCCCCGGCGTTTGAAGCTCCCGCCTCAAACGCTTTCAGTTTCCTATAAAAGGTTGAGCGCGAGGTCAACCCCAACCGTTTCATGGCCAGCGGAACATTGATTGTTTTGCTGTCGAGCTGGACCGCAATTTCTTCCATAACGGCGGCACTGACCGCGATCGGCTTGCGGCCGGTATACTTACCATGGTTCTTTGCTCTTTCAATTCCGACCTTCTGGACATCACGCAAGCTCTGCTTAACAAGCTCACCCTGGGCTGACAACAACAAGATTGCTGTCGTCCTTTCATCGGCAGAGATAATCGTTTCACCGTCCCGGTTACAAATATTCGCTCCGCGGTAAAGCAAGCTGAGCAAAGCCTTTATAAACTTTGGCGCTGTTGTGGCCATGTTCTTTAATTCATCCACAATAACCGTGTCGCCATATTGAATATCCGCCATTTGCATGTTCTTTGAGTACCGGAAGGTTTGCACGCCCTGGCGCAAACGATCAACTGTTAAATTGTCATTAGCGCAGCGTGTATCCGTACGCAGCAGCCATTCAAACCGGTCATAATAATCCAACTCTGCTTCATTGAGAAGCTCCCACAGGTCCTCACGATTCTTTGAAGGTGTGCGCTCCGTAATAAAAACAGGTGTATAATTCACGCGGTAATAGTGGGCAAGCCGAAGCGCCAACTTGATACCCGGTATCCCCTGAAACTGATTTGCGGTTAAGCCGTCAATAATGTCCCAAAATGGACTGATGATATATTGATAATTTTCGTCGTCATATTCTTCATAATCAATTCGCCCGACGCTTATCTTATCCCTGTCAGGTGCTGCCGCCTTAATGATGCCGGAATTTGTGAACACCGGCATGCCCGAAAGCGGAGTTGTTAATTCATTTTTCGGCGTCCAATGTTCAGCAACCGTCCGCATTTAGTTCATCTCCTGTTACTTCTAAGCGTTTCATAGGAATCTATAAGGATTCTGTCAAACCGTATTTTTAATATTGTTATATAAAACTCTTTTCGCTTATCCGATATACCGTCGGTTTTATCAACAAGGCGTTCAATCCTGCCCATATCAATTCTATCCGTTATTCTCAAAAGCGCCTTGTTGCACTCGTCAAATTTTAAGCTGCTGATAATACTGTAATAGGAACTTTTTTTGCCGTTGTGCTTTACCTGCGAAGTGGGGAAGTTGAAAACCCGCTTGTTGATTTCATCTTTTGATGAAAGAACACTTTCTATTTTATCATCGGTATTCAATTGAGGAAACAGGCACGAACCGTTATCAAAAACCGGAGCAATGCGGTACCTGTTATCTTTTTTTGTAAAACCCCAGTTGCTGCCGTGGCGGTCAAAATTCGCAATAAAAGCGTCAATAATAAACATATCCCAAAACCGCTCTACCGTTTCCGGCACATCGGTTAACTTTATGTTGTCGTTGAGCATGACAATAATATCATCATGGGAATACTGGTATTGCTCCTTGTTCTGTTCAAGAGAGCTTTCGCCCACCCCGTTGAAGGGTACAAACACTTCTCCCTCTTTTAAAAAGTCTAAGACCGCCACAACCTGTTGACCTTTATAAACCCCCAAATGTGTTTCTTGCGCTGTGACACCCAACAAAGCAAATATATGACTGCCCAAATATTCGGATATATGGTTATAGCAAAGTCCGTCACGCGAATTTTTTTGGAACTTCAAAAAATATGGCTTTCCGTTTACTGTCAAGGCTTTTTTCTTTTCAGCTCCGGTATAAAAACGATCACTATCGGGGTAATTTGAATAGTCAATCACGAGCTTCACCTTCCTTAGTTACTATTATACTCACAATATTATTTGTGTCAATAGGGTATATTTTTTATTTTGATACAATGTACTCCAAATACGGTTTTGATTTGACACACAAATATTGCTGTGCTATAGTCGTTTTAAACCGCAAACACCAACCGGAGGTTTTTTACACATGACCTTCAAAAGAATCCTCGCCGCAATCGCCGCTCTATCGCTGATGCTCCCGCTGAGCAGCGGAGCCCGAGCCCAAACATCCCTTTACCTGCCTATCACACCGGTTAATTACACTTTTAAAACATACGCCCAACTGAAAACCTGCAAATTCCTACTCCCCGACCCGTTCAAAAAGCCGGACGGCGGACGGATTAAAAATCTGGCGGAGTGGAACCAACAGCGCGATTACATCAAGCAGGCACTTTGCTTTTATGTGTACGGCAATCGGCCAAACTTCACCGTTCACCATGTGCAAATCGATGCCCAAACGAACGAAGGCAACTACGGCAAATCCACCGTATACAAGTTGTTTTACGGGGACGGCAGCCGTTACTTCCGTGTGCGCGTCACCAAACCCGCCGCGGACAATGGCACCGTTCAATATCCTGTCATCATGCGCTATGAAGACAACATGATCCACCGGTTCCCTATTGAGCAGGAACTGCTGACACAGAATCAATATGTGATTGTCGCCATCAACCACACTGACGCTTCCCCAAACAACCAAAATGAATACAACGCCAACCACATGCAAGAATCGGAAGCGAAAGCTATCATGGCCTGGGCAACCGAAGCCATGCTGACGATGAATTACTTAGCCACGCTCCCCTTTATTGACATGAGCCGCGTTGCCCTCACCGGACATTCCAGAACCGCTAAAGCCGTCATCTGTGCCGCCGCGTTTGACGAGCGTATCGCCCTTGCAATCCCGAACAGTTCGGGCGCCGGCGGCGCATCGAGCTTACGCAGTTTCGGGCAAAAGGGCGCGCAGGCAATCGGACTTTCAACCGACCAGCCATCCTGGGTATCGGACAATTTGGCCGCGTTCAAATCCAATGTGTATAAACTCCCACTGGATATGAATTGGGCAACAGCATTAATCGCCCCCCGTCCGGTGCTCTTTACCGAAACGCGCGACGGAGGAGATTCCGTCTGGGCGGGGCCGCGAGGCACCTACGCCTGCTGGTCCGCGGCGGACGAGGCTTATAAACTATATGGCGATGATACCGCCATGGTCAGCCGCAACCTGATTCATACCAGGGCAGGCAACCACGACCAGTTGGATTCCGATTATGCGCTACTGGTTGATTTTTGCAATCATTATTTTTACGGTGAGGCATTGGATACCGCTGCACTCCGGAAAAACACCGAGTTTCGGCTTGCGCCGTTGGCACACCTGTTCTGGTCCGCACCGTTTTGATAATACTATCCGAAACGCCAAAAACCCGTCGATTGAAATAAGTCGACGGGTTTTTCATTAATATGTATTTTGGTACATTTTACCCCTTCATCTTTTTCCTAAACACCGCAACCGCAAGCCCGAAAATAACCACCGTATACCCGCCGACCACCAGCAGGTGCGACCCCACCGCGCTCAAATCCCCTGTGAGCGCTTCCTGCGCGGCTTTCACGGCATGGGCGAAGGGCAGCGCGTAGCAAATGGTTTTGAGTGTGCCGCCGATCATATCCAAATCGAACCAGGTACCGCTGGAAAACACGGCAATTTGCACCAAAATAGACGATATCGGCCCGATTTGTTTGCTCGAAAGCAAGCTGCCCAGCAGCAGCCCGAAACCGATGAACAGCAACGCAACCGGCAGCAACACGAGGATGGAAAGAAGTATCCGCCAACTGACCGGCAGCCCGAGCACGACAGCGGCCGCAAAGCAAACCGTGCTTTGCAAAACAGCAATGGGGATCAGTGGCAGTGAATAGCCGATGATATAGTCGCGCGCCGTAAGCGGTGAAGCGAACAGCCGCGCCAAGAGCGAACTGCCGCGGTCATTTGCCAGCAGCATGCCGGAAAACAGTGCGATAAACGACAAGCTGAACATCGCGATACCCGGAGTGAAGTTCTGCATCTCAAAAATCGATATATGCGCATCAATGATGTTCCTATTCAAAGCGGAAACAAATATCAGCAGCAGCACCGGCAAACCGATGCCGAAGAAGATGCTCAGCGGGTCCCGCGTGAGCTCCTTGCGGTTACGAACAGCAAAAGTTAACATTTTCATTCTTTATCACCCGATTCCGTCAACGATAAAAAGGCGTCCTCCAGCGTTGCTTTGCCCGTTTGCGCAATCAGTTCGTCTACGGTGCCCAGTGCTTGCAGCGCGCCCGCGTGCATCACGCCGATTCTGTCCGCCAGCGCCTGCGCTTCCTCCAGGTAATGGGTGGTTAAGATAACGGTGATTTCCCCCTTGAGCGCCAGTAGATGCTTCCATAGTTCCCGGCGCGCGCGGACATCAAGCCCGAGGGTCGGTTCGTCCAAAAAGACGATTTCCGGTTCGGAAATCAATGCCATGGCGATGCTCAGGCGCCGCTGCAGCCCGCCGGAGAGGGTTTTTGCTTTGTCTTTTGCCCGTTCGGTCAGGCCGAACGATTCCATAGAGCTCGACGCTTTTTCACCCGCCGTATCCTGAAAGCCATAAATGCCCGCAATCAGCTCTAAATTCTCCCGCACGCTCAGGTTGGGCGCTACAGCCGTCTCCTGCGGAGAAAGGTTGATTTTTTGCTTAACGGCAGCAGAGTTCGCAACAATGCTGTCTCCGAGCAGCACGGCGTCCCCGCTTGTGGCTTTCAGCAGGCAGCAGAGCATTTTAATGGTGGTTGTTTTACCGGCGCCGTTGAGCCCAAGCAGGGCGAACAACTCGCCTTTTTCAATGCTCAGGTTCAGCCGGTTCACCGCCGTGCGTTCTTTGAACTTTTTGGTCAGGTCTCTAATCTCAATCGCTGTCATTTAAGCATCTTCCCTTTCATGTTTCCTCCGGTTTTTCCGCTGGCGGGAAGACACTGCTTGTTAATTGCTCAAATAAATCATTTTTGACAATAGCGATCCCCCGCTCAATATCCGCAAGCAGAATCAGCGTATCCCCGGGTTGAATGCCAAACAGGTCACGCGCACCTTTTGGAATAACGATCTGCCCCTTTTCCCCCACCGTTACCGTGCTCATAAATTTGCCTTTCAGCGGTTTTAAGTTTTTATCCGGCATAAATACCAACCCTTTCCGGTAATAATCAATAAAACGATATTATTGTTATACTTTTCCCACTTGTTATACAAATCATACCACATAATCAGCATTTGTCAAGGGTGTTTTTCATAGATTTCATGCAAATAAAAAGCCGCAAGCTCACTCTGATTCATTGTTCATAATTTAGCATGCCGGTTTTTGGAATAATGTGTAAAACAAGGAGTCAAAAAGCCGGAATTATGTGTAAAATAAGAGGTTGAAAAGCCGGAATTATGTGTAATCCCTTGTTAAATTCGGTAATATATGCTATAGTAACCTCAAATCACACGGGAAGCGGGTGTTGTTTTGAATAGAAATGCATTGGAACAGCTGAAAATATGGAAAAGCAGAAGTGATAGAAAACCACTTATCCTAAAAGGTGCGCGGCAAGTTGGCAAGACGTGGCTGATGAAAGAATTCGGCAGAACCAATTATGACAATTTTGCTTATTTCAATTTTGATGAAGAAGAGTCGCTGTCATCAATTTTTGAAAGCAATAAAAATCCAATTCGTATCATTGAGCTGCTTTCTTTACTGAGCGGTAACAAGATTCAACCCGGCAAAACACTGATCATCTTTGATGAGATTCAAGAGTGTTCCGCCGCGCTGAATACGATGAAATACTTTTATGAAAAAGCCAACGAATACCATGTTATTTCCGCTGGCAGTATGCTCGGCACTCTGTTGGCGCAACCCAAATCATACCCCGTCGGCATGGTGAACGTCATCAATATTTACCCGCTCGCATTCGATGAGTTCCTCGCCGCAGTCGACAACCAGCTTTATGCTTATTATCGCACCGTTAAGCCCGGACAAGCCATTGAGGAAATTTTTCACACCAAGCTCTTGGAAGTTTATAACTATTACCTCATCATAGGGGGCATGCCCGAATGTGTTTCGTCCTGGCTGCAATTTAAAGACCCGCAAAAAATCAACCAGATTCAGACCGAGCTGCTGAATATATATGAAAATGATTTTGCTAAACATAATGGCAAGGTCAACAGCGGCAGAATCTTGCAGGTTTTCCGCAGCATTGTAACCCAACTGGCAAAGGGTAATGAAAAATTTATTTTCGGCTGTGTAAAAGAAGGCGGCAGGGCAAGGGAATTTGAAGAAGCAATAGAATGGCTGGTTTCTGCCGGCATGCTTAACAGAATCTACAATGTTTCTAAACCCGAACATCCTCTTTCAGCATTTGACCAATTAAGTCATTTTAAGCTTTTTGTTTTTGATACTGGGCTTTTAAAACATATGGCTGGTATCGATAATTCGGCAATCCTTTTAAAAGCCGATTACCAATTCAAAGGACCGCTTACCGAAAACTATATCCTTCAACAGTTAAAAGGTTTGTTTGACATTGAACCGCGATATTATGCCAACAAAAAGATTGAAATCGACTTTTTGATTCAAAATGGCATAGATATTATTCCGATTGAGGCAAAAGGCGGCGAAAGCAAGTCAGCCGTAAGCCTTAAAACATTCATCCGTGAAAGAAATCCGGTTAATGCAATCCGGTATTCGAAAATGGGTTATGTCAAGAACGGTAAAATAACCAACATCCCGCTCTATCTCGTTTGTGAAACGAAAGAATTGATATAAGAAACTCATCTCCGTTGCCTACGCAATTTGAAACCAAAGGAAATATGATAACATGCAACTCAACACTTTCGAAAAAAACCGAATCAAAATCGCCGTCGTTAACAGCGAAGAACTGCTGATAACGGATGTGCAATCGGCCCTTGATCTACTCGTCACTGTCCGGTATGAAACGGACTGTGACCGCATTGTGATGGACAAAAGCTCGGTGTCGGAGGCGTTTTTTGTGCTGAGTTCCGGTCTGGCGGGCGATGTGCTGCAAAAATTCAGTAACTACCAACTGAAACTTGCCATATACGGTGATTACTCCGGCTACACCAGCAAACCCCTGCATGATTTCATCCGGGAGAGCAACCGCGGCAATCACATCTTTTTTACGGCGACCGAGGAAGAAGCGGTGGAAAAACTCTGCCGTGCGTAAAGTAGGAAGGAAATATGGACAAACTCTTTATCCTCCCCCATACTCATTATGACGCCGAAGTATTCCTGACCCGTGAGGAGTATCTTCCGGTCGGCTACAAGGTCATTATAGACGCGCTTCATGTGTTGAAGTCTGACCCTGATTATCACTTCAGCCTGGACCAGTCGGCTTTTGTGGCGCCTTTTTTAAAGGCTTATCCGGAGCTTCGTGATACTTTCGCAGAAATGGTAAACAGCGGCCGGCTGGAAATTGTCGGTGGCATGCATGTGATGTCCGACCTGAATGTAACATCGGGCGAATCGATTATCCGTCAATTTGTTTTCGGTAAAGGCTTTTATAGAAGAGAACTCGGCATTGATGTAAAAACCGGCTGGATGATTGACACCTTCGGCCACTGCCTGCAGATGCCGCAGATTATGAAAAAGTGCGGGTTTGATTACTATGTTTTTTCCCGCGCAGCGAACCTTCCGCAATCGGAATTCTATTGGCAGGGCATTGACGGCACCAAGATTCTGACCCACTGGATGGCTTTTCATTACGATGCGTTCTCCGGTTCGCCGGACCGGTATGAGGACTTCTGCGCATTCGCGGAGCAGCGCTATAAAATGCTGAAAAGGTACGCGGCTACCAATGCCATAGCGGCACCCGAAGGCGGCGACTTCACCTATCCTGTCCGGCATGATACGCCGTTTGCAAACCGGTGGAACGCCGACTCGGGCAGAGCCTTTGATTTAATTGTCGGTACGCCCGGCCAATTCTTTGCGGAAGTGCTCAAGGAAAAAGCTCATCTCACAACCGTCACCGACGATTTCAACCCTGTGTTCCAAGGATGCTACAGCGCCCGGATTGCGGGCAAACAAACCAACCGCCGGCTTGAAAATCTGCTTTATGAAGCGGAGGCGTGGAACGCTTTCGCGCACAGATTGGGCGGAGAAGACAAGAGTAGCCTGCTGCATGACGAATGGGAGCCGGTGCTGTTTAATCAGGTGCACGATGTCATCGGCGGTGTGCAGATGGACAATGTAAATGCGAATGTGCGTAAACGTTATGCACAGGCGGAAAACCTTATAAATCTTTCACTTGAAGCAAGTTTTAATAACCTCACCGGACTCATTGATACCCGCGGCACCGGCATTCCGCTGATTGTTTTCAACCCGCTTTGCTGGGAGCGCACGGACAAAGCTGTTGCTGAAATCGCTTACAACACCGATGATGTGTTCAGCGTAGCGGTGACGGACAGCACCGGTAATATCGTGCCGCTGGAAACCCATGATGTGGAGCAATACCCGAACGGTGCCATCCGCCAGGCCAGCCTGCTTTTCATGGCGACCTGCCCGCCTGCGGGCTATGAGGTTTACCGCGTGCAGAAAAATACCGAAAGCATATGGCAGAACCCCTTCCGCACCGGCAAGCGCTACAGCATGGAGGTAAATGACACCGGTTTGCTCGAAAACGAGATGATTAAGATGACGGTCGACTTCCGAACCGGCTGCATTACAAGCCTTGTGCTCAAAGAAACCGGTGCGGAGCTGATAGATCCCGCGATGCCCTTGGGCAATCTGCTCGTGCGTGACGAGGACAACGGCGATTTTTGGGAAATCGGCAAACCGCTCAACGCGGGGCAGAACCGGCCGTCCGTGCAAATTCACCCGCTGGATTTGAATAAGACAAACACCGAAAATTCCGCCCAAAAAGGCGGCACTTTCGGTTTCAGCGAAGGCAATGTTTGCACGGAATTCACCTTTTCGCAAAACAACGCAGGTTATGAATATACCACACATGTGCGGCTTTACGCCGGGCTTGCGCGTGTTGAGATTGAAAGCAGCCTGACCAACCGCGTGAAGAATGTCCGCTATCGCGTCGCTTTCCCGACAGCTATAAACGGCGGCACAATCACGCAGGAAATCCCTTTTGGTGCCCTGGAACGCCCCGAAGGCAAATACCCGGCCATCAACTGGGCGGACTATTCCGGCAAAGACCGGGGCTTTGGCCTGCTGAACCGCGGCTTGCCGGGGAACACTGTTGCAAACAACAAAATCCTGCTATCTGTCATGAAATGTACGAGCTTTGTCAGCTATGGTAACTGCGGCGGCTTCAGCGCGGATAATTCATCCGACGGCGGGCACGAAATCAATGTGCCGCACACCTTTCATTATGCCCTTGCGCCCCACAAGGACAGCTGGCGGGAGGCATTGCTCCACCGCCAAGGCGCGGAGTTTAATCACCCGCTCACCGTATGCAAGGCTGCCAGCCATGCCGGCAGTTTGCCGGGCAGCCACAGCTTTGTTGGCATTGACAACAATCAGGTCATGCTTTCCGCCGTGATGGCGCGTGAAAACGGCCTTGTCATCCGGGTTTATGAGGCAACCGGACAACCCGCGAAGCATGTCAAACTGACGCTTGACACGGCTCCGCTTGAAGTTTCGGAAACCAACATGCTCGAAGAACCTTTGGCGGAGTTTGAGCCGGTTATCATTGACGGGACTACGGTTGTATTTAATTTGAAGCCTTATGAGGTGAGGACATTTAATATCGTAGCGGAGTAATCACCCGTCACACAAAGTGTGCAAGGATTTTAGTCCTTAACCCTCGCTTGAAGAGTACGGCTTTAAAAAAGGAGCCTTTAAGAAAGGACTCGTTTAGAATGAAAACCATCGGTATGCTTGGCGGGCTCGGCCCCGAATCTACAGCGGATTACTACAAACGAATCATTGAGGAATACCGGCGGCGCACCGGAGACAACGCCTACCCCCACATCCTCATCAACTCCCTGAACATGACCGCCGTTTTAGCGCTCGTCGCCGCCAAGGACTGGGACGCGCTGACGGACTGCCTGGCCGGCGGTATTAGGGCGCTTGCCAACGCCGGCGCGGACTTCGGCTTTATCGCGTCTAACACCCCGCATATCGTGTTTGACCGGGTGCAGGCGCTCTCTCCCATCCCGCTTATCAGCATTGTGGAAGCCGCCGCGAGTGAAGCGGAAAAACTCGGATTAAAAAAAGCCGGCCTGTTGGGCACGGCTTTTACGATGGAGAGCAGCTTTTATCAGGACGCTTTTGCCGCGCGCGGCATCGCCGCCGTAACACCGTTTGATGCGGAGCGGCGGTACATTCAGCAAAAACTGATGGATGAAATTGAGCTCGGCATCTTTTTGAACGAAACCCGCGAGGGGCTGCTGCGCATTGCCGGGCGGATGGTTGCGGAAGACGGCGTGGATGGAATTATTTTGGGCTGCACGGAGCTGCCGCTGATTATTACACAGGGTGAGGCGTTTGGGGTGCCGTTTTTGAATACGGCGGAGATGCATGTGGGGAGGATTGTGGAAGCTTGCCTGTATTAAGAGGGTTTGGGGAACTCGGGGAGTTGGTTTAAACGTTTGCGGGTAACAATTTGTATCATATTATACTCTATTGACATTGTTCTGTTATGGTTATAAAGTGTCAAGGGGCGGGATTTGACAATGAATATTCGTTTCCAGTTTCCATAACATACGATTAATTGTTTAAATGGGAGACGTGTCTATGTTTTTTACCAATACTGATTATGCAAAAGATGTAATCGAAAATTGCTATAGGAAATTCAAATCTAATGTTTATTATGCTAATAATCTTCATTATCAACGTATGTTGATAGCTGAGTTTGAAGATGATCATAACAAAATGGAGCAATGCTTTGAACAATTATCTCAAATGATTGTTCAAGAAAACAGTAAAACATGGACTGACCTTTTTAGCAAAGTAAAGTATAAAGTGTTTCCAAAAGTATCAAGTGCGATTAAAAATAATACTGATGCTCAGATGTTGAGTAATTTTATTGATGAATCTCAAGAAATAATAATCGATAAAGTCAATTTTTTTATTGATGCTCCTATTGAAGTATTTATACTGGATACATTATGGACACTTTTAGTCGGAAAACTCTTTGTTGAAAAAAAAATATTCAGCAAAGAGATACAAGCAAACATTTTTTCGGAGAATATTTTTAACAATACGGAAAAGGACGTTTTAAAAGCGATTGATTTTTGTAATCTCTCTATTTATAAACCTTATTTCAATGGATATAAAAACTGGAAGAATAATGCAATATATACAATTGAGAGTCTTTATGATCGTGGAATAGATAGCACATTATTATCTTTGGATTTAACAAATTATTTTTATTCTGTAGATTTTAATTTTGATACGATGGAAATATTGCTCACGAAAGAAGATGATAATAGATACTATGATTTCTCATTTATCACGAAATTCATATCAGATTTGTATAGAACTTATTCTGATATAATTCATTCAATAAGGGATGATTTACATAACAATCAAACAATAATCCCTATAGGATTGGTAAGTTCCGGTCTGTTTGCTAACATTTATTTACATGAATTTGATATGGAAATATTGAATAATAAAAAGATTGCGTATTATTCTAGGTACGTAGATGATATGATTATTGTATTACCGGAGTGCAATAAAGAAGATACCTTGTGCACCATTGTTAATGACTGGTTCAAAAAATGTTTAATTTATACTGATGATAGCATAAAAATAAAAGAATGCCCCTACATCAGTATTCAAAATAGTAAAATTAAAATTCTTAAGACGTTTGCTTCGCAAAGCAAAACATATATCAGCGTATTAATGAAAGAAATAACAAATACAAGCGAGCCACATCTCTTACCAAATGTTGACGTAGATTTAAGAAACTTTTTGCACAGAGTTCACACTCATTCAGCAGACACTATAAAAATTCGAGAGCTTGACACTATTGATGTCGATAAACTCAGTCTAATGAGATTTATTGGTTCATATTTGCGTTCAAAAAAAAGCACAACAAGTCAGGAAAATAAAGTTAAAACGAAAAACAAATTGTCATATTATGAAAAAATAGATAAGGAAACATATGAACAATTAAAACTTTTTTTTAAAGGTGGCAACTTATTTAGTCTGTACGCGAAATGGGATAAAATATTTTATTTTGCCATTTTATATAACAATGATTTCCAATTGGCAAATGCAATATATAATGATATCTTAACCAACATTAATAAATTGAATTTCAAATATAGATTTATAGAAAGTCGAAAACAAAGAACGATAAATAATGAGTTAATTAGAAGTTTAAAAGAATCGTTAAAAGTTTCTCTTTCAATGGCTATTGCGCTTCGATATGATATGAAACTTTTTAGATTAACATTTAAGACAAAGAATGAATTGTTGCATTGCGCAAAATTGATACAAACTGCTAACATGTTTGAAAATTCGCTTGTTGAATTCCCAATGATTAATTTCTATATTCCATGTGTAAAGTGTAACGTCGTTTATTCAGGTCTAACATACACGGAATTTTATAGAAGATATGATAAAGCCAAATTAAATGATTTTTCAGTAAAATTTTCTCCAAGATTTATTCATTTTCAAGAATACTGCTTGAGCCAAAACTTGCTATATATAGAAAGAATCAATGACGGTGATTTTATCCCTGAAATCGTTAGCTCGTACAAAGAAATATCCGAAACATTCTCATCGGCATTAAACACTTTAAGTATAAATATTGAGAGAACTGAATTAACTAAAAAGTCAAACTATTACATTTCAAATATAAGAGCAAAGTCGCCCGCTAGTTATAAAGCAACTGACAAATCAAACGTTTATATTGCCCTGGCAAATATTAATTTAGAAAAGCATAAAATGTTTACACACGGTAAATTCGACTTGAATCAATGTACATTTGAAAGAAAGAGTGAGTTGTATAAACTGCTTAATGAAGCGTATGTTTATTCTAATAGCAAGTTTAATATTCACTTGGGTAAGACTGGTATTATAACTTTTAAAAAAGATAAGAACAAAATGAAAGAACCCGTTAAATTCTTAGCATTTCCCGAGGTGTCGATCCCATTAGAATGGCTCGATGATGTGGCAAAATTTGTGCGCATATCTGGAACAGCTGTCATTTGTGGGGTTAAACACTTTTTGAGAGGAAATAGAATATATAACTGTGTTGCTACAATTATACCCGTAGGAAATGAGCAGGGGCGCTATCACAATGCATTTGTAACACTAAGGGAAAAGAATGATTATTCACCAGAGGAGATATCTTTAATTGAATATAATAGCTACGAGTATAATCGTAGCCCCTTGTCATATAACTGTATTTTTAATTGGGATAATATTAATTTTGCTGTATTTGATTGCTTTGAATTGACCGACATATATGCGCGGGCAATTATGAAATCAAAACTTGATATACTATTTGCTCCTGAATATAATAAGGATTTAGATTATTTTTCCAGCATTGTTGAATCTGCTGCAAGAGACATTTATTGCTTTGTAGTGCAAGTGAATACATCAAACTATGGAGATACAAAAATAATTGCACCCTATAAAAGTGAAATGAAATGTATAGCTAATATTAAAGGTGGAGAGAGTGATTGTGTTCACATCGGAAAAATTGACATTCGAGAATATAGAAAGTATCAAGAATTTGAAGGGAGCCAAGATTATAAAAAGTGGTTAGCACAACAGAAAAATGATGAAAAAAAGCAGGAGGATAAACCATATAACAATTATAAAAAATATAAGAAAACATCTGCACGTCATAAACATTAAATGAAAATTATAACGAATAGATGAAACTGATGGTGTTGGATATAGACATTTTGAGATTGAAAAGCATCTTTATGTTTTTTGAGGTTACCCCCAGAATAACCATTTATAGCTGATAAAGGGATGTGACAGGATGACAACTGATCTTTATATTTATAAAAAGGATGTTGATTGGTCATCATTGACTATTGGTATCAACATACCTATTTCATTGCAAAGTGTTTTTTATGAAAATATTAATTTGGTGATGAAAAAGGGAGACAGAAGAAAAATAAAACTGCTTCTTGATGGGATGGAGTATCCCGTTACACTTAATAATATTTATTTCGACGAAAACAAATACCCCATGCACAAAGACCTCCTCCAGATTAGATACTCACCAAACAGTTTGTTCGCTAAAAAGTTACGTGAGATTTTCAAAGTAAGTTATGCCTATTTATTCGATGAAAAAGAAAAGTTGGAAAACAAGAAAAAACAGCTATCCGTTCCAAAGGAAACCAGAGAATACATAGCCATTTACTCAACTGCCTTTTCTGATGTGTTTATGTTGGATTGTATAACAAGTTATGAAATTACCGAGGCAAAAGAAGCTATTAAAAATCTTACTGAAAATGAAATTGAACATATAATGAATATGCAGGACAATGACTCATCTTTATATGAGAAAGAAAAGATTGTAAAAATCAGAAAACTGGATAAAACGATTGGTGATAACTTAAAAAGAGTCTATCAATATAAATGTCAGATTTGCGGTTTATACATTGGTGAAGCATATAACGCAAATGTGATTCATACTCATCATATTGAGCCTTTTTCATTATCACTAAATAATAATCCCGACAACATAATGGTAATTTGCCCAAACCATCATGGTATAATTCATGTTGCAAACCCAATTTATGATAAAAATCAAAAAACATATACATATCCAAACGGATATGTTGAGGGTCTAAAGTTAAATATACATCTATAAAATTTAATTAACGATATTGATATAATTTTTAATACATGCCCATGTATTAAAGGAGGGTTTTTATGCCATTCGAAATCATCCGCAACGATATCACCAAAGTTACCGCCGATGCCATCGTCAACGCCGCGAACACTAAGCTCCAACATGGCGGCGGTGTCTGCGGAGCAATATTTACCGCCGCCGGCGCGGAAGCCCTGCAGCGTGAATGCGACGCAATCGGCGGGTGCGCTGTCGGCGGTGCGGTCATCACCAAAGGCTACAACCTCCCGGCGGACTTCATTATCCATGTGGTCGGCCCGGTGTGGCACGGCGGGGATGAAAACGAGGATGCCCTGCTGCGCGGCGCTTACAACAACGCGCTGGGGCTGGCGAAAGAGTATGGGTTGCAGAGCATCGCTTTTCCGCTTATTTCCGCCGGCACTTACGGTTACCCCGGGGAACTCGCGCTCAAAGCCGCAACGGAAACCATCAGGGACTTTTTGCTTGAGAACGATATGAAGGTTACCCTTGTGGTCTACGACCGGAGTGCCTTTGAAATCAGCGAAAAACTGTACAGCGCTGTGGCAAAATACATTGATGACCGGTATGTGGCCGAGCATCCGTCCCGCCGCAACAAACCGCAGACATGGGATAACCAGGAAGACTATATCAAATCAGACTCGGCCGATTATTCCGAAGAAATCGGCTGTTACGGTGAACCTGCCGAAATTGATGTAGCTTGCAAAAAAAGCAGTTACAGTTTTATTGACACACATCACCTGTTCACCAAAGAGAAAGCGGAAACCGAATTAAGTTTTGAACACTTGGAAGAAACTTTTTCCCAAATGCTGCTGCGCCTGATAGACAAAAAGGGCAAAACAGACGCAGAAGTGTATAAAAAAGCGAACATCGACCGCCGGCTGTTTTCCAAAATCCGCAGCCGCAAGGACTACCGGCCGACCAAGCCCACCGCCATCGCGCTGTGCATCGCGCTGGAACTCAACATTGACGAAACAGCGGATTTGCTGCGCCGGGCGGGTTTTGCCCTTTCACCGAGCGAGCGGTTTGATGTGATAGTAGAGTATTTTATTTTAAACCGCAACTACAACATATTCGATATCAATGAGACCTTGTTTAAGTTTGAAGAACGGTTGCTTGGGGCATAGCGTGAATAAATTCACGCATTTTAAAAAATCCGCTTGCCGGTCAAAAATACGACCGGCATTAGCTGTCGCTAAACGCGTCTTTTTTGTATAGGGTTTGTATCAGGCATAGCGTGAATCACCCGTCAGGCTCAAGCCTGCCACCCTCCTTGAAAAGGAGGGCTTTTTTAAAAGGCTCCTTTTTCAAAGGAGCTGTCACCCGCATGGCGACATAGCCATTCATGATGGCTTTGGGATTATTTTTTGTCGCTTCCCAAGCGACACCAGGCATTATTTGTTTTGTTATCCTTTTGGCACAGGTGAGGGCAGCGGGCTTTCACCACAATATGAAAGGACGGTAACACAATGAACAAGGATTTAACGGAACTGGTATTTATACTGGACAAGAGCGGGTCCATGGCGGGGCTGGAGGAGGACACGATAGGCGGCTTCAACTCCCTGCTGGAAAAGCAGAAGAAGCATGAAGGCCAGGCGCTGATAACCACCGTACTGTTTGACAACAACTACGAGGTTTTGCACTCCCGCGCGGCCATTCAAACCGTCAACCCCATCACAAGCGATGAGTACTTTGTGGAAGGTTCCACGGCGCTGCTGGACGCCATCGGCAGAACCATTGAGAAGATTGGCCGCGCTGTCGGCAAAATGCCGGAAGCCCAGCGGCCGGGGCAAGTGATGTTCACGATTATCACCGACGGGATGGAGAACGCGAGCAGAAGATACTCCTACGGCAAAATCAAAGAAATGATTGAATACCGCAAAGCGGAATTCGGCTGGGAGTTCATCTTTTTGGGCGCCAACATCGACGCCATTGCTTCCGCGGCCAGCATCGGCATCGGTGCGAAATACTCAGTTAGGTACAATTCCGATGCCATCGGCACAGAGCTTAATTTTTTAAAAGTAAACGATGCGATATACGAGATGAGGGAAAGCAGCGCCATCCCGGATGACTGGAAGAAAGACATCGAAGACGACTTCAAAAAACGAGGCAAAAAGTAACACTAATAAGCGAACCGCCCGGATTAACAACGCGTTAAGCCGGGCGGTTTTTTACTGCGTACACTTTTATATGTCTGAATAATGCTTGACAGCATCGGCGCTTGTGATACAATCGATGAGAGAAGATTTTTTACGCGCACGGTATAATCAATCTATATCGGTTAGGACTGATTGTTCAAATGAAAAGTGACATAGAAATCGCGCAGGAAGCCGTATTAAAACCCATTACAGAAATCGCGGACGAACTCGGTGTTGGCTGCGAATGCCTGAACCCCTACGGCAAATACAAGGCTAAAATCGACCACCGGCTTGTCATAGTGTTAAAGGATAAACCGAACGGCAAGCTGATTTTGGTGACTGCCGTCAACCCCACCCCCGCGGGGGAAGGTAAAACCACCACCAATGTCGGTTTGGCGGACGCTTTAAGCAGGCTTGGTAAAAAAGCGCTGCTGGTGATCCGGGAGCCGAGCCTCGGCCCGGTGTTTGGCATCAAAGGCGGCGCGGCGGGCGGCGGCTACGCGCAGGTGGTCCCGATGGAAGAGATTAACCTGCATTTTACCGGGGACATGCACGCCGTTGCGGCCGCGAACAACCTGCTCGCGGCGATGATTGACAACAGCATTTACCACGGCAACCCGCTGGGGATTCACCCGAACCGGGTCACCTGGAAGCGCTGCATGGACATGAACGACCGGCAGCTGCGCTTTATGGTCAACGGTCTCGGCGGCGACCCCAATGGTATCCCCAGGCAGGATGGTTTTGATATAACGGCGGCAAGCGAAGTGATGGCCATTTTCTGTTTGGCCGACGATTTGGCCGATTTGAAAAACCGTTTGGCAAACATAGTGGTCGGTTACACCTATGACAGCAAGCCGGTCACCTGCGGGGAGATTGGTGCCGCGGGCGCCATGGCGGCGCTGTTAAAGGACGCATTTGACCCGAACTTGGTGCAAACCATGGAGCATACGCCCGCAATTATCCACGGCGGTCCGTTCGCGAACATCGCGCACGGTTGCAACAGCCTGATAGCCACGCGCATGGGGTTGAAGCTTGCCGATTACACCGTGACGGAGGCCGGCTTTGGCGCGGACCTCGGCGCGGAAAAGTTTTTGGACATTAAATGCCGCCAGGGCGGTATTAAACCGGACGCGGTGGTGATTGTCGCCACCGTGCGGGCACTTAAGCACCACGGCGGCTGCCCGAAAGATAAGCTGAATGTGCCGGATACGAGTTGGCTGATGAAAGGGACCGGTAACCTCCTGCGGCATATTGAAAACATCCGCACCGGCTTCGGGCTGCCGGTTTGCGTAGCCATCAACGCCTTTCCATCGGACAGCAGCGAAGAGCACAAACTCCTCTTCCGGTTCTGCGAAGAACACGGTGTCCCCTGTGCGCTCAGCGAAGTGTTTGCCAAAGGCGGCGCAGGCGCGCTGGATTTAGCGCAAAAGGTGATTGTTTTGACCGAGTCCCCATCCAAACTGACGATGACCTACGAATCCAAACAGTCGCTCAAAGAAAAAGTGGTGGCCGTGTGCACAAAGATATACCGCGCGAGTTCAGTCACCTTTGAAATATCCGCCGCGAAACAGCTGGCGGAGATTGAGGCGATGGGCTACAGTGAACTGCCCGTGTGCATTGCCAAAACACAGTACAGCTTCAGCGATGACGCGCAGCTGTTGGGCGCGCCGGAGAACTTTCACATCCATGTGCGTGAAGTCCGCTTGAGCGCGGGCGCGGGTTTTGCGGTGTTTATCTGTGGGGCGATTATGACGATGCCGAGCCTTGGCAAAGTACCGTCCGCGGTGAATATTGACCTGGACGAAGAGGGTATGATTACAGGCTTGTTCTAATATGTTTCGTAAGATCTTTCAGATGAAAAGGAGTGACTGAAATGGTTCAAAAACTTATCGCAGTTATCGTCGCGCTTTCTCAAATCCTAACTTCGTTTACACTGAGCGTTTTCAATCAGAAACTCAAGGATATCGACTACGGCGGTACGCCGGCTGTTGTGCCGGTTATTACCGAATGGCTCACCCTGGTGGAAAACGGCGAGAGCGATTATGTGATCATAAAGGGCGCCGCCTGCTCCCCTTCCGAAACAACAGCCGCCTCGGAACTGCAGAACTATGTCGCGCAAATCAGCGGCAAAACGCTGGAGATAACGCAGGACACTGCGCGTGTCCGGACGCATGAAATCCTGGTGGGTAAAACCAACCGGGAGAGTGAAAGCAGCTATACCGTTGACCGGGCTGCCCTTGGTGACGAAGGCTTTATGGTCAAAGCTGTCGGCGAAAAGCTGGTGATTGCGGGCGGTGAGCTCAGGGGTACGCTGTACGGTGTTTACAACTTTTTAGAACAGCAGCTCGGTTGCCGCTGGTTTACACCGAGCGTTTCCTTTATCCCGGATAACGCCACTATTCAAATTGACGCTACGCTCAATTATTCACAAAAGCCCGTGTTCGAATACCGGTATCAGGACTGGAACTGCACGCTGGACGAAAACTGGCGTGTCAAGCAAAAAATCAACGAAGGTGCCGATTATACAGAGTTTGGCGGTACCCTCTTTTACGCCAACGGATGCCATTCCATGAGTTCTTTGCTGCCGGACACTTATTTTGATACAAACCCTGAATATTTTTCTTACCGGGAGGATAAGGACGCGAGAACCTTGGACCAGCGCTGTTTAACCAACCCGAAGGTGCTGGAAATTGTCACCCAAAGTGTGCGGGAAGCGCTGCAGGCGAGCCCGCGGGCGAGAATTGTCTCCATCACGCAAAACGACAATGGCGGCTACTGCCAGTGTGACAACTGCAAAGCGATGGACGCGCAGTACGGCGGCCCTTCCGGCACCAACATCTGGTTTGTCAACCATGTGGCCCAAGCGCTCGAGAACGAATTCCCGAACGCGCAGTTTGACACTTTTGCTTACCAATATACCCGTACACCGCCCAAAAACATTGTCCCGCGGGACAGTGTGATTGTGCGTCTGTGTTCGATTGAATGCTGCTTTGCACATCCGCTCGAGGAATGCGGCATCACCAGAATCCGCAGCGAAAACCGGCTGGATAAATTCCCGTTTATTGAGCTGGATTCCCCCGCGGCGCGTACCGCGGATGTCGATGCCGCTTTTGCCAATGACATGAAGGGTTGGTCCGCCATTTGCAAAAACCTGTACGCATGGGATTACACCACCAATTTTATGATGTATTTGAATATCTTCGCCAATTTCCAGGTACTTCAGCCCAATATGCAGTTCTTTGCGGAAAATAATGTGAAGGGTGTATTTGAGGAAGGCAATGCGGCGTCCGTCAGCGGCGAACTCGCCGAGGTCAGGGCATACATCCTTGCCAAATTGATGTGGGACCCGTACGCGGAGGTTGAGCCGCTGATGGATGACTTTTTACAGGGTTATTACGGCAAGGAGTCCGCGAAATATATCAAAGAATACATCGATATCATCACCAATAAAACACTCAACACAAGCCAACACATTTACATCTTCCAGTGGGAAGTGGAAGGACTGTATTTTACCCCGAAAGAGCGCAAACGCATCGACGCCCTGTGGGACGCCGCAGAAGCCAATGCGGGCAACGAGCAGCAGCTCGAAGCTATTCAGCGCTCCCGCCTTTCCTTCCGGCAGTACAAAGCATGCCTGATGATGGATGAGTTTTCGCCGTTGAATCCGATGAAACACTATAAAGAAAATGAAAAGCTCTACAACGACATTATAGCTGCCGGAATCACCTACATGACCCTTGGCGGACCGATCACAAGCAAGCCCAATTTTTGGCTGACCCCGACGGACTGGATGTCGGATTGAAAACTAATTTTCACATTTAAAAAACGCACGGATTTCCGCAGGAATTCCTGTGTTTGAAAGGAGTGCGGCTGCCATGAAAAAGGATACTTTGGCCATAACCGGAATGAACTGTGCCGCCTGCTCGGCCAGGGTTGAAAAGGTGACCGGCAGACTGCCGGGTGTTATAACAGCGGCCGTCAATTTAGCGGCAGAAAAGCTGACAGTCGAATACGACGAAACCAAGGTGACCTTAGCTGACATTAAGCAAGCGGTCATTACTGCGGGCTATGGTGTAGCCGATGCCCCCGCGTTAAAAAGAGCAACCATCCCCATTGCGGGGATGCACTGCGCCGCATGCGCGGCCGGTATTGAAAAAGCCGTCGGCAAAATCGACGGGATTGAGCACATTGCCGTCAATATAGCCACCGAGAAAGCCACGGTTCAATATGATGCCGGGCGCGTGCGTCTTTCCGCCATCAAGCAGGCTATTGAAAAAGCCGGTTTCACACCGCTTGAAGCGGAGGCAAAGGGCGCCGTAGACGAGGATAAGCTGCGCAAAGAAAAAGCCGTGCGCACCTTGTGGACAAAGTTCATCGTGTCCGCGGTGTTCGGCGTTTTGCTGTTGTATTATGCCATGGGTTCCATGGTCCCCTGGCTGCACTTGCCCATTCCGGCTTTTTTAGACCACATGCATTATCCTGTGCGCTTTGCGCTTGTACAGCTTTTGCTGACACTGCCGATTGTCGCAGCGGGGTATAAGTTTTATACGGTAGGCTTTAAGGCTATCCTCAGGCGGAGCCCGAATATGGACTCTCTTGTTGCCATGGGCACCTCTGCGGCCATTCTCTACAGCCTTTATTCCGCGTGGCAGCTCATCAACGGTGATATGGCAGCCATGGACGGGCTTTATTTTGAAACGGCCGGGGTCATTATCACGCTGATACTGCTTGGCAAATCCCTTGAGGCGGTGTCCAAAGGCAAAACATCGGAAGCGATTAAGAAGCTCATGGGGCTCACGCCAAAAACCGCGACGGTGCTTGTTGATGGCAATGAGGTTGATACACCGATTGACGAGGTGGAAATCGGCGATATCATTTTAGTGAGACCGGGCGAAAAAATCCCGGTGGACGGCGTGGTGACAGAGGGTCACACCGCCATTGACGAATCCATGCTCACGGGCGAGAGCATGCCGGTTGACAAACTTGCCGGAGATAAGGTTTATGCCGCGAGCATGAATAAAAACGGTGTTGTCCGCTTCAGGGCTACCAAGGTCGGGGGCGACACGGCGCTGGCACAGATTATTAAACTGGTGGAGGACGCGCAAGGCTCAAAAGCCCCGATTGCGCAAATGGCGGATATTGTGTCCGGCTATTTTGTGCCGATTGTTTTCGGCATTGCCGTTTTATCCTTTGCCGCGTGGTTTATCAGCGGAGAGCCGTTCGTGTTCGCGATGACAATATTCATCTCGGTTTTGGTTATCGCCTGCCCGTGCGCGCTTGGTCTCGCCACGCCGACTGCTATCATGGTCGGCACCGGCAAGGGGGCGGAAAACGGCATACTCATTAAAAGCGGCGGAGCGCTCGAAACCGCGCATAAAATCAATACCGTTGTGCTGGACAAAACCGGCACCATCACCATGGGCAAACCGGAGGTAACGGATATTATCCCCGCCCCCGGTGTGGGAAGAGACTATCTGCTACAACTCGCGGCGTCGGCCGAAAAAGGTTCCGAGCATCCGCTCGGCGAAGCGATTGTAAGGGGTGCCGAAAGCGAGCAACAGGAAATACTAAAAATAGACAAGTTCGAAGCCATTCCCGGGCAAGGGATTGCGGTTGAAATCAACGGGTCCGGCATTCTGCTGGGCAACAGAAAGCTGATGGAGGAGAAAAGCATTGCCCTTTCAGCGTTGGAAATGGATGCGGACAGACTTGCTGGAGAAGGCAAGACCCCGATGTTTATGGCTGTTGATAATAAAATTGCCGGCATCATTGCCGTAGCGGATGTTGTAAAACCCAGTAGCGCGGCAGCTATTAAAGCCCTCCACCGGATGGGTATTGAGGTTGCCATGATCACCGGCGACAACAGGAAGACCGCCGAAGCCATTGCGAAACAGGTTGGCATTGACCGTGTTCTGGCGGAAGTATTGCCGCAGGACAAGGCCAACGAGGTTAAAAACCTTCAGGCGGAGGGTAAAATAGTCGCCATGGTCGGCGACGGCATCAATGACGCACCCGCGCTGGCACAGGCGGATATCGGTATTGCCATCGGCTCCGGCACGGATGTCGCGATGGAATCCGCCGATATTGTGTTGATGAAAAGTGATTTGACGGATGTCGCGACGGCGATACAACTGAGTAAAAGCACCATCCGCAACATCAAACAAAACCTTTTTTGGGCGTTTGGCTACAATGTAGCGGGCATCCCCATTGCCGCAGGACTGCTGCACCTTTTTGGCGGCCCGCTGTTAAACCCGATTTTTGCCGCCGCGGCGATGTCCATGAGTTCCGTATCCGTCTTAACAAACGCCTTGCGGCTAAAAAGATTTAAGCCTTACAAATAATGAAATAGGGAGTTGATACCATGGAAAAAGTAACACTTTATGTGGAAGGAATGTCCTGTTCACACTGCGAGCATACGGTTAAAACAGCTGTTGAGACACTAAGCGGCGTCGCAAAAGTTGATGTAAGCCTTGCAGACAAAACCGTAACCATTGTATATGATGCCGATATGGTATCCAAGGACAATTTCAAGGCGGCGATTGAAGACCGGGGATACGATGTTACATAGCTTGTCGCAACAGCTAAAACTGCGCCGCCGATTGTTCAGCCGCGCAGTTTTTTATATTTGAAAAAAATAGCTGTTAGATATTCCCGCCGGTTTTTGTCAAATCCTTGATGACTTCACCCGCTAAAATCAACCCCGCGACGGACGACACAAATGCGACACTGCCCGGTACCTGCCGCTTCATGGTGCATTCCACACCCGTGTCATCTGTTTGCTTCGGTGGAGTTATTTCCTCTTTTGAGTAAACGACTTTAAGCGCCTTTACGCCCCGTGTCCGCAACTCCCGGCGCATCACCTTGGCCAGCGGACAAACGGAAGTTTTATAGATATCCGCCACTTCAAAGCGCGTGGGGTCCAACTTGTTGCCCGCGCCCATGCAGCTGATGATTGGTACACCCGCAGTCTGAGCCCGCTCAATTAAAACAATTTTGGACGATACCGTGTCGATGGCGTCAACGATATAATCGTATATTGAAAAGTCGTATTCGTCCGCGTTGCCTGCGCCGTAAAAGCACTCATAAGCTTGCACTTTGCATGTGGGGTTGATGTCAAGGATGCGGGCTTTCATCACATCCACCTTTTTTTGGCCGATGCTGGTGTGTGTGGCAATGAGCTGGCGGTTGATGTTGGTCAGGCAGACCTTGTCGTCGTCAAACAGCGCGATACCGCCCACGCCGCTCCTGGCGAGGGCTTCCGCCGTAAAGGAACCTACCCCGCCGATACCAAAAACAGCGACAGTTGCCCCTTTTAATGTTTTCATGGCGTCTTTACCGAGCAGCAGCTCGGTACGGGAAAACTCGTTCAAAATTCCGCTCCTATGTCTGTGTCGTCCGGCTGATTGATCCCGCTTAGTATAGCATCCCCGCAAGCAAAATTCAATTTTCAATTTATCCCGCTTGTAAATATTTTTGTTTTTACCCTGACTGATTCGTGATATAATAATTACATATTACTTCTTTATTTAAGGAGGAACAGCGTATGGAAACACTCGCGCTCTTTGGTGGAGAAAAAGCGATTGCCGATATCCCGGAGGATTTGTTCAAGTGGCCGATTGTGACACAAGAGGATGAAGACGCCGTTCTGGATGTGTTGCGCCGCGGGGCGATGTCTGGCACAGATGTCACGATCAAATTTGAACAAGAGTTCGCGGCCTGGCAAGGCACAAAACACGCGCTCGGCTTTTGCAACGGTACCATGGCGCTGCAGGCTGCAATGTTCGCGGGTAAGCTCGGTGTGGGCGATGAACTGATTTGCCCGAGCAAAGGCTACTGGGCATCCTGCGTACCGGCGTTCAACCTCGGCGCGACAGTGGTTTTCGCGGATATTGAAAAGAACAGCCTTTGCCTTGACCCGAACGACCTGGAGCGTTGCATCGGTCCGCAGACGAAGGCCATCATGGTGGTACACTATTTAGCGCACCCGGCGGATATGGATGCCATTATGGCCGTCGCCAACCGTCACGGGCTGATGGTCATTGAAGATGTTTCCCATGCGCAGGGCGGCTTGTATAAAGGTAAAAAACTCGGTACCTTCGGGCAGGTGAGCGCCATGTCACTCATGTCCGGCAAAAGTTTTGCTATCGGCGAGGCAGGCATGCTCGTCACGGATGATAAAGAGATGTTTGACCGTGCGGTCGCTTATGCGCACTATACCCGGTATGGCGAGATCACAACGCCGGAACTGCTGAAATACGATAAGATTGCGCTGGGCGGGATGAAAGGCCGGCTCAATCAAACCTGCGCGGCTATGGGGCGTGTTCAGCTGAAGTATTACGATGAGCGGTGTGCGGAAATATACAAGGCGATGAACTACTTTTGGCAAAGGCTTGAAGGCGTCCGGGGCATCCGGCCGCACCGGGTTGATGAAACGCAGGGCTCTACCATGGCGGGCTGGTACGCGGCAAGCGGGCACTACTACCCCGGGGAACTCGGCGGCCTGCCGCTGACACGCTTTTGCGATGCCATGCGCGCTGAAGGCGTCGGCATTGGCCCGAACGGCAATTTCCCCCTCCATACGCACCCGTTCTTTGATGATTTTAACCTCATGCATACGGAAAAACCGGCGCGAATTGCCTTTGCCGACCGGGATGTGCGGTTACTTGACCAAGCGCTGCCCGTTAGCGAAAGCGTACTGGTGTTTACTGTACCGTGGTTTAAAAAATATATGCCGGAGCAGATTGACAAATACATCGGCGCTTTTAAAAAGGTGATACAAAATGCCGAAGCACTCCTCTGAAGAAGACCTATTCCGGTTGTTAAATATTATCCGCCGCGAAAGGGAGCGATTGAGCAATGATCATTGACGCGCACAACCATGCCGACTGGCACGGACATGATTTTGACAGATTCATCGCAAATATGGACTTGTACGGGATTGATAAAACCTGGCTGCTGTCGTGGGAAACACCTGCGGATGAATACGACCCCGGCAACAACACTGTACTGCCGATGGCGGCGGGCGGGCAGGGGCCGATCCCCTTCGCGCTGGGTCTGGCTTACAAGCAAAAAGCGCCTGACCGTTTCATACTCGGTTACGCGCCCGACCCGCGCCGGCCGGACGCGCTGGATAAGCTTAAAGCGGCGGTCAGCCTGTACGGTGTGCAGGTCTGCGGGGAAGTGAAGCTGCGCATGATGGTTGACAACCCGGACGCCGTGCGGCTTTTCCGCTGGTGCGGCGAGGCGGGGCTGCCGGTCATCATCCATTTTGACTATGACACAGCCACCGCAAGAAGCGCGAACTATCCCCGCCCGAACTACTGGTTCGGCGGCGGAATCGATACCTTTGAAAGGCTCTTGAAACTCTGCCCGGAAACCAACTTTTTGGGGCACGCGCCCGGTTTTTGGTGCCATCTATCCAACGATGATTTGGGGCTGACAACCTCGTACCCGAAAGGGCCGGTGATCCCGGGCGGCAAAATAGAGGAGCTGCTGGCTAAGTACCCGAACCTGTACTGCGACGGCTCGGCAGGTTCCTGCCATAACGCGCTCACCCGCGACCTTGATTACACAAAAGAGTTCGTTCTGCGTTTTCAGGACCGCTTACTGTATGCGAGAGACTGCTTTGAAAACATGCATCAGGAGCTGTTCAACGCCCTCGACTTGCCGCAGACGGTTTTGGAAAAGATTTATCATCTGAACGCCGAAAGGCTGGCAGGGCCGGAAAGGCAATAGGCATTTAAAACGGCTGTGAGCCGCGGGGTTACCCCGAAGTTCACAGCCTTATATTTGTTTGGTGGTTTATGCAGGAATCAAATCTTTGTACTGGTAAGCGCGCACATAGTCGACAACGAAGTTCGCCGGCCAGGTCTTGGTTTTGGCAATAACCCCTGTGCCGTGGTTGTCGCCGCTGGCGATACCGTCCCTGCCCGATACCTCGACGGAAAGAATCAGCCACTCCGCGTTGCGGGAAACGCCGCCGAAGCTGGTGCGCCCGGTTTCAACGCCGTCCACATAAAAGATGTAGATATTCTCGTTCCACTCCACCCCGTAAGTATGGAATTCATCATAAATATCTCCCGCGACGCGGTATTTGCCGATGTTGGTGCCCTGCGAGGCTTTGTTGTACCCGTCAAACACAATGCCGGAAACGATGTTGTTGCCCTGGCCGTACCATTTGTCTTTATAAAAAGTGGATTCAAACACATCCACCTCCGTGCCGTCCATCCCGTTGCCGTCCTCAATATAGGTATCATCATTAAGCATCCAAAAAGCCGCCCACAATCCCTGTGCGGCGGGCATTTTGCAGCGTACTTCAAAATAGCCGTAGCACTGCTCATAGCGCCCCCTGGTATCCATGCCATAGGAGTAATAACCGGGACCTTTGCCGCCTGCGCCTTCTTCCAGGTATTCGGTTTTAATGGTCAGATTGCCGCCGCTCACCGACGCCATGCTGCTGTGCCAAAACCCGCCGTTGCGGATTTCCGCAGGGCCCCAGACATAGTGCCCGCCCCAGATGGAGGTGTCCACTTCTGTGCCGCTGAATTCGTCCGACCAGACCAGTTCAAATTGGCTCATGTCAACGGTTTGCCCGCGGGGCTTCATGCCGAGGTCAAAAGCCAGCACGGTAAACATCTGCCCGACCACAAGCGCGAGCGCGAGGAAAGTTTTAATACTCAGGGTGCCGCTTTCCAGCAGACGAATAAACCGCTTGCCGAGCATTTGGACGGTGGATGCCTGCCGTTTGGAAAAAATAAGCCTGATAAATTCTATCATATCAAAGTCCCCTCTCACTAAAAATACTGTACCACAGTGCGGGGTTGTTTTTCAACAATCAAATGATTATGCTTAACGCCGCCCAATAGTTATGTTATAATAATCCTTACGGGATTCTACCCTTCATGCCGCAAATCGGCACCGGTATTCTTTGGCCTGTTAATTATATTTTTTAGTGTTGCAGGAGAGTGTTTGTATGGTTCTTTCGCTTGACAAAAACTGGGCATTGCGTGACGCGCCGCTCACCTGGGGCGTCGGTGAAGCCGCGCAAATCCTGAGCAAAAAGGATTCGATGCTTGAAACCGGCAGCGGTACGGGCACCGGCTGGCTGAAAACGGATTTGCCGTGCGATGTGCATATGCCACTGATTGAGCAGGGCATTATCAAAGACCCCGTCAAGGCGGACTACTGTTTTGACAGCGAGTGGATTGAAAAGCGTTCCTGGTGGTTTTTGCGGGAAATTGACAGCAGCGAAATTGAGATGTCTTCTGACCTGATTGAGCTGGAAATTGACTCATTGGATGCGGAGGCTGACATCTTTTTCAATGGAATTCATCTCGGTCATCACCGCAGCGCGCATTACCCGTTTAAACATGATATTAAACCTTATATCGTTGAGGACAAAAATTCCCTTCTGGTTCGTTTAACCAGCGGACTGGAGCATTTTTCGGAGCAGGATGTTGCCGAAATCGGCTGGGCGGTCGGCTGTGAATCCGACGGTGACAGAAATATTCGCCGCGGGGACAAGCGCCGCGCGTTTGTCCGCAAGCCGCAGTATGTTTACGGGTGGGACTGGAGCCCGCGCATTGCAACCATAGGTATCATGAAAGGCGCACGCATCAACTGCTTTAACCGGATTGCTGTGAGGAGCAGCTGCCTTTCCGTTATAAGCTTGGATAATCCTGCTAAAATCAAGGCAGTTATTGAGGTGGAAAATCTGCGGCTTATTCCGACAATAGACGGCGATGTGAAGATTGAGTTGTTCTATGCCGGTGAAAAGGCGGCTGAGGCTGAAAAAAAGGATATCCTGATGATATCCGGCATGAATTTTATTGAACTTGAGCTTGAAGTCACCGATGCCAAACTTTGGTGGCCAAACGGTATGGGTGAGCAGCCGCTTTATGATGTAAAGATCACCGCAGAGAGCGGCGGTTTTGAGGCGGTCAGCGAATATAAATACGGCCTCCGGACTATCGAACTGGATACAAGCAGAATTGACGATAAAAACCGGATTTTCCGCTTCCTGGTAAACGGCAAACCGGTGATGTGCAAGGGTGGGGACTGGATACCCGCTGATGCTGTTTACGCCAGAGTTACCGATGAAAAATATGATAAGCTAATCCGCGAGGCGAAGGCTGCCAACTTTACCATGCTGCGTGTTTGGGGCGGTGGGCTTTACGAAGGCGACGCGTTCTTTGAGGCCTGTGACCGATACGGAATTTTGCTTTGGTACGATTTCATGTTTGCATGTTCTCTTTACCCCGACCATCACGCTTGGTTTCGGCACGAAGTTGAACATGAAATCGATTACCAGACAAAACGGCTTCGCAACCATGCCTCTTTGGCGCTTTGGTGCGGCAATAATGAAAACCAAGGTATGTACAAAGGTTTTGAGCACCGCCGGCTCATATACGGTTACAGTAAAGGTTACGGCCTGACCATCTATAATCAGCTCGCCCCGGGGATTGTCCGCAAGAATTGCGCGCATATTCCGTACTGGAGCTCCTCGCCGTACGGCGGTGAAGACCCCGATTGCAACGAAGTGGGCGACAGGCACCATTGGGGCGACTGCATGATGAACCAGGATATGGAAAAGCGCATTACACCGGAAGAATATGATAAAATCACATCCAAATTTATCTCGGAATACGGTTACCCCGGTCCCTGCCAATTAAGGAGTATAGAAGACTATTTTGACGGACAGCCGATAGACCGGCAGAGTAAAGTTTGGGATATGCACAACAACACCTTTGAAAAGCACACAGTCAATGCAGGCATTCGAAAGCATTACACAGACAGGGAACTCGATTTGCCCGAATATATTCTCTACGCTTCCATGGTGCAGTCCCTGATGCTGAATTATTCATTGGAAGCCATCCGCGGCAAACCGCAGTGCTGCGGTGCGCTGTTTTGGATGTACAACGACTGCTGGGGCGAAGTGGGCTGGACGATTATTGACTATTACTCACGCCGAAAGCCCTCGTTCTATGGAGTAAAACGGGCATTTGAGCCTGTTAAGCTGATACTTCGAAAACAGGAAACCCGTGTTTTGGTCACCGGCTGCAACGACACGGCCAATGAGATTAGCTTCAGCGCTTTAGCGGGTTGGTATCCGCTTGACGGGGCGGTTTCGCGAGTCGAGAAAGTTTTCGTTACCATTCCAGCCTTTTTCCGCGGTGTTGTTTTAGAGATGCCAATAACCCAAGGAGATATCGGCAAAGAGGTTTGGGCAGTGAAGCCGGATGCCGAGTCCGTGCGCTCTGTTGTTCTGCGGCAAAAAGTGACCAAAGACCTTGTGCTGCAGGCAGGTAAACTCAACGCCGAGTTGGTGCAGGCGGACGCTGACGGTGCTCTAATCCGGGTATCCGCCGAAAACTTCTGCCACGGAGTGCATTTCAACCTGGACAAAGGAATCCCTGAGGATGTGTACTTTGATCTTCTACCGGGTGAGAGCAGAACAATCCGAATCGAAGGTGTAACGACGGATGAGGTTAAAAACCTTTGCGTTAAATCTGTAATTTGAATATTAAATAGAAGGATAAATAATGGAACACTTAACCGTGATGATAAAACCGGCATCCAGCCTGTGCAACATGCGGTGCAGCTATTGCTTTTACTGCGATGTAGCGGAAAATAGGGATACAAGGTCTTACGGCATGATGGCGGAAGTAACCGCCGTGAACATCATTGAAAAAGCGTTCGAAGCCGCGACGAGCAGCGTCAGTTTCATTTTTCAGGGCGGGGAACCAACATTGGCCGGCTTGGATTATTTTCGTTTTTTTACCGGCAAAGCAAAGGAATTGAATAAGAATAGAATCAAGATTTTTTACGCCATCCAAACAAATGGCCTTGATGTCAGTGAGGATTTTGCGCAGTTCTTTGCGGATAACGGCTTTTTAGCCGGGCTCTCAATGGACGGATACCGGGAACTCCATGATTATTTCAGGCTCGATGCCGGCGGATATCCGACTCACAGCAGGGTGTTGAAAACGGCCAAACTGTTTGACCGGTATAAGGTGGATTATAATATCCTCAGTGTTGTTACCGCGCAAACCGCAAAGCATATCGAAAAGATTTACGGCTTTTTCAAAAGCGGCGGCATCAAATACCTGCAGTTTATCCCCTGCTTAGCCCCGCTGGGCAGCGAACCGTTTGTTCAGCCCCAGGCACTTACACCGGCGCTGTATGAAGAGTTTTTAATAAGGCTGTTCAAACTGTATTACGATGATTTTATGGTCGGCAACTATATCAGCATCCGCTTTTTTGACAACCTCGTGAATATCGCGGCGGGGCAGCCATCCGAGCAGTGCGGCACGCTGGGTTACTGCCCCGGGCAGCTGGTGATTGAAGCGGACGGTTCTGTTTACCCCTGTGATTTTTACTGCGTGGACTATTGGCAGCTCGGTAATATCAACGAAATGAGCATTGATGAACTCGGCAAAACGGATAAAATGAGAGAGTTCCGCACGACATCATTATATGAAGATGAAAAATGCAAAAACTGCGATGTGTATGCTTTTTGCCGCGGCGGCTGCCGGCGGGACAGAGATTTGAGCGTTGCGGGCACTGCCGGGGAAAACATTTATTGCGAGGCGCTGTATAACTTTTACATCTTTGCGAAACCGTATTTGACGCGCATTGTCAATAAGCTGCAAACACAAGGTTGAACACAACAAGATATGAAACAGCCCTTGAATTCGAGATGAACCCAAGGGTTGTTGTTTTATTCAGCTGATTTCAGGTCCTCTTTGTCCCCGCGTAAGAACCGACACCGCCGACCACATTGATGACTTTGTAACCCTGCTTTGCGAGGGATTCGGCAGTCCTCGCACTCCTTGCGCCGGACTGACACAAAATATAATAGGTTTCCTCTTTTGTCAAATACTTTTCCGGGTTGGTGAGCAAATCCCCCATCGGGATGTTCCTTGCCGTTTTAATGCTGCCTGAGGCGTATTCGTACCCTTCGCGTATATCCAGCAGCTGAATTTTACCGATGAGTTTGTCTAAATCGTTCACATTGACCGTCTTGACCGGTTCTTTACCAAATAAGCCAAACATATAAGTACCCCCATAAATTCTTTTTTATGGTTGTATTATAGTCCGCCGCGCGCGCGATTTCCGTGACTTTATCACAAAACAGGTAAAGGTGCCGGCGGGAACAAGCCGTTTAGTAAATATCATTTTCCCAGTTAGCATCAATCTCCGGATACTTGCAGAGCACATCTTTCATGATTTGCCGAATTTCCAGCAAATGTTCAAGCGTATCCGCCTCAAACAAAATAACAAGCTCCGGCAGATTGGAAGATGCCCGCACAAGACCCCAGCCGTGCTCAAAGGATACACGGGCACCGCAAAGGTCAAAAACCTTGCCCGGATACAGGCGTTTAAATGTAGCAATGATCTGCTCGACCACTTCATATTTCTTCGTATCGTCGCAGTGCGCTTTAATCTCCGGTGAGGTGACATATTGCGGGAAAACCTCAACTATTCCGGAAATCGATTGTTGTTGATGCGACAGGTACTCAACCAGCTTTGCGGCGACGAATACCGCGTCATCAAACCCGTAATAATCATCTCCGCCGTAAAAAATATGACCGCTGCGCTCTCCGCCTAGCTCCGCCTTAATCTCATGCATCTTCGATTTGATATAGGAATGGCCCGTTTTCCACATAACGGCGTTGCCGGCGTTTGATTGGATGACTTCCTCAAGGGTTTGCGAACACTTCACATCGTAAATGATTGTTGCGCCCGGTTGCTTCTCAAGCAGTTGTTTGGCTAAAATTGCCAGGATGATATCGCTGTAAATATCTTTGCCTTTTTCATCAATAACGCCGATACGGTCGCCGTCGCCGTCAAACCCGATGCCGATGTCCGCCTTGATGTAGGGGTGCAGCACCATTTCGCGCAGCCTTTCGCGGGCTTTCAAATTTGATGGGTTCGGGAAATAATGCGGGTAATCCGTGTCGGGGTCGCAGTTCAACTGAAAAGCCAGGCAACCGAGTTTAAAGAAAACTTCATACGCGATTAAACCCGCACCGCCGTTGCCCGCGTCTATAACGACCTTGGGCTTGTTTTTGCCCATATGGATCCTTGAAACAATATCCTCCACATAACTGTCCCGCGCGTTCACGGCTTCCACACAGCCTTTTTTCGCGTCCGGAGCAGTTTTCGGCAAATCCATCACTAAGGCGAAAACTTCCTTGATATCGTCCGGCACCAGTGTTTTTGAATACCCTTTGGCAAACTTGAACCCGGACCAGCCGTTGGGGTTGTGGCTTGCGGTAATCATCACACCGCCTTCACACTTGTAAAGATACTGCGCGTAGTACATCATCGGCGTGATGGCAAGGCCGATATATTTAACCCTTTTCCCCCGGTCAACCAGCGCTTTGTTGCAAGCCTCGGCAAAACCGGGCGAACACGCTCTGTTGTCGTACCCGACGACGACATCGTCAATTCCTCTCCTGCTTAAATATTCCGCATAAGCGCTGACAATCAGATAAACGCTTTCGGGATTCAGCTCTTTTTCGCTCGTTTTGCCCCGGACATCATATTCCCTGAACATACTTTTAAACTCATCGGAGTGTTTATCGACACACATAATCGGTTCCTTCCAAAACAAATGTATTTTTTGTGTAAGCTCCATCATCCTTCGTATCTCTTATCTAACAAAGCGAACGGTCAATATCTCATTTGTCTGATACGGGAGGTTCACTGACCCGTTTGAGACCGTAAGCAGTGTTTCCGGTTCCTCCAGCATATTGCAGAGATATGCGTTGCCGAAAGCGAATCCCGGCGTAATACATGCGACGCCCCGCGAACCGTAAATCTCTGTTAAGCGAACAACAATATCTCCGCTGCCGTCCTCCGCCTGTTTCATCGCCTGGAGTTGAAGGGCCGGTTCGGAAATGTTCAACCAATTTTTGCCATCATGCTTTGCCGCTCCCGGGTATAAGGTCAATGGCTCATTCAAATCGTAGGCCAACCCGGTAATATTATCCAGCTGCCAGGACGGGCCATGCGGACAGATGGCGTAAGTAAACCGGTGCTCGCCGCGGTCGCTTTCACGGTCCGGGCGGATGGTTGCACGCAAGAGGCTCAGACGAATGGTATTATCCCGCACATCACAGCCGTATTTGCAGTCATTAAGGATTGCCACACCAAACAGCCCCTCCGAGAGATCAACCCACTTATGGCAAGGTACTTCAAAACGGGCTTGCTCCCAGGAGGTGTTTTGATTGTTCATGCGTTCAATCACACCGGCAGAAGTGTCCGCAGAGTAAGTTCTGGCGTGAACATTCAACGGAAATGCCGCCTTGAGGAGTTTTTGATCTTCGTGCCAGTCAACCCATGTGTCAAAATCTATCCGGGCAGTATGACGCCATATCCGAACGATTTGCACCGCATAGCTGCTGCCGAAACGGCGTTCCATCCGAACCGCTGCCGAAACAGGACCGTTTTCACACACGATAATATTCTCCCACCGCGGCAAGTCTATGCGTTTGTTTTCAAAGGTGCGGACAATGTCCCATGCGTTGTAAACACCGGGGCAATCTTCAAAAAGCTGCCATTCGTTGAGGTATTCCCCCTCGCCATTAACGGCCAGCCCACGCTTTTTATCAAAAACCGTACTCAGCATTCCGTCCTCATTTATATCAATACGGAAAAATTCATTTTCCAAACAGGTCGAAGCTGCTGTCATCCACCCGTCAACTTTTGTCGGTTCGGTAAGTGCGGAATAATTTTGGAAAGTCATGCCCGGGACATTGCCCAAATCGGCGCAGAGTTCCCCGGTGCCGTCGGCATGAAGTATTTTTTGGACGGGGTATTGATTGCCGTTTTTGTCCCGCAAACCGGTCAGGCCGGAGGATACGGGCGCAAAGGCTAAACTGCGTGGATTTGCCATGAGGTTGGCGGCAAAATAACCGTTTTTAGCCGGTGATGAAAGTTTGCCGAGCGCGTCCGCTTCAAAAGCCGAGAACTCCTCCCGCATGATGCGGTAGGTTTCCAACGCATCCACCGCCACCGGCGCGGTGTGGCTGCCGGGCAGAATATCGTGGAACTGATTTAAAAGCAGTTTTTTCCAAGTGTTTTTCAACGCAGCGGGAGAAGGCACCTTTTCACCGTTTAATGCGGCAATTGCGGCCAGCACCTCGGTACGCTGCGCTTGAAATTCTCCGCGGCGGTTTTCACGCTTGAGGGCACCCTTGGTTGTAAAAGTGCCGCGGTGCATTTCCAGGTAAAGGTCACCGTCCCACCGGGGGAAATCCGCCGCATGCTCAAATGCGGAATGAAGAAATTCTTTCCCGGTAGTCAGACGCATATTCGGCACACCGCCAAGATTCTGCTGGCGGTAATAATATTCCATCATATCGTCGGTAGCACCGCTGCCGCCGTCGCCATACCCGAACATCTGCAAAGATTCCGGTGAAATATCCCTATCCTGAAAACATGCCCAATGGTCAATAGCCTGAGCGGGTTCCATCCATGTGATAAAGTGAACGGGGGGCACACAGGCATACACCTCCGACCCATCCAAGCCACGCCAAATGAAGTGGTTGTGCGGGAAACGGTTCGTGTCATTCCATGTGGACATTTTGTTGGAAACGAAGTAAGGAATTTTGCACTTTTTAAGTATCTGCGGCATGATTGCGCTATTGCCGAAAACATCAGGCAGCCACGCATTGTCGGCATCTAACCCGAATTTTTCTTGAAAATATGCCTTCCCGTATAAAATCTGCCGGATCAAACTTTCAGCCGATATGACATTGCAGTCCGGCTCTACATACATACCGCCAACGACTTCCCAACGGCCTTCCTCAATCCGCCGGCGAACCTCTTCGAAAATCTCCGGATAATGCTCTTCCAGTTGTTCATAGGTCCAGGCTTGGGTATGCGCATAGCTGAACTCCGGCCATCGGTCCATCAGACGAAGTTGAATCAAGGCGGTACGGGCATTTTTCTGTATCGTTTGTTCGACCTTCCAATGGTAAGCAATATCCAAATGTGAATGCGCGACACAAGCAAGATTGCCGCTGTGACCAAATATCCGGTCACTGCCATATACTTGCTCTTGAATAAACCGGCGTATTGTTGGCAGCGCTTCTTTTAACGCGCCCTCTTCGCCGCTTTCAAACGGCGGGAACAGCGGCAGAATTTCCTCCACCTTTTTTTGGTAATATTCCTTTGCGCCATCTTCCATATTGGGTGCGTACGCGCATTGGTAGAGCATATCAAGGTCGTATTTTAATGCCAGCATTTCTTCATCAATCACAATAAGCGCAGGCTGGGTGAAGTGTTGAATACAACCCTTCAGTTTACGATTAATACCCCTGTCATCATCCGGTTTGGAACGGGTATACGCTTCCAACCGAAGGGTGTGGCTTTCTCCCGCGCGCGCACAGTCCAAATAGGGCAGCCACGACCGATTCGGGTCAATGCCGTCTAAATAATGCCCGTTCTCACTGACCAGCACCTCCGAAGAAGTAACCCAATGGAAATAAACCTTTCGCCCCGCCAGCTCTTCCGGAACGGCGAAGGTCGCGGTCATTTCGCAAGCGGCGTCAGGTCCGCCCCACGGGTCTCCTGCCTGAATCGGATGAAAATCATCCTCCCACCGATAACCGGCGGCAAAATACTGACCGTTTCGTATTTGCCACTTGTCAATGGGATAAGAGGCGGTGATCACTTTTTCATTGACTTGTTCAAACACCAGCCGCGCCCATTTATCCATACTAACGCTTCTGCGTTCTACTGCGATATGTGCCATTTTTACTCTACCTTTCTCAGCGTGCGTAGTAGGGAACTTTTTTACAAACCTTTACCTGAACCTGTACGCCCAATTTGCTTGAAACATGTGCCGCAATCCATCCGCTCAATTCCGGTGTGCAGCAGGGGCAACTGGCGCAGTCACCGTAAGCAGTCACCGTCACCACGCCGTTATCATAAGAATTGAAAACAATATCTCCGCCATCCACACGGGTACGGGGACGAATTTCTTCCATAACAATCTTTCTGATTTTTTCTGTCATAGTAACATTCCTTCCGTTACAACAATCTATTTGTTCCGCCGTTTGACGCTCTTTACAAGTTCTTGAACAACCACATACCCCAAAATGCTCTTGATTCTGAAAACCGATTTATCGAGAAACTTTTGATAGCCCGTTTCATTGTCCGCCGGAAGATTTTGCCCGAGCGTTCCATCATCCAAAACAAATGCCTGCGTCAGGCATACCCCGCCGTCCCCAATGATTTGAGCTCTGACATAGCAGGAAATTTCGTTGCTGTGCTCACGCAGATGAATGGTTTCACCATGGGCAATGATATCGCCGTCCGCTATCCAATCGATTTTTTTATAATTGATTGCGGAGACTGTAATTGTATCTTGATCGTCATCGACTGTAATCTTAGTCACCTTGGGGTAGTCACCGTAGGGTGTGAAGTTGTCACCCAATTCGCGCTTGGCGTATTTGCTCATGGCAAAGAAGGCGCCTGTTTCCATGCAACGGCGTAAATCATCGGCGGTGTTTGCTTGCATCATATAGGTGCCGAAAGCGGAATCCACATCGCTGAGCGAGTGGGCGTCACTTTCGCCAAAACCGAACACATTTCTGCCATACGGAATCACCGCCCGCAGCAGCTCGTCCCACAATACACGGTCCGCGCTGGTGTCAAGATCTATTCTGTTGAAAACTTCCATCCCAAGGCAGGTTTTATACTTTTTGAAGATATCAGCGAAAAACATGACATTCTCCGGCTTTTTCGCGTTGGCGATGTCAATATAGGACTCTATCCAGTCCCCCGGGTGATTGATGTGAGAAATCCCGCCGGACGCCTCCACCCATTTTACCGGCCGCTCATAGTCGTTCTCTCGTCCCTTAACACCCTGCCCGACATTGGTGAAGTAGCCGTTGACATGCGCTTTTGTAATGAGCGCATTGTTGATTTCGATGCAGTCTTTCACATCCAGCATGCCCCTGCCTCCCCGGCCGATGCCGGAAAGAATTTCATTATATCGCTCATCTGTGAGATGTTTGGGTTTCTTTAAATAGGATTGAAAACTGAAAGCGGTTCTTCGGGGAGGCAGGTTCCAGCCGTGGTTGATTATCCCATGGTCGGTCATGGCGAGAATATCGTAATCCCGGACAAAATGCGCCTCGATCATATCGGCAAAATCGGTGCCCGCATCGCTGGCTGTCGAATGGGTATGGAGATTCCCCTTCAGGCTCATCCAGGTATCCCAGTCAATCCCCGCATAGGGGGAAGTAATTTTGAAGTCCTTATGTTCCCCTTTGCCGCAGCGCGTTTTTTCCATCACAGGGAATACCTTTTTCTTATCCGCTGCGGCTTTGAGCATGAATAATCCGCCGACAGCGGCAATGCCGGCGGTTGTGACTGCAATCATACCCTTTTTCATCTTTTTCATTTGTCATACCCCTGCTTATCATATTTTTCGTGATTTATTTCATTTTATTCATTGCGGATTTTATCGATTGATGAAATCAGCAAAAGTTTGAAGGCATCATTTCATAAACAGTTACATCGCTGAACACCGAAACGCCTTTACTGAACAGGCAGGCATTAACACTGTCTTCCTTTTCGGGATATACCCGACGGCAAATCGCCTGCTTTTCGTTGGCGAAGACCTCGATAACGGATTTATCCACAAAAATGTCCAGCTCCAGTTTTTCGCCTTTTTCCAAAACCAGTGGTGCGGATTCCACAATCGGCCTGCCCTGCTTCCCGCTGTTTGAAGCGTCAAAAACAAGTTTTTGGTTTTGACGGTCATAATAAATTTTCGTGTATTCCGAAAAATCCTCCGACGCTCTAAGATAAACCCCGGCTTCGGCGAAATCCGTCACATCGGCCGACAGTTTAATCTCGCAGGATGTTCCGTTTATATTATGCAACGGGTATTTTTCGTCTTTCAGCCGGAGTTCACCAAACACGGCCGGGTTATACCTGAGCATTTCGATTTCCGACAGCGGTGTGATGCCGAGTGTGTTATCGTCCCTAAGCCATAGCACGCGCGGCAAGCCGTATACGCCGGACCATCCGTTTTTGTTTTCGTCCTTCGGGTTGTCCAGCAACCAGCTCCACATGATTTGCCGGCCTTGCGGGTCAAGCAGTGCTTCGGGCGCGAAAAAGGTATTGTCCGCCCAGGTCTTTCTGCCGTGGGTTTCGGGTATAAAGATATCGTTTTCTCTATCATATTCCCCGATATAATACTGGCAGCCTTTATTGTGGGAGATAAAAAGCTGCAAATATTTTCCGCTCGGCTCCCCGCCTGTTTTGGTTTTGGGCAGTGGCAAAAAGCTCGGGCACATATCGTCCTCATTGATGGCCGTCCATGCATTTGTCTGGTCCCGTTCATAAAACCGGTGCAGGTATTCCCAGTTTACCAAATCTTTGCTTTTAAAAAGGTCCACCCAGTCCCCCCTGATATTTTCCGGCACTTCGATTTTTCCGGGTTCATCCCCTTTCCAATCATGCAAACCGTCACGCTTGAATTTGAGCAGAACGGACAGATTGCCCATCTGCATATAATAAGTGCCGTTCTTTTTCCAGATGTTGCTCGGGTCCGCGCAGGCCAAACACATTGGATTTCCGTTTGCGTCCACGGTTTCGTGTACGCCGGATTCTGTGCAGGGCAGCGCATATTCCTCGAACTTTTCCCATTTTTCATAGTGGCGGTCAGAACTTTTTATGATTCGTACCCCGCCTTGATTTTTGCCTTTCACCGGCAAGCCCCAATAGGTCATGTAGCAGGTGCCGTCTTCATCCACAAAAGCGCCGCCGCTGAAGATGCCGCCGTCCAGGTCATCCGGCAAAACCGAATCCGGATGCGAGCGCCAATGGATTAAATCAATGCTGGAAATATGCCCCCAGCGGAAGGAATCCGAACGGCAAGCATACAAATACATCAAATGATACCGCCCGTTCGCGAAGAACGCGCCGTTCGGGTCCCCGGGCATGCCGATATCCTCCGGCAAAACAAAATGATAACCGGGCCGGTATGGGTCGCTCAAGAATTTTTCGCGCAGCAGCCTGGTATGTTCCACCGCGGTTTCGATTTTCTTTATTCTTTTCAACAGTTTTAACCTTCTTATCTTTCAACCTTAAGGTTTGGCGTCCACAATCGTTCCGTCCAGAACAAACTGGTTGGAATAGGGGTAAAAATGCTTTTCATTCGCCATGCGCGGTGCTTTGTTGTACCGCTCCGTTTGCTCCGCAGGCTTCCAAAACTTCAGCAATTCGAAGTTCATCTCTTTGACAATGTCGGAATAATAGTACACAGAAACAATGTTGAACAGCTCCCCGGGGTCTTTTTCCATGTCATACAGTTCTTCTGTGCCATCAAGATAATAGCAGTATTTCCATTTGTCGCTTCGCATCATGCAGCCGGCATATTCCGGTACTTTCAGCACAACGCTTTCGCTGAAAATCGCTTTGCGCTCGATTTCCCCCTCACCTGTCAACAACGGCTTCAAGCTGACCCCTCCGCAATCATCAGGCATGTGAATACCCGCAAGGTCGCACAGCGTCGGGAACAGATCAATCAGGCCGACCGGCGCCTTGCAGCGTTTACCAACCGGGAAGTTTGCCCCCCAGCGCATCATCAGCGGCACCTTGGCGGAAGCGTCAAAGAAAACCGTTTTTTGCCAAGCGCCCTTGTCACCCGCCATTTCACCGTGGTCTGACGCGTAAATAATTATTGTATCATCCGCTAAATCCAAGTATTCCAGCACATGCAGAATTCTGCCGATGGCGCTGTCAATCCATTCGATGCAGGCGTAGTAGGCGGCCAGCGCTTTTTCGTGAATTTCTTTGTCTTTGCCGTAATGCGCCCAGGCGCCGTTGACCTCAAAGGCTTTTTTAACAAACGGTACTGCCGAATTTTCAAGATAATCCGCAGGTACTTCCGGCACAGTGACTTTCCCGGCATACTTTTTATAATATCTGCCCGGTGCCCTGAGCGGGAAATGCGGCTTGTCAAAATTAACGCTGAGCATAAACGGCTGAGCGTCTTTTTGCGCGGCATGGGCTTGGAGCCATTTGGCCGCTTCCGCTACGCAAATCTCGGTCTGTGTCAGCGGCAGCGGAATACCCGTTGCACCGGCATTGCCCAGCACATCGCCAAGCCCGGAATCCGGCGCAGGTTCTGTACGGGCCGGGTCCGGCTGATGCGCCTGACCGTACAAATCACCGTACGGGCGCTGCTGATAACCTTGATACTGCTCGCCGTTAAAATGCGTTTTGCCGATCACGCAGGTTTTGTAGCCATTTTCCGAGAACACCTTGGGGATTGTCGTGCTGCCGGACTCCAAAATGTGCCTGTTCTCGTATATCCCTAAGTCCTTCGAATATTTGCCTGTGAGCATGGAGGCGCGGCTTGGCACGCACAGTGGATTTTGGCAATAGGCGTTTTCGAACAGCACGCCCTGTGAGGCGAGCCTGTCCAAATTCGGCGTGTTGGCCAACTCATTGCCGGCGCAGCCCATGAAGGAGGCATTGTGCTGGTCGGAAAGAATAAACAGGATGTTTGGCTTTGTATTGGCTGTCCCGCTCATAATAATCCTCATTCTCACTCTTTGTAATCAATTATACTTTCAATAGTATCTGCAATAAATTGCTGCGCTTCTAATGAATAAAAGTTTTGTTTTCTGCTTACATCGTTTTTCTGAGCGATAGTGATGGTGAATATACCGATTTTTCTGCCTTTCTCAGTTGAAGTCCTGTCTTTTCTTGACTCGCTTGTTTCGACTTCCAGATAACCATTATTTAACAGGTAATCAGTTATCTTTGTTGCGCTGATTTTCATATCGCATTTTTGGAATAACAGGGCATTGATTCTGTCGGTAACCAACCCGATTGGCAATGGTTCTGTTGAATACTCAATTGATTCTTTAACGAATCTAAATACTTCTTCTCGGCTGTAATCAACAGGCGTCTTGTCGGAAACTTCTGATGTAATAAAACTATTTATTGCTTCAATGAATAAATCTCCATATTCATCCAGTTTAACTCTTCCAACACCCGAAACATCTAAAAACTCACGACTGTTAACCGGTAATTTACTGCACATATCAATCAAAGTGGCATCAGAAAAGATAACAAAAGCAGGCACCTTTTTCTCTTTAGCCAACTGTAATCTTAAATCCTTTAAATTGTTGAACAAATTATTGTTCACTAGCACTCTTTGCTTAGATGGTTTTTTCGCTTTGTGTTGCTCCTTAACAGTTTTCATCATAAGCTGTTCATTATCAAAAAGAACTGCTTTTGCTTTTGTAGTCAACTTGATTATAGGCAGTTCCGCATTCGTTTGCTCAAGATAGTCATTGATGATTAGATAATTAACAATTTCACGAACACGGTTTTCTTTCACTTCTGCCATAATTCCATATGTCTTAATTTGATCTAAACGGAATCTCAACACTTTTTCAGCTTTACTGCCACGCAGTGTATCAATTATCATTTTCACGCCATAGCGTTCGCCCATTCTTAAAACACAGGAAAGTATTTTTTGTGCATATTCTGTAATGTCAACTTCTTCAAAGTTTGTATTGCAGTTACTGCAGTTACCGCAATAGTTTGCCGCCCTGTCCCCAAAATATGTTAAGATATATGCGCGTAAGCAATCAAAGCTGTGACAATAGTAGGTCATTTGTTTTAATCGTTCTCGGTCCTTTTGCTTGACCCGATCTAATGTCTTGGCATCCAGATCATTGCTATCATCGGTTTTTTCAATTAAGAACTGATTTGTAATCACATCTTTCCCGCTGTAGAACAAAACACAATCAGCGGGCGTACCATCTCGCCCTGCTCGACCTGCTTCTTGGTAATAGCTTTCAATGTTTTTAGGCATGTTATAGTGGATAACAAACGATACATTGCTTTTGTCGATACCCATTCCAAAAGCGTTTGTTGCCACCATTACTGTTGTTCTGTCAAACAAAAAATCATCTTGATTTATCGTTCTCTCATAATCGGATAATCCGGCGTGATATCGAGTAGCTTTATATTTATCTGCTATTAGATTATCACAGACATCCTCAACTGTCTTTCTGGTAGCACAATATACTATTCCAGATTTGTTAGAGTTTTCTCCTAAATACTTCACAAGCGCTTTATACTTATCCTCCGGTTTTTGCACCTCAAAGTATAGATTCTCCCGGTCAAAACCGGTTGAAATAACAAACGGATTTATTAGTCCAAGTAACTTGACAATATCTTCTTTTACTTCACTTGTTGCTGTTGCTGTGAACGCTGAAATTATCGGTCTCTTGGGCAGTTTCTCGATAAATCTAACAATTTTCAGATAGCTTGGCCTGAAATTTTGTCCCCATTGAGATACACAATGTGCCTCATCAACGGTTATCATCGATATTTTCTCACTTTGAGCAAATTCAACAAATTCATATGTATCAAGCCTCTCAGGTGCCACATATATGATTTTATGTTTTCCTTGCTTTGCTTCTTCGATAGTTCTAATATTCTGGCTGGTCGTTGAAGTTGAATTGATAAACGCTGCCGACACGCCATTTTCAATGAGGGATTGAACCTGATCCTTCATCAGTGAAATTAATGGTGATATAACAATCGTTATACCATCAAACATGATTGCGGGAGCTTGAAAGCAGATTGATTTCCCGGCACCGGTTGGCATTATTCCGATAACATCTTTTCCGGCTAAAATGTTGTCAATTAATTCTTCTTGGCCTTCTCTAAAATTCACATAGCCAAAATAATTTTTCAGGACTTGCTCTTTTTCCATGTGGTATCTCCAGTCAAACAATTTAATTTAAGTCAACAATATGAGGTAGTAACAGGTATTTCACACGAACGGTAAGGGGTCGTTGAAAGGAACCGTATTTTTACAGTTTATTTCTTTATTGTCATAATTGGTACATCCATAAAAGGCTTTATTCCTATCCTTGCTGTTTCGTTTGACAATCATATAACCATCGGCACATTTATCACATTTATATATATCCTTACGGTAAATGTTGTCATTGGTCATAAAATCACATACTTCGACCTCGTTTGTGCAAATATAAAGAGGAAGACCGTAGTTTTTATTAAATTCATACTTGAGTGGGAAATTGCATATAGGACATCTTATGCTGAATAAATCGACACTCATCAGATTCATTTCTTCCGGACATCTGATCTTGTAGTCCTTAATCAGTTCAACCAAAAACCTAGATGGGCGATTTTTCGGAGCCATAATATACACCCGATTTTTGGTTCTTGTCAAAGCAACATAGAATAGTCGTCTTTCTTCTGCGTAAGGCATGCTTTTGTCTTCATGTGTTACAAGTTTCATTATCGGATCATCTTCAATTTGACATGGAAAGCCGAATTTCCCTTCAAACATGTTTACAATTACGACATTGTCATAACCAAGCCCTTTTGAACTGTGTGCAGTTAAGAATGAGATGTTCGCCTTCGGGTACTTAGCACACAGCACCTTGTTGCCTGCAAGCTGTGTAAATAAACTTGTGTAACAAAGCTTATACATATCATAGTTAAATCGTCCAATTAGCAGTATTGATGATTTCTCCCCATATGCTGCGATAATCTCTTCGATAGTTTCGGACAACTTTTCCGCAAGATTGACAAACGGCTTATAAGAATCGTCAAAGCCTTTTATGACAACAGGTTCGGGTAAATGCTTGGGCGATATCAACTGTTTTCTGATTTGTGAAGAGTTCTTTTGAACGAATCCACCCGCTATGTCAATCAATTCTTGTGAATTTCTGTAGGTATGGGTTATTTTAAGCTCAGTGCCAGAACCCATTAGCTCGATAAATCTTGTAAACAAGCTAATATCCGAGCCTGCGAAAGCGAAAATAGATTGCCAGTCATCACCAACCGCAACAACCTTTGCTTTGGTTATTTCAGACAGTCGTTTGGTTAAATTGAATCGCTGCCTTGCGATATCTTGAAATTCGTCTATAATAATATACTTATAAGGTAACTCAACACCTTGTTTTTCAATTTCCAGAAGATAAAAGTTTGCATCGTTTATCATATCTGCAAAATCTATTTGATTTCTATTTTTGAGCGTTTTTTGATAGTTTAAATAAACCTGTTCCGCAATGTCAAGGAAAAGATTTGTACGAGAGTTGTCCGTTTTTTTACGCAGTATATCGAAACCACCCTCATCATATCCGGTAGTCTTGAATTGTTCAATAAATTCAATTAGGAAAATAATCAGCTTGATGATATACTTGTCTTTGCTGGTTTCAACAAGCTTCTTATAAACCTCATCGAGGTCTCTCGGTTTCAGCGCAAACCCACTTTTCTTCAATTCTTCACGCAGATGTTCGAAAAGCGGTCTTCTATCGTTATAAAAAGACCATGTTTCTATTAACTTTGTGCTTTGTTTTTTATGTAATCTTCGTTTATCCTCAATGCTTGCCTTGTATCTAAATACTTGTTGAGTTGTAAACATAGAATTCTTAAAGCCTTGGCTCACACCAAAATGTTCAATATAGGCTTCGTTTTCCCCTTGTCTAATGAAAAAATCCGGTGTATATTTTTTTCTCGCGCTTTCAATTTTTTGCGGATAAACTTTTTCATACTCATACTCAATACCGTTCAGATAAAGAAAATTAGCGATTTGCACTTCCTGCACAGAGCGCAAGTATTCACCGGTTATTGTTTTTTGTTGTTTACTCCTTCTGTGTTCAACCGTCTTTATATATTCCCCTAAGTTGCTTTTAATTGTCTCATAATCTTGTGCTGCTTTGAATAAATGATACTCATCTAAGCTGTCGAATTTAAATGCTTCTTCCGTTAAGTCAAAATAATACCCCATAAATAGCACAAGGTTTCTCATGAGTTGTCTGTTTTTATATATGCTTTTTTCAAGCATGTCGAAAACTATATTGTATGATGAAAAATTTACTTCGGGCGGAATATCCGAAAACCTTTTAACAATATCAAAAGCGAATGCGTGAAATGTACTTATTTTCGCGGCAATTTTCAATTTATTGTTTATCCGGTCTTTCAATTCATCAATTGCCTTGTTTGTATAGGAAACAACAATGATATCTTCTGGTAATACACCTTGCTTATCAACAAGGTATTTAACCTTTGCCGCCATTGTGGTTGTTTTACCTGCACCGGCACCTGCGACCAAAAGGCAATGATTATCATCTGTCACAACCGCCCTTCGCTGTTCCTCATCCAATGATATATTGGAATCAATATCTTTTAGGAGGTTGTCAAAATATAGCACATCTTTAACTAATACACTGTCAACAAACGAAATGTTAAAGTTTTCAATTGTTGTGTCTATCCTTGAAAACTTTGCAACAAATTCCTTTGCCATACTAATATCAATCCGAAATGCTTTAAAATTATTTTCAATATAATGCATAATCAGCTCGTTAGACAGTGCTTCATAATACTCGGAATAAACATTTATAAAACTTGCCGTCTCTTTTGATGTAATATACCTTGCCTGACAAAATAAATCATGATAGTCTTTATCAAATGTTATTAACACATTTCCCAAATTGTTATAATCAATTGTTGAATAGGCAGAGTCAGCCTCCCTTAAAGCAGACATCGTCTCTGACTTTTCAAAATAATCCGAAGGCAAGCCACATGACGGACACATTGCAGCTTTGTCGGAAATCTGTTTTCCACACTCAGGACAAGCAATCAAAGCCATTGCCTACCCTCCTTTAATTTGTGTCGCTTCGTAATAAATTAGTCTTTGACACAAGCACATAAAATTATATCAATTAATTTCTATATTTACAATACCAAGTTTTTTTGATAATCCAGCCTATCGAAGTAAACCTCTAATTCCTGTTCAATGCATATATGAACTGTTATCTAATATGGTATAATATTCTCGAAACATTTGATTGCGTATTAATTGAGAAGGGTGATATTGATCATGCAAATCAAAAAGCCACGCAAAATCATCGAAATCACCCTAAACAACGCGGGCTGGCAGTAAGGTTGCTACGGCGCTTAATTTGGACAGCCATTTGTCGCACTAATGCCGGAATCCTGACCGGCTGTTATAGCAATTTGAAATTCATCAATATAGGGAGGCCGCTTATGTCCGCTTTATCAGCCTTTGCCGTCAAAATCATATCATTTCTCAGCATCCTTGCCGTTGTTGTCACGGCCATGGTATCATCCCCACTTAAAAATCCGCCGATAGAGCCAAAGGCGGAAGGAACTGTGCGGATTTTAACCTTCAATGTCCGCTGTACCAATGTCGGCACACACTCGTGGGAGGACCGCATTGACGCCGTCACCGGAGCGATTGAAGCCGTTACACCCGATTCGTTTGGCGTTCAGGAGGCAACGCCGGAGTGGATGGCAACGCTGCGGGAAAAACTCCCGGCCTATACATCTGTCGGCGTGGGCAGGAATGACGGAGTAGATAAAGGCGAGTTCTCAGCGGTTTTCTACTTGAAAGACAAATACGAAGCTATGGATTCCGGCACCTTCTGGCTGTCCGATACGCCGGATGTGCCATCGAGGAGCTGGACATCCCTGCTCAACCGGGTATGCACCTGGGTTGAACTGAAAGACAAAGAATCCGGCAAACGGTTTTTGCACATGAACACCCATTTTGACACTTCCTTCACGCCGCGTAAAAAAAGCATCCCGTTGATACTTGAAAAAGCGGCGCTGTATGATATACCCGTTATCTGCACGGGTGACTTTAACACGATGGAGTTTTCGCCGCTGTATGCCAACCTGCTCGCCGGTGTGCTGACAAACACGAAGTTTGCTGCCGCTGATACGATGAGTGTGCTCACCTATAATTTTGGTTTGAACCTCAAACGCGTCGGGCCGGTATACGACCATATACTTGTCAACAGCATGGTGGAGCCAAAGGTATACCGGGTGGTGACAGAAAAATTTGACGGTATGCTCCCATCGGACCATTACCCGGTTTACGCGGATGTCGTTTTGAATTACTAAAAAGAGCCAAAGTCAAGACCACCAGCTCAGCTGGTGGCTTGCACCGCCCCTATAAGGGGCTCA
>CAZTCR010000023.1:0-6135 GCA_964612185.1 uncultured Eubacteriales bacterium
GCGCTTGTAGCTCAGGTGGATAGAGCAACTGCCTTCTAAGCAGTGGGTCAGGGGTTCGAGTCCCTTCAAGCGCGCCAAAACCTTCTGCGAACTTATCACGGCTGGCCGTTCGCAAAAATATGGTGGGTATAGTTCAGCGGTTAGAGCGCCAGATTGTGGTTCTGGATGTCGTGGGTTCGAATCCCATTACCCACCCCATTTTCCTGCAAGTACGCAAGGCGAAAGCTTTGCGTGTTTTAATAGAATACATGTTGGGGTGTCGCCAAGCGGTAAGGCAACGGACTTTGACTCCGTCACTCGTTGGTTCAAATCCAGCCACCCCAGCCATGAAAAAAGCACTTCGAAAGAAGTGCTTTTTTCAATGAAGTTTGCCATCGGCAAATGAAGTATTGCTGCGCAATATGAAATGCCTAAGGGCATGAAGTGTTCTGATGAACATGGGGCAAACTTCGCTTCATGTTGAACGATGGTTCAACACATCATTTCGAGCAGCGCGAGAAACTTCATGTGCGAAGCACACTTCATTCAGATTCAAAGCTGTCAATTCGGGTTTGCCTTGCATGCACTACTGATGTATGCTATATTTTATTAACAAAACTTGCAGTAGACAAACGAGGTGATCCCATGACCCTTTTCGAATATCTCAAAAAAACGGTTCCCGAATTTGCTTTAATCATCAGTATTCTTCCCTCAATTTTTACTTTTGGATTATCGGACGACAATACCGTGCGTATTATTGAAAACAAAACCTATCAGCAGTTTGACGGTTGGGGCACCAGCGGTGCCTGGTGGGCACAGTATGTGGGAAACACCGCAATTGATGACGAGGTTGCCCGCCTGCTTTTTGATGATGACGAAGGACTCGGTCTCGACATTTACCGTTATAATATCGGCGGCGGCGAAAAAGAAAATTCGAACAGCCGTATCTGGGGCGATTGGACAAAAACCGAAAGTTTTTATGTTTATAATGAGCAGACGGGGCAATATGACTATGATTTCAACCGGGATGCCAACGCCTGTAAAATGATGGATTTGGCGGTTCAAAACGGCGCGACCGGTATCGTCCTCTTTTGCAACAGCCCGCATTATTCCATGACTGTCAGCGGGCAGGCATCCGGCGGTCTTGCGGCAAATAGTTCCAATCTGCCTAAAGAAAACTATCAAATGTTTGTGGATTATGTTCTGACCGTGGCAGACCATTTCGTCAGTCTCGGTTATCCAATTACATATATCTCCCCAATCAATGAGCCGCAATGGGGCTGGGGCGGGGACTGGGTCGGGCAGGAAGGCTGCCATTACACGGCTGATGAAGCCGTTGAGTTGCTGGGACTGTTTGCGGAAAATATGAAACAAAAAAATACACCTTATCAACTTAGCGGGCCGGAAAACGGGACGATGTCAAAAGATTGGTTTGAATATCAGCAAAAGTATTTTCAAAGCGATATATTACGGGGTTATTGCGATTCCTACAGCGGCCATTCCTATTGGATGGACAATAATATTAAGGAAAAATGGCATGCCGGCAAACGATTTGCTTTTTGGTTCCCCAGTAAAAAGTTTGTCATGAGCGAATGGTGCGAGCTGCCATGTACGCTGGATTCAAACTCTATTGACAGCGCGCTGTATATGGCAAATATCATACAACAGGATTTAACACTGCTCAATGCAACCTCCTGGCAGTCTTGGACAGCTGTAAGCCGGCACGATAACACCGGCGGAGCAATGAAAAGTGATACACTGCTGCGGGTTGACCCCGACTATTCAGCGGTGTGCTTCAACAAACGCTTTTTTGCGTATCGTCACTTTACAAACGGGGTTGATGCGGGCGCGGTCAGGGTTAAAGTGCAAACCGGCAATTCGCTTGACGCGGTTGAAGCCGTGGCGTTCAAATATGCAGAAAAATTGACACTGGTGCTGATTAACAACTCGAGTGTTCCGGTGACGATTAAACTCAAGAACACCTGCAAAACGATGGAAATCATCACAACAGATTGTGTGAGGGATTATTCACTCATTTATAGCGGCACAGGCGTTACTGGAATTGAACTGGCTGCCCGGAGTATAACAACAGTCACATTAAACAATTAATTTACTAACGATAGACGATACCGCCATCATAACCAATCAGACAAGTGTAATTTCACAAATCCTTATTGAAAGCAGGCTGAATCCATGAAAATAGAAACAAAAATCATTGAATACGATATTAAAAAGGAAGACGAGAAAAAATACATCTTCCTCCCGCTGGAGATTCCGGACAACACGGAATCTATCACGATTAAGGTCGGTTACAGCGGAGACGAGGCAAGCTCCACCGTAACGGATAAGGAGAAAAATGTAATTGATTTTGCCCTCGCGGATGAAAACGGCGATGATATCGGCGCAAGCGGCTCCAATACCAGAACAATTGCGGTCAGCAAAAACTATGCTTCCGACGGATACAAGCGCAGGGAGCCAAAAGGCACCTGGCAAATCATTGTCGGTTGTTATCAAGTTAAACAGGCCGGTTCAAAAGTCAGGTACGAGGTGGAGTTTGCTCCGAAAAAGTTCCGGTATCTCAAGGGCGATTTACACATGCACACCACCAACAGTGACGGCAAGTATACCTACGAGCAACTAACGGAAAAAGCAAGGCGCAAAGGGCTCGACTTCATCATTATAACCGATCACAACAACTCGACTGAGGATTTGCCGATTCCGCGTATGAAAGGCCTTACCATAATCGAAGGCCTTGAACTAACCAATTATGATGGTCATATCAACCTGCTCGGGGTAAAAAAGCCATATGAGGGGTCGTATGCAGTCGGTAGTTTGCCTGAACTCAATGAAAAGCTCAAACAGTCAAAAGCGAACGGCGCGATGCGCATCCTCAATCATCCATTTTGCAGTATGTGCCCGATTAACTGGGATTTGGACGACATTGATTACGATGGAATAGAAATATGGAATGCGCCGGCAAACATTAAGGAAATGAAAGCGGTCGACTGGTGGCAAAAAAAGTTGGAAGCGGGTTTTCGTATTCCCGTTGTCGGCGGTTCCGATTATCATCGTGATTATTATATAACCGATTTGCTCGCATCCCCGACAACAAGAGTCTGGTGCGACAGCAATGATAAGCAGACAATACTGGAGGCTATAAAAAAAGGACACTGCGTTATCACCCGGAACCCAAAGTCTACGATGTTGGACATCCGCTGCGGTGAAATCGCAGTCGGTGATACGGTAAAGCTTACGGAAAATGAAAAGAAAACGGTAACCATAACGGCAATCGGCATGAAAAAAGGACATAAGTTGCAGGTGTTCAACCAAACCGGTTTAATATTTGAATATATCGGCAAATCCGCAAAACCGTATTCCTACACCACCGAAGCCGCCGGGAATGGATTTATAAGGGCGCAGGTCGTGTTCCGGAAGAAGTTTTTCAGCAAAATCTTGCACAAAGCTGTGGTTCGTTCCCTCTCAAAAGAAGAAGCGAAAAAGCCGCTGCCGGAACTGCTGTATGCGATAACCAACCCGATATATTTTGAAGTTGGTTAAAACACAATAATGATGGAATAGAGGGGATTGAGTGATCGATACGGAAAGAACAGCTGCAGATGCCCCCGGCGAAGTGCATTTGAGCGAAAAATCCTATACTGAAAAACGGGAAAGACTCGCTTTTTATGCCGCGTCTTTTTTTCGGGATATGTCCTACGCGGTGCTCGGCTATCTGTCCTATTTTTATATTGATGTTTTAGGGCTTTCCGGCGTAGCGCTTTCCGCAATAATGGTAATCGGCAGGTTTTGGGACGGTATCAATGACCCGATTTTGGGGGTTTATTTTGACCGGCATGCAACCCTTGACGCAAAGGCGATGCCGTTTTTTAAACGAACCGCGTTTCCTGTGGCTATTCTGCTTATTGTGATGTTTTCAGCACCGACATTTTCCTCCAATCCTTCAACAAACACACTGTTCAGGACGGCGCTCGCGCTGATATCCTATGTGATTTTTGAAACCTTCCATACGCTCAACGGCACTTCGTTTATGACGCTGTACAATTCAATATCTCCCAACGCGCAGGAAAGAAGTAAAATTATCTCCGTCGCAAGAATGTCCTCCAACCTCGGTACGGCGATCGTTTACGGTATTATACCGATTTTGCTCAGCCTTTTTAAAAACGACGACATCGCCGCAAAAACAATGATATATTTCGGGGTAGCAGTTCTTGTGGCTGCCTGTTTCTTGCTGTATAACTTTCTCATCGTAAAATATGTGAAGGAACGGGTATTTTCATCGGGAGGCAACAATCAACACATCAAAGACATGTTCAAAGGCTTTTTCAAAAATAAATTGCTCTTACTCTTAATGGTGTCCAACTCAATCGGCGGTCTGATAAATGCCGGCAACACAGGGCTTTGGTTTTACACTTACAACCTCGGCAACCCGGCGCTCCAAACCTATCTCGGCATTGCCGGGCTGCCCACACTTTTGCTCGGCACTTATCTGGCACCTAAACTCACCAAGAAGTTTGAAAAAAATCATATTGTCATCGCCTGCGCCGCATTTCAGCTTGCCATTACGGCTGCATATATGCTTGCCGGCTATTCGAGCCTTATTGTGGTCGCGCTCTACAATTCACTGAGCATTTTACCGATGACGATCAGAGGTGTTCTGTATTGGTCCATGGTGTCCGATACGGTAGATTATTTGGAATGGAAAACGGGCGACAGGAATGACGGCATGATTTACGCGATAGAAGGTTTTCTGGGCAAATGTATCGGTTCTTTGGGCGCTGTTTCAACCGCTGTGATTGTCTCGGTAATCAAGTTTGTGCCAAATGCTGCGGTGCAGAGCCCGGGGACGCTCAAGGGCTTATTTTATCTGCCGCTGGCAATTTCAATCGTGAGTACCTTGTTGGCTGTTATACCCTATTTCTTCTACGACTATAACCGTGAAAAACAAGAAACGGTGGTTGAAGCCCTGCTGGCTTCAAAAAGCGAACTGCATAACACATAACACTAAAGATTGTACGGTTGGGTTCAAAAATAAAGATAATGATTGAAAAAAGTGTCTTATAATGTTAAAATTAAATCAAATAAAATTTGGAGGTTCCTATGTCAACGCAACTCAACAAACCGGTTAAAGGCGATATCCTGGCAGTCATGAATACAACCTTTGGTACCGTTAAAATTAAACTATTTCCTGCGGAAACACCGAAAACGGTCGAAAACTTTGTTACCCACGCAAAAAGCGGTTATTACGACGGGCTTATTTTTCACCGTGTTATCAAGGACTTTATGATTCAGGGCGGTGACCCCACGGGAACCGGACGGGGCGGCCAAAGCATTTGGGGCAGCGCGTTTGAAGATGAATTCAGCGACAACCTGCGCAACCTGTGCGGTACGCTTTCCATGGCGAATGCCGGCAGAAATACCAACGGCAGCCAGTTCTTTATTGTACAAGCGGCTGAAGGCACGCCCTGGCTTGATTTCAGGCACACGGTATTCGGTCAGGTTTATGAGGGCATGGATGTTGTAAACCAAATAGCCTGCGTTCGCGTGGGTGCTGGGGACAAACCGGTTGAAGATGTAAAAATTACCGGCATTTCAATTGAAACAGCAGAATAATTAACTCTTTTGAAAGGCGGCTTGATGAACAATGCAAATAGTTCTGAATAAAACAGTGTCCATTTTTATTACGGCCTTAATGGCAGTATGCTTTTTATCTGTACCGTTTCTTGCAAGCGCGCAGGAACCTGCAAAATTGACGGTGTCAAGTGTGAAAGGCGAGCCGGGCAAGGATGTTGTTGTATCGGTTATGGTTTCCCAAAATTCGGGCATTGCCGCCATGGATTTTATCCTGAACTATGATAATTCAAAATTGCTCTATAAGAGCTATAAGGCCGGCAGTGCTTCGGAAGGCGCATTATTTATACTCAATCCGAATTATAAAAATCCGGACGGTTCAAGCGCGTTAAAACAGGGCTTTGCGCATGCGGAGGGGGTTTCTGTTGAAGGTTCAATCGTGGATATCACATTTACAATAGCGCCGGGCTGGTCCGGTTCCTCTGCGGTTACGCTTGAAATCATCGATGATGTTTACGATGCAACTTACAATAAAATTCCATGTGAGTTAATAGGTGGCACTGTCACGGC
>CAZTCR010000023.1:6235-50369 GCA_964612185.1 uncultured Eubacteriales bacterium
ACGATGCAACTTACAATAAAATTCCATGTGAGTTAATAGGTGGCACTGTCACGGCTGAAAAGGCTTCCATAGACGAAGCCTCCGTAACCTCAATGGAAACAGGGGAGCAGACCAATGCCGCGGGAGTGACCGTAACAGCTCAGAACGAAAGCGTAAATAGTACGGAGACAACTGATCCGGCGGCTCCGGTCGAAAAAACATCTTCTCAAAAGACAAATACGATAATCCTGTCGGTGTGCGGCGTTCTGGTTATCGGTGCGGCTATTGCCTTTGTCGTTAGAAAGAAAAAACAGCCTATTCAATAATATGGTCTGATGTCCAAAAGGGGGATAACAAACATGAAAAAGACAGCAAGCATTAAAAAAGCGATAGCGTTGCTTATCACAGTCCTTGTTATTGGCGGCGTCATCTCCGCCGGCTTGGCATCAAACGCGGTATCGCCGGTTCAGCTCACCGTAACAAGCGCGAGCGGTAAAGCGGGGGATGAAGTGACGATATCGTTAAACATTACGGCCGACTCAGGCTTAACAGCAGCTGATTTACTGCTGACCTATGACACGGATAAACTCGTTTATAAAAGCAAATCATTTGGCCCCGCAAAAGGCGAGGCGGACTCTGCCTATAGTGAAAACTACGCGAATTCAGGCAACATAAGAACAATTTACTATGGCCCCGTACACAACGAGGGGATAACAGCCGGCGGTTCTATGCTGAGTATAACCTTCAGCATTAAAACCGGTTGGACAGGTTCAACACCTATTACATTAATCGCGCGAGATGATGCTTTTTTAGACAAGGATTATAATGTAATTCCATACAATATTACGAACGGCAGCATCAGCATTGGCGTCGCATCAGCAACGACTGTGCCTGCCTCTACAGCACCCGCTACAACCGAGCCTTCCCTCACGGCTGCCACGACGGTGTCATCCGATGTGACGGGCACAGGCAATACCACCGCGCAGGTCCCTGTTCCGATTGAAGAAATCAAAGGGCTTCTTGGTCCGGATGCCGGCAACTGGAACAGCGATTACGGGACGCTGAACGAAGAACAAAAAGTGATTATCAGAGAACATTATGAAAAGCAAGAAACACCTGTTGAGATTACGCCGGACGGCATATATTACATTCAAACAACCGTGCCGGCAACAACACTCGCGGAAAGCACCGCCATGAGTGACGGTGATGCCGGCAAACCGGTGAGTTCAAACACGAAAATAGCAGTCTTCATTTTACTGGCTGTCCTGATCCTTGCCGCTTCTTTCATTGGCGCGTATATGTACCGTAAAAAGAAAACAGCCTAATTGACAGGCGATGAATTGTTGCGTCGCGTTAAAAAAAAGAAAAATATGGAGCCGCATTATTGTATTCAACGGTACCCAGCCAACTATTAAAAGGGGGCTAACAAACATGAAAAAGACAGCAAGCATAAAAAAAGCGATAGCGTTGCTTATCACGGTTCTTGTTTTAGGCAGCGTCATCTCCGCCGGCTTGGCATCAAACGCGGCATCGCCGGTTCAGCTTACCGTAACAAGCGCGAGCGGTAAAGCGGGGGATGATGTGACCGTATCGATTAATATTTCGCCCAATTCAAATCTCGGTACCGCTGAGTTCTTGTTGAGATACGACACAACGAAACTCACCTTTAAAAGCAGAACATTTGGTCCGGCGCAAGGTCTATTAAACGGGTTTAATGAGGACTATCAAAAAGCAGGCAATACCGTCAATTCAAAAACAATATACTATGCACCTATTCATGTGGACGGGATAACCGCAGGTGGTTCAATGGTCGATTTGGTTTTTACAATAAAGCCGGATTGGTCAGGTTCTTCACCCGTTACATTGACTGTAAGCGATTTTGTCGATCCGGTTCAATATAAAGAGATCGATCATATCATAACAAACGGCAGCGTCAGCATTGGCACGGCAGCAACAACGACCGGTCCTGCTACTTCAGCGCCCGCAACAACCAAACCGCCATCAACAGTTCCGTCAACAACCAAACCTGCTACATCTGCGCCTGCAACAACCAAACCTGCATTCACGGCCGCGACAACAATACCCTTAACAAAGCCAGGCGCTCAAACTACTGTTGTGTCGACCAATAGCGGACAAACGACCGCTACGCCTGTTGCGGTCCCAATTGAAGAAATCAAAGAAGTGCTCGGTCCGGATGCCGGTAATTGGGATAACAACATCGCAACACTAAACGAAGAACAAAAGGTAATTATCAAAGAGCATTATGCCGATCAAGGGAAACCTGTTGAGATTACGCCGGATGGCGTGTATTATATGGAGACGACAGCCCCGGAAACGACTGTTGCCCAAAGCACAAACCCGGACGATAATGCCATTGACAGCAGGCTGACATCAAACACGAAAAAAATCATCGTCATTTTTCTTATTGCCTTATTTCTTGCAGTTTCTTGTATGATCGCTTATCTATACACAAAAAGAAAACAGCATAATTAACGGGATTTGATTTGTGTTGTTCAATAAAAAACAGTAGACAAAAAGGAACCTTTGAATTACTATATTCGTTGGTGTCCGGTCAAGTAATATCGCTCTGGGAGGATGCGTAATGAAAAAAGTGATAGGTTTGCTGGCGGGGGCGGTCGTGATCGCAGCCATAGCGTTCATCTTTTTATCGGTCGTCAGCAATCCGGAAAAACAAATTTTAGGCAAATGGACAAACACAAGCAGCGGTTACGGTTTTGTTTTTTCTGAGGACGGCACGGTTAAGTTCCCGGTTGAGTTTTTCGATGTAGGGTTTGAGGCGGATATCAACGGCAAATATTCAATTGACAAAAAAGAGGACAAGATTACCTTTACTTTTTCATTTTTTTCCGTTGAGTACAGCAAAATTTACGATTTTGAAATCAAAGGCGATACACTGACACTGACAAACGACAAAAGGAAAGCGACCGTTTTCATCAAACAGGAAGAAACAAAATAGCATCAATATGAAAAACAGCCCCGCAAAATCTTGTTAAAGATTTTGCGGGGCTGAAAAATTGCTGTTGTTAAGCGGATTGGCTTTGCAAATCGATGAGGGTCTTGATAATTTTTAATGCGGCAGCCTCCGCGTTGGTGATATTCTTAGCCTTCTTTGTGATTTTGTATTGATCGCTTTCCATTAACCCGTTGAGGAAGTTTTCATTATCCTCAGCCGCCTTGTCAGTGCGGATATCCTTAAGATACTGGAAGTTGGCGGGGTCGTTGTTTACCATATACATGACATGGAAGCCGTAAGTGGTTTTAACAATTCCGGTGTCTCCCGGTTTTTTGGCAGGGTCAAAGCACCACTCTTCAAAAGGCGCTACCATGCTGCCGACGGCGACATCTTCATACAAACCGCCTTTGTCTTTGGAACCGGTATCTGTGGACATTGTTTTCGCGAGTTCGGCAAAACTGTCCTCTGTTTTCGCGCCGTCCTGCCAGGTTTTATAGACGCTTTCTGCCTTATTTTGCGCTGCCGCGATTTCTTCAGTTGTCGCTTCTTCCTGGCTCTGCGGGTCTTCTTTGAAAGAAAGCAAAATGTGCCGTACATCTACGGTGATGGGGGCATATTGTGTCTTTTTCATCCATACGGCGAAAGTCTTGCCGGTATCATTTTGGAACACACTCTTGTTGCCGGTTTCACGGCCATCGGCAAACGCCCATTCGGCGGCGTCCTTGGTGGAAGCGGATTCAACAGCGGACTTTGTTTTGTTGAAATTAGCCGTGCCTGTGTCCGCATCAAAGGTTTCCCCTTCGGCTAATACTTTGCTTTCCTTGGCAGCTGTAATGAAAGTGGCGTCGTCTGCGACCTTGGCAAGCATCGTTTCTGCTTTGGTTTTTGTTTGCTCGTTTTCTGCCTTCTGCCTGGCCGCGAGCGCTTCGGCGCTTTCGCCCTCATTCGCTTTCAAGGTTTCCGGTGTGAAGGTGAAAATACGCAGGCTGACAACATCATAGCTGTCTTTGTCCGCCTCGTAAACCGCCTTGACCTTTTCATCGGTCCATGCTTCTTCAAACTCTTTGTTTTTATCTTCACTGAACCTTGAAACGATGGTTTCTTTTTCAAGCTGATTTCTTAAAAATCTTTCGTTAACGCCTTTGCCGTAGAACTCGCGCAGATAGGCATTGATGGAAAGGCTTTGTTTGGCTGCGGTTGTCCTGATTTGTTCAACCTGGTCATTGAGCGTTGTTTTTTCCTCATCGGTCAGGGAATACTTTGTTTTGTCAGCCGCGAGGGCTTCTTTGTAAAGCGCTTCATATTGCTGCGCTCTGTCAACAGCGGTATCGGAAAGATATTTTGCCCAGGTGATGGTTTCGCCCGCTTCATTGGGTTGCGGATAATTCTGCTCGTCCGGGGATTTGGCTGTGTCAAAACCCATAACATCCTGTCCGTATTGCTGTTGATATTGCTTTGACTGGTTGACCGTATAGTTATACATGAGGACATAATAGTAATTAAAGTCCCGCGCGCTGATTTTTTCACTGCCGACCGTCATTACGGGGGTCATAATTTGTATTGCTCCCGTTAATCCGAGTATGTTCCATCCGATTAAACACACCAACGCAGCCACCAGCGCAATCGAAATCACTTTTTGAATTGTTTTTTGAAGCTTCAAACTTTTTTCGGACTTGCTGGCGGTCTTTTTGGCTGCTTTCGCAAGCCTCGCTTTTCGTTCTTGCCGGTATTGGTCCGCTTTGCTTTTGCCGTTGTCATTCATAGCCATTTGTTATTCATCCTTTACTGTAATATTAAGTGCTGTTTTAAGCCTTTTGGCATAACATTGATATATTAAACTATTTTTTACTATAATACAAGCGCGATTTTTCATTAATCCGCAACAAGCAATAAGTTTACATTTTGTACAAGTTGCGGTCAAATTTATCGTTGTGTTATTTTGCGGGGAAAGTCTTCCGCAAACCAGACATCTTTTATCTCAAACACACGGCCATTCAGATAATTAAGACGGCCGGCGTCACTTTTAAAATCAAATATGAGTTTGAAGGAGCATAAAAACTGCTTTTTATAGCCGGGCAAAGTGTCTTTTGGTGCTTTGCCGTATTTACCGTCACCCAGCAGGGGGTGCCCGATGAACGCGAAATGTGCCCGGATCTGATGCGTGCGCCCAGTGAGTAGTTCAACCTCCAAAAGGCTCAGTCCGTCCTCGGAGGCAATGACCCGGTATTTGGTTTTTATTTCCTTGCTGCCCGGTTTTTGAACGGCAAACACTTTTACCTTGTTGCTGGCCTCATCCTTGCTCAGCCATCCTTCCAATAAACCGCTGTTCTGTGCCGGTTTGCCGTGAATCACACACAGGTAGAACTTCCTGATTTCGCGCTGCTTCATTTTATCATTGAGTATTCTCAGCGTTTCGGCGTTTTTGGCGGCGATCACAAGCCCGGCGGTGTTGCGGTCAATCCGGTTGACAAGTGCCGGTGTGAAAGAGTTTTCGTCCGCAGGGTCATAACTGCCGTTTTCGTACAAATACCGGAGAACTCTTGTTATGAGCGTATCATTGTATTCGGTTTTGTCCGGATGCGCCAGCAGACCGGCGGTTTTATTAAGCAAAAGGATGTTATCATCCTCATAAACAATGTCCAGCTTCGTTGAAGCGGTCATGAAGTCATACCGGCTGTCAACCGGAGTGAAAAATTCATCGCCGATATACATTTCCACCAAATCGTTCGGCAAAAGCTTCAAAGCAATTCCTGCTTTTTTGCCGTTTACTTTAATTCTCTTTGTCCGGATATACCGGTACATCAGCGCGGCAGGAAGGGCGGGGACGCTTTTCGCAATATACTTGTCCAGCCGCTGACCGGCATCGTTCGGATTGATTACAAAACTTTTCAAAAAATTCCTTCTTCCAATGCCTGTCAATCAAGAATTTAAGCCATTATAACACACTAATCCGTACTTTTCAAAACATTAAATATAGTGTATACTATACTGAAATATATCATAGATGGAGGACTCATTATGCTCAACCAACAGCGGGTTACGGATATACTAAAAGAAGCAGGTGTTCTGCTGGAAGGTCATTTTTTGCTCACATCCGGCAGGCACAGCAACAAGTATCTGCAATGCGCCAGAATTTTCAGGAACACCAAATACAGCGAGGAGCTTTGCGCAGCGCTGGCGGAACTATATGCAAACGACCATGTACAGCTGGTTATCGGCCCGGCTATGGGCGCGGTGCAAATGGCGTATGAAGTCAGTCGCCATACCAAGACCGAAAACTTCTTTACCGAAAGAGACGAAAACGGCGCGATGACGCTTCGGCGCGGCTTTGTTATTGAACCCGGTCAGCGGGTGCTGGTTGTCGAAGATGTTGTGACGACCGGCGGCTCGGTCAAAGAGGTCATTGACCTCATTCAAAACGCTGGCGGTATCGTCGCCGGCGTCGGCTCGATTGTGGACCGCACCGGCGGAAAAATCGACTTCGGCGTGCCTTTCAAGGCTGTTTATTCAGCGGATGTTACTTCCTGGGAAGCGGATGAATGCCCGCTGTGCAAAGCCGGCATGCAGGAACTTGTTAAACCCGGCAGCCGTAAAAAATAATGGCATGGGACATGGAGAGCGTAAATGGACAAGTTCGTTTTACATGCGCAGTTTGAACCCACCGGTGACCAGCCGCAGGCTATTGAGGCGCTTGTGGAAGGCTTAAACACCGGCGCGATGGAGCAAACGCTCCTGGGCGTTACCGGTTCCGGTAAAACTTTTACCATGGCCAATGTTTTAGCGAGGGTCAACAGGCCAGCGCTTGTATTGGCGCACAACAAAACACTTGCCGCACAGCTCTGCAGCGAGTTTCGGGAGTTTTTCCCCGAAAACGCGGTGGAATACTTTGTCAGTTATTACGATTATTATCAGCCGGAAGCCTATATACCCACGACCGACACTTATATTGAAAAAGATTCCGCGATTAATGATGAAATTGACAAGCTGCGCCACTCCGCAACATCCGCTCTGTCGGAACGCAGGGATGTCATTATCGTCGCGAGTGTATCCTGTATTTACAGCCTGGGCAATCCGATTGATTACCGCAGTATGGTTATTTCGCTGCGCCCCGGGATGCATAAAAAGCGGGATGATCTAATCCGCAAACTCATTGAAATCCAATATGAGCGCAACGATATCAGTTTTACCCGCAACAAGTTCCGGGTGCGCGGCGATGTGGTGGAAATATTTCCGGTGTATTCCAATGAGAACGCCGTCCGGATTGAGTTCTTCGGCGATGAAATAGAACGAATCAGCGAAATAAATGCCCTTACCGGGGACATCAAAGGCGTTGTTTCTCATGTAGCGGTATATCCTGCGTCCCATTATGTGATCTCACCCGAAAAAATGGAAGCCTCTGTTGAACTGCTGCGGCAGGAAATGCTGGAAAGGGTGGCTTATTTTGAAAGTGCGGGTAAGCTGCTTGAAGCGCAACGAATCCGCCAGCGTACCGAATATGATATTGAAATGCTACAGGAAACCGGCTTTTGCAAGGGGATTGAAAACTATTCCCGTGTCATGTCGGGCAGGCCGCCCGGCTCCGCGCCGTTTACCCTGCTCAACTATTTCCCGGATGATTTTGTGCTTTTTGTGGACGAATCCCATGTCAGTATCCCGCAAGTCAGGGGTATGTACGGCGGCGACCGTTCCCGTAAAGAAAATCTGATTGAATTCGGCTTTCGTCTGCCTTCCGCATATGACAACCGTCCCTTGACCTTTGATGAGTTTTATGACCGGGTGGGGCAAAAAATATTTGTCAGCGCTACCCCGAGCGATTTTGAAAAACAAAAGAGCGTGCAAATTGTTGAACAGGTTATCCGCCCAACCGGGCTGTTAGACCCTGTCATTACCGTTAAACCGACAGAAGGACAGATTGAGGATTTGATTTCCGAAATCAACATCAGAACCGCACGCAAAGAGCGAACGCTGGTGACGACCTTAACCAAGAAAATGGCGGAGGACTTAACGGACTATCTGGATGATATGGGCATCAAAGTCCGCTATATGCACCACGATGTCGAAACAATCGAGCGCATGGAGATTATCAGAGATTTGAGGCTTGGTGAGTTTGATGTACTGGTCGGCATCAACCTTTTAAGGGAGGGGCTGGACCTGCCGGAGGTGTCGCTGGTCATAATCCTTGACGCGGACAAAGAAGGGTTCCTTCGTTCGGAAACGGCACTGATTCAAACAACCGGCAGAGCGGCGCGCAACGCCGGCGGTGAGGTCATCATGTATGCCGACAAGGTTACGCCGTCCATGGAGCGTGCTATTAAAGAAACTTACCGCCGCCGCGAAAAACAGCAACAATATAACGAAGAAAATGACATCACGCCGACAACCATCATCAAGGATGTACGCAACATCCTTGAAATATCCTTTAAAACCGAAGACGATAAACCCGCTAAAAAACTCGGCGCGAGGGAAAGAGAGCAGATGATTGTCAGGCTCACTGCTGAAATGAAGGCAGCCGCGAAAATATTGGAATTTGAACACGCCGCGTATCTGCGCGATAAAATAGAAAAACTGAGAAGCGGTAAATAAATCGGAGGAAAACACCTTGCCCCAAAAAAACCTGATCGTAAAAGGCGCACGCGAACACAACTTAAAAAATATCGATGTGGAAATCCCGCGGGATAAACTGGTTGTACTGACCGGTTTGTCCGGTTCCGGCAAGTCTTCCCTTGCCTTTGACACAATTTATGCCGAAGGACAGCGGCGGTATGTCGAATCCTTGTCTTCCTATGCCCGTCAGTTTCTGGGGCAGATGGAAAAGCCGAATGTGGATTATATTGAGGGGCTTTCCCCGGCAATATCAATCGACCAAAAAACAACTTCTAAAAATCCACGCTCAACCGTGGGTACCGTAACGGAGATATACGACTATCTGCGTCTGCTTTATGCCCGTGTCGGAGTACCGCATTGCCCCGTTTGCGGCAGGGAAATAACCCGTCAAACGGTGGACGATATTGTCGATAAGGTACTGGAATTGCCGGTTCATACAAAGTTTCAGATTATGTCGCCGATTGTCAGGGGACGGAAGGGCGAGCACACCAAAGAGCTTGATTCCGCGCGTAAAAGCGGTTTTGTCAGGGCGAGAATTGACGGCAGCCTCTATGAACTCAGCGAAGAAATCAAGCTCGATAAAAACAAAAACCACAACATCGAAATCGTTGTGGACCGCCTGGTTATCAGTGACAATATCAGAAGCAGGCTTGCCGACTCGATTGAAACGGCGACCGTCCTTTCCGGCGGAATGCTCCTCATTGACATTGTCGGCGGGGAAGAACTGCTGTTTTCCCAAAACTACGCCTGTCCGGAACATGGTGTGAGCATCGAAGAACTCGCGCCGCGCATGTTCTCCTTCAACAATCCGTTCGGCGCGTGCCCGACCTGCGCAGGCCTGAGCATTTTTATGAAACCGGACCCGGATTTGATCATCCCCGATAAGAACTTATCCATCCGGCAGGGCGCGGTGAAGGCATGCGGCTGGTCCATTGCCGAAGGCGGGACGATAGCGCAGATGTATTACGAGGGACTCGCCGAATATTACGGTTTTTCCATGGACACACCCGTGAAAGACTTATCCGCGCAAGCGTTGGACGCGCTCCTTTACGGGACGAAAGGCAAAAAGATAACACTTCACCGCCGCAATGAGTACGGCAGCGGCACTTATGTGACGGATTTTGAGGGGTTGGCCAACAACCTGGAACGCCGGTATAAAGAAACCGCGAGCGAATGGTCCCGGGCGGATATTGAGCAATACATGTCTTCCACAAAATGCCCGGACTGCAACGGCGCCAGGCTGAAAAAAGAATCCCTGTGCGTGACGGTGGGCGGTATCAATATTGACAAGTTTGTCAACAAGCCGATTAATAAAGGGCTTGAATTTATTACCGGTTTAAAACTGAAAAAGCGGGATGAAATGATTGCGGCTTCCATCCTAAAAGAAATCGGCGGACGCATGAGCTTTTTAACCAGCGTCGGGCTGGAATACCTGACCCTTGCCCGTTCTTCCGGCAGTCTCTCCGGCGGGGAAAGCCAGCGCATCCGGCTTGCGACGCAAATCGGCTCCTCCCTGATGGGCGTATTATACATTCTGGACGAACCAAGCATCGGTCTCCATCAGCGGGACAATGCCAAACTCATGGTAACCCTCAAAAAACTGCGTGATTTGGGCAATACCTTGATTGTCGTGGAACACGATGAGGAAACCATGTATGCGGCGGACTATATTATCGACATCGGGCCGGGTGCCGGTATCCACGGGGGCGAAGTCGTCTGCGCCGGTACGGTGGAGGATATAAAAGCCTGCGAAAAATCACTGACCGGGCAGTATTTAAGCGGTAAACGCTTTATCCCGATACCGGAAGAGCGGCGCAAAGGCAACGGGAAAGAACTGAAAATCATCGGCGCCAGCGAAAATAACCTCGCGAATATTGATGTCACAATTCCGCTGGGGACATTTGTGGCGGTCACCGGCGTTTCCGGCTCCGGCAAATCATCCCTGATTAACGAAATACTATACAAAAAGCTCGCGGCAGAACTCAACGGCGCGAAAAAGTATGCCGGCGCGCACAAAGAAATAAAAGGTATTTGGGAACTGGACAAGGTCATCAACATTGACCAGTCACCCATCGGGCGCACACCGCGCTCCAACCCCGCCACCTATACCGGCGTGTTTACGGATATCCGCGAACTGTTCGCCGCCACGGTGGATGCCAAGAACAGGGGATATAAAGCCAACCGCTTTTCCTTTAATGTGAAGGGCGGGCGGTGTGAGGCGTGCCAGGGCGACGGAATCGTCAAAATTGAAATGCATTTCTTGGCGGACATCTATGTGCCCTGCGAGGTCTGTAAAAGCGCCCGCTATAACCGGGAAACGCTGGAGGTCAAATTTAAGGGTAAAAACATCTATGATGTGCTGGAAATGACGGTGGAAGAGGGCTTGAGCTTTTTCGGCAGCGTGCCGAAAATTCAGCGCAAACTGCAAACGCTCTTTGATGTGGGGCTCGGGTATGTTAAAATCGGGCAGCCGGCGACCACGCTGTCCGGCGGCGAGGCACAGCGCGTCAAACTGTCCACGGAGCTTTCAAAACGCGCAACGGGTAAAACCATTTATATCCTGGACGAACCCACAACCGGCCTGCACGCGGCGGATGTCCACCGGCTCATTGAAGTGCTGCAAAAACTCGTTGACGCGGGCAATACAGTCATCGTTATCGAGCATAATCTGGATGTCATCAAAACCGCGGACCACATCATTGATTTAGGGCCCTTTGGCGGTGACCGCGGCGGCCAAATTGTGGCGCAGGGGACACCGGAGGATGTGGCGAAGGTTGAAGAATCGTTTACCGGACAGTATTTGAAAAAGTATTTTGCGCCGTAGGGACGAACTTCGTTCGCCAGCACCCGGATGAATATGGGCATAGAGCAAAAAGTTATATTTTCAATTATTGTAATTTAAATTATAATAATTTGTTGGACATAATTATATAAATGAGGGGATAACCGAATGAAAAAGTCACCCAAAGCGATTCTCTGTATCCTGTTGAGCTTCTGCCTTCTGGTGCCGTTTATCGGCGTCACCGCAAAGGAAAAGGTTCCCCTAAATGTCTGGGTTGCATCCGACATCCACTACAAACCGCAAAGCGACCTCGGCCCTATTGAGGAGCAAAAGGCGATTCCGGGTGACCCCTTGTATAATCATGTGAACGGCAAAGGTATGCTGACCTACGAAGCCGATGCGATTATATACGAATTTCTCGCGAGGTTTGAACGGTCATCTGCGGAGATATTGCTCATTGCCGGTGATGTGAGCGAAAACGGCCAATGGAGCGAACATATCGGATTGGCCGAAATATTAAGGGAGTTTCAGAACAGAACCGGTAAAAAAATCTTTCTGATTCCCGGCAATCACGACATCCGCACAAGAGCATCGGGTAACCGGCTCGATTTGTCAGACTTTTTAGATGTGTATACAGACATCGGCTATGATGAGACATTGGCTCGCCACGATACCACGGCCTCGTATACCGCGGAGCTGGACAACGAATACAGGCTTCTGGCCATAGACGCCAGCATTTACCGCGAAGATGGCAGCCGTGTTACGCCGGAACTGCTTGCCTGGATTGAAGCACAGGTCCAACAGGCCAAACTTGACGGCAAAAAACTCATCGGCATGGTGCACCACAATGTACTGGAGCATTTTGGGTTTGAAAGTGTAGCAGGGAACTTATTAAATCTTGATAACTATAGAGGGAATGCCACAAAGCTTGCCGATTGGGGCATCAAATATGTGTTCACCGGGCATGGGCATGCCAACGATATTACTGCCGCTGTTTCGGCACAAGGCAACAGGATATTTGACATCGAGACCGACAGCCTGATTACCTATCCCAACGGCTACCGGAAGGTGACTTTTAGCGATACTGCCGTCGAAGTGAATACCGATTATGTTGATAACATTGACACCGCCTTCCTCCCAGCCGGTTATAATCAGGCGAAGCTCAATTTGATTCAAAATGACTTTCCTGCTTACAGTTTCGGGTATTTTAAGTCGAGCTTAGTCAGCGTGGCATACGATATGCCATATAATACAGGCAGAATTGCAAAATCACTGAAAATTGAACCGGGCACAAAAGAATATGAAGCGTTAACCGCGGTCATGCAAATTGTCGGTGACGCGTTAAAACTGCCGTTGTATGACACGGCGGGCACACCGGCGATAGACTCCGTGGAGGAAATTGCCGCAAAAGCCGGCATCGCACTGGCGCCAAGCGGATATAAAAACGCGTTGGAGATTGCTGGTACACTGTATGCGTGGCACTATGCGGGGGATGAGCAAACCGGATACGATTCATTGGAGGTTACCTTATTCCGACAGAGTTTTAACGCGGCGCTTGTCTACGCGCTGACCAATATTCCTGTCAGTATGGCAAATTCCCTTTTCACGGGTATCGGCTTGCCGGCGGCGGGGTTCGGCCTTCAAGACAACCTGTACACGCGGACGGCCGGGATGATATACATGCAAACAGCGGCGAAATTCATTTTTATTGAGTTCGTGAAACCCTTGCTCAACAGCATAACCTCGGACACATATACCCCGGGTGATGTGAATGAAACGCTCGAACCCTACGGCGTGAATTGGGACATGCCCGGCAGAACGGCCAGCATCACCGACACCGGTTATTACCTGAACATTATTTACGGATTGATTAAAATTGTACTGAACGCGGTTAGAACACTGGTTGCGGCATAATAAAACAAAAGAGTTCGTGAATGTTTAATCATATAAAGGAGCCGGATGTTGATGAAAGCTAAATGGAAAGCGTTTTTATCTATTGTTCTTTGTGTTTCTCTTCTGCTGCCTGTGGCTGTTGTATCCAACGCGCGGGCTGAAACACCCTTAAGCATTACCGTGATGGCGGACTGCCATTACAGACCGCACAGTATGTTGGGGCCAATCGGCGAGCAAACCGGTCTGCCCGGTGATCCTTTGTTTTGGCACACCAACACAACCGGTCAGTTGACCTATGAAGCGGACGCTGTCATGAATGAGTTCCTTAAGCGTTTTGAAGCGTCCGCTTCCGACTATCTGCTGGTTGCCGGAGATTTGACGGACGATGGTTATCTGCCGGAACACATGGGGCTGGCGCAAAAGTTCAAGGATTTTGAAGCAAGAACCGGTAAAAAAATATTCGTCATCAACGGCAACCATGACATCCGCGGTGCTGTATCGGACAGAAGCATCTTTTTAGCAGATTTTAAGGCTATTTACAACGAATTCGGTTATTCAGATGCTCTGGCTATTGATGAAAAATCGGCGTCTTATACGGCGGATATCGAAGGTAAATACCGCTTGATAGCCATTGACGCCGTCCAACACGGCACGGATATCAGTACCATTACCCCGGATTTGCTCGCGTGGATTGAAGCACAGGTTAACCAAGCGAAAAAAGACGGCAAAGAGCTCGTCGGCATGATTCATTACAGCATCCTGGAACACTTCAAAAACCAAAACCTTGCTGTAAAGTATATTATGGTGGACAATTACAGGGCTATCGCAACCAAATTGGCGGATTGGGGCATTAAGGTCGTGTTCACCGGCCATGTGCACGGCAACGACATTTCCGGCGCGACCACGGCCACGGGCAACACCATTTATGATGTGGAAACCTGTTCGCTCATCGCGTATCCCAATACCTACCGCGAAGTCACTTTTTCAAACGAGTCCATAAATATCGAGAGTAAAAACATCGACAAGATTGATTTGAACGACCTGGTTGACGGCTATAACAACGCGCAGCTTACGCTTTTAGAAAACGACTTCCCGGCGTTTAGTTACGGCTTTTTCAAGGCGTTTATGAACTGCTTCATCAGCCGTTATATCGCTTCACCCGCATCCCTTGCCGGCGTGCTTAAAATTGAACAGGGGACACCCGCTTATGCCGCGCTGGATGTTTTCATGGCCAGCCTCGGCTATGCGCTCACCCTGCCGCTGTATGATACGGCCGGCACACCGGCGATAGACAGCGTGGCGGAAATCGCGGCAAGTGTCGGCGAAACCATAGACGCAAGCGGATATAAAAATTTGCCGGATATCATCGGCGCTGTCTTGGCAGCGCACTATTCCGGCGTGGAAAACATTCCCTTTGACTCGCCTGAAATGCGCCTGTTCGGGCAGGGTTTTAAGGCGGCGCTGGTTTACACACTTGTTAACGCGCCGCCCGAAACGGCCAATGTACTGCTCAAAGAACTCGGCTTGCCGGGGAACGCTATCACACCCGGCAGTAACGCATATGTCAACGCAGCAAATCTGATGTATATGAAAACAGCGGCAAGCACCATCATCAATACGGCAATTAAACCGGTACTGCAGGGCTTTACAGCGGATTCATACGCGCCCGGGGATTTGAATGTAACGCTGGAGCCGTATGGGGAGAACCGGGATTTGACCGGCAACGGTGTGCCGATTTCACAACCGGGTTTTGTTTGGAACTTGATGGTTCGGTTGTTCAGCGTAGTAATCAACACGGTAAAAGCATTAATTCAAATGTGACATTTGAATGTATTTGAAATTGTATAAACAACAGTGTTTGGAGGGCAATTTATCATGCCAAAATATCCCATCAGCTTCTGGAGCAACATCAGCATGAGCCAAATGGTGCCGGACGCGCCCGCCATGTGGCGGGACCTGGGCATCACGCTCGCCATGTCGCCGAGTTATTCGGCGGATGAAAAAGACGAGGTTATCAAACTGCTGGACCGTTCGGCGGAGCTGGATATCAAAGTCATCATGCGGGATTACCGTACCCATTGGCGCAATCTGACCAAAATTGGTGAGGACGGTTACAGGGACCTTTTCCAACAGGTTCTTAATGACTATGGTTCTCATCCCGCTGTTTACGGTTTTTTTGTCGGCGACGAGCCGGACGCCGCTGCCGCAACGGATGCTTTTACCGCGCTGAAAATTCAAGGCGAAATGGCGCCGCATTTGGTTGCCTATTTGAACTTGCTGCCGTGGTTTTCGTGGATTGCGCCGCGCATCGGTTCGAACAGTTTAGCGGAATATCTTAACCGCGTGGTGCTGGAAGGCAACTGCAAGCTGCTCTCCTACGATTGCTACGCGCAGATGCAGTCGGAATTTGACGGGCTGGATGTTTATTTTGAAAACCTGAAAGAGTATTACCTCGCGACCAAACGCCTCGGCGTGCCGTTTTTCAATATCGCGCTCTCCTGCGGGCATTATCGCTACCGATGCCCCACGAAGTATGACCTCCAGTGGCAACTGGGGACCTCGGTCGCGCACGGCGCGGCGGGTGTATCCTGGTATGTGATTCAAACACCCGGTATTCATGACAATTACCGCGAGGCGCCGATCAACCAGCTCGGCGAGCGCACACAGGCGTTTACGGATATGTCGGAGGTTCACCGGGTATTTCAGAACTATTGCGGTGAAATCATTACACGGCTAAAAATTGACACCTGCTACCATGTTGGCAAGGCATACGGCGGGATGCCACTGTTTGAGCCGTTCGGCAATGTGCTGGAGATTGACTCGAACGACGATGTACCGCTGATATTTTCCCGTTTTTATGATAAAGAGGGCAAAACCTATTATATTGTCTGCTGCAACTCGCCGGTGGATACGACCTATGTCAGCATCACGCTGAAAACCGGATTTAATTTAATGCGCTGCGTTTACGGTAACCGGTTCAGCACGATTGGCACTCATACCGACCCCATCGGTGTAAAAGATGTCCAAATGGGGCAGACAGCGGGCATTTGGCTTTCCCCGGGGCAGATCGCTTTGCTGAAAGAAGAATAATCAACATCCACAATTAACATCCACAAAATAAGACCGCACCGTGGGCCTTCGGTGCGGTCTTTGAATTCTTGATTATTCAACATCTATTTGTACGGAAGTGTCAACTTTCTCTTTCTTCGGTACGGTGATTTTTAGCTCACCGTTTTCAAGTTTCGCTTTCACTTGAGTTCCGTCGGCATCCGCCAAATACATACTGCGCTGCATGGAACAATAGCGTCTTTCCCGGTGAATATAATTCTTCTTTTCTTCATCAACCTTTTCGTCACGGGTGATGGTGATGAGCAGTTTCCCGTCGTCAAGGGAAATGTTGATTTCTTCTTTTTTTACACCCGGCAGTTCCGCTTCTATCGTGTAGCTTTTTTCGTCTTCTTTCACATCCAACTTGAAAGTGTCGCTCGCGAGGCTTCTTTTAACGCCCCAGCCGTCCGTAAAAAAGTCATCAAGCATGTTGTAAAAGTCTTCAAACCCTGTGCCTGTCAATTCGCCTTTTCTACGATTAAAAGGTACTAATCCTGCCATGAAAAACAACTCCTTTACTTTTATTTTTGTTGGCACTCCCGGCCCGTGAGTGCTAATTTCAATTCTTTTATATCGCAAATCATTTCCGTTGTCAAGGTTGTAAAATAACAGTTTACAAATAATTAAAAAACAATGCAAAAACAGTTAAAAAATAGACGGCCGCGCAATAACGCGCAGCCGTTTAGATTTGAATTTCGCTTAGTCGGATGAATCCCTTTTCATTTTAGCGGCTTTTATAAACTCCCTGAACAGGGGATGCGCTCTGTTGGGACGGGACTTGAATTCCGGGTGAAACTGAACCCCGATAAACCAGGGATGCTCTTTTAACTCAACAGCTTCCACCAGCTTGCCGTCCGGCGAAAGGCCGGAAAGCACAAGCCCCTTCGCGGTCATACTTTCCCTGTACGCGTTGTTAAACTCGTAACGGTGGCGGTGGCGTTCACTGATGATTTCCTGCTTATAGATGCTTTCCAGTTTCGTACCTTTGACGATTTCACAAGGGTATTTGCCAAGCCGCATGGTGCCGCCCTTGTCGGAAATATTTTTTTGATCAGCCATGATATCGATAACGGGGTTTTCGGTTGTGTCCGAAAACTCGCCGCTGTTAGCATCCGGGAGACCTAAAACATTTCTGGCAAATTCGACCACAACCATCTGCATACCCAGGCAAACGCCAAAGAGCGGAATTTTATTTTCACGCGCGTATTTAATGGCCTCTATTTTCCCTTCAATACCTCTGTTGCCGAACCCGCCGGGCACGATGATGCCGTTGCAGTCATGGAGCAAATCATGAGCGGTTTGCGCGTTAATATCCTCGGAATCAATCCAGCTGATTTCCACCTTCACACCGTTTTCAATGCCGCCGTGGAAAAGCGCTTCGGCAATTGAAAGGTAAGCGTCATGTAACTTAACATATTTACCGACCAAACCGATTTTTACCACGGATTCGCACTGTTTGATGTTTTTGACCATTTCAGCCCATTCTTCCAGCTCGGGCTTGCCGCAGGATAAACTGAGCTTTTTGCAGACGATTTCGGCAAGACCGTTTTTCTCCAGCATCAGCGGAATTTCATAGAGGGATGATACGGTTGTGTTGTCAATCACACAATCCTCGCTTACATTGCAAAACATCGCGATTTTACGCTTCATACCGTCTTCCAGCGGCTGGTCACAACGGCAAACCAGTATGTCCGGCTGGATACCGATAGAAAGCAGTTCTTTAACAGAGTGCTGAGTGGGCTTGGATTTATATTCATCGGAACCGGGGACATAGGGGAGCAGCGTCACATGAATAAACAGGCAGTTGTCCGGCCCTTTTTCCCGCGCGACTTGCCGGATGGCCTCTAAAAAAGGCTGGGACTCAATGTCACCAACCGTACCGCCGACTTCGACGATGATTACCTGCGCGTCCGACGCGTCCGCCGCTGAGTATATTCTTGCTTTGATTTCGTCCGTAATGTGTGGAATCACTTGTACGGTCTGCCCAAGATACTCGCCCTTTCTTTCTTTGGAGATGACATTCCAGTAGACTTTGCCGGTTGTCGCGTTGGAGTTGACATTCAGGCTTTCGTCAATGAAGCGTTCGTAGTGGCCCAGGTCAAGGTCGGTTTCCGCGCCGTCGTCGGTGACAAAGACTTCACCGTGCTGAAAAGGGCTCATGGTACCGGGGTCAACATTGATATAAGGGTCGAGTTTTTGCATGGTTATTTTGATACCTCTTGATTTGAGCAGCCTGCCGAGCGAAGCCGCTGTTATTCCCTTACCCAAACCCGACACGACGCCGCCTGTGACAAAAACAAACTTCTTCATTCATCAACACAACCCTTATTTTAAATATAGTTTATACGACATTTATTATTTTTCGGTCGCTTCACAGCCATTCGATTGTTGACGGCGGTTTTGCGGTAATGTCATACACAATTCGATTCACATGGCTGACCTCGTTGACAATTCTGGACGATACTTTTGCAAGAACTTCATACGGGATACGGGCAAAATCAGCCGTCATAAAATCTGTGGTGGTAACACCGCGCAGGGCAATAATGTAATCATAGGTTCGGCAATCACCCATCACGCCAACTGTTCTGATATCCGTTAGAACCGCAAAATACTGGTTGATGCTGCGTTCTATTCCGGATTTCATGATTTCATCACGGAAGATGGCATCGGCTTCCTGAAGGATTGCGATTTTGTCTTTTGTGATATCCCCGATAATGCGCACCGCAAGCCCCGGACCGGGGAACGGCTGCCGAAACACAAGTGCTTCGTCAATGCCGAGTTCGAGGCCGGCTTTCCGAACCTCATCTTTAAATAGCAGCCTGAGTGGTTCGATAATCTCGTCAAAGTTAATCACATCCGGCAATCCGCCGACATTGTGATGCTTTTTAATCACATCCGAATCACCCAGGCCGCTTTCAATCACATCCGGATAGATGGTGCCCTGCACCAGAAAGTTAACTTTGCCGATTTTTTTGCCGATAACCTCAAAACAACGAATAAATTCTTCACCGATAATTGTTCGCTTCTCTTCCGGGTCGGCGATGCCGGCCAATTTTGAAAGAAACTGTTCCTGCGCGTTGATTCTGATAAAATTCATCTGAAATGTGGAACGGCACATTTCTTCCACCATGTCTCCCTCATCCTTGCGCAGTAAACCATGGTCAACAAAAACACAGGTAAGGTTTTGGCCGACAGCCCTGTGAACCATTACAGCTGCAACCGTTGAGTCAACACCGCCGGAAAGGGCACAGATAACCTTTTTATCACCAATTTTGGTCTTTAATTCCGCAATCGTGGTTTTTACATAATCTGTCATGTGCCAGTCACCGGTAAAACCGCAAATGTTATACAGAAAGTTGGAAAGGACCTTCGTTCCGCAGTCTGTATGCATAACTTCCGGGTGGAACTGTACCGCATACAGCTTTTTATCCGGGTTTTCCATCGCCGCGCACGGGCAAGTGTCGGTGTTTGCGGTCGTTGTAAAACCCTGAGGCATCGTTGAAATCTGATCCGTATGGCTCATCCAGCAAGTAGATACGGTTTCCGCTCCTTCAAACAACGCACTTGAGGTGTTTGAAATATGAAGCGTAACGCCGCCGTATTCGCCTCTGACCGGTTTGACGACCGAACCGCCGTTGAGGTGGGCGGTTAACTGCGCGCCGTAGCAAATACCGAGAATCGGAATGCCGGTTTCAAACAGCTCCGGCGAGCAAAGCGGCGAACCTTCCGCATACACACTTTTCGGTCCGCCTGTGAGTATGATACCCAACGGACTCTTTTTTGTAAGTTGCTCAACGGTTTTCGTGTAAGGCATCACTTCGCAGTAAACGCCTAATTCACGAACCCTGCGCGCTATCAAATGCGAGTACTGACCTCCGAAGTCCAAAACAATAGCAAGCTGCTTTTCCATGGCGATGCACCTTTCGTTATAAAATCAGAGGGTCTGTCAACCGGTCAGTATTCGTAAGTCTTCAAAATGTTTTCCGCAATCGTCGTTTTGGGAAGACGCATATCCATTGCCTGTTTTTCAATATAACGGTGCGCCATCGGTTCCGTCATGCCGAGATACTGGATGAGCACGCATTTTGCCCGGTCTACCAATTTGATTTCATCAATTTTGACTTTTAATAGATTGTTTTCACTCTTCAGCCCGACCATACGGCCGTGCAGGGTACACGCAAGCTTAAAGGACTGCAGGAAAATTGGCTTTGATATCGGCTTCGGCAGTACGATGACACCGATACTTTCGTACTTGGCGGAAAGCGAACACAGCAGTTCCGCTTTTACAAACATGATCACACAGGATGCGGTTGTTTGCGCAATGTGGTGCGCCAAAGCTGAACCGGACTCATCCGATAACGGTGTATCGATAATTACGGCTCCAAATTCATCTGCCGCGGCAAGCTTTCGCGCGCCGGCAGCGGTCTTTACGGCGAATATTTGGCGTTCGCCTGTTTCGCTGATAAGTCCGTTTAGCGCCTTGGCCGTTTTATCGGAACTTGAAACGATCAGTACCTTATCCAAACAATCACCGTCCTTAAAAAAGTATCTTGCCGTTCAAAACCGGCAAGGCTGTCGTTCAGTTGAAGACATATAATTGATGATACGGGTTTTTACTGTCCGGGGTGAGGACATGAAACGGCTTATAAAAGATTTTTTCTTTTGGGGTGCCAAAGTAGCCGCAATATTTATCGATGTATGGCATGATTAATGCCAAATCCTCGGGTGTCGCGTCGTTGACTTCAACTTTGTCCGGCAGTCGCGCGGGCAGTACGCCTCTGATAAAGATTTTACCCCCGTGCATACCGGTAGCGCAAAAATTGCTGATTGGGCATTTGTCGGTATTGAGCCCGAGCACAAGAATATATCCGCCGGCGAGATACTCACCCAAAAAACTGCCGGCGCTTCCGCCGACAACCAGGACCGGCAGTTTGTCTTTGTATTGCTTCATGTGCACGCCGGCACGGTAACCGACAGAATCCCGCACATAAATCTCTCCGCCGCGCTGCGCCAGGCTGATGCTGTCGCCCGCGGAACCGTGTATGATAATTTCACCGTCATTCATGGTGTCACCCACGGCATCCTGGGCGTTGCCGTTAACAATCACTTTGGCGCCGTTGAGGTAACTCCCCAAGGCGTTGCCCGGAATTCCGTTGATTTCAATTGTCGTATCTTTCGCCGCGCTGCCGATGTAGCGCTGGCCCAGGCAGTTATTGATAATGATTTTGTCGGAGGCCGAGTCACGCATTTTTTCGTTGAGTTGCTGAAAATCGAGTTCAGCGGCATCAATCTTGAGCATTTTTTGCACCTCCGAGTTTCTGCTGCCTGAGTACGGTTGAAAATGCCATCAGCTGAGGCTTGTCTTTAATCAAGTCAAAATCAATGGTATCCAACGGTGTTGAGTCGGTAATAAGGGATGTGTAAATGCCTGCACGCTCGATACTGCCAACCAGGATGAACCCCTTAAAAAGATTGTTTTTTGTGAAAAGCTTTTTATATTGGTTTTCACCCGTTACGGTGTAGGACTCTCCGATATAACTGCCGGCTGTAACAATCGGCAGACCAAACAGTTTGGTGGAGTTCATCGGGATGGGGTTGTCATAGGTTTTACTGCCGCCGGCCATATTGATGCCGGCTGTTTCCCCTTGCATATAAGCGTTTGGCAGCAGCGCGAGTACCTTGCTGTCTCCGCTCGACATATCACGGCTCAGGGTACAGTCCCCCGCGGCGTAAATGTCCGGATACTCGGTCGCAAGGCGTTCATCGGTAGCAACACCTCTTTGGGCGTCGCAACCCAGCGCGCAGAGCAAGCTTGTATTGGGGCGGACACCGGCAGCAATAACGACTTCGTCGAAAACAATTCTTTGTCCGTTTGACAGTTCTGCACAGGTTCTGTCAAATGCGCTGACAGCTGCCGATAAAACAAAACGAATACCCTTTGTTTCTAAAAAGGATTGTACCATTTCAGCGCTGGCTATATCAAGTACATTGGGTAAAATTCTGTCTGCAACATCGACAACGGTAACTTCCGTCACTCGGTTGAGGATGCCCTCCGCGCACTTCAGCCCGATAAGTCCGGCGCCGACGATTAAAACACGGCTGCTTTTATTAATGGCCGCCTCAAGCGCTTGCGCATCCGATCTGGACATAAATGTAAATACCCTATTGAGGGTGTCAAGGCCTTTGATCGGCGGAATAAAAGGCGAGGAACCGGCAGCAAAAAGAAGTTTGTCATACATAACACTTTTTTTATTACTCAGCAGCACTTTCTTTTTAACGCCGTCTATCTTAACGGCTTCGCACCCGGCAAGCAGGTTCACACGGTTTTTGATGTAAAAATCATCCGGGCGGTATTTCATCTTTTCTAAATCGGTTTTACCCTGCAGGTAATAGGATATCAGCGGACGGGAATAGGTGTGATGAGGCTCTTTCGATATAACGGTTATTTCGCCGGCAGTGTCCAAACTCCGGATTCCCTCCACACACCCGATTGCCGCGGCGGAATTGCCGATAATGACATAGTTCATTCTGAAAACCAGCCTTTCATAAAATGCGGGTAGTTTTTCGAAAATAGCAATTTCAAATTAACCTCTGTCCTCAAAAACAATAGCGCCATTGGGGCAGCCCGTCACGCAGGACGGTGTGCCGCAGGTGTTTTGTGAGCACAGTTCGCATTTTTGCGCTACGCCGGTATCGGCAGGCATCACGGCACCATACGGACAAATCATGATGCAAGTGTAACATCCGACGCATCTGTCCCGGCTAACGGTGATGACACCGTCAACTATCGTTAAAGCACCGGTGATGCATGCCTTGACGCACAGCGGATTGTCACAATGACGGCACGCGACGGCAAAAGAGATGTTGTTGGCTTTTTCAATTTTTATCCGCGGGTTAATGGTGATGTCTTTCAACGCTTTTGCCATGTTGTCCTGCCCGCTGTTTGCAAAAGCACAGTTGTATTCACATAAATGGCAGCCCAGGCACCATTTCTCATTGACATAAATCCGTTTCATAAATACCATTCCTCCCATATATACACGGGACGGAAAACCCGTCCCCTACAAAGCATTATTCTCCGGCGTGGAGTACACCGAGCGTGTCCAGCTCTTTTTGTGTGAGTCCAATGCCCCTGAGCATCAAGCGGTTGCCGCGCAGCGCTTCGATTGAGTTGATGCCCATGCCGCCCATCATCTCGCAAATCTCATGCTTCCAGGCGGTCATGAGGTTGACAAGCCGCCGGTAACCTAAGTCAGGGTTCAGCCGTTTGACAAGCTCCGGGTCCTGCGTGGCGATGCCCCAGTTGCATTTGCCGGTAAAACAGGTGGCGCAGAGATGGCACCCGAGGGCGAGCAAAGCCGCTGTTGCAACATAGACAGCATCCGCACCCAAGGCGATTGCTTTTACCACATCCGCACTGCTCCTGATACTGCCGCCGGCGATGATGGATACTTGCGAGCGGATGCCTTCCTGCCTCAAACGGTCATCAACACTGGCAAGCGCCAATTCAATGGGGATACCGACATTGTCCCGGATTCTGGTTGGCGCCGCGCCGGTCCCGCCACGGAAACCGTCGATAGCGATGATATCTGCTCCGCTTCGGGCGATCCCGCTGGCTATAGCGGCAACATTATGGACGGCAGCTATTTTGACAATAACCGGTTTTTGATACCCTGTTGCTTCCTTTAGGGAGTAAACAAGCTGGCGAAGGTCTTCAATGGAATAGATGTCGTGATGCGGGGCAGGGGAGATGGCGTCGCTGCCCTCTGGAATCATTCGTGTTTTGGCAATGTCACCGACGATTTTGCCGCCCGGCAAGTGGCCGCCGATACCCGGCTTTGCGCCTTGCCCCATTTTGATTTCGATTGCGCTGCCCGCTTCCAGGTAGTCCTTGTGCACACCAAATCTGCCGGAGGCAACCTGGACAATCGTATTCATGCCGAAACGGTAAAAATTCTCATGCAAACCGCCTTCGCCGGTGTTGTAATAGGTGCCGAGTTCGGTTGCCGCCCTGGCCAGGCACTCATGCGCGTTGTAACTGATTGAACCGTAGCTCATGGCTGAAAACATAATCGGCAGGGCGAGTTCAAGTTGCGGTGCTGTTTTTGTGATGATACTTCCGTTTTCATCCCGACGGATTTCCGTATTTTTTTTACCTAAGAAAGTTTTTGTTTCCATCGGTTCGCGCAGAGGGTCAATGGAAGGGTTGGTTACCTGGGATGCGTTGATGAGCAAACTGTCCCAATAAATCGGATGCGGCTTCGGGTTGCCCATGGAAGACAGTAAAACGCCGCCGCTCTTCGCTTGCAGATAGATTTCGGAAATATTTTCGGCACTCCAGTTGGCGTTCTTCTTAAAAGCGTGGTCGCTTTCAACAATTTTCAGCGCTCTTGTGGGACAAAGCGATACACAGCGGTGGCAGTCTACACACTTGCTTTCGTCCGCCATCATCGCGTTTAAGTCGTTGTCGTAGGTATGAACCTCGTTGGCACACTGCCTTTCACAAACCCGGCAGGCGATGCAGCGCTGAGGGTTTCGAACAACTTCGTATTTTGGGTATAAAAAATCAATACTCACATTAAAAACCCCCTTTCGCCGTTATGATAATGGCTTCCCCGCCCTTGGGTGAATAAAGATTGCTGACATCGGGTTCGATGGCACGGATTGCCGCTTCTTCGCTCGCGAAGTAAACCATATCATCTTTTTCACCCATTACCATGGAACGAAGTTTCAGTCGGTCATTTAACATCATAATCCCACCGGTAAAGCCAACCAATATGGAAAACGGGCCGGTGATAAGAAGGCTGGAGAACATATTCCTCAGATAAGTGAACTTCTCTCGCTCTGCTTCGTCCTCCTTAGCGGCGATGGTACTCCAAAAGGGCGCTGCGATTACATTGGAGGCCTCTTTGTATGTCAGCCCTAAAATCCGGGTCAAATAGTCCAGAATGTAGGTGATCACTTCCGTATCGGTTTGCAGGGTGCATTTGTAACCATACATTTCAATATGCCTGCGGTTCGCGTCGTAGCTGGAAATTTCGCCGTTATGCACAACGGAAAGGTCGAGCAGCGCAAACGGGTGCGCGCCGCCCCACCAGCCGGGGGTGTTGGTCGGATACCGGCCGTGTGCTGTCCAGCAATAACCGGTATATTCTTCCAGCTTGTAAAAATCGGCAACATCCTCGGGAAAACCCACGGCCTTGAATACACCCATATTTTTTCCGCTTGAGAACACATATGCGCCTTCAATGGAAGTGTTGATTTTAAATACGCATTTGCGCATAAATTCATATTCATCCAACTGTGAATCAGATAATTTGGTTGGCAGCGGATGTACGAAGTAACGCCAGATGAAAGGTTCGTTTTTTATTGCTTTGTTTTTTTTCACCGGAATTTTAGATAAATTAATAATATCAAAACGCGAATCCAGATATTTTTCACATGCTTCGCGGGCAGCAAGCGTCTCGTAAAACACATGAAGCGCATATTCATCTTTGTACTCCGGATATATACCATAACCGGCAAAGCCGCCGCCAAGCCCGTTTGAACGGTCATGCATGACCGAAATGGATCGCCGGATGACTTCACCGCCGATCCTATTGCCGTCACGGGATATCAGGCCTGATATAGCGCAACCCGACGGTATTCTGATTTGACCTTCTCTCATCATCACGGTTCCTCCCCAAAAAACAAAAGACGATATTCAAAAAAAGGAGCTGCGTCCTCCCTTGTTTTGAACACCGTTGTTCATGTGAAAAAGTATATAGCAACTATCACATATTGTCAAGGTCTTTTTTCAAGAAAAAGAAAGGAGTCATGCAAAAACTTGCAAAATAAAGATAAAACATCGGATTAAGCAGCAAATTGCACACAAAACTGCAAGGAGATAAGTTGATTATTTCATAAATCGTTGAAAATAATGACGAAAAACATCTTGACAGATGCCGCCGGATGGTGTATAGTAAGCGTAACAGCAAAGGCGCTGCGGGTATTTTTATCTGCGGCGCTTGTTTTTTAATTTTGAAGGGATGGTTATGATGAACAATGTACCGGCCATTTTTGGGAGCAATGTTTTCAGCGACAAGGTTATGCGTGAGAAACTGCCAAAGGATGTTTACAACAAACTCAAAAAAACGATTGAAAAAGGCGCCGACCTGGACATTGATGTCGCCAATGCCGTTGCGATTGCGATGAAAGACTGGGCGGTTGAAAAAGGTGCGACCCACTTTACCCACTGGTTCCAGCCAATGACCGGAATTACTGCCGAAAAGCATGACAGCTTTATTTCTCCCTCCGGCGAAGGCGAAATTATTATGGAGTTTTCCGGCAAATCACTCATTAAAGGTGAGCCGGACGCGTCCTCTTTCCCGTCCGGCGGTCTGAGAGCGACTTTTGAAGCCAGGGGGTATACCGCGTGGGATCCCACTTCGTACGCGTTTATCAAAGACGGCGTTCTCTCCATCCCGACAGCATTTTGCTCCTACAGCGGCGAGGTGCTGGACAAAAAGACGCCCCTGCTGCGTTCCATGGAGGTTATTAATGAGCAATCCCTCCGGATTCTCAAACTCTTCGGAAAAACCGATGTCGGTGCCGTAAATACTACAGTCGGACCGGAGCAGGAATACTTTTTGATTGATAAAAGTGTATACAACAAGCGCCGTGACCTTGTGCTTTGCGGCAGAACACTCCTCGGCGCTAAATCCCCGAAAGGACAAGAGCTGGAAGACCACTATTTCGGCGCGATTAAACCACGCGTTCATGCTTTTATGAAAGAACTTGACGAGGAACTATGGAAGCTTGGGATTATGGCAAAAACCGAGCATAACGAAGTCGCCCCCGGTCAGCACGAACTCGCGCCGATTTTCTCCACGACGAACATTGCCTGCGACCATAACCAGCTAACCATGGAGTTTATGAAAAAAATCGCGGCTAAATACGACATGGCCTGCCTCTTGCATGAAAAACCTTTCGCCGGGGTAAACGGCAGCGGCAAGCATAACAACTGGTCGTTATCCACGGACAACGGCATCAATCTGCTTGAACCCGGCAAATCGCCGGAGGATAACGCACAATTTTTGCTTTTCCTTGTCGCGGTCATTAAAGCGGTTGATGATCATGCGGATATGCTCAGGGTTTCCGTCGCGAGTGCCGGCAATGACCATCGCCTTGGCGCGAACGAAGCCCCGCCCGCTATTGTATCAATCTTCCTGGGGGATGAACTCACAGCAATTCTTGAATCGATTGAAAAAAGCACGCCTTATGACAAAAAGGCAAACGAAGTTATTAAAATCGGCGCTTCCGTTCTGCCGCCGTTTCCGAAGGACACGACGGATAGGAACAGAACTTCACCCTTCGCGTTTACCGGCAACAAGTTCGAATTTCGTATGCTGGGTTCTGCTCAGTCGATTGCCGGCCCGAATATCGTGCTCAACACAGCCGTTGCCGATGTTCTTGCGCAATTCGCGGATAAACTTGAAAAAGCGGATGACCTCAATTCCGCAATAACGGAGATTATTAGAGATACGGTCAAAAAGCACAAAAGGATCATCTTTAACGGCAACAGTTATTCGGAAGAGTGGGTAAAAGAATCCGAAAGGCGCGGCTTGCTCAATCTTCGTTCCACCGCGGATGCCCTTCCGTTTTTTAAAGCGGAGAAGAATATCAAGCTCTTTTCAAAACATAAGGTTTTCACCAAAGCGGAGGTCGAATCAAGGTGTGAATTAATGCTGGAAAACTATATAAAGGTGCTTTCCATTGAAGTGCAGACAATAATCGGCATGGTGAACAGGGATATTCTGCCTGCGGTTGTCGCATATTCTGCTGAACTTGCAAAATCGGGTATTGACAAAAAAGCCCTGAGTGAAAACATATCCACAGTTTATGAAACAACCCTTACGGAAAAGTTGTCAAAACTTTGCGAATGCCTTTACAACAGTGTATCCGAGCTTGAAGCGGCAGTCCTCAACGCGAAAGATATTGAAGACAGCGCTGAATGCGCCAAATACTTCAGCAATACGGTATTTGAAAAAATGTGCCTTGTCAGGCAGACGACCGATGAACTCGAAACTCTTGTCGCGGCAAAATACTGGCCGTATCCGATTTACAGCGAACTCCTCTTCAGCGTCTGATTGTCCTGTCTCTACGAGTTAAAAAAATAAGAAAAGCAGCGCCGTTTTTTCGGCGCTGCTTTTCTCAAACAGGATCAGTTGTCATTATAATCTTCAACAATTACTTCGAGCTCTTCCTCGACAATCCTTCTGGGCGACAGGTTGACCGAAGGCACGGCAATGGGTACATCGTTGTAATCCCTCGGCCAGGTTTCCTGTACAGGGGGAGGTGTTTGCGGACTTTGGACGGGGTCAAGTCCGAAATCGGCGTAATTGTAATTGACGGGCTCGATCGGCGGGATATCCGGATAGGTAAATACCGGTTGCGTGACGGTGTTTTTCTTGTTATCAAAATTACGGAATATTCTTCGGACAATAGCGATCAGGATTAAGGCGAACAGCGCCGCGGCGGAAATATACAAGCCCGTGTACAGCCCTATCGGTATATATTTGAATTCTACGGTGTTGGCGCCTTCCTTGTCGAGCTTGACGCCGAGCAGCGCGTCGCCGATTCTAAGCAGTTTATCGGCAGCGAGTTTTTCACCGTTGAGTGTTACACGCCAGCCAACATCGTATGGGATGGAAGTATAGAGGATACTGTCCTTTGGCGCTGTCAGGGAGCCGGTGATTTCGGTTTCTCTGAAGCTTGTTACATCCAGCCTGCCTTCGTTGAGTTTGTTGTACCCTTCGGCAAACTTTGCCGTGTCAACACCATAGGCATACAAACTGATGTTGCCGGAATTGCCTTTGGCGATCGGCAATTCCACGCGGATTTCTTCGCCCGCTTCACGTACGCCGATGTCGATGATAGACTCGCGGTCATCATTATGGGTGAGCACATAATCACCGCTGCGTACAATCACCTTGTCCACATTAGACGATTTAACATAGATATAACAACTCTGGGTAACTTCCGGTACAATGATAAAAGTTACACTCGCGTCGCTGTCGGATACAGTTTTGTAATAGTAAAATTCTCCGGTGTCAAAACCGGTATAAATATCGTCAACATTATTATATTCTGCCCCTGTAATCGGCAAACGGCTGAACGGAGTTTCGCTGCCTGTTGCTTTGGTGAAATAGTCCGCTTGAACAGCGAATGGGTTTGAATTCGTATAATCCCAATCCGTCAACGCCGGGTTTACACAATAAGCGATAGGCAGATGATAAAGGTTTTTGTAAGCCGTAAACTTGTCTTTGCTGAACAAGGGTTCATAGAAAATAGGGTTCATGACGATGCTTTCGTTGTTGTTGACAATGTATTTGAGCGAATGCATGGCATTGTAAACGGGTGTTTGTGAATTGTAAGTATAACTGTTGATAAAATTGCCGGCCATACCTAAGCGGCTTTGAAGATTGGATAGTTTCTCATAAGCCATGGACGAAAAGGTGGATACACCGTTGTAGTCATACCAACTCGGGTCCATCCTGGTTCGCAAAGAGGTGAGTTCCATACGATAAAAGTCGGTGCCGTCATATTCGTCCAAGCGGGATTTCAGCGTCTGAAAATCTGGCAGGTCCTGCGCGTAATCAACCTTACGCTGATTCATGGAGTATCTGTCTGTATTGGCAATACAAGCCTCCGCTGTGAAACTGCATAGAATCAGCAGCGCGAAGGCCGCAGCAGGAAATCTGTCCCGGCTATGCATGGCAAATAGCAGTGTATAAAGGACAATAAATGATATGCTGGTGATAACCGTGAGGTCACTGACATTTTTTGACCCGATTTCCTGAATCAGCACAACGGCAAAAAGTACGGCTATCCCGGTGCCGAGCACCTCTTTGCCGCTAAATTCTTTCAGCCGTACAAAAGCCTTGTATGCCATGATAAGGAGGATGAAGGAATACATAAAAGAGAATCTGTACGGCAAATCATTCGGGAAGTGAAAACCGTGCCAGACAAAATTGGCATAATTAATGTTGAAGCTGAAATACAGGAAGCCCAGCAGACCGACATAGGCTGCTTTTTGTTTGATGCTGATTGATTTTGCGAACAAAAACAGGGGAACGAGAATAACCGCCGCTATCCCGCAATAAACATTCGGCAGCACATCTGTGCCGCTGCTGCGTATGGTCGGGTCGACACTTGCAAGGTGGTTTGCCAGAAAATCAAAAATTTTGTAATAGGATGTGAAAGTGGCCGGGAACGGGTCTGCGGTTGCCGAACAGGCTTTGAGCACATAATAAATAGGCAGCAAGGCAAAAGCGGCCAGGCACAGGGAGATGATGCTGCTGAAGGTAAAAGTAATCCCGCTGCCCAACAATCTGGAGTGCTTGAGCCGGTGCCACAGTGAAGCCTTGCTTTGCGACGATGAAACATCCGTTTCGTCATAACTGCTCGTCAATGAATAAGTGCCGATATAACTGATTAGATAGAACAAAACAGAAAAAATGCACAGCATATATGCCATATAGTAGTTGGTTAACATCGTCATGGTGAGCGCAAAAACAAACAAGCCGAACTTTTTTGATTTAATAATCAGCTCAATGCCAAGCATCGCCAGCGGAAAGAGAACCATTGCGTCCAGCCACATCACATTCCAGTAATAGGCGATAAAGAAACCGCAGAAGGAATACAGTACCCCGAATGCCGCGATAGAGGCATCATTTTGTCCCTGACTGCGTTTAAGGTAATAGGCGAAAGTCGCGCTCGCGAACGCGCCCTTGAGCAGAATAATTGCAGCGATTGCCTCGGGAATGTTTTTGTGTCCGAATAACAGTACGAGCAGCGACAGCGGGCTTGCCAGATAGTTGTAAAAATTACCGAGGAAACTGCCGCCCAAACCGGAGTTCCAGGAATACAGGAAGCTCTTTGCTCCGATAATCCTTTCGTACAGTTCCGCGAAAAGCGGACCGTACTGGTGATATAAATCCATTCGTAAAATGGTTTTATCTCCAAACGGAAACAAGCCGAAACAATAATAAACAAAAATCATAACGACCGAAGTGAACACGAAGGCAAGTATAATATTTTTATTCTCGGCAAATAAATGTTTAACGGGAGATATTTTTGTGCCATCGCCGGCGTTCAGCCTTTTTCCCATAAAATTTGTTCCTTCCTTTTGCATTGGTAAATATGTCAAAAAGTAGTTTATCATATCGCAGCCGCGTTTTCAAGGATTAGGTTGCTGACACATGATTAAACCGTAAAAGACATATAAAGAAACTCATCAAAATGTATAAAGTCTATAATTATTCATTTTTATATTGAGTATTTTTTTCATTGTGTTATAATATAGCAAAGAAGGGGGTGCGCTGATTGGATAATGAACATAAAGCCGATAACGATTCCGGCGGTCTCGTCATATCCGACGAAGTGATTGCGTCTATCGCTTTAAATGCAGCGAAGGATGTCGACGGTGTTGCCGGTTTCGCCGCACGCCCGCCGGATGTGCACTCCCTGCTAAAAATCGGGGACAGCCCGCTTAAATCCGTCAAAGTATGGTCGGGCGAAAACGACATTAAACTGCAAATATACATCATTATAAAAGAAAATAGAAAGATCCCTGCCGTCGCTTCCGAGGTTCAGCGCAGCGTAAAAAGCGCTGTTCAAAGCATGACAAGCAGGGTTGTCACAAAAGTAAATGTCAGCATCGCCGGTATTGATTTTAAAGAACAATCTGCAGGGCAAGCATAATAACATGCGAACAACACGCTACGATTCATACGGAGGCACAAAAATGACCAGACGGCAAGCAAGAGAGCAGGCGTTCACGATTCTGTTTGAAAAATCCTTCCACCCCGAAACGGATTTGGATGAGATTCTTGAAATCAGTATCGAGCAGGAACTTATGCATGAAGACGAATACGCGACAGCGCTTGCGAAAACCGCGTGGGATAACCTGACTAAAATCGACGAACTGATTGAAAAAAACTCAATCGGCTGGCGGATCAACAGGATATCAAAGGTTTCGCTCGCGATTCTCCGCTTGGCCATTTGCGAGATGCTCCATGTGCCGGAAGTGCCGGTGAGCGTTTCAATTAACGAGGCAGTCGAATTGTGTAAAAAATTCGGTGCGGAAGAAGACGGGCCCTTTGTTAACGGCATTCTCGGCAGCATCGCGCGCTCATCCGATATGCTGGGGAGCGGAGAAAACGACACCGCAGCGGAAGAATGACGGGCATATTTTTGGGCATTGATACGAGCAATTATACAACCTCTGCCGCATTGTTTGACTGCGGAAAAGGGGTTGTTTTACAAAAGAAGATGCTTTTACCGGTGAAAAAGGGTGAAAAGGGGTTGCGGCAAAGCGACGCGCTTTTTCATCACACGGTGATGCTGCCCGAGTTGATGGAACAGCTTATGGATGGAAACAAATCCGTTCTTTCTGCCATTGGTGTTTCATCCGTCCCGCGTGATGCCGAAGGCTCCTATATGCCGTGTTTTTTAGCGGGTGTCAGCGCCGCTGTCTGTGCAGCCGCTGTTTGCGATATACCGGTTTATCGTTTTTCTCATCAAGCGGGGCATATTGCCGCCGCCCTTTATTCCGCGAGCAGGCTCAACCTGCTGAAAGAAAAATTCATCGCCTTTCATGTTTCCGGCGGGACTACGGAAGTATTGCTGGTTGAACCGGACGACAGAAAGATTATTAAAATGCAAATAATTTGCTCAACACTTGACTTGAATGCCGGCCAGGCAGTAGACAGAACGGGTGTACTGCTCGGACTTCAATTCCCCTGCGGTATGGAGCTTGAAAAGCTGGCGCTTGAAAGCACAAAAACCAATTGTCTTCATCCGGTTATCAAAGCCGGTAATTGCAGCTTTTCCGGGCTGGAAAGTAAATGTGCCGCAATGTTTGCGGCAGGGGAAAGCGCCCGGGATATCAGCCGGTATTGTATTGAATCCATTGGCGCGGCACTGATCAAAATGGCGGAATTTGCATTTGATTCCTGTGGAAACCTTCCGCTTGTTTTTTCCGGCGGCGTGATGTCGAACAGTATCATCAAACGGAAAATCACGGCAAAATTCGACGCCTGCTTTGCGGAACCGGCATTTTCTGCGGATAACGCGGCGGGTGTCGCTGTCTTGGCAAGTCTACGGCACCGCGGTCTGTAACGGCATATCCGCCCGGCAAAAGCCGGAAAGCGAGGATTGATAACAGATGAATAACCCTGCTGTTCTAACAATCAGCCAGCTGAATACCTATATCAAATCAATTTTCGACGGCGACATCAATCTGAGCAATATTTTTGTCTGCGGAGAAATATCAAATTTTACCGACCATTACCGCACCGGTCACTATTATATGACACTAAAGGATGAAGCCGCCGCTGTAAAAGCTGTTATGTTCCGCACGGCTAACCAGCGGTTGAAATTCAAGCCCGAAAACGGGATGCGCGTCATCGCCCGGGGCAGAATATCCGTTTATGAGCGGGACGGTCAATACCAGCTGTACATTGATGATATGCAGCCTGACGGTTTGGGCGCGCTGAATATGGCCTTTGAACAACTGAAAAACAAACTCGCACAAGAAGGCTTGTTCGAACAAAGCCGTAAAAAAGCGATGCCGAAATATCCCCGGCGCATCGGTGTTGTGACTTCGCCGACCGGAGCCGCTGTTCGTGATATTATCAACATACTCGCGCGCCGTTTTCCGCTTGCAGAGGTTGTGCTTTGCCCGGTACAAGTTCAAGGTACCTCCGCCGCGGGGCAGATAATCGACGCAATTAAACGATTTAATCGCGGCCGTTACGCCGATGTGCTGATTGTAGGCAGGGGCGGCGGGTCTATCGAGGAATTGTGGGCATTTAATGAGGAATCGGTTGCGCGCGCCGTAGCGGCGAGCGATATTCCTGTGATTTCCGCAGTCGGCCACGAGACCGATTATACCATCTGTGATTTTGTCGCGGATTTGAGAGCACCAACACCGTCTGCCGCAGCCGAACTTGCTGTGCCGGAGGTATTTGAGCAGCGTTCAGCCATCAGCGGCGCAAAAATGCGCTGCGGTAAGGCACTGCACAGCAGGCTTCAGGCAGAACGCGCAAAACTAAGGCAGCTTGAGATGTCACGGGGGCTGGTGAGCCCGGTTATGAGCATTAATATTCACCGGCAAAAACTAGACAGCTTAATTGCGTCACTGAGCGCCTTTGTCATGGCGGATGTTGCCGCGAAAAGAAACAACTTATCAATTGTTGCTGGTAAGCTTGATACCCTTAGTCCACTGAAAGTGCTCGGCAGGGGATACGCGCTTGCTTATGCCGGCGGGGAATTGATTCATGACACGTCGAAAATCAGTATCGGCAGTGATGTGGATGTACTGCTTGAAAAAGGCAAACTTCTTTGTACGGTCAAAGATAAATTGGCCGGATTTAATGACTGACAAGGAGTGAACAGCGTGAAAAAGCAAACTTATGAGGAATCTATAAAAAAGTTGGAAGAAATTGTTCAGGTGCTCGAAGATGGCAGCAAGCCGCTTGAAGAAACCTTGAAACTTTTTGAAGAAGGCACAAAACTTGCTGCTTTTTGCAATGCCTGTCTTGATAACGCGGAGCAAAAGATAACGGAACTGTCCTCTTTGGAGCAGGAGGATACCGATCATGCCGAATAACGCCGGAACGCAAGCTTTCACTGAGCTCGTCAACAACGCGTTAGAAGCGTTGCTGCCGCCCGCACAAACAAGCATTGTCTGTGAGGCCATGCGTTACAGCGTGTTTAACGGCGGCAAACGCATCCGTCCGGTTTTGACCCTCGAGTTCTGCAGACTTTGCGGCGGAAAACAGGAAACAGCGCTTGCTTTTGCCTGCGCGGTTGAAATGATTCACGCTTATTCACTCATCCATGATGATTTGCCTTGTATGGATAACGATGATTTACGCAGGGGCAAGCCCGCCTGCCATATTCGCTTCGGCGAAGCCAACGCACTTTTAGCCGGCGACGCACTGCTCACGCTCGCATTTGAAACGGTTTTCACAGCTGAGTTGGCGCCGGCTGTTGTCGTAAAAGCAGGGGCGTGTCTTTCCGCAGCCGCGGGTTGGGGCGGCATGATTGGCGGACAAATGATGGATTTATTAAACGAAGGCAAAGATATTGAACTTTCCGAGCTGCTTGAAACCGATGCCAAAAAGACGGGCAGACTTATAACAGCTGCCTGCGTTCTGGGTTGTACAGCAGCCAATGCCGAAGAAGAAAAAGTTGAGGCTGCCGCGGCATTTGCAGCCAGTATAGGGCTTGCATTTCAGTTGGTCGATGATATATTGGATGTGACGGGCAGTACAGTGAAATTGGGTAAACCTGCCGGCAGCGACACCGGCAACAAAAAATCGACTTATATCGGCGCGCTTGGGATTGATGCCGCAAAAGTTAAAGTATTTGAACTCACTCAACAGGCAAAAGCATCCCTTTCGGTTTTCGGTGAAAATACCGGTTTCCTTTTCAGTCTTGCGGATAGTTTGGCACAGCGGGAAAACTAAGGAGTATATCCATGAGCAACAGCAACTATTTGAAAAACATCACATCGCCAAAAGATGTGAAAAAGCTCAATAAAAATGAGCTTGCTTCTCTTGCGCAGGAAATCAGGCAGGTCTTGGTTGAAACCGTTACTCGTAACGGGGGACATCTGGCTTCTAATTTGGGCGTTGTAGAGCTTTCAATTGCGCTGCATCGAGTCTTTAATTCGCCGTATGACCATATTATTTGGGATGTTGGTCATCAAAGCTATACACATAAACTATTAACCGGACGATATGACAAGTTCGACACCCTCCGCACGAAAGATGGTCTGTCGGGTTTTTCCAGACCTTGCGAAAGCGAGCATGACTTTTTCTTCAGCGGTCATTCCGGTACTGCTGTGTCTGCTGCGCTCGGCATTGCGGAAGCCAAAGCGATTAAGAAGGATAACAGTTATGTTGTTGCTGTCGTCGGCGACGGTTCATTCACAGGCGGGCTTGTTTATGAAGCCCTGAACAATGCCGGGCGGACTAACAGCAGGCTCATTGTTATTCTGAACGACAATGAAATGTCAATTTCAAAAAATGTCGGAGCAATGGCGCGTTATATGACAACGATCCGGACAAAACCGAGGTACTATAAGTTTAAGGCGAAAACGGAGAGCTTTTTAAACCGGATCCCATTAATAGGCCGGCATATTGCAAGCGTAATTTTTAAATTGAAATCCTTCTTAAAGAGTGCTATTTATAAGAGTACATGGTTTGAAGAATTGGGATTCCGCTACATCGGCCCGATAGACGGGCACGATATAGAACATCTGACTCAGGCGCTCAACAGCGCCAAAATTGTCAACCATCCCGTCATTTTACATATTAATACCACAAAGGGCAAAGGCTATGATTTGGCTGAACAGTCGCCCATTCAGTTCCACGGCGTACCAAAGTTTGACCTCAACTCCGGCGATCCGATACCAAGCGGTAAGAACTATTCAGCACAGTTCGGTGAGTTTATGTGCGAAGTTGCGGAAAAAGACCGCCGGATTTGCGCTATCACGGCGGCTATGTCGGTAGCAACGGGGCTGGAAGATTTTAAACTGAAGTTTGACAACCGCTTTTTTGATGTCGGTATTGCGGAATCTCATGCCGTTACCTTTGCCTCCGGCCTGGCAAAATTCAATATGCTGCCGGTTTTTGCGGTATACTCTTCATTTTTACAGCGAAGTTATGATCAGCTTATTCACGATGCCGCGCTTCAAAAGCAAAAAATTGTTCTGGCCATTGACCGGGCAGGTTTTGTGGGGGAAGACGGCGAAACCCATCAGGGACTGTTTGATGTCGCGTTTATGAATGGGATACCGGACATTATTGTGTATGCGCCGTCAAGTTATGCGGAACTGAAAAGATACATGAACAACGCCTTGTATCATGATAAATATGTTGTCGCCGTGCGTTATCCGCGGGGTGAGGCGAATTGCCTGCCTGATGATTTTGAACCATCCTTTGGCGCGTTCGACTTATACGGCGATGAAACTGCGGATAAAGTTATTGTGACCTATGGCAGGGTATTTTCCGCCGCCTGTACAGCGCTGAAAATACTTGCCGAAAACGGTGTCCGCGTAAAAGTGCTTAAGCTCAACCGAATTAAACCGGTTGACTGCAAAGCTTTGGACGCGGTTGCAGGTGCTCAGCAAATATTCTTTTTCGAAGAAGGGGTGCGTTCTGCCGGCACCGGAGAAAAATTTGCGCTTATGCTGCTGGAGTCCGGCTATAAAGGCGATTACACATTAACCGCGGTGGAGGATTGTTTTGTCCTTCAGGGAACGGTCAAAGACCAGCTCGAAAAATACCGGCTCGATACGGCCGGAATTGTTAAAACAATACTCGGGAGCGCGTGCGATGAATCCGAAAAAGAGACTTGATATCGCCGTATATGAGCGCGGGCTTGCCCCCTCGCGCGAAAAGGCGCAGGCACAAATTATGGCAGGGCTTGTGTATTTGAACGGAGGCAAGCAGACAAAGGCCGGCCTTCCGGTTAAAGAGAATGATTTGATTGAAATCAAAGGTTGCAACAATCCCTTTGTCAGCAGGGGCGGCTTGAAACTGCAAAAAGCAATCGAACGATTCCATATTGATTTAACCGGCAGTATTTGCCTGGATATCGGTGCTTCAACCGGTGGCTTTACGGACTGTATGCTTTCCCATGGCGCAAAAAAAGTATATGCGGTTGATGTCGGTTACAGCCAACTTGCCTGGAAATTGCGCACAGACGCGCGTGTTGTCAACCTTGAACGCACCAATTTTCGCTATGTGACAGCGGAACTTGTTCCCGACAAAATTGATTTTGCGAGCGTGGATGTTTCATTTATTTCCTTGCGCCTTATTCTTCCTGCATTGCATCCGCTGCTCAAAGACGGCGGGCAGGCAGTGTGCCTGATTAAACCGCAGTTTGAGGCCGGCAGGGAAAAAGTCGGTAAAAAGGGTGTTGTCCGTGATGTTGCTGTCCACACGCAGGTTATCCAAACCGTGTGCGGCTTCGCGCTTACGGAGGGATTCGATATACTGATGCTTGATTACTCACCGGTTAAAGGGCCGGAAGGTAATATTGAATATCTGATGCACATCGCACAATCATCCTCGCCCGTTAACCGCTGTTCCGATTCGCCCGATGCACTTGCCGAACGCTCACACCATGAACTTGATGGAGGTGAAACCCTTTGAGATTTGCACTGCAACCGAACTTGACCAGAGAAAATGCTTTTGAAGTCACGCTCGAAGTGTGCGCCAAACTCGACGAATTAAATGCCTGCTACATTATTGCGCTGGAAAACAAAGCTAGCTTCGCCGGAACAAAAGCAAACTTTTTACCCTATGATGATATGCTGAAAACCTGTGATGTACTCATTACCATCGGTGGTGACGGCACCATCATTCATGCCGCAAAAAGTGCTGTGCTTTGGAGCAAGCCGATTTTGGGCATCAATGCCGGCAGGCTCGCGTTTATGGCAGGGCTTGAACGCCATGAGATCAATCTTTTGGGCAACCTGCTCAGCGGCAATTATTCGGTGGATAAACGCATGATGCTCAAAACACAGCTTGTAAGGGGCAGCGACATTCTGGCGTCCGAGTATTGCATCAACGATACCGTCGTTTCGCGGGCAGGCAGAACAAAGCCGGTCGAACTTACGGTTGAATGCCGCGGCAGGCATTTAATCAACTATTTTGCAGATGGATTGATTATTGCAACACCCACCGGTTCCACCGCCTATTCTCTCTCAGCCGGGGGACCGATCGTTGACCCGGTGCTTGAAAGTATTCTGCTCACTCCTATCTGTGCCCATTCGCTTTTTGCACGCTCCTTTATCCTGAACACGGATTCTGAATTCTCAGTCAAGGCTTTATCCGGCAGCGATGTGTCCTTTTCCTGCGACGGCGAGGACCCCGTTACCATGCCCGAAGATTGTTGTTTGAACATCGGGAAAGCGGAAGTTTCCGCTGAATTTATCCGTATTAAATCGGACACTTTTATGGATGTGTTGAACAGTAAACTGATTCAATGGAACGAATAAAATTTCTGCCGGACGCAGTAACAATAAACACCTGAAAGGACATGGTTTGCGATGAAAAAAAAGAGGCTCGAATTAATTCAGAAACTAATTGAAAAGTACAGCATATCAACACAGGAAGAACTGCTGCGCAGGCTGCAGGAAAACGGTTTTGATGTGACTCAGGCAACGATTTCCAGGGACATCAACGAACTCAGAATCGTAAAAATGATGGGATCCAACGGGCAATACCGCTATGTCGCAAACAAGACCGATTCGGACGAACTCATCGCCAAGTTCAACGCGATTTTTATTCAGTCTGTTATTTCCTCCGATTACGCCGGCAACACGATTGTTATCCGATGCTACACCGGCATGGCACAGGCTGCCTGCGCCGCATTTGACTCCATGCATTGGGACGGGCTGGTCGGTACGCTCGCGGGGGATGACACCATTTTTGCCCTATGCCGCACGGAAGGTTACGCATCACAGATGAAAGATGCCATTCAAAGGCTGCTCGGAAAATAACAGCGGTTGGTGATAAAATGCTTCTCAGCCTCAAAATCGAAAACATTGCAATCATTGAAAACGCGGAGATTGAATTTGATGCCGGACTTAATGTGTTAACCGGTGAAACCGGCGCGGGTAAGTCCATCATTATTGACTCTATCAACGCGGTTTTGGGCGAGAGAACCTCGCGTGAATTGGTACGAACCGGGGCGCAGGCGGCGAAGGTATCTGCCTTATATACGGATGCGGGCTTGCGTGTGAACGCAAAACTGATCGAATTTGATATTGAACCCCAGGTTGACGGGAGTCTTCTGCTGCAGCGTTCTATCAGTTTGGACGGCCGGAATGTCTGCCGGATCAATGGCAGCCCCGCAACCGTTTCAATGCTGAAAAGTATAGGCGGCGAACTCATCAATATCCACGGCCAGCACGACAATCAAGCCTTGCTGTCGCCGGAAGGACATTATGTATTCATTGACGCTATTGCCGAAAACAGTGTTTTACTTAACCAATACAAAAACGCTTACACGCTTTTGCGGTCACTTGAAAAAGAGCTTGCCGCCATCAATATGGATGAGGCAGAAAAATCACGGCGCATCGATTTGTTGAATTATCAAATCAATGAATTGGAAGCGGCCGATTTGCGGACCGGTGAACAGGAAGAACTAAATACACGCAAGAATCTTTATCAAAACGCTGAAAAGGTGATCAACCGACTGCGTGAAGCGTATGAAGCGCTCAACGGCACGGAGGATCTTAGCGGCGCGAAACAGCAGTTGGAATATTCCGCCGGCTGTCTTGATTCCGCAGCCTCCTATTACGCTCAACTTGAAAAAGCATCCGAAGCTGTTCGAAGTATGAGTTATGACATTGAGGAATATATTGAGCTTATCAGGGGTACGCTTGAGATGCTCGATTACAACCCGAAAGAACTGGAGCTTATTGAAGAAAGGCTGGATACCATTTACCGCCTTTCACGCAAATACGGCGAGACGGAAGATGAGATGCTCATTTTCCTGGAGAATGCCATTAACGAGCGCGAAAGAATCAAACTGTCTGATGAACGAAGTGCTGCGCTTCAAAACGAAATCGAGGCAGCAAAGACGAGCATGAAACAACTTGCCTCGCTACTCAGCGAAAGCCGCCGTAAAGCCGGAGAGCTTTTTGCGAAGATCGTTAAAGCCGAACTCGACTTTTTGGATATGCCGGGCGTCGTCTTTACCGTTGACCGTCAGGCGGCAGAGTATTCGGCAACCGGTGCCGATAAAATTGAATTTTTAATTTCAGCAAATGCGGGCGAATCACCAAAACCGATTGCTAAAATCGCATCCGGCGGCGAACTGTCCCGCATTATGCTTGCAATTAAAAATGTGCTCTCTGCTAAGGATGATGTAAATACGCTGATTTTTGACGAAGTTGACGCGGGCGTGAGCGGCCGGGCAGCCCAAAAGGTTGCGATGAAACTGCGGCAGGTCTCAAAAGGTCGGCAGGTCATCTGCGTAACACATTTGGCGCAAATCGCCGCCCAGGCGGACAGCCATCTGCTCATCAGCAAATCCGTGCGTGACGGTAAAACCTATACGCAGGTGGACAAGCTCAATCAAGAAGGCAGAAAGAACGAACTGGCCAGAATCATCGGCGGGCTCAGGGTGACACAACTGCAGCTGCAAAGCGCCGAGGAAATGTTAAAGGACGCAAATAACAATTAGTATAAAGGAGAAATAACGGATGAAATTCGGAGCTTGTGTAGGTACGGACGCGGAGAAAATCAAGGTATTAAAAGAGGCGGGGTTTGATTATATTGAAACCAACATGACAGATATCGCCACCATCAGCGATGATGATTTTAACGCGTTTTTGCAGGCGTTGAAAGAAAATGAGATTCCCTGTGAGGCATCCAACTGCTTTATCCCGGGGGAATATAAACTTGTTGGCGATAATATTGATTGCGCATGCATTTCCGCCTATGTTGCAAAAGCGCTTGAAAGAGCGTCACGCGTTGGCATTAAGTCCGCGGTATTCGGCAGCGGCGGCGCAAGGCGCGTGCCGGACGGGGTTTTAAGGGAGGATGCCCATAAGCAGATTGCCTATTTCCTGAAAGAGATTGTCAGTCCGGAGGCTGCAAAATATGGCATCTGTATTGCGATTGAGCCGCTGAATAAAAAAGAATGCAATTGCTTAAACTCGGTGCTGGAAGGCGTTGCGCTGGCAGACGCTATCGGATGCGACAATATAAAGACCCTCGCTGATTTGTACCATGTGTTTTTAGAAAATGATCCGCTGGATAGAATAGCCATGCTAAAGGGAAAAATCATCCATTCCCACATTGCGAATCCCGTCGGACGATGCTATCCCGCCCCCGGCGACGGGTTTGACTACGCACCGTTTATGAAAGCCATTAGGGATGCAGGGTGTACCCGCTGCTCGTTGGAAGCCGGCACGAAAGATTTCGCGAAAGAAGCTCCGTTGGCATTGGCGGTACTGAAAGCATTATAAAAATATTGACAAGCGGACATTTATCATTTATAATCCTCCCAATGGCAATAACGAGAAAGAGTAACACCGCAGGTCAGCGCAGAGAGTTCCCGGTTGGTGTAAGGGAATATGACCAATGTGTGAAATACATCTCCGAGCCGCCCGGCTGAAACAACAGTAAGCCGCGCCGTGGGCGCCCGTTAAAGCGCAAGGGTATTTTTGTACCCGTTAAGGCTGTGTTTGTGAAAGCTCAGCAACCAAGAGGTGGTACCGCGGTTATTCCGCCCTCTGCATAATGCAGGGGGCGTTATTTTTTTATGGAGTTTGGTTGAATAACGGCCGGACTTCGAAAGGATGAAAATCATGAATGTATTTGAAGAACTGCAGGCGCGCGGGTTGATTGCTCAAATGACCGACGCCGAAAAAATTGAGCAGCTGCTCACCAAGGATAAAATTAAATTTTATATCGGTTTTGACCCGACGGCGGACAGCCTGCATGTCGGCCATTTTGTACAAATAATGGTCATGGCGCATATGCAGCGTGCAGGGCATGTGCCCATCGCCCTGTTTGGCGGCGGCACCGGTATGGTCGGTGACCCGTCCGGCAAAACGGACATGCGCAAAATGCTAACCAAAGAAGATATTGAGTATAACATCAGCTGCTTCAAAGAGCAGATGGGCAAGCTTATCGATTTTTCAAACGGGAAAGCAATTATGGTCAATAATGCCGATTGGCTGCTGAACCTGAACTATGTGGATTTTCTGCGGGAAATCGGCGTGCATTTTTCTGTTAACCGCATGCTCGCGGCGGAATGCTACAAGCAGCGGCTGGAAACCGGGCTTTCCTTCTTCGAACTCAACTACATGATTATGCAGAGCTACGATTTCCTTGTGCTCGGGCGCGACTACGGCTGCGTGATGCAGCTCGGCGGGGATGACCAGTGGAGCAATATTATCTATGGTGTTGAACTCAACCGCAGGGCGGACAGCCGGGATACATACGGTATGACCTTTAAACTTCTGCAGACCAGCGACGGCCGTAAAATGGGCAAAACCGAAAAAGGCGCTGTCTGGCTGAATCCGGAGAAAACATCGCCCTACGACTTTTACCAGTACTGGCGCAATGTGGACGATGCCGATGTGGTCAACTGCATGATGATGCTCACCTTCATCCCGGTGGATAAGATTGAGGAGTATGGCAAGCTTGAGGGCAGCGATATTAACGCCGCCAAGGCTCTATTGGCTTACGAAGTTACCAAGCTGATACACGGCGAGGATGAGGCAAACAAAGCGCAGAAAGCTGCACAGTCGCTATTTGGCAATAACGCCGATTCGGATAATATGCCGACAACCGTGCTGACCGCGGAGGACTTTGAAGACGGGCAGGCAAATATTTTGAACATCCTGGTGAAGGCAGGGCTTGCCAAGTCAAAAGGGGAGGCGCGCAGGCTCATTGAGCAGGGCGGCGTTTCCGTGGATGATGCCAAGGTGCCGGATTACACTTTTGTTATCGGCAGGGAGAAACTGGAACAGGGGAGCGTCATGGTCAAAAAAGGTAAAAAGATTTTTCATAAGATAACAATATCAAAGTGAAATTTATAGCAAAATAATGAAAGCGCAGGGCGAGAAACCCTGCGCTTAAAGTTTTCCCGGTTCCGGGTTATTTTATCCCTTCAAAACACTCTTCAATATGCCGGTTGTTCAGCTGCTTTTTGGTGCTGATGATCTGAACAATAACGGTTACGAGAATTGACACTGAAAGTGCAATGACGAT